>JADKIZ010000003.1 GCA_016722445.1 Flavobacteriales bacterium | reverse complement strand
CAAGAATTGAAGACGGCCTTGAATATTAGTTTTTAAATCGACCAGAAGCAAAAATTTTATATTTGTAAAAACCAGTTTATTATTATGCAAAATCCATCAAGAAGATTAGAACTTGGCTTTACAGTGGATGAAATCAAGTCAAAAATTGACCAATTAATTGAAGTGAGTGGTAATAGTTTTCAACTTAAAGAAAAGAACGACTTGTTTAATACATATCGGATTATTGCTAATTTCGGTTTCAATGTTTGCATTATTCGCATCACTTTGAATTCGATTGACGAACGTAAAACCGAATTGTACTCTGAAATAATAAACTCATCCATAAGCAAGGACGAACCAACGGTATTGTCGAAGTATCAAGACCAGTTTTTAAATTTATTATCCCAGGCACTGAACGGTGAATCAGTAGGTAGTGATGCAGTAAAAGCTAATACATCAGGTTGTTTAGGTATTGCACTTCTATTACTCACTTTGACTGGAATATTGGGTTCTTTACTTGCCTAACAAATCCATCAATATTCCCTTGAGATGACCACACAAGAATTGTTTGATGTTACTGAAAGCCATTTGGTTCAACGAATTCAAAAATCCAACGGACTAGGTAATTTTGCGAAGAGACGGGCAAAATTTGAGGTTTGGTTTAAAGTTGAGTTAATTGATATTCTCATAAATGCAGGAAAAGCAGCACTCACAGAAATTCAACGAATTGATGTATCTTTCGATTAAGTGGGTATTGAGCTGAAAACTTTGAATACGAATATTCTATTTGACAATGTTTTAGACCTTACGAGGTCAATTACCAATAATATAGATGGTGTGATAGCAGACATCAATAAGCTGAGAGCATCTGTTTTTGCTCACAAGTTTGTAATGTTTATTGTTTTTCCGATTACCCACGACAATCCGCACTGGACATTTCATTTAAATCGCATTACAGTGGATTTGAGTAATTACGTTTACAGAGAATTCACTTTTAGTAACAATATTCCATCTGTAATTTATTGCGATGAGGTGGTTTGATTTTTCTTACTCTTCACATTAAAAATTTGATTTCAAATTCGTTTTTTATGCGATAGTACAAGAGTTCATTGGCAATCGATTTACACCGAAATTAGGTTAGCTGGTATTGAACAAACCAGATGTCTCGAAATCAAAAGGTTTAACGCTTGCTTTCTATTGGCTTCATTGGGAATGGTTTGTTTCCTCTATTGTATTACCTCATTTGCCCGCTCATTCTTCCACACTCTATTCATTCTCTATTTCATTCTGCTTCCCATTCTGAATTCACTCAGTAATCTCCAGAAAACTGAGTGTTTGAAAACATAAATTCAAACAATTCAATAGAATTAGATGTACAAAATTTCCGTATTTTTGAATACCGATGATTTGATTGAAAACAAGCGGAAAGACCATGAAAACCAATTTTGCAATCCTTTTCATATTCCATTGCATTTCATGCAACCAACCTCAATCCACTGAATCAACATCTTCACAGATCGAATCTGATAGTGGTTCCGCTGAACAGTTTGTGTCCGAAAAGCAGCATAAATTCACAACTCCAGAGTCCGTAATCCCGCACGGTTACAGAATTCCTCGAAGGTCCGATGTGAATGTAAATTCCGGTTGGTACTATTTTTTTAATGATGAAGGGAACAAGGGTTTTCCATTTCAAGCTGAAGGCGATTTTAATCACGATGGAAAAGAAGATGTCGCTTATTTGCTGATACACCAAGATAATAAGGATGGACTTTTAGTTTGCGCATGTTCAATAAAAGACGAATGTTTTCTGATCAAATTGGACGCTTTTGATGCGAATAAACTTCAGGAAAATATGATTGCGTCCGAAAATTCCGTAGAGCTTTGCAATGATACTGGCTCAAATTCTTTGAGTACCAAAGGCACCTATTTCAAAGATGATGTCATTATGATCGGTCCTTATGCTTCCGATTTCCTCAGCTTTTATATTTGGAATGCCGAGAGGTCTGCCTTTGAAGGAGGTTGGTACCCTTGTGAAGTGGAGGAGGAATAGTGTGATTGCACTCTATAACCTCACCCTGGATGAAATTGGCCGCCTCATTAGTATGCTCAATAAAGTGTGTCAAATTTGGTGATTGACCCACTTTATTGAGCATACTCGTCAGATCAAGTTGAGACGAATACAAATGAGCACAGCTCCTCATTCTGCCCCCTGTCGCTCTCATTCTTCACCACTCTATTCATTCTCATTCTGCTTCTCATTCTCATTCTGCATTTTTTTGAGTTTTGAAGTTTTGATTGAGAATGCGAAGAAGAGAGATTTTTAGAATGAGAATGATTTTTAGAATGAGAATGAGAATGAAAATGAGAATGAATAGAGAGAAGAGTGGGAGAGTGAATAACCATGCCTCTATTTCCTCCACACTCTATTCATTCTCATTCGGCTTCTCATTCTCATTCTGCATTACCATCTCTCCACTCCATCTATTCGCATTCTCCAATCATTCTTTTTACCTTTCGCCAGTGAAAGAACGACTTTTTAAACATTGCATATCTATTATTGATGAGCGCATATCGACACTGCAAGTTCAGCTGAATGACTTACGCGCAAGTGCAGAGAGTGAAGGCAAAAGCACTGCTGGTGATAAACATGAAACAGGTCGGGCTATGATACACCTCGAGCAAGAGCAACTACAAAAACAGTTGGCCGAATTTCATCAACAAGTTCAAAATCTGCGTGCTTTGAAACATTCACCCGATTCCAACATGATTCAAAATGGCAGCGTAGTGCACACCAATAAAGGGCTTTTTTATATCGCAACAGGACTCGGTAAAATCGTCTTTGAAGATCAAGAAATATTCGTCATATCCGCAGCCTCACCACTTGGAAAGGCCTTTTTAGGCAAAAAATCCGGAGATAAAGTGGTGCTTGGGAACCAGCATTATGAAATAATGGGATAGAGAGAATGAGAATGAATAGAGAGAAGAGTGGGAGAGTGAATAACCACTCAATCTCTTTCCTCCACACTCTATTCATTCTCATTCTGAGCGCACTCTCTCTATTTCCTCCACACTCTATTCATTCTCATTCTGCTTCTCATTCTCATTCTGCATTTTTTTGTGTTTTGAAGTTTAGATTGAGAATGCGAAAGAGAGAGATTTTTAGAATGAAAATGAGAATGATTTTTACAATGAGAATGAGAATGAGAATGAAAATGAGAATGAATAGAGAGGTGAGTGGTGAGTGTGAAAGTGAATAACCTAATCACCACTAGTTCCTCCACACTCTATTCATTCTCATTCTGCTTCTCATTCTCATTCTGCATTTTTTTGAGTTTTGAGGTTTAGTTTGAGAATGCGAAGAAGAGGGATTTTTAGAATGAGAATGAGAATGCTTATGAAAATGATTTTTAGAATGAGAATGAGAATGAAAATGAGAATGAATAGAGAGGTGAGTGGATAGTGGATAGTCGATAGAGAATAGTGACTTACACCTCACCCCGCCTTCCACCCATACTCACACGACGTCAAATGCCATTTATTACAAAACTCACATTGATACACGTAAGTAGGTAGTCTTTTGAAATTTGCTCCTGGTTGAGTTTGGATTTTGCGCATCGTCTTTTTTGCGGCTTTCTCGCTAAAGTGGATTACCTTATTTGTGATCTGACAGATTTGTTGGGATGGTTTGAATTTGTTGCCTAGGAATGGTAGTTCACGCTCAATTCCATCGTTATGGATTTGATTGTTTTCATCGCTATGAGATTGGTTTATTTCGTCGTTTATTTTTCTGAGTTTGACACGATACGTTTTGTTGTCAACTTGAAAATTGGAACAAGCACTCTCGGCGAAATGGTTTGACATGATACCGGTGTTGTTTCCAAACGAATGATGGGACAAGAGTTTCATGGGATTAAGGTTTTAGAGGTGGAGTTCCCGCCTCTGGAAAGAAGGACCTTGTTTGATCCTTCCTCCCAATTCGGCGGTTGTGCTACGACTACGCGGCCAGGGTGGCTTTGTAAGTGTTGAGCTGTGTGATCAGGTCATTGCGCAATGCAATCTGTGCATCACAATGGTTGATCTCGAAAGCAATTTCATTCTTCCAATTGGTGCCGATCTGATCGACTTTGCGTTCCAACATTCCTCGTTCCTTGATCATTTCTCCGAGACTGATTTGAAGTTCCCTGAGATCTTCTTCCGGTGGATTGAGGGCAATCAATCCTTCATTTGAAGTGATGCGTTGGCTGATGAAATCGATTCGCTGTTGCAAATCACTTGTGCCTGAATTGGCTTCGAGACGTTCAAGAAGGTTATTCTTCTTGTTTTCTTGTGCGGTCTTTTCGCGGCCGCAGTCGTTGACATACTCATCACATGCCGCGATGGTAGTCAAATGGTCAAAGGTATATGTCATAAACGGTTAAAAGGTTTTGCGTTTGTTTGTCAAATCGTTGTCGTTTGACGCGTGGTTTAGCTTTCAGTATTTGGGTGGTGCCATCGCCTCTGGAAAGAAGGACCCATTTTGATCCTTCCTCCCAATTCGGCGGTTGTGCTACGACTACGCGGCCAGGGTGGCTTTGTAAGTGTTGAGCTGTGTGATCAGGTCATTGCGCAATGCAATCTGTGCATCACAATGGTTGATCTCGAAAGCAATTTCATTCTTCCAATTGGTGCCGATCTGATCGACTTTGCGTTCCAACATTCCTCGTTCCTTGATCATTTCTCCGAGACTGATTTGAAGTTCTCTGAGATCTTCTTCCGGTGGATTGAGGCAATTAATCCTTCATTTGAAGTGATAGCGTTGGCTGATGAAATCGATTCGCTGTTGCAAATCACTTGTGCCTGAATTGGCTTCGAGACGTTCAAGAAGGTTATTCTTCTTGTTTTCTTGTGCGGTCTTTTCGCGACCGCAGTCGTTGACATACTCATCACATGCCGCGATGGTAGTCAAATGGTCAAAGGTATATGTCATAAACGGTTAAAAGGTTTTGCGTTTGTTTGTCAAATCGTTGTCGTTTGACGAGTGGTTTAGCTTTCTGTATTTGGGTGGTGCCATCGCCTCTGGAAAGAAGGACCTTGTTTGATCCTTCCTCCCAATTCGGCGGTTGTGCTACGTTTATGCAGCCAGGGTGGCTTTGTAAGTGTTGAGCTGTGTGATCAGGTCATTGCGCAATGCAATCTGTGCATCACAATGGTTGATCTCGAAGGCAATTTCATTCTTCCAATTGGTGCCGATCTGATCGACTTTGCGTTCCAACATGCCTCGTTCCTTGATCATTTCCCGAGACTGATTTGAAGTTCCCTGGAGATCTTCTTCCGGTGGATTGAGGGCAATCAATCCTTCATTTGAAGTGATAGCGTTGGCTGATGAAATCGATTCGCTGTTGCAAATCACTTGTGCCTGTATTGGCTTCGAGACGTTCAAAAAGGTTGTTCTTCTTGTTTTCTTGTGCGGTCTTTTCGCGACCGCAGACGTTGACATACTCATCACATGCCGCGATAGTAGTCAAATGTTCAAAAGTATAATTCATAAACGGTTAAAAGGTTTTGCGTTTGTTTGTCAAATCGTTGCCGTTTGACGAGGCAAAGTAGCATCCGTTTTTCCGGTGAATGCATGGAGCATTTTCCAATCCGTGAGGTGTGCGATATTCAAAAACGAGAATGTGATTTTCAAAAAGAACTTTCTGAAACATTTGTCCTGCTTAGGATGCAGGTTTTTGACACATGAAAAATGGCGTGAGGTGAAAAAGGATAAATTATTTATGCGATTTTTTCTTGCAGCAGATTTATTTGGCCGTTTTCGATGACCAATCAAATGCCCTTCCCAGGGCTTCGTCTCTGCTCAATAAGATACTTGCTTGTGCTTTTGGACCTATTTTTTGCGACCTGCTAATCAATGAGGGTTGCATATCTATGATCCAATTTTTGATTTCCTTGCTTGCCATTGGATCTTCAAGTATTTGAGCCATGTGATTCAAGGCCGACATACATTTTGTGTATTCCGCTTTCATGTCTTCGAGGCGGTAGCCAAGTTCCTTCGCCTGAATCTCAGCCTGCTGTCTTTTCTTTTCCAGCCATTCTGCAGCTTCTTGAATTTCGCCTTTATCATCATACTTCGAACTTTTCACCTTTTTCTTTTGGGCATTGGACAACAACTTATATAAGTGTTCGATTTTTTCCCGGATTTCCCCGACTCATGGGCAACACCGGATTCAAATTGATGGACACGACTGCGTGTAACTCCCAGATATGCAGCAAGTTGTTCTAGGCTGAGGTGCAATTGTACACGTATATTCTTGATGGAAATGGCCATTTGATTTTCGGCTGGTTTTTTTGTGCTCAAATTTGACTTGACAAAATCGACTTGACAAAATTTTGTCAAGTCGATTTTGTCAAGTCGAAAATTGGAACCAAAATTTCTTGGAATTCGGGTTTAAGATTTAATGATTGTCCGTAATCCTTCCAATGTGCATAAAATTGTTGAATGAACTTGCCTTGAAGTTCGTGGGAACGGCCTTTGAGAAAATTCGCAGAAATCCCAACATCGTAAGGCAAAAGAGCGACCCGCGACGAGCGGTTTTAAAAATGTCCAGGTAGAATTGGGTGTAAAAAAGCACTTGCGCCATTTTTAAAACCACGAGGAGCTTTGGGGCGGTCTGCCCGGAGATGTTGAGGATTTCACGGATTTTCTCAACAGCCTTGAATTTTTTGCCTACTTTTTTTCAAGAAAAAAAGTAGGAAGGAAAAGCAATGGTGTTGTTGGGTATTTTGGGAAACAGTCTCAGTAATGATTAATTGATGATTAGAATCAATCATGCTATTTGAAGCGTTCATCAAGAATGAATGAGAAATTTCAGTGAGTTCATGATCAAATTAGCCAATCTTTCTGGGAGCAGGGGAAATTCCGGACAATGATTTGGGTTTAAGATTTTTTTACGGAGAAATATCCGAACTTCTGTCGCGTAAATTTTACGGGAGGCTAAATGGATAGTCCCAATTTTGTCCTTCTTGTTTGATGCGAGCTTGAAAAGTGGCGTAAAAATCCTGTCCGAGCATGTGAGCCCTATACCACGAGAAAAAGAAGATGGCCTGAATGTCTTCTTTATTACCCCATCCCATTTGTGAATCTTTTATTTCCTGATGAAAACGAGGATTAGTGATCAAATCAGGATCGCGGAACCACCTTTGCACGAATTGCATGAAAACTTTAGCGCGTGCATACAATTCCTGATCAAGGAAAGTATCAAAGTAGACCAACATGTTCTCCAGCCGGTTTTCAGCTTCTTCGAATTTGTTGGCGCAGTGACATAAGATCATCGCGATCATCTGTTTTTTATAGCTCCATTCCAAACCCATCATTTTATGATACTCCTCATCGGATTTTTCCAATTTGTTCAATTGTTCCAGAGCTCTATGGTAATCCTTCACACAGAAATAATTCACTGCCAGGTTCAGTTGCATATTGTTTCGTTCGACTTCGTTCTCGATGGGTTCCGGACCGTACAGTTGTTTGCGGAGTAATTCGATGGCTTGAGAACAACGATCAGTATATGTATAAATCGCGGCGCGCATCGATTGCAGTTTCGCATAGTGCGGATCATTTCTGGGAGTAGGCGAGGGCAGGAGCATCTGTACCTCTTTCAAATAAAGCTCTGCCTCATCGAATTTTAGGTTGCGATAGCAAGCTTGCGCCAGAATAAGCAGGAAGTTACGTCTAACTTCATCATGTTGAGACGTGAAACATTGTTGAGCGATAAGATCATCATAAATATCTTTCACGGCCTTTTCAATACGCCAATAATCTTTGGTGCTGAGCATCACATGCCTGAAAATTTTGGCAACACCAATCATAAAATCAGGATTGCGTTTTTCCTCCGCATCTGATGTAAATCGTTCGTAGAATTCCTTCAAAAGTTCATCTTGTTGCGGCAGCACACCTTTGCGGCGATGGTCATCGAGCAATTGAATGAGACTGCTTTGCGCAGCCAATAAATGCATGTATGACAGATATCTCTTGTGGTTCAATTGCCATTCTTCATAGACCAATTTGGCATCCAGCCCGAGAGACACAGAGTGATACAGTTTGTAGTGGTAGATATTTTCAAGCAATTCATAGTACTTATTCTGTTTTGCTTCGTTTTCTGCTTCCAGAAGGTATTCGAGAGCCAATGCAGGAGCATAACGACTGATGAGAAAATCAGAAAAATCCAGCAAACGTCTGATATTCGTTGAACCCTTACTTTCCGAGACAAAATTTTCACGGACAAACCCCACCAATTTATTCGTGACCTGTTTCCGCAATTGTCTGATGTTGGTCGCCTTCTGTTTATCGCCATAAATTTTGACGGCCAATTCTTCCGACGTCTTGTCCTTCAGTTTTCGCATCTCCATGAACATCGCCTTTTCCTTTTCGCCATCGTGTTTGGCAAAAAATCCAATGCACTTTTTCTGTTCATGAGGAAGTAGAATGGTGAAAAGTTTGGTGAAGTGATCGGTCATAACGCAAGCGGGTAGGTTGGGTTACGGAATGTTGTATTGAGGTTTTGTTGGGTGAGCCGAAGGTAGGGAATTGTATGGTGAAATAATATGGCCAAGTTGGATTTTCTGTAGGATTTAAGTGTGTCGTTTACAGGATTGTATCGGTACATTGTGGCATCACCAAAGTCCACGTAAACCAAATAGCGCGACACACTTTCGCGACCATTGTCTCTTTAAGCAATGGAGTTCCAATCGAAAGCGGCTCAGGGATGTTGAGTAACAAACGTATCGCCAAGACGCAACGCTAATCGAAGTTCGTGTATATGGGGTTGCTGGATATGAGGAATTTTGCGGAGAGTTTAGGTGAGTGCAGCTCCAAAACACGATGTTCTTCAACTTGAAATCGAGTGTAAAAAATTCTCTATCTGATTTTCTCAGTTATATTATCCACTCATTTCTGGAATTGCCTATATTTGAATCATCTCAGCTATTATAATATCTTTTTGTTAAACATGAACGTTCGTTTGAAATCAGTTATCACGATTCTCTTCGTTAGCGCATGCACTTTTATGCAATCACAAACTTTCGAATGGGCTAAACAGTTCTCAGGCAGCGGCCAAGACATTGGATATTCAAATGCGGTTGATGTCTATGGCAATGTTTACACCTGTGGTAGCTTTGAGGGCACAGTTGATTTCGACCCAGGAATAGATACATATTACCTCACAGCCGAAGGACCATGGGATGCATATGTTTGTAAGTTAGATACAGACGGTAGTTTCATTTGGGCAGCAAGATTCGGGGGCTTCGGAAGTACAATGGGAACGTTGGCATTCTCAATTGCGGTCGACGCATTTGAAAATGTCTACATCACAGGATATTTTTCTGGCAATGCTGATTTTGATCCAAGTGAAAATACATTCACTTTAGCCTCAGCGGTGTTTACAGACATATTCATACAAAAACTTGACGCAAGCGGAAATTTTGTCTGGATTAAGCAGATAGGTGGAAGCTACATTGATAACAGCTACGGAATAACGATTGATTCGATTGGAAATGTCTACGCAACAGGGGTTTTCTGGGGAAATGTTGATTTCGATCCTGGGAATAATTCATTTTACTTAAGTTCGATCGGTGACTATGGTGTTTTTATTGTCAAACTAAACAACTTTGGTGACTTTCTTTGGGCAAAACAATTAGGAGGTATACCAGATAACACGGTGCATGGCGGAAATGCAATTAGGGTAGATGCCGAACAGAATGTATATACAACAGGCAACTTCAATTCGACCGCTGATCTTGATCCCGGCCCTGATGTTTTTTCGCTGACTTCAACCGGGACAAACGATATTTTTATTCTCAAACTTGATTCAGCTGGTAGCTTCTTATTCGCGAAGCAGTTTAGTGGCTTAGCGGCATCAAGTGGGATTGGACAATCAATCGCAATAGACGATAACGAAAACATTTATGCGATGGGAAATTTTCACGGGACAATTGATTTTGATACTGGAAGCAATATATCAGAGTTAACTTCCTTTGGACAAACAGATGTTTTCGTTTGCAAATTAGACTCCTTTGGGAACCTTAATTGGGCTGAACAATTTGGTGGCGATGGCTATGTTCAAAGCATGTCTATCGACCTTGACGAATATGGTAATATTTACACTAGCGGTTACTTTGACGGCACCACTGATTTCGATCCAAGCAACAATACACAAAATTTAACTTCACATGGACAGCACGACATTTACATTAGTAAATTGAATAACATAGGCGCCTTTCAATGGGTTAAACAATTAGGCGGTATTTATGACGAATACAATAGTTATGCATCTGTAGACGTTTATGGTAATATTTATACTTCAGGAGCTTTTGGCGAACAAGTGAATTTCAATACCGACGGCGGAAGTAATATTATGGTATCAGCAGGACTAGATGAAATATTTGTACACAAAATGGGTGCTTGCACTAATTCCTATGTAGAGATTATATCTTCGGATTCCGTGCTATGTCCAAACGAAAATATTGTTTTGGAAGCTTTGAGTGATGCCGAAATTCAATGGTTTCTTGAAGATGCATTTTTACAAAGCGCAGATACTTTAGAAATAAATCAATCTGGTGTATATTTCGCATACCCAGTTGGGGATGCTGGATGTCTTGGGCTTCCAGATTCAATATTGGTAGAATCAGTAGATCCAGTCTCATCCGAGTTTATTCTCTCAAATAATGTTGACTCATTATGTGCAGGAGATTCACTAATGATTTCAGTTACATCCGGCGAGTTTTTCTTATGGAATACTGGTTCAGTACAAGATGAAGTTTGGGTATATGAATCAGGCATTTATTCAGTTGAAGTGACAGATTCTGTGGGTTGTATTTCTTCCAATGAAATACCAATTTTGTTCAATCCAACTCCATCAATTGATTTCAGTGTGCCAAGTTATATTGAGCTTTGTCAAAATGATTCGCTCACCGTTGTGCTGAGCGGTGAATTTGAGTATATAAACTGGTCAAATGGCAGTTCCAGCAATCAACTAGTTGTAGATACAGCAGGGGCTTACATCGTAACAGCCATCAATGAGTTCGGCTGCATTCATACTGATTCTGTGGTCGTTGGTATTTTTGATATTCCAACTCCAGATATCGTTCAAGTGGAGAATGTCCTGTTCGCATCCACGGAATATATATCGTATCAGTGGTATCAAGATAGTTTGCCAATTATTGGATCGAACAGCCAATCTATAACTGTTGATGAATCTGGTACTTATTGGCTTGAAGTTATAGATGAAAATGGATGCAATGGCATATCGAATGTAATTGTTGTATTTTTAAACTCGTCTTGTTTATCTGAGAATAACATCTTCTATCCGAATCCAGCAATTGATTTTCTGTATCTGGACCGTCTTTGCCCAATTGCAATTGACGTTACCTTTTACGACAGTATTGGGCGCCTTGTTTATCAATTTCATGTTGACGATGTTGGAAGCGATGTCATGTTAAATATAAAGCAATTGGCTTCAGGAAACTACATTATTCGGGCGAAAACAGAAAATCAAGAATCCATTCATAAGCTGCTTGTGATTAAGGACTGAATTTCGGTCAAGCCCAAAGACACTTTAGCTGTATAGTTTAATGCCCATTATTATTTGATTAAGGCAATAAAAGACTTTACCCTAGCTTCTATTTCCTCATCGACTGCAGTCAAATCTTCAATTTGATGGAAAACTTGATTCACCTTCCTTACTTCACGAAATGATATGTTTTTACTCAAAAGTTCAATCGAAGAACGAATGTCATCAATCGCAATTTCAATAAAGTTATACTGAAAAAGCGTCGTGAAGATTTGATCAATTTGTTGATGTTCATTTTTCGGAACTTCTTTTTTGATAGCCTCTGTTATCCTGTCCAAGTAGCCGATCATTTTATCCAAAGATTTCCCATGACCACTGATGTAGTATGCGAGTGTTGGGTTCTCTTTTGAAAGTTCATCAACAATTTTAGGATAATGTTCATTTAGATCATCGAGTTCATCAAATACGTCCGTATATACTTCTTGATTGATTTCATACATGATTTTGGATTTCATTTCTCTTGCATCTACTTCTAAAATTCCAAGTTCATTGAGGACTTTACTGTATTTTGAATCTATGGATTTAGCTTCTTCATCCGATAGATATTTCCATATATTTCCAATAAGTAATACAGAACCTTACTTCGAGTTCCATGTCTTTCATTTCGAAAAACATACCATTGTACCAATAGAGCAAATGTTCCTCCGAAGAACGCTGAAATCATGGTGAGTAGATGTTCCATTTCTTCTAAGAATAACAAAAATTAATGAAATTCTTTAGCTTAGGAAAGTCATCCAACTTGCCTTCATCTATAATTTCAACAATTGCGACAATGGCATTGTAAGGCTTACCGCTACTACCTGTTCCGCCCCAAATATGTTCAATGGTATCCTCATTAATTAGTATATTAGCAGCAGGTACTTCTTCGGCAATCTTTGCATTTGCTTTAAAAGGATGAACTGGTTTCTTCTTAGATAGCTCTTCATCTGTTAATTCCTTTCTATCGAGATCATGAACCACTTTAAATGGTATTTCAAATTTCTTTAGAATTCGAGCAATTGCAGGAATCGTCCATTTTCCACCGCATGAAACGATTGAAGTCTCATTAACTTTTTGTTCCGATATTTTCAGAGCAGTTAGTAAATCAGGACAATGCTTAAGTAATGCCATTTCTGTGTCGCCTTCCACTAAAACACACGAATCTGTGAAGAAAGCCTCGCATACTGTAGGATGGAAATCAAGAGCTGCTCTAAGAGCTGATTTCTGTATCTTGTCGTCTTCTGTATCCTTGAAAATATTTTCGGGAAGCTGAGATTTAGATACAGCTTTAGTTTGAGAATTTTTCTTGAGTATTATTAAAGATTGGGGATTGTCAGCTACGTCTATGAGCACGGGATTATGCGTTGTACATATAACCCGCCAATATTGATTTTTAGAGACTTTTATTAGTAGGGCCTTCAATTTGCGAATCATTTGAGGATGCATGTACAGTTCTGGCTCCTCAAAGAGAATAATTGTATTCTTTATGTTATCATTATCAGCATTCTCTGAATTCCGTTCCGGCAATTATCTCAAGCAGTGTATAGATAAGGGTTCTTTGAAGGCCGTGACCTTGTAAGTTGATTGGAGTATCATGATCACCATCCACTATCCTGATTCCAACATTAGAAATCAAAGCGGCATCAATATCTGGATTGGACATTATTAGTTTAGATTTCACATCAATTAACCCTTTCAACCTATTTGATATTTTCTCATTAATATCTTGAATCGTAGGCAGCACCTCTGGATTCTGAATCTGTGCACCTAATTCACCAAGAGCATCAATGATTGCGCTATAGGAAGCCAACTCCTTAACCTTGGGTAAGATTAAGGAATTTATTAATTCGCCAAATGCTGTCTTCGCCGTTTTACCTGTTTTCATTTCTTCTGCAGCATCTCGAACTGCAGGGATTACAATTGTCGCTGGCATTGCTTGCTTGAGTGCTACAGGTATACTTATTCCCTCATCAGTCCATTCCATTTTACCAAACTCAATGAGGTCTGACCGATTGTCACGAATCGCTTGTTTTACCTTTTCAATATTCGCCTTCGTTTTAAATTGGGTTCCATTCAAAACACCTACCTGAATAGCCAAATCTTTAATTTCTTTATCCAATTCACTCCAAGTTTCACTCCAACCGGATATTGTCTCAATCATTTTGTAAACATGTAAACCTCTTTCAATTTTATCTTTGCTTCCCTCTTTATAAAAACTTGCCGAAAGTCTCAGAATAATACGATTTTCACTGATTAGTCCTGACACTCCGGGCGTGTTTCTTTCCCAATCTTGTATGTTTTCAAATGTTCCAATAATTTCCATTTGTAAACCGTATTCTCTATTCGGTATTTCTTCAAGTTCTGGTGTCCCATTATTGCATAAAAGATCAATGGCTCTTAGGACAGAGGATTTACCGGCATTATTTTGACCAATGATCGTAGTGAAATCTGAAATGTTTATCTCAATTTCCTGAATTCCACGAAAGTTGATGATCTTGAGTTTAGTTAAGTTCATTTCTATATCAAATGTTTAACCTTAATCCTCTTATCTTCTTCCCCATACCAAGAGTTATTGCTGTAGGATTCTTAATAATGAGCTCTCCCTTCTGCAAACTTCCAATTGCCTCTTTTATCTCTTGAAATTCCTTGCCTGATACTCCGAATAAATCTTTGATTACGCCATCATTGATAGACTGTTGTTTCATGATCAACGGATATTGCGCATTGGCATAAAAGTCAAAGTATTCACTCTTGAAGCTATCCATGTTTTGTGTGGCGAGGATGATACTTAATCCTTTGTTACGGCCAACTGCTATTAGATCGCGTAAAGGCTTATTCTCAAAGCCTAGCATATAATGTGCTTCATCGATGATGGTAAAATGCCGGAGCTCAACCAATTCATCGGAGATTGTCTGTTTAGGCAGTTTCTCATAAATAGTATTGAGTTTCGAAATGATGAAATAAACAATGGCCTTTGCTAAAGGTCCATCTTTTGGAAATGCATCCATTTTGATGATGAAGCTTTCCTTAATCAGATTGACGCTGTCTTCTTTGCTAAACAGATTATTTCGAATAAGCTGTTTCAAGACGGATTTGATGCTATCATCCTTGTCCTTTTCGTTATCGCTTTGCAGATTGGTGTACTCCCGCAGAATAAGATCGAATGTGATACTTCTATTTTGATTGCGTTTGTAAGAATTGATGATCGCTTCTGATGAGCGGTTGCTCATATTCGCACTGATCTTAGTACTGTCAATTGCTGACAAAGCTGTGGCTAATTCTGTGCTGTATAAGTTTATTTCGTTCTGGGTTCTCCCTGTAAAGTCCTTAAACGGATTGAATGGCAGTGGATGTTTGATCGGGTCCAGGATACATGATGAATCGACTTCAAAGAGATTCAACCAGGATTGGTTTGCTGGATCACTGAATTCGCCTTTGTAATCGAAGAGCAGGAAATTCACAGGGTAGATGGAGTCGACGGACAGGCTTCTGATTTCGTTTACCAGCACGGCTAATAAATTGGATTTACCCGAGCCCGTTGTACCTGCAATAAGCACCTGTGTATTGCTGATGTTGGTAGAATTCATATCCAACATGGCCGTGATATCGTCTTCGTATGTGCCGATTTGCAGGCTCAATTTTGGTATCGAACCATAGCTTCCAGTTTTTGAAAGTGTAGTAGTGCTCAATAACCAATTGTCTAGATTATCAGATTTAAGCAAATATTCAGCACCCCGCTTGATTTCGTAATTGATGGCTTTACGCAGGGTGGTTGGATTATCTAAATCTACATCGCTGTTTTTATATCTCAACTTCAAAATGGCTGACCAAAGCGGCATCAGATTCCCTTTCAGGAAAACGGTGTCGTGAATGGTGCTGACATTCGCCTGAAGTTTCAAAGCCTCTATTTCTGAAGTTCTCCTTTCCTCTGTTAACGATAGTCCGGTAATAAAAGAAAGACGTAATAACATATTCTGCGATATGCTTTGAACTTGGCCCTTCTCAGTTGCTTGAAGATTCACCTTTTGTTCGATGCGATCTTTCAATTGATGAAGCAACTCCGGAATGGAATCGGCAATGCGGATATTGTTGAATAAAATCATATCAATCATTTATGTGTTGACCGAAATAACCGGTTTCGATTTCGGTGGATTGTTTTTCTCTGTCGCGTTTTACAGTATAGCATTTGGAAACAAATGGAAGAATTTTTACAAAGGTCTCTTTCTGGCCTCACTTCACTATCGGAGCTGAGCAAAATGGTTTGATGAGACAATTCCGGGAAATAATTCTCCAGCACTGTGGACCGGCTAGTTTCATCTAATACACCCATTACAGTATCAATCATCACGGGTGGATCATAATCTCCAAACTCATGAAGCGCTTTGAGGAGAACCTGAACCACGACCTGTTTGGAAGCTGTGTTCAATTGATTCAGATATATCTCATTGCCACTCTTGTGATAAATCTTAAAAGTCAGGTCTTTCAGGTTCTCGGATAATTCAACGCGTTCGATCACATCCTTATAGGCTGCAAGATTCATATTCAAATCCTGTTTCATCTTTAGCTCGATCTGTTGCTTTTTCGCTTTCAACAGTTGGTTGGCAACGTCTTCAAAAAATGGCTTCAACTTTTGTAATGCTTCATATTTTGGATCAGGCTCTTGGCTGGTTTGAATATCAAACTGATGTATACGTTTATCAATCTTCACAATCTCAGCTTTCAACTCATTGATCCGACTTTCAAGTGAATTGATATTGGCCTCATTGTCTTCATAGGCTTTGATTAAGGAATAATCTCGGCCTGCTATCTGTGATTTCAATTGCTCGATTTGTGTGTTGAGCATCGGTATCTGGCCAAGCGAAATGTTCAGCTCAATCTGCTGCTGATGCAGGGAAGGAAAAGGGTTCGTATAGTTACCATTGACCAAATTGCTCAAGGCCTTGATTTCTGAATGCTCCAGGAACCCATATTTGTCTTCAGCATACTCTGGATTTGTTAATGCAATCACATAATTTACGAGTTCATCTGTTGTAACCTCTTTGAGTGTAATCGCATTCTCCTTAAGGTATTTGACAATGATGGAACTAATAGATTCAATTTGTTCAGGATTTAAACCGCTTTTTGAATTCTCCTCTTGCTGTGCTTTGGATTGTAGCACAAGAGAAACCTCACTTTTCAAAGACTCAGTTAACTTCGGCATGCAAATGTGCGACTCAAAGTTTTTAACGAAATCTTCAATATCATTGCGATAAAGTTCCTCCTTTTTTCGAATTGCATCGATTTGTACTTTCGTCTGATCAATTTTGCTCTTTAGAGTTGCCTCCTGATTCAATCCAGACTTTAGGCCATCGTAAATGTCTTTGTTAGTGACAGAATACTGCAAAGCGTCTTGCAAGAAACCTTCAGTCTGTTGAAGATTCAGTTCAAGGTCCTTTTTTTGGTTGACCAGGGTCAGGTACTCCGCTTTTCATTTTCTACCTGAAGCCTCTGAGCGGTATATTCTTGAAATAAATGTTCTGATGATTTTGCTAGGCTCATGTACTTATTGAAGCCCATCACGTTTTCGATGTTCTCGCGAATAACCCTGTTGAGCTGATCTTCTTTGAGCAGGTTTCCAGCTTCCATGGCATCGAATAGGAAATATCTGCTCAATTCCTGCGGAAGATTTGCCTTAATGATCTTGTTGACCTGGGCTTCTTGTTCTGCGCGTTGCGCAACAGGTGTGGCAGTACCATATTGAAAAATGGTTCCATTCATATTTAGTTTCACACTTTCAACCGGTTTGCCTTCCGGGTTGAGTGCATAGGTGCGGGTCAGCACATATTGCTGTTCTTCATTCAGTACTTTTCCGCTGAAGTGAATTTCCAACACAATGCGTTCTTCTTCTTTACCAAGAGCTCCGGCATTAAGCAATTCGCGAAATACTTTCGACGAATGAATTTTCAATCCATACAAGGCTCCATATATCGCTTCAAAGAATGTTGTTTTACCACCACCATTTGCTCCTCCAATCAATATAATTGGCCTATCTGATTGAACAGAAATATCCAAATCCAATTGCAAATAGGTCTTGAAGTTTTTGGCTTTTATACGTTTGATCAGCATATCCTATTTGATTTTAAGTAGAGCCTTTTCAATGATCTTTTCGATAGACTTTTCATCCATGTCTTCATTCTTGATTTTTCGCTCGTGAAATTCCTTGAGAATATCTTCTTTCACCCATTCAAATTCGAGCTTATGTTCAGTGCAAAGTGCTTCGATCAGGCTAATGTCTTCTTTTCTTATGCCATAGTGCACGAAGGTTATGTCGAGTCCTTTTTTTGCCATTTTCCAAATTGTTTTAAATTAAGAAGCTTTCTTCCAGATAGCCCCAATACTATAACCAAAACCTAACCCAATCCATGGCTTGCTATCATAATTCCATCGTGTAGCAAATTGACCTATGCCAAAGTCTTTTCCGCACAAAACAGACACGTTAACATCACGAATGCATAATATTACTCCACATCCAATTGATGCTACCGCGATTGCAGATTTTTCATTTGATTTAAGATTATTAATGCTCTTTCTTGTTGAAGCCAGATCAATGCAACGCCACCAAAACTGCCGCATAATCCAAAAGTAAAATTGTATTGATTCAATTTCGAAATATTTTCTCCGTTGTTTCGAACTGAATATTTACCTAAGCTATATCCAGCGAACAGACCGAGATTTGCATCTGCTGTAAGTTCATTATAAATCGGATCACGGCTTTCTATGAACTTTCCACTCGGATCATAAAAATTCACTTGTTGGTTCGATAACCTAATTTTTATAGGAATTGTTATCGCTCCAAAATCCCAACTTCGCCTCGGAAGATTCACTGAATTTCGATTTTCTAATTTTATGTAGTACTTATTGGATTCATCCCCAAAATAGAAATAGTATCTGGTTTGAGTATCATCTTTATGGAGTTTTGGTGACTTATATGTGACTTTTACAATAAATACCTTTTCTACCATGATGAACCAAGGTGCCTTTTTTGCGGCATCCAAATCAGGAAATTTTTCCTGATCATGGTAACAATTTTCAAGAAATTTTTCAGTGTAGTTTACTGGTGAACCATCTTCAGTATTTAGAGCGCTTTTTTGGGTTTCGCTCCAAACATACTTGTAATTTTGAACTTGTACGCTCATATTACTTTCTATTTGAACATTGGGATATAACCAATAATTCAAGTAGAATCTGTCACTGATCTTTTCTGAAGTTACAATATTGCACAAGCCTTCCATTTGTTTTGAACTTACCGTCTCAATGAACTCATATTTCTCACCTCCAGAATAAGTTCTAACTGTCGTTTTAGTCTCACCACCAACGTTCTCTTCTTTTTTGAAGGTCACAATCGACTTGGCAGAATTTGGATCATCCCTTCTCACAACTACGTCCTTATAAACAAGACTGTTTTCATCAATTCTGACATGATCATATATCTTTGTTTGACTGCTCAATTCTTCTGATAATAGAAGCGCCATAAGAAATAAAATACAAGTTTTCATATTATTTCGATATAAACTATGTACGTTGACTAAAAAAACTCCCACCCCGTCAAATCATTCGTGTCCGAAATCGGAATGGCACAATATCTGAAAGTAACACCGGTTGAAGCGGATTCAACCACCACAATTCCTCCAATCATCTTTTGGTCCGGCAGTAATTCTTTTTGGGCTTCGATGTACTTCAACAATGCATTGTGCTTCGCTGGTGCATCCGCATCTGATCGTTTGGTTTTGGTGTCAAAAAGTCCAATGGTGCCATCCTTATAATGGATGACGAAATCTACAAAAAATTGTCGCAATTCTCCATGATTGTTGGTGTAGGGTATAGCAAAATGTTCTCGCCCTGAATCTCCGTTTTTATACCACCAGGCAACTTGCGTTTTCATGCCTTCGAGTTTCTTCACAAATTCTTTCTCCGGATTGCTGGCATTGTTGTATTCAAAATAGGGCTCCATGGCGCAGTTATTCACCTCGTCTATTTGTGTGAAATACTCAGAATAGGCCCGTTCCTCCGGTATTGTCCACGATACTTCTTCAATGCGCCTATTGCGGTTTCCTCTCTCTCTTTGCCAGGCATCGTACTTTTCTAAAGCTTGAACAATCAGCTCTGATAAGTATACTTGATTTTGCTGATAGAGTAAGATTTTACGTGCGACAAATTCATCATACCCAAGATAATATTCTACAAACTGAAGTATGGTCCTCCGAAGCGTTTTCCAACTTTTCGACTTATTCAAACGACTTATGGAATTAAAACAAAAGCGGTCGAGCATTTCAGAAAGCTCAGCCTGTGTCTTCGAAAATTTACCTAAGTTTTCAATCTCTATCCGAATCGCTGTTTCTTCGTACACATCAATATTCAGGTTCGTAGGAATGACAATTTCAATATTGTCCACATTTAACTCCACAGTTGAGTTGCCATTACCTCGCGATTATGGTCACGCAGCTTTTCATATTCTTGAATTGCTGATTCTTCAGTTAGAAGATCAAGCTCTGGCAATTGTTTTATGCTATAACGTCGCTCAACTTGCTGATAAAAAATGTTCTCAAAATCGCCGAGAAGGTAGCCCGGGTTCTGTCGATCATTGATTACATATGAGGCCGCCAGATTCGGCAAGCTGATATTTTTCTTCGTTTAGCATATTGAAGACTGAAATAGTCTAAGTCATCTTTTACGACTTCAATAACCTTGTTCTGGATATTGGTATAGACATATCCCACATTGAGCAATTCATTATCATAATGTTTTTGCTCGGGCATACGCAGTATCCTGCCTACCGTTTGAATGCCAAAGCTCGGATTGCTCAATTCACGGAAAATAATAATCACTGCAGCACGCGGACAATCCCAACCTTGCGAAATGGCTTGCTTAAAGATCAAAACCTTTTGCAACGCGTTAGGCTCTTCAAGCCCATCGAGATTGATTTTATCCTTAGAATCAGAGAGCCAAACAGCAAGCATTCCATTGTTCGTGGATATACCATAATTGCCGCTCAGATAAGATTCCATTGTAATTCTTTTACTTTTATCCTGATCGGAAAGCGTGGCATTTTCTGAAGGTAGCTGAATAAGTAATAACGGATTGATGTTCGAACCAATTGCTTTATATGCATCAGCAATTTCATCACGTTTTTGCAAAGCCTTTTTTAGAATATGAACATCAATCATCTCGCCTTCCTGCTCTTGTTCTTCCACGGCAAGTCCATCATTCAGGCGGATTCCCTTTTTTATCATTTCTTCGGCCACAACTTTTTGCCTCTGAATGATCACATTCATTTCCGGTATCCGATTGGGTGTAGCGGTCACTGCTATTTCAATTTTGGCATCTATCAGATTGAGCACCTTGCGCGCTTGTTCTCCCGTGAAAGCCGTCAGATGAGCTTCATCTATCACCACCACAATTTCAACATCGCGCAGTTTCGTTTGCTCTATGAGAATTTCCAGACTTTGACCGGTTTCTCCACTCTGGCGAAATGTGTTCTTCTCTTTGTCTACACTAGACCAGTTTAAAAAGAGAAGGTCTTTGGCTTGCAGACCGTTTCTCGCTTGGACATCACTGATTTGGAGTGTGCGCAAATCGTTGAGTTCGCTGTAAAACCCTTTGAGTGAAGTATAACTTTGCAAGTGAAGGGTATTGGGCGCAAGCCATATAATGGCCATATCGGCGGGCAATCCTGGACGCAGTCGCACTTGTTCCATCAATTGTGACAGATAGGAAGCCATTGTAACGGTTTTTCCTGATCCTGTAGGCGCTTTCAGTAACAAAGGAATTCTTCTACCCGACAGCATGAGTGCATCGCAGGTGAAGTCCATCAGTTGGTCTACCGCTTTCTGTTGGTATTCTTTGAGTGTAAACATTATTCGGTAGTATTTGCTTCTTGGTTGAATAGGTTAACAGCTTCTTCTTGTGAGCTTGGGGATTCATCCTCTTTCGCTTTTCTCTTGCCAAGTCCCATGCTTTTGAAGGTAGTGCGGTAAGCATTGTAAATGGCATCTGGCAAAGGCACGGCCTTCACTTTTTCCCGCACTTGGTAGAATTCTTCCAACAACACCTCGGCATCAGGACTAAATGCATAAAGCCGAACTTTTTCAGTCATGTCCGTAAGGTTCTCAACGAACTCAATCACCTGTTCATTCACCTGTTGTTGTTGGCGGCTGTGGTAAATCACCACCATGTACTTGCCGCGCTCGTTTGAAAATAATCGACATTGCTTAGGATTGAATCGATGCTCAGTGGTGAGCTCGTTGTAGCAATCTTCTTTAATGCACAGCAAATCGGTGCTTGCCTCCGTTAGTTTCCTGCGGTTGGCCTCGGTTTTCGCACTGGGCACATAATCGCACTTGTAGTAGCGAAGGTTGTTGTTTGTCAATCCCTCTACTTGAACACCCTTGGCATTGGTATATCCTTGAATGACGCGCTTATTGCGTTCATAGGTGACTTCTTCGCAGATATTATTTTCGTTATTCGTGACGAGAATACATTGGCGACTGCCGCCGTCCTCGGCATTCAATTGAATGGTGGCATGAAGCGTGGTTCCAGAGCCGGCGAAGAAGTCGAGTATATTATTATTAGTTGAACCTAGCGCGTTTAAAATTTCTTTAATGAGCGCCAATGGTTTCGGATATTGGAATTTCGACGCAGGAATAACTTCCTTAAAAAGTGCGGATCCCTTATTTGTGAAAAAGTCCTTTTCGTACCAAATTGTAGGGATATCACTGCCTTCCGTTTCATTGTCTCCGAATCTCAATGTAGAAATCCATCTTCGTGACCAATTACAGGAAGTTCTTTATTTTTGATTTTATCTATTACCCCCTCAGGCAAATACTGTACGCTGAATCTATTTTGATTTTTTTGCTGATTTATTTCTACTGACTTTAATGTAGCCGTCTTCCCAATCTTTCAATAATCTTGCAGATATAAGTCTCCAAACACAGTCCTTTCCTTTACTTGTCACTGGCCAAATGCAATTGCACCTTTTGGAGCTTCGGAATAATCATACTTAAACTCTGATGGTTTGCCAGAATAACTTCCTCCCTTACGCGCTCAACTAATGAAAGTCCAACACCAATTATATGTCCAGAATGTAAATTAATGAATATCGGGTAAGCTTGATTTGGGCGCTGCGTCTTATCGAAAGTGCTTAATGTCAGTCCTTCGAAAGGACTTCTTTCAGTTCCCCCAGCGAAAGACACAGGATTCGGGCTAAAGTCCTTGGGTGTTATAAATACCAAGTATTCATGAAGATAATTAAATCCATTAGAGGGCTTACCACCAGAAGTTTGCACTGTGACGCAGACGACTTGTTTACCTAGAAATATTTCTTTACAAAGTTGCACGAGGTTATTGACTTCATGATAACCAATACTAATTACAAGAACGCCATTGTTAGCAAGAAGGACTTTCGCGATTTCAAGCCTTTTATTCATGAATGAGATCCATTTGCTATGTCTAAAATCATCGTCCTTATCAACAAATTTATCATTATATCGAAAGTCCTTGTTTCCAGTATTGTATGGCGGATCTATATAAATGAGATCAATGGCCTCTCTATGTGTAAAAAAAGGGCAGTTAATGCGTGAAGATTATCCCCTTCAATGAGAATGTGATTTGGCGCAGTATCTTCGTAAATCAATTGATCTCCTGAACCTTCATTGGAACCAGAAAACAAATCTTCTTCATTTTCCTTTTTCGCTTGAGGCTGGGCTTGAATGAACCTTTCCTTCACCTCAGTCAGCATGGGTAGATTCGTGAGCAAATCTTCTTCAATTTGCTCGAATTTGTCTTCCCAAACCAAGCCATACTTCTTGGTATTGTTTACAAGGTTGATCAGCTCCGCTTGCTCTTCGTGAGTAAGGTCGGAGATGGATTTTATTTTTTGGATGAGTTGTAGTTTGTTCATGTGTTCTTTGTCCGTTGTCTCAATTGACTGAATTTCCCATTGTTGCCTAGTCTTATTGGTCGATTGTAATACTTTTCTAAGGGTTTGCTGAATGTGATCAATTCATGATAAATGCATCCAGCTTTGCAAATTCAGACATATTTATGTCAATCTCATCTCTTTCTTGATCCTTAATGTGATTAAGCAAAACAAACATGTTTACTTCGTCAGTGCTATTGGCCAGGTTCACAAGATCAGATAGAGCCGACTTATCAATATTCCAATCAATTACCACAACAACTGTGTATTTTAATGTAGATGAAATTTCAATTTCCTTTCGCCGATAGCCATCAGATTCATTCCAAGAAGACCAGACCCTTTGCCCTCTCTTATTTTTAATAAATTCTCGCTTTTCAGTGATGAAATCTTCAAACAGTCGATTAAAGCCAAGATCAGTTTTAAGATCAAATAAATGAGTTGCTTGAAATAACTCTCCCTCGTCGTTTTTTATAAGCCTCAATACATCCGGTTTAAGCCTTTGCCTTGGGCATCCCGTCTAGTTTATATGAGATGACTTTATCAACGAAGTATTCATCCTCAGTGCTATTAATTTTAGTGGCAACATAAAGTGCAAAAGCATCTTCTACCCAGCCAGCAACACTATGAGCCATGCCGCGTCGAATGTTAAAACCATTACTTCCAAACTTAAGCTCATGCGCACTGAGTTTGGTTTCAATAAATTTATGTCTGAATTCGTCTGGTGTCATGCGTTGTTTATGAGTTTTATGTTGCGGAGTAATAATCTTTAATGTACATGTATCAATTCTGCCAAATAGGTTCGTTCTGCCAATCAATCATATTGCCGGGAATTGTCACTCGATTCCCAAAATTGAATCGGAACCGTTGGATATTTTTGAAATAGCAACCAGTTTGATGCTTGAGATGATTCGACGGATTGGCTGAATGAAGCATGTATTTCAACGTTGAGAGCAAATAGAAACATCGGTCATTGTTATTTGTGTAGTTCGCGTTGAGCCAAGGTTTTCTTGGCTTTAATAGCAACTCAGGTTTAATAGCGAGTTCACGATTCCACAAACGTGAATGGTGAGCGCAAATGTTTCTGATATATGTAATTGAGTGGAGCCATGAGGTAAATACAGTGTGATGCAATCCGAAGAAGCCAGCGATATCTTGTTTATCCGCGTTGCTTTTCAACGCTGTATACAATCTTGACAATTGTCCAACAGTGAGTAACTCAATACTCATCCATGCCGGCGGATTTGTCGGTCCGCTATACTTGGTTGTGTAGTGCTTGATAAACACTTCCTGATGCTTCGCATTACAATGTTCAACAATGAGCTTTTGAGTATCCTGAAATACATCAACAATGAAGCCGTGTGGGTGCGTAAATGGAGGTTTAAAAATTGTAACATCATCTTGCCAATGTGAGCCATATTTATGGGCGAGCTGATAAATTATCTGAGCTCGAATAGCTACTTCTATTCGCTCAATTGCATCAAAAATGATCAATCTCAATTCTCTATCAAAAAGATAGAGATCAAGAATGTTGTCGAAGGTTGTGTTCGCATTAAAGGAATCCTTTTGTTGCTGGTAGGGCAAGGCATAGGCGCTTAGTCGGTAATAACTTATTTCCTGAAGGTATCTCTCAGCTCTTTGCAGATCATGGATAATCAGTCCTCTGCTACTCATGAGTGCAATCTGATCTTGATAAGTCAAAGGAAGCTTGTTATACTGCATAAGCACCTCCTTTAAAAGAAAAGACCCCAAAGTGTGCTGCCAAGTAGGCAAGCCTGGGAGGTGTATTATCGTGAGTTTGTGAACTTTCTGTTTGATTGCAGTAAAAGACCTCTGCCCTTTTGCGGACGCGAAAGTACTACTAACTTCAGTTAGCGGCCAAATAAATTGACTAATGAGTCCTAACACACCCATGTTCAATAAAATAGACGCTGTATTCATTAAAATTCTAGACATCATTCTTCGTTACTTGCAATCTCACCGTTGGCAATTTCCGGTAAAATTTTGGTACTTTCACCAGCAGGAAGTGCTTGGACTTCGCGCAATTTCCGGTTGATAGCATTTGTTCTTGTCCCTAACAGTTCGTCTATTGCCCCTGCGCCTTTTCCAAAAGACCACCAAACTTTTCGAACTCCGATTTTACAGCTCCAAGAATGGTCCATACTTCACTGCTGCGTTTCTGAAGGGCCAATGTCCTGAATCCCATTTGCAAACTATTCAGTATTGCGGCTAAGGTGGTAGGGCCGGTTATTATCACTTTGAATTCTCTTTGGAGCTGTTCTAACAGAGTCGACCTTCGAATAACCTCTGCGTAGATACCCTCGAATGGCAAAAACATAATCCCGAAATCAGTTGTATTCGGTGGATCTAGATATTTATCCCGAATGTCCTTGGCCATTTTCTTAATGATATTTTCCAGGTTTTTATTTGCAGTCTCAATAGCGGCTATGTCTGTGCTTTCATATGCATCCACCAATTGTTCGTATGCGTCCTTTGGAAATTTGGCATCAATCGGCAAATAGACAGTGCCTTGAAGGTCGTCACGTCCTGGCAGCTTGATGGCGAATTCTACCAATTCTGAAGATCCTATTTTTGTTTTGACGTTGGCTTCGTACTGCTCAGGAGCAAGGATTTGCTCGAGCAGCATCTCCAATTGCACTTCGCCGATACCACCGCGCATTTTCACATTACTCAAGACTTTCTTCAAACCACCCACATCCTGCGCCAGTGTTTGCATTTCACCCAACCCCTTTTGCACTTCAATCAATTGTTTGCCCACTGTTTCGAATGACTGCCCAAGGCGTTCGCTCAACGTCTTTTCGAGTTTTTCTTCAACAGTAGCTCTAATGATGTCAAGTTTTGTCTCTGTCCCTTTCACCAAGTCATTTTGCTTACTTTCCATCAATTCGAACTTCTCTTTTTGAAGATCGTTGAATGACTTTACATTCTTATTAAATGTTTCTTCAAAACCTTGAAAAGCCTTTATTAAAGCCTCGCGCTGTAGACTGGAGTCTTTTTGTGTTTGTTCGTTCAAGCCGCTCAGTTTCTCTTCAACCTGTTTATTGATTTTATCAAGACTTGCTCCATTTGAATCAGAGAATTCTTTCAAGCTCTTTGTGAGCTCTTCTCTGGATAGTTTGGCATTTCCATCTGTCTTCTCAATCAGTGCTGATACTTTTTGCTCAAGCGTTAAAGTGAGCTTTTCAAGAGCTGCTTGGTTCTGTTCGATGATGGTCTTGAGGGTTTCACCAAGTTCTTTTTTGAAGTCTTTGAGGGTATTATTCAGTTCATCACGATTTTCCTTGGCGAGTTTGTTGCTCTCCTCGCGATTAATTCGGAAATCATCCTTAAGATTTTTCTCCAAACGAACCAATGACTCAGCGTATTGATCGAGCTTACCGGTAATATCCGGGCTATCATTTTTCCGACTTCTGAATACAATCTGCAAAAGGATGGAAATCGCCACCAAAATGATCAAAACAATTGTCGTTATTTCCATGCTATCTAGTTCGTTTTAGGTAATATTCTAATGATTCAATGAAAAAGGGTTCCTGTCCAAATTCCGCTTCCATTTTTACATTCAAAAACTGAATTTGTAACTCACGGTAGTTCAGGTTGAATAATTCGGCGATTCCAGAAAGCATATGAGCCTGAACCACCCTCTCTCCATGTTCGATTTTACTCAGCATGGAAACATCAATACCTAATTTATCCGCCACTGTGCGCAAAGGAAGTTGATGCTTCACCTCAAATCATGGAGGTATAAGCCTAAATTGCCTATTTCCGGAATTTTTTCATATTAATTGACAATGTTGTCAAATGTATTATAGGTCAACAATTTTCCTTAAGATTTCAAAGGAATGTGGATAAGTTGAATATTAACATACATCCAGATATTTAGAGTGCTTATTTTCGAATTCAATAGATCCAAATTGTTCTGTCTTTGATCACATACTAATTCACATAACGAACTCTAATATTATATGAAGTTTGACGGCCAAAATGACCTGATTGAAACGCAGTTTCTTGCCGATAGAATTCTGTTCAGGATCTATGCATCTCGTTCGCCCGAAGATCTTGAGTCAATTCTTCAGGATCAGTTAATTAGCAAATTCGTGATGAATAAAGATCGTTATCATCAACTGAATCTGGTCATCACTAAAGATCAAGTACAATCCTATATATCAAGTGGCTTCTTTCGTGCAGACGGATCGATTGATGAAACGAAGCTTGAGCAGGAAAGTACGGCAACCAAATTGCTCTATGCTTTCCTTTGGAAACAGGGCGATCTTCAGAAAGTGAAGTATATCGTTCAGGGCGTCACCAACCATGAGCCTGTTCCGGAAAGTGGTATGGTTCTCTACTACTTCGGCAAACACCTCGCCGATAAGAAGCATCCGATTATTGATCAACATGTGATTCGGGCTTATGCGATGGCAACAAAGAAGCCGCAAATCAATGAGGATATCTTATCTAAAAAAGACATCCACAATATCCAATCCTATATCCATTGGTTCCAACATGAATTGCATTCTGAAATTAGTGATATTGCGGATTGCAGGTATATGGTGGATCAAGTGCTTTATGCACTAGGGAAGAGGATCAAGAGAGAAATATCTGCTTTGGATCCAAAAATTTATGCAAATGGTTGATGCAAGGATTTTACTTGGTAAAATTCTACAACGATTTCAGGATCGTTCAGTCTCTCAAGTTGTTGGCTACAATCGCTTTGGTTACGTTAGGGAAACAAACAAAGCTGTTATTGTTACCAGAGAGGACGGTAAAGACACGCCAATACCTTTTAGCAAAATGATTATAGGAATTGAGGCTTATCAGAATAACCCGGATTTGTATCTAGAAGGTCCAAACGTTTTGCGAGATTTTGGAATCACCCGTGTAAATAGTCCTGTTTGGTCATTGCTTCATTTGCTTGACAAAAGTGATTATTGCTAAATTCACCAGAGATCAATCAGACTAAATCGATTCCATGGGTAGCGCCTTTCAATTTCATGTACCTCGGCTATACTTCTTTGCTCATTTGAAAGATATTCTTCCAAATGAAAACAGGTGAGCTAGATATGAGAGATCCTAAGTGGGCGTGCTTATCCTCCAAGTATTCGATTATTCATACATTTCCAAATCACCAAATCTGAGCTTGTTTGATAGCATAAACAGGTTGAACAACTTTTTATTTGTGTATTTCCCCCTTTCTTTGCCACATGTCGGATATCCTGCTGCTCATACCTCCACTTACCCAATTGAATACGCCGTATCCTGCGACGGCATACCTCAGTGGTTTTTTGCGTCAGCAGGGTGTTTCATCTCGGCAGGGTGATTTGGGCTTGGATATGGTGCTGGAAATTTTTCGAAGAAAGGATTCGGTCAATTGTTCGACGCCATTGAAGCTGGGGCTTATAAACTGAACAATTTTCAGGACAATATTCTGCGCAATAGAATGGCGTATGAGGCGACAGTGGATACGGTGATTGATTTTCTGCAACATCAGAATTATACAACGGGATATCGATTGGCGAACAGCAAATATTTACCTGAAGGTCCGCGCTTTCAACAACTCAAGGACACAACTTGGTTCTTTGGTCATATCGGTGTACAAGACAAAGCAAGGTATCGCTGTACGATGTATATCGAAGACATTTCTGATTTGATCCAGGCTACTGTCGGTCCGCATTTTGGTTTTTCGAAATATGCCGAACGTGTTGCGCGAACTGCCGTTTCTTTTGATCCGATAGAAACGGAATTGCAACTTCCCGATGGCTATACCGATCGGGTTATGCTTGGTTGTTTGAGTGAATATTTTGCTGTACATAAGCCACGATTGGTCGGATTCACCGTGCCGTTTGGTGGAAATTTGTATGGTGCACTGAAGGCCGGACAATGGATCAAGAAGCATCACCCTGAAACAAAAATTGTTCTCGGTGGTGGTTATGCGAATACTGAATTGCGTGAGCTCTCCGATCCACGTGTATTTGATTATGTCGATTACATCACGCTCGATGATGGGGAAGGGCCTGTACTCGCATTGTGGCAACATATACAAACACCGGAATCGCATCCGCATCTTAAGCGCACGTATGTGAGAAAAGATGGTGAAGTTCATTTCATCGATGATAAAGTGGGTGGAGATTTTTTACATGCACGTATGCCTGCACCGACATACGATGGATTGCGCATCCATGAATACCTCAGCGTGATAGACATGCCGAATCCAATGCACCGATTATGGAATGATGGTCGTTGGAACAAGATGACCATTGCTCATGGATGTTATTGGAAGCGTTGCAGTTTTTGTGACATCAACCTCGATTACATTGGTCGGTACGAACAAGCTTCTGCTGCACATCTGGTAGATCAGATGGAGCAATTGATGAAGGAAACCGGAGAAACCGGATTTCATTTTGTAGATGAAGCGGCGCCACCAATGGCGATGCGTGATCTTGCACTTGAAATCTTACGACGTGGATTGCAAGTGACCTGGTGGACGAATATCCGTTTTGAAAAAACATTTACCGATGACCTCTGCAAATTGTTGTCGGCTTCTGGATGCATTGGCGTTACCGGCGGACTCGAAGTTGCTAGTCCGCGTTTGCTCGAGTTGATTGAAAAAGGTATCACACTTGAACAAGTGGCTCGTGTCACCAAATCCTTTCGCGATGCAGGAATTTTGGTGCATGCTTATTTGATGTATGGTTTCCCGACACAAACCGATCAGGAGACGATAGATTCATTGGAGGTGGTAAGGCAATTGTTTGAGAGTAAACTATTGCAATCTGCCTTCTGGCACCAGTTTGCGATGACTGTACATAGTCCGGTTGGAAAGGATCCGGCGAAATACGGAGTCATTCGAACCGGTCCGGAGTTCAAAGGATTTGCGAATAACGATTTGTATCACGAAGATCCGAAAGGTGCTAAACACGAGAAGTACAGTGACGGCTTGAACAAGGCGTTGTACAACTACATGCATGGCAATGGTCTCGATTTTCAATTGAAGAAATTTTTCAGTTTCCCAATTCCAGAGACGACAGTTCATCGGAATTTCATTGCGAACTTCATCAAACGTCCGATGCCTGATCCGATCAGCAATCCTGGATACAAACTCATCGCGTATGGTGTGAGCATGAAGGAATTTAAGACAAATGCTGAAACGAAGGAATTGGTTTTTGTTCATCGTTATGGATACAGTCGCATTGAATTTCCTCTTGCAGTAGCAACTTACATTGAAGCGCAATGGAAGGACATGGAATTGTTTTCATCGCACCCCATAGCTATTCAGGATACCATCACCAACTTCTGTGCTTCACTCAACTTAGAACCTGATCAGTTGTTCCGTCAAGAATGGTGGAAAAAATGGCGCAGTGAAGTTGTTTGGGTGGTGAAGATGTAGTATGATTCCTTTCGTGCTGAATGAGCGATTGAAATGAAATCACACATTGTTCACGTCAATTTACTTTTTGCCATTTCGCACCCAATACCTGATTTTCTGTTTGAATGTTGACATAATATAGTCCGGAAGAAAAGCCAACGGTGTCAATTTGAATCAAGTAATCTTGAATGGTGTTTGAGGAGAAAACAATTCTACCGGAATTGTCAAAAATGGTGATCTGCTTGACGCGTTCTGCTGTTTGAATGTTGAGGATATCATTACCAGGATTCGGATAAACATGTACGCTGGAATTTTCCCGCAAAGTTTGCACTTCCAATGCCGAGCAATTTTTAAATATGTTGATGGTATTGGGATTGGCTCTCGCTAAAATTTCCGGACGTTCATCTCCGTAGAGGTTAGATACTGCGATGTTATTTGCCAAAGGATATGATGTGATCAATTGTGGCACACTAAAGTTGGAAGGAGAAATACCAAATATTACAAAGATCCTTCCATGGCTCGATTGGAGAAAGGTGATATCGGTTCGTGGGTCGAGGTCCATTTTACTTGCGATGATATCAGTAATGCCGGTTGCATACAAAATGACAGTAGCACTTCCATCAGTGCCATCGCTTTGGAGTAGTCTGTAGAAGATACCGGAATTTGTAGCATAAATCATATCCAAAACACCATTCGAATCGATGTCGGAGAAATCGACGTCTGAGATGCTTGGACCATTCACCTGAGTGATGAGATCAAATTGTTCCTTGTTGTTTTGGTATATGGCTACTTGTGAAAAATGAATCAAAACGATTTCATCTATTCCATCCTGTTGTAAATCTATTGTTCGAATGCTTGTTGGTACAACGTTGAATGATGTGTCGGAAAAGTATGAGAGCAGTCCATTGTCATTCTTCCAAATTCTAAAAACCGAATCATCGATGAGCATGATTAAATCCTGATCCCCGTCACCGTCGATGTCACCAGTTGTAATATCTAGAATGTAAATGGACGAAGTGTATGAATAAGGTTTTCCAAAATTTCCATTCCCATCATTGGGAAAATAGCCGAAGTAAGTTCCATTGGTATAAACGAAGTCGGCAATGCCATCACCATTCATATCGTCAAGTAAATATATCGAAGGGTAAATGTTTCCCAGTGAAATGTTCACCGGTTCTGAGAATGTACCATCACCATTATTGATCAATTTCATAAATGCATTACCCGATGTGTTGACAATAAGATCGTTTAGTCCGTCGCCTTGAATTTCCGCCACCGTATAACCATAAACTGAGGTGGATGTTATTACCACACTTGTAGAATCAAAAAGGGCGATATGATTTCCATAAAGTCCGTTGGCTTCAGCTGTGCATCCATTGGCGTCTGTTGCAACGACAACGTAGTCGCCAGATAACAGATCAGGCATGGATAGTTCGGTTCCACCGAATGACCATTCTGCAGAGAATGGAGCAACTCCGCCATCCACAAGAACAAGTGCTTCGTTGGTTGGATCATCATTACAGTTAAGAGGCTGATTGATGAGCATGGCCGTTAATTCAGAAGGTTCAGAGATTTGGAATGATATATAGGCCGCACATCCGCTGGTATCTGAAATTTGAAGTGTGTGAAAGCCTGCGGACAAATTATCTATACTGTTTTCAATTCCGAAAGGTGCAGCATCCCATGAATATGATAATGGAGTGTTTATGCTTTCGACAGTTACTGTTGCACCGCCATCAATCAAATCATTGCAACTGATATTTTGGTATGAAAAATCGATATTCTGAAGTGAAGTTTCCGTATAGATGGCAATCAAATCAGAATCGGTTGTGTTCAACAAATCATCCAATCCATTTTGATCTAAATCGCCGCTCACCAATTCTGATGGATAAGTCACAGGAAACACACCCATGGATTCGAAATGGCCAAGACCATCATTCTGGAAATATTCAATTTGATAAGACCAAGGCGTACCAAAGGACTCACATATCAATGCGACATCAGTGAAACCATCGCCCGTATAGTCACCGGTTATGATTTGCGAAGCAGACGGACCAATGGGTTGCGCAAGAGCGATATCGAATATGCCTTCCCCTTCCATGGTCACGTAATAGGTGTGGTAAGTATCTGCGAAGATGATGTCCAATAGACCGTCAAAATTCAAGTCGGCTACTTCTATATCAAATGCCTGAAACATGGCCGAACTTGGAATATTGCCGAATTCACCGGTGCCATTGCCAAAATAGAAGGAGAATGTTCCTGAAGAGGCACTCCAGATCAATACATCTAGATGACTATCTGTGTTCAGATCACCGCAGAGGAAATCAAGTGCTGGTTCCATGGTTTCTGATGCGATAGCGTCTTGAAAACTATTGTCACCATTGTTGAGAAAAGTATACAGGTAGTTGTTCAAGATGGAACCAAGACAGACGATGTCAGCGTAACCATCTTCGTTGACATCAACAATGTTGATGATAGGAGCCAAGGCCAACGAAGTAGATTGACTGTAAGTAGTGGGAAACGTGCTACTACCGTCGTCAAAAAACACCACAATATCACCGACCTCATTCATGGTCACCATATCCAAGTTCCCGTCATTGTTCATATCAGAAATTCCCAAGTCAACTACATTGAAACCAGCAGCGATTTCAGCATTGGTTGTGAAATCCAGACCCCTTTCGATATGCACCGAGTCGTCATATCCATATTGGATAATATCGAGAAGACCATCCGCATTCATATCTGCAATCAGACTTTGTGAATTCGAAGGTGTGCTGGATAGACTATCCGCATAAAAACACCATTGTCCATGAGCGGTTATGGCAGACAGACAAAGGAGCGACAAAAGATGATGTAAAGGTTTCATTGAGGCATGATTAAGGTCGAGGAAATATACAAGCGAAGATCATTTTACCCCCATCATCCACATGAATCAAGATTGAAGCGCATCATACACCTTTAATTATTTCAGAATTTGATCGATACATGATTTAGAAGTATCTTCGTATCTCCTAAATTGCTTTTTACAATGAAACAAATTTCTATGCTCACCTTCGGGTGTCTGCTATTGTTGGCTTTTACCTTTCCATCAAGTCATTCAATGGGTGTGGCACAAAATGTAGCCGGCAAATACGGTGTATGCGTAGTTGACAAGGAAGAGGCGCATACCATTTCTTTGGAATTGACTTTAAACACCGACAATACTTTTAGCTATATCGACAACACTGATCCGGACAATAAAGTTCGTCTTTCTGGCAAATGGTCGATGCACGATGGTGATGTGATCTTAAGTGATTATCCTGCTGTCGCGAAAATCATGCGGATTTGGAAACCAGAGAAAGATGGATCAGCCATCAAATCGAGAAAAGGTACGGCGTTCTATAGATTGTGCAGAATGGGTGAGGTGGTGAGTCGTTGATGTGCTCATTTGACCATCTTAGCACGCGATACTTTTTGATGTTTTGATCATCATTGCCTTTTCCAAACAATCCCCGATTTTTCGAACACTTTGAGAAGGCCGGTTCCATTTAAGTAATAAATCGAATCGATGTAGGTGGCATGACCCTCTGAATTTGTCAGGACATAAACATTCTGATATTCTGCTCCGTCGATTGTCACATTGATCATATGAAATGTCGTATCTGTTGTATTTGATGGTAAACTGAATTCGTCTTTTTCAAAAAATAGATCGATGCTGCATCCGCTCTTGCGCGCTTCAGATCTGATGCTGTGATCTAGCATCGAGATATAATCATCCGAAATTTTTACCGATTGTCCACAAAGTTCATTGATATATACATGTGTGAGTTTAGAGGAATATTTATAGTATTCCCGGTCACTTTCATTGCATTCGTAAGAGGAAGGTTTTAATGTGATGGAGAGTCCTGTTTGTTCCTGAATGAATTTTACTTGCTGTACATCGTAAAATTCAGATTTGAGCGCATGTAAATTGAAGTATTCGTATTCCATACAACTAGACAGGAAGATAGAAGGCATGGTAAGAACAATGAAGACTTTCCATCTGTTGAATATGGTCTGGGCAATGAGCATGGTTTTCAAAAGTTTTTATGGTTCCAAGTTGTTTTCATTCATAGAGTCCTCTCCTGTTTTTCCAAATTGAAATACAAATCCAAGATTGGCAGCAATCCATAAATTTCTCATTTGTGCATTGATGATATTTGAAGCATTATCGGAATGTCGTTTGAGTTTAACTTGAATGGTCTCATGGTATCCAATGTTGACGCTTAGGGAAAGATGGACATTCGGGTTTACGAGTGTAAGCCAGGTTCCATAATCCATTTGGAAAACAAGACCAGTCCACTTGACATCGTGCGTGTATGGTGAGGTGTAACTTAGAAAGAGTAAATTGAATTCTTTTGAATTGACAATAGATACTCCTCCAGATAATCTGATGAAAGGACTAAATTTCTTTTTTTCATTGCCGTAGGCGTGATGGAGAAAAGAAAGCATCCACTCATGGGAGGTGTTTTTGAGTGCAATATTCGATTCTTCATAGAATGGAATATTGTAAGTTTTATAACGATAATGAAAACCAATCGACAAGTCTTCATTTAGATTGGTGAAAATGGCAATACCGGGACCCATCGAATTGGCCGTTCGTTTTTCATTGTAATGGAGACTTTCTCCGCGATCGCTAAAATGCCATTCCATTTTGTTTTTTGAGGAACAAACCAGCATGTCTGGTATGATGGTAAACTGCGCCGATAACCGGGTTGCGGTTAAAAGGAACAGGATTGAAGCAAGGAGTTTTGAATGAAGGTTGGAAGGCATAACAGAATGCAATATAGTCAAATTGGCACTGTTTGATTTCTGTACAATTGCCTGGTCATCTTTTTCCATGATTTAATGGTGAATGTGACAGGTTCATGCATAAATTAGTCCACCAAAAATTTACAACGTTGCCTTTTATTCCGTCCACTACACGGAATGCCCTTTACCAAAAATCAATCAAAAATGAAAACGATTTACCTTCAGAGATTTTGTCTTTTACTTATTATGATCTCAGTTGTGCCGAAGTTACAAGCGCAGTTGAGCGACCCTAGTTTGCTATTTGTGCAGCGTTCAGCTGATTATTGGACGGATATGGATGGCGATGGTGATATTGATATTTTAAATATCCATTACGGCGTCTGGACCGAACGAAATGAAAATGGAGAATATCTTCTTCAACATGTGTTCAATATGTCAGTCATCGACCAGTTGCACGATATGGATGAAGATGGGGATATTGATGGAATAGGTAAGCAATTCAACGATGATGTGATCTGGTTTGAAAACACCGGTGACGGTGGAATGTGGACGGAACATTTTCTTGGAAATTGGCCCGGTTCCAATACTTTTTTTGACTACAACATGGATGGTCATGATGATATCATCAACCTAGGTGAATCAGAAATCTTTTATGTGCGCTATGCAGCCGGTGATGGTTCGTTTGGGGCTCAGGAGGAAATCACTGTTTCCAATGCGCATGTGTTTTATCCTAATGCATATTCAACTGCATTGGGTTACTTAAGTTCTGTTTACGGAGATCTCGATGGAGATGGATTCGATGATATTGTTTCCAGCTATTGCGCAGTTTCTGGTTGTAACGATGGAACATACCATATCTTCAGATTTTCTTCTCTTGGCTATGCAGAAATTCAATCACCAGGTCTTGTTGCTTATACAGTACTGGATATCGATGACATCAATAACGATGGTATCAATGAACTTTTGACTTACAATTTCAGCTCGACAAGTGTTGGGGTCATGTATGACCCACTTTCAAGTGATTATGTGACAACGACTCCTGTGTCAGGGCTGGAGGCTATGATGTCCGAGTTGCGGTTGGAGGATTTCAATGGTGATGGAATGAATGATGTTCTTACCTATAACTACCCTGAATACTTATCTGGAATTCGTTATGGAAATGGAGATGGAAGTTTTCAAACACAACAGGACTTGCCTGTGAATTTAACTTACGGTTTTTTGCCAAGTCTCGCCTTTCCGGATATCGATCAAGATGGTGATCTTGATATTGGAGAGGGTGAAAGATATTTTCTAAATGATGGTACTGGGCATTTCGATCTGCCATTCGATTTTGATGTGGTTTTTGGCCAATATCAAAGCTTTTCCAATGTTGATTTTGATCCTCAAATTGAATTTTTGTCTCTTGACAATAACGTTGTTGACTTTAACGCCAATGGTGAAATTGTTGTCATCACTGAACAAAATATTGCAGATGGTATCGCTCCTTATTGGTACCTCAAAGTTCAGGACATCAATGGTGACCAGTGTGATGATATCGTCATGATTGAAACAACCACTGTCCGCATTTTGATTTGTACTGAAAGTGGTTTGCTGGAAATTCCCTCCATTGATCTTTCTGTTTATATGACTGGAGCTTATTCTGGTAATTCAACATATTATGATGTCTACGACATGGACATGGATGGGAATGACGATCTTTTGATTTTTGATACTGGATTTCCATTCGGTATGTTGCAGCTTTCCATACACCCAGATCTGACAAACTCGGTGATTACGGATTATCCTTTTCTTGAACAGATCATGGCAACACCTTACCTCGCTGATATTGACATGGATGGTGACTTTGACGTTTCTCTGTTTGAAGATTACCTCAATTACTACAGAAACGAGGGAGATGGAACTTTGACGCAAGTCCCATTCGAATATCCAGAACAGTCTATGCTATTCAATATTGGTAATATTGATTTGAATGGCGATGGAATTCTCGATTCATTTGATGGCTACACATTCCTGGAATTTGATGGTTATGGCGGTATGGATTCTCACGTTTTCCCATTTCCCATTTCTTTCCAGGATCACAATTACTTGTTCGCAGATTTTAATGCAGATAATCTTCCTGACATATTGGTGTTTCTTTATTATCCGTATTCGCTCACTCCTGATTTTGACTACAAAATTTATATCAATCAAGGCAATTTTAATTTTGTCGAAACACAATCTGTTACCATCCCCGGTATGATGCTCAACAGTGTTCAGGCCGTAGATGTAGATGGAGATGGATATCTTGATGTCGTAGGTTTAGCTGAAGCCGCTCAGATTACGAGGGGTTGGTTCTGGTTAAAGAACAATTGGAATACTTATCACATCATCGCTGGTCATGTTTTTGTGGATGAAAATTCGAACGGCTTGTGGGATGCAGGTGAAACAGGTATTGATAAGAGTAACGTCATGCTCAATCCTGAAGGTTCCATTCAATTTGCCACTAATCTTTATTATTTCCCGGTTGATGCGGGTAATCACCAAGTTGAAATCAATTATGATGAGGACGTATGGACTCCAACAACTCCTGTACTTTATGACGTCATTGTTGAAGCCGATTCTCCAACTTCATTGAACAATGATTTTGGTTTTGTTCCGACCAATCCTCTTGGAACCGTGTTTCCTTCTGTGAATGCCGGATTTGCTGTTTGTGGAGGTACACAAGTATACAATATACAAGTTATGTGCGTCACTGAATCTACAGGTCCACTGTCTGTAAATGTGAACTTGGATCCTGCCTTGGCATATTTAGACGGATCGGTGCCATTTACAGAAGGTGATGGTAACAACCTGACATGGTTGTTTCCTGCACAACCATATGGTTCTACTTTGAGTTTTCAGATTTACGTGCAATATCCCGATGTATCAAGCATGGGTTCTACTCTGATTACGGAAGTAAACGCATGCATCTATGATGAATTGGGAAATGAGAGTGTTTGTGAAAGTGTCAATTGGAATGAAGTACAAACATGTTATTATGATCCGAATATGAAAGAAGTGAGCCCTGCGGGCTCAGGTCAGGCTGGATTGATGTTCAACGGTACTGACCTCACTTACACCATTCATTTTCAAAATACGGGTTCAGCACCTGCACAGACAGTTGTGGTGGAAGATCAATTGAGTGAATACCTTGATCCTTCAACCATGCAAATACTTTCGTGGTCACATCCTGTGGTGTCGACAGTAGAAAACGGATTGATCCGATTTGAGTTTGAAGAAATTATGCTTCCTGACAGTCTTTCAGATCCGGCTGGAAGTCAGGGCTATGTGACGTATAAAATTTCTCCTTATGCCGACCTACCAGTAGGAACAGCCATCGACAACACAGCAAATATTTATTTCGATTTGAATGAAGCGGTAGTGACCAATACAACACTGAATACAATTTTTGAATGTAATGGAGTAGTTGAAGGAGGAAACCTTGTGAGTGATTGTGATGCGGAAAGTATGACCATCGACCCGCTCATTTCGGATGCACTTTCCTACCAATGGCTGGTAGACGGTGAGCCATTTTCAACTGACCCCGTTCTCAATCTTCCTTTGAATGCAGGAGATTCGTATGATGTGGTTCTTCAATTTACCAATGAGCTTTGTGAGTCATCAATACATTACTTGGTGACCGCTCCACTCATTCCTGAAGCAACGATTTCTTATGGTCCTGAATGGGGTTATATTCAAACATTTGTGGCTCCAAATGCTACTATCGAATGGTACTACTTAGGAGAGTTGTTACCCGATGAAACGGACAGTACACTTTACATCGGTATTGAGATGGGTGGAGATTTCACTGTAGTAATCACTACTCCCGATGGTTGCAGCAATTCATATACCGGTGATTTTGTCTATGAAAATGTGGATGAGCATACCATCATAAACCTAGTGACCTTCCCAACTCCTGTCCATGATTTTTTGACTTATAGTTCAAATGTGATCATTGAAGAAATGAAATTGACGGATCTCACAGGTCAGGTCATCAGCACTTATTCATTGATATCTAAGAATGGGCGTGTGGATTTATCACCATTTGCTTCTGGCATTTATCTGATCGAATTTTCTACTGAAAACGGTTTCAGAGAAACACGAACGATTGTTAAGAATAAATAGAATAAATTTCCCGGGGAATACCCCGGGATTTTTTTTGTTCCGGTGTTTGGAAGGATGACCGCATGTATATGGTCGCATCATCAAAACGCGAATTGGTAATGATTTAAATACTCCAAGCAGTTTATTACATTCTCCCCTCCACAAAATACATCTCCATTTCTCCTTTGCCTTTGGCAGCTATTTTGCCCCGAGATGTACAATTGAATTGATTGCTGACCAGCGCATAGGTCGTTTCGCTGATATTGACTTTTCCCGCTTCACCAGAGCTTTCCATGCGTGATGCCGTATTGACAGTGTCGCCCCAGATGTCGTATTGAAACTTCTTCACGCCAACAATACCGGCTACAACTGGTCATATCTTTGTGCAAGTTTCGATATAAACCTATTTGAATACATGTTTTTCTTCTTAATATAAATAGAGTTATAAAGAGAATTTGCAATTTTAATTGGTGACTATTAGTTTGTGAGTTTGCACAATATCGTCCAAAGTGATTTCAACTAAATACACGCCTGATGACAATGTCTTATCAAATAGAATTTGAGAATATAAAGACCCGTCAGTAACATAGGTGTTCGAATATACAGCATTGCCTAAACCATCGATTACACGGATGTGTATAGGTTTGTCCTTGGAGGTGATCAAATTTCGTTGAATTAAATTGCCATCACAGGGATTGGGGTAAATAACAGTTGAACCACTAATCAAAGTAGATTTTTCATTTTGATTATACGCTTGTTCATCTGCTTGCGATGCGCTTGCTGAAGTTCCGGTTACTAAAATAACCCAGAAAGGTGCTGAACCATATGATCCTGATCCATAAGCGAAATTGGCATGCACCCTAACTTTCCAATATCCAGAATTTGGCAACAAATTTGGAAAAGCAATTGCAAGAGGTAAATAAGGTGTATTACCCGGTGTGTTAACCTCAAATGGTAAACCGAGTGCATTTAAACCAGTACAATCGGAAACAGAAGTCAATTCATATGTATAGCTTGTTGCACCACATGAAGCAAAGTTTCCGGGAGCAGGAGTTGCGATTAAATAGTTACTTCTAAACAAGCTAGCTGGACATCGTTGAGAAGATTTAACTTCGAGCAATGGGGCATTCTTAATAAATACTCCAGTGCAATTGGCTGAAGCTGGATCACCATTGACTGTGATATTTTCTAATACAGACGCACTATTGAGAAGAGCGTAAAGAATATCGACTTGCACATTGTAAATGCCGCCATATCGAAGAGCAAGTATTGGATTGGAGAGGGGAATGAGTCCATTTGTGCCTGAGATTGTTGTTGTACCTAATGCTCCTCCTCCAGTGCCTGTGAAGGAGAATGAATATGATACACCATAGCTGGCAGAACCATGATAGCTTGCCTTAAAATTTTGGCAAAGTGAATATCCGGTTATGGGGGTAGCATTGGCACATCCACTTGGCATTAAATTCTGAATGCAAAGACTGAAAGTACCTCCGATCGATGAGCTTACAGCGCCAACAGAAATGTAATAAGTATTACCTGGTATCAGGTTGCTTACATTCATTCTTTCAAAATCACCAATTCCAGAACTTTCATTTTCAGAATCAATGAGTGTGTAAATGTTGGATGAAAATGAATAGAGGGCTATTGCATCATCCATATTGGAACTTGTTAACGTAATAGAGGCGGCAGTCGACTGTGCGATAAATTTATACCAAGTGTCAGGGCCAGAAAAAACTGATGATTCTGGAGAGTCTGTTGCCAACATGGTGGTACCAGTAATGGGATAACAGTTCGGATAATTCATATTGGAACTGTATGCTACGTTTGATGCAGTCGCAGGATTGTCATTTGTCAATGCTGGAGGACTGCAACCTTCGTCAGTTTGACCATCGCAGTCATCATTCAAACCATTGCAAATTTCAAGCGCTCCAGGATTAATAGTTGCATTGCTCTCTGCACAATCACCAGCACCACCTATAGGCATTATGGATGTCCATCCTAACCCCGGGCTTGTGCATGCCGCCTGTGTGCTTGAATAATATGAGTCATTATCAATGTCGAGATACCAAGTCAAAGGATTATCGACAGTAATGGAAATATTTGCGCATGCACCCGCGGATGCACAACCTCCTTCGCCTCGCACAAAATAAGTAGTGTTTGTTGACGGCGACACAATAATACTTGAACCACTTCCAACAGCAAATCCATCACAGGAATTACTGTACCACTGCCAGTGAGTAGCATCATTTAATGATCCAGTATCAATACTAAGAGTTGTATTGTGTGTACCACAGTTTGTATTTGAGCTTGTAAGTAGTGTAGGAATGGTAGGTTGGATGCAGGGTATTGAATATTTATATACCCAAGCACTTACATTCTTGTATACAACATAGGGTATTCCATCAGGGTTGACAGCTAAGTAAATGTTAGTGATCCATGAAGGTGAGAAACCGGCAGCACCAACAGTGTCCCAATTACCAGCAATATATTTCATAACTGTCGCCTTGCTGCCATTTGCAACGTCTCGAAATGCGACGTATGGATTACCACTATTGTCAATCGCAATGCAAGTATTAGAAGCAGCACCTGAAGTAAATCCCGGATTACCAACAGTATTCCAAGTTGAGCCATCGTATTTTAGTACGGTTGCCCTATTACTTAAAGTTCCATCAGAATACGTTATATATGGGTTTTGGTCAATGCCGATAGCAATTGAAACATGGTTTGCGAGCCCTGAAGAAATTCCAACACCTCCTACAGGGATCCAAGCACTTCCGTCATATTTCATCACACAGGCTTTATTGCCAATGCCTCCATCTCTATATGCAACATATGGTATGCTATTGGTATCCATTACAATAGTATTATAACTGGATGCTCCTGTTGAAAATGCCGGATTGCCTAGTATGTTCCAGGCGCCACCATTGAATTTCATGACTGTCGCTTTATTGCTGTTTGCTCCATCCGCAAAGGTTAGATATGGAGTACCCGTATCATCAACTAATATTTTTGTATATGTGGTAGCACCGGTAGAAAAACCAGGCAAGCCAACTAATTCCCATGTCGTGCCATTGAATTTCATGACAGTAGCTTTATTTCCAAGTGAACCGTCAGGAAATGCAACAAAAGGGGCACCTGACGAATCTAAGTCAATGGTTGGTGCGCCAGCGGATCCGGTAGAGTTGACCGCACTTCCCACATTAATCCAATTGTAGCCGTCGAATTTTTTAACTATTACTTTATTACCATTTGGAACATCCAAGTAAGTTATGTAAGGGGTACCGCTGTCATCGATAGCTATTGTTGTTGAATTAGTTTCGCCAGTAGAAATGCCTGTAGTTCCTAAAATGCTCCAATTGCTTCCATTGAATTTCATTGCAATGGGCAAATATGCTAATCCCAGGTCGCGAAAAGCGATATAAGGAATGTCATTATTGTCCAATGCAATTGATGTAAAATGAGCCTGCCCAGCTGATAGTCCGCTAGTACCAACCAACTCCCAGTTGGAACCATTGTATTTCATGACTACAGATTTATCACTAATACCATAGTCAGCGAAATGTACATAGGGAAAACCGTTGCTATCTATTGTTATGGATGGATCGGCTACCGCGCCGACTGAAAATCCGGGAGCGCCGACATTGACCCAATTGCTACCATTGAATGTCATGACTGTCGCTTTATAACTGTTTGCCCAATCTCGATAAATGAAAAAAGGTATTCCATTATCAGACAGAGCTAGATTACCATAGTCAATAGCCCCAGCAGAAAATCCTTCAATACCAAGCGCTTCCCAGGATGTTCCATTATATTTCAAAACTGTGGCTTTATCGCTAAAACCGCCATCTTTATATGCCAACATCGGATAATTATCGATGCCTACAGCAATGGATGTATAAGATGCAGTTCCAGCGGAGATTCCCATATTGCCAATCGCTTCCCAACTGCTGCCATTAAATTTCATTACAGTTGCTTTACTGCCATTGCCAACATCTTGAAACGCTACATACGGAGTACCGATATTATCAACCGCTATTGAAGTGTAATAAACTGAGCTGGTAGAAAATCCAGGTGTTCCAAGTATTTGCCAATTACTGCCATCGAATTTCATAACGGTGACTTTATGACCATTGGCCAAATCTTTATATGACACATATGGAATTCCGAAATTGTCAATTGTGATGGAAATCCATTCTGCCCACCCTGCGGAAAAGCCGGGTGCTCCAATTGTTTCCCAATTGGTACCATTGAATTTCTTCACAGTTATTTTGTTGCCATACGATCCATCTGAAAATGCGACTATTGGATTTTCATAATTATCTGTAACAATGTCTGTGAAACTGCTCCCACTGCCATCAATAATGAGCTGATCTAGCGGGTTTGGCCCTACTGGTTGCCAAACTTGCGAATGAATGAGCAAAAGATGATTAATAAAAAAATACAGAATTACAGTGATTTTTTTCATCGAAACAGAAGGTTTAGTTTAGTAACAAAGGTTGATTTTATTGTAGAGAATTATCATGATTCTATTGGCAAAAAGACTCCGTTTTTTTTTGAAAAATGAATACCAGTCCAAAGTATATGTTCGCTGTTTGTATCTTCAAATTTGAATTGCAAAAGAGTTATTACAAACTTGGTTAGAATGAAAGCAACGTGCGAAGCGTAAGTCATTCGGCAGAAATCAAGGGCGATAGATTTATTTAGCTTTTCACAGAAATGAACGCACTTTAGAAATTTTATCGTGTTAGTTCTTTCAGATTTAAACTCACAAACAAAGCAACCACTTATCTGGATAAAATTCATAGTATAGGTTGTATAGGCGCAAAAGTTGAAGTAAATGTAGAGAAAAACGAGATAAATTTCACACGGAGATTTGTTTTCGCACTAATCAAACGGTTCGCGCGCGGTTTTTCTAAATTGAAATTTATGTGGGTTTGACATTGAGCACTTAGCCTTCAATACAACAGGAATTGCCATCAAATGGCTTTTCTCCCCTCCACAAAATACATCTCCATTTCTCCTTTGCCTTTGGCAGCTATTTTGCCCGAGATGTACAATTGAATTGATTGCTGACCAGCGCATAGGTCGTTTCGCTGATATTGACTTTTCCCGCTTCACCAGAGCTTTCCATGCGTGATGCCGTATTGACAGTGTCGCCCCAGATGTCGTATTGAAACTTCTTCACGCCAACAATACCGGCTACAACTGGTCCGGTGTGAACACCGATTCGAATTTCGAAGTAGGGGAGATTGTCGGCTATTTTTTTGATCTTGCCTTGTTCAATGAATGCAACCATTTCCAATGCGGCGTTGATTGCATCTTGTGCATGGGTTTGATTGGGTGTTGGTAAACCTCCTGCGGCCATGTAAGCGTCACCAATGGTTTTGATTTTTTCCATGTTGAATTTATCCATGATGCGATCAAACTCGGAAAAACAATCATGAAGATCTTTCACCAATTCTTTCGGACTCATATTCGCTGAAATGGAAGTGAATCCTTTGAAGTCTGTAAACAACACCGTTACTTTTTCGACCAATACAGCATCAGCTTCACCTTTCAATTTTAATTCTTCCGCTACTTCTTCGGGTAAAATATTCAACAACAATTCTTCGCTGCGTTTTTTCTCCTTGCTGATTCTATTCCTTTGAATCAATACCACAATCAGGAAAATCAATGATGCCACAAGTCCAATGATGATGCTATTCCGAATGTTTTTTTCACGTATGTCCTTCTTTTGCTGCTCTACTTTAGCTGCTTCTGTTTTTTTGTCGAATTCGTATTGCATGCTGGTTTGGGCAATCTTCTTGTCTTTTTCCATATGAAAGATCGAATCCCTGAACGCAGTGTATTCCCGATGCGCTTTTAAAGCATCTTCCATGCGTCCGAGTTTTTCGAGTATCTTACTTTTGATTTTGTGTGCTAACATCAAACCGTTCAGGTTCTCAAGTTCACGATTCAATTTGAGTGAAGTATCCGCATATTCCAAAGCTTGTTGGAGTGTTTGGTCATCATTAGACAAGCTGATTTTCTTGAGGTCTTCCGAAGAAGCATCTGTTGTAACGGAGTATAATTCATTGGCCAATGCGAGATTGCATGCTGCTTCAGAGTTTTTAAGGTTATTTTCTTTTGATATACGCAATGCTTCCAGAAGTTTTGGATGTGATTGGGCAAAATCGCGTTTTTCTGCAAGGATGCTGGCAATATTGACAAGGAGATCTGCTTGAGATGGTTCGTCTTCTAACTGAACAAAAATTTGATAAGATGTTTCGTAGTGATGCAGCGCTTCGTCATTATTTCCGAGTTCACTCAAACAAGTTCCAATGTTCGAAAGGGTATTGCCCAAATATTCTAGGTATCCGAATTGGTCTTCAATGACACGTGCTTTATTGAGCCAAATCAGGGCTTCATGGTAGTTCTCAATTTCCTGATAGATTGAACCAATATTGCTTAAACAACCGGCTATAGAAATACTGTCCTTGCCTGCTTCAAATGCTTTCAGTGCTTTGAAATTATAATCTAATGCTTCTGGATATCTGCCTTGCATTTGCATGATGCTTCCCAAAACACCACTTGCACGGGCAATGTCTATTTGATCTTTGGCTTCATAAGCAAGTCGAAGACTTATTTCCAATTCAACTACACTCTGTTTGAAATCACCGAGGTTCGTAAGCAACATGCCTTTCATACCATGGCAGGCACGAAGACCTTTTGGATAGTTGATTTTTTCGGAAAGAATCTTGCCATCATCCATCACTTTGATGGCTTCTTGAATATCTGTGAGCGCATAATATCTCGCGAGATCGATCATGGCATTTACCTTATTGCTGTCTTCCGGACTTTGTGCAATGACTTGTCGCAAGGAATCAATCATAAGGGAAGTGTCAAACTGACTCCAAGACCATTTTGAAGAGGTCAGGATAACTATAGCCAAAACAAAGTGCGGGTACTTCATAAGGTTATGCTGGGTTAAAAAACGAAAATAGCCATAACCGCGTGACCATCACTGAGTTTGGTTCGGAATGCGGCATTCTTTGCCCCAATGTCGGACTTTATTATTTCAATGTTGTTCGTCTGGCGAATTACTTTACCCTACCCGCACCATTGCATTGTGAGCAGATGCCACGACCAATCAATAATCCGGCACCGTCACAACATTCGCATGATTCAGAAGACGTTTCCGTTTTGTAATATCCAATAGGACTAGTGCGGGTGTAATATCCTGCCCCTTGTGGCCCATCTGGTCTATATACCTCGTCAGTTTTCTCTGACATTTTATGAAAAACTTGCCTTTTTACTGCAATAGATCCATGTCCTGAACAACAAGAGCATGCCGATGAACTTACTCCACTGCCACCGCAAGAAGGACATGTAGACCACGTTGCTGGAACGGCTGCATCGATTTGCATTTGCAAATTGTATAAAGCTGACCCTGGTTGAGGCGGAGTATATGTCGGTAGTTTTTTCAATGTTTCCAATCTTTGTCTTTCTGCTTCTGCCCGCAGGTTTTCATGGTAATATTTCATGCAATCTGCAAATCGTTCATCAAAATCATGATGGTAGTGAACCGGTAAAGTAGCTCCGGCAAATGGTGGCAGTTCAAATGACTTATCACTTGCTTTCTTTCGGAACAAAAAGTATCTGGTCATACCTTCAGGTAGTGATTTGGTTTCTGCGTAGTAAACGGGATATCCGGTTGTGACTCTTAAAGAAAGATTGATGTTTTCCGAAGGATGAATCAAACCTGTATGAGTCACGAGGTAGTCACGGGTGAACTCATTGCCATAATCATATTCTCCAACAAAAAAATAGGGGAAAAAGGGAATTCCTCGATAAAATTGAATGCGGTTTTCCATCATCGGAAGTGCCGATATACATACAATCCAGTAAATGTAATTCTCTTGAAGGTGGATACTGTCTTGTGGTGTTATGGCGACTTGGTTGAATTCGCTCACGGAAAACTCCTTGGAGCTGTTTGACAAATCTTGTTCTACTGTCCATCCGTTGGATGTCGCTTCTTTGAGGAATGTGTTCGTGGCGTTTTGAAATTGTTGCAATCTGTTGGATTTATCCGCCATAAAATCCTGATAGAGTTTTTTATTGAAGGCCGTTTTCCGTTCATATTCTGCGGCGCTTTTCTGGGCTTCTTCAAAGTTTTTTTGTGCATCGGGACAAACCAATTCGACAATGGTTTTATCATCCAATGTAGATACGAAAGCCCGTAAACCGTGGCTTTCGCCATTTACTTTATATCGAACGATGGTGCGTAAATCCGGTGATAGCACAAGTGAAGAATACACATCTTTGAATTGCAGTATCTCCTTGTTGTTGTTTAAATCTACAAGTTTGATGGTTTGATGTTCTTCGTTGTCGCTGTTGAAACAAACAAGAATATGGTTGTCGTGAATGCTAAATGTTTTTCGAACACCGAAAGAAGTCAAATCGAAATTGTTTTTCGAAGCCAAATCATACACCCTGTCAGTAAGAAGTACGCGCGATCCGTAAATCAAAACGTCTGACGCGGATTCGACAGGATCTGCAATGTGGTTGGTGATTTCTCCTTTGCTGTTTACCTCAATAAGTCCGAATATTTTGAGATCGACCATATAGGGCGATGATCTTTGATTATTCACTATGACAAGGCTATTTCTAGCGGCACAATAGTGTGGTGCTCCACGTTGCCATGAAGAAGGTACAGGAAAAAACATTTTGGTTCCATCTGCGAGGATTACATCATATCCCTTGCCGTCATCACTCTGTTTGGTTTTGTATTCAGGTGACAACAAGACTTCCCAAATGGGTTCAGGCACCAATTCCGGATCTGTAATGTCTCTATGATACTTGTCGTAATACATCTGAACTTTGGCTTCAAAACTCGCCCAAGGTTTGTAATAGGTGATCTCTGAATAAGGCTCGGTTTTAGAAGGAATTTGAAATGATTTAACCATGAACCCTGTTTTCAGAGAATATACTTCTAGATTTCTTCCTGATGCTACAACCATCGCATAAGCATCATTGATGAGTAATACTTCACCATCGAGGTAATTTGAAAAAATGTGGTTGTAGTATTGAGGTGCCTTTTTCTGTGCATGCAAGTTCTTTTGGTCGATGAACATGCTAAAAACAAAAAGCAACATTAAGACGCCATTTCTGAAAATTGTTTTGGTCATATGAATCGATTAACATGGGTAAATTTATGTATTCATGCAAAATATTTTACTGAGTTGTGTCATTTTGAAATGATAATCCCGGCGCACAGTCGGGATCATCATGAAGCGCTGAAAGCCAAAAAGGGCGGGCGCTAACGCAAGATTTCTATTTGAAAGCGTATCATTCATACGGTGAAAATAAAAATCAAGGCAAGCCTGCCCTATGAGGTTACGATGTGGGGTGCACGTAGTTGAAGGGTTTCAGCGCTGTAATAGATTTCGACTGCATGATTCGGATTTAAGTTTACCTTTCCAAATCATTTAATAATTACGCTATGAAATCACTATCTACCCTTTGTATTATGCTGTTCAGCATGAGCACCAGCTCCCAGCCTTATCTGCAAGTTGAAACTGGTACTGAATTTTCTTATGCCCTTAATTCAGATCACACTTTGTGGGGTTGGGGTAGTAATTTGAATGGCCAGATTGCATATGATGATGCCTCGATTGATGTTCCGGTTCAAACAGGTACAGATGCCGATTGGGATTTGGTTTCATGCGGAGCATTTCACACCATGGCCATCAAACAAAACGGTACATTATGGGGTTGGGGTTATAACTTATTGGGTGGACTTGGCATCGGTGATGATATCAATTATGATGTTCCGATGCAAGTCGGATCGGATAACAATTGGATTGGCGTTTACGCTGGTTAGGCATCTACCTATGGCATCAAATCGGACGCTTCCCTTTGGTCATGGGGTTGGAATATCAGTGGCCAACTTGGAAATAATTCTACCGACAATAGTTTAGTTCCCGTGCAAATTGGTATCGGAACAAATTGGAAGTCTATTGCAGCAGGTGGTTATCATGTTCTGGCATTGGATGAAAACAATCACCTTTGGGGATGGGGTTTGAATGAATTTGGTCAGCTCGGAAATGGTGGTAATGTCGATTTGTTCATTCCAACTTTAATTGATGATCAGCATGAATACCTGAAAGTTTCCTGTGGATTCGAATATTCTATCATGCTTCGTAGCGATTCTACCTTATGGACATGTGGTTTTAATGGGAATGGACAATTGGGTATTGAGAATATATCATCCAGTAATCTGCCTATTCAAATAGGTGTGCAAAATGAATGGATAGATATTGAAGCCGGTGGAGGTTATGCCTTTGCAATAGATGCAGATCATCATCTCTTTGGATGGGGATACAATGGTGCAAGTCAGCTTGGTGATGGTACAACTACACAATATAATTCACCTCACCTCATTGATGGTGACCATGAATGGCTTCAAGTTTCTGCAGCTCCAGGAACTATATCTGGTGCAGTGGTGATCGGTTCTCATAGTCTCGCACGCAGACAAGGTAATACATACGTTTGTGTAACAGGTTCTGATTATATCGGCCAGCTAGGCGACTCAGAAAACCCTGACATCACGACTTGGTCATGCGTCGTATCAGTGTCGGTTCAAGAAGAAGAAATTGGATCAAATGAAGCTATGGGCATTTATCCAAACCCGGTTCAAAATGAATTCCGCATCGTATTACCATCTTCTTCCGGTCAAGGCAAATGGATGAGGATATTCGATGCGCGAGGTCAGTTGATTTATGATGGCAATTATGTCGCATATTATTCTTTGGAATCGTCTCCAAGTGGTTTCTATCATCTGACGGTACTCGCTACGGATGACAAAATCTGGCAAGGCGATTTTGTGGTTTCGAAATAGGTGAGGTGCCAATGAAATCGAGGGTGTTTTATTTTCGCACCATGAAATTTTCAGCCTTGTTCATTTTATGTTGTATGGCCTTGACCTCATGCCGCAAAGACCCTTCAACCACCAGCGGTACTTCTTCGATCAGATACGAATCGGAGAATTATGTCGATCTCCTGACCAATTTTGCTGCTTTTGTAAATACCACAACGGTGGAAGTGGAAAACGCCAATCCCTGGCAAGACATCCTTGGTCAGGTTATGACAGATGCATCGCAAACGACAATCGACGGCAAGCCAGTTGCTGTAAGTAATCTCGAAATAACCAATGTGAGAGCTTCTTCCATCGAATTGTATTGTGGTTATGATTTTGACGAGCTGCAACAATATCTGGATGGTGGCTCTGTCTTGTTGAAATATTTGGATACCTCTGGATCGATGGTTTCAATGTCACTCGGTACTTTGGGTAGTTTTAATGCTTCTGAAAAAAAGGCTTACTTCAATGCCAGCAATTCGGATCTGACTTCTTTCATAAAAAATAAACCCGATCACCTGACTTTCGATTTGCAATTGTCCGGTTTACCTCCAACCGAAATTGATGTGAAGTATAGCATCAGTTTCGACTACAATTATTCTTACGAGACGACTAAAACAAAGTAAATCAGAATAGGATTTATTTTGGAACGTTCTTTTTGAATCTACTTTTCAAGTGTTTTGTCTTTATTGAAATTTTTTTAAAGAAAAATTCCTGGTTAATTTGGATCGGGAGGCTCATCTTTTAGGCGACATGTGCACTGCATGAACAAAGGTTTTATCCTTTCCAACAACGCAACGAAATGCCGTTGAAAATGACCTTGCAACTTGTCGTGTGATTTATTGAATACTGTAAATGTCTGTAAATCAAAACCGTAACAAAATGTTTCGTCTTATTCATTGACATATATCACATTTTTGTTAAATTACTTTTTTTAGATTTACCGCCAATCGGATATAAAATGATTTTGTTCTGTATCCGACTAACAACTAATACGTACTGCTCATGAATTGGATTTCTAAGTCCGCACTCCTATGTGCTGCATTTATCATTTCTACCATTTCCGTGTTTGGTCAAGAAGAATCTATCGCCAGACAATGGAATGAAGTTAACCTCAATTGTATCCGAAAGGATTTTGCACGACCGACCGTTGGTGCAAGAACATTGTGCCATGCCGCTGTGGTCATGTACGATGCGTGGGCTGCATTTGATGATGATGCCGACACCTATTTTTTAGGTAAAACATGGGGAGCGATTGAATGTCCATACAATGGTATTCAAGTTCCGGACGATTTGGAAGCGGCACAGAACGAGTGTATTTCTTATGCGATGTATCGTTTTTTGAAGGCACGTTATTCTCCTTCGCTTGTACCATCAGCAAATTATCTCACGATCAATGGATACATTGAAAGTAAAATGGCTGAGTTGGGATACAATACATCCATCACCAGCACAGATTATTCCGATGGTGATCCCGCAAAACTTGGAAATTATATCGCCTCTAAAGTGAATCAGTTTGCAACTTCAGATGGTGCCAATCAACTTGGTAATTATGCCAACACCTATTATCAAACCTCGAATGGAAATTTATTTCCAGCATTGGCCGGAAATCCTTTGCAATTTGATGGTAACCGCTGGCAGCCACTTGGTCTAGATATCGTTCTCGATCAGAACAACAATCCTCTACCTACTGGTGCTCCTGCACTGTCAGCAGAATGGGGCAATCTTGTACCGTTTGCAATGGATGATGAAACAGACGCAACAGTTCATATACGAGATAATTTTTCTTGGAATGTTTATCATGACCCTGGACCTCCAGTTTATCTCGATACTACTGTAACCGATCCTGTTCAGTGGGATGAAGATTTTTGGAGATGGGGTAATATTGTTGTCATCCTTTGGCATTCATTCCACGATGTAAGTGATGGTGTCATGAAAGAAATTTCACCTTCCGCCATCGGAAATGTTGATGAAGCTTCTTACCCGCAAACTTTTGAAGAGTTCAAAGCATTTTATGATGAATTCAATGGCGGTGATCCAAGTGTCGGTTATACTGTAAATCCAGTAACCGGCCTTCCTTATGAATCTCAAGTGGTTCCCAGAGCAGACTACACACGATGCCTCGCAGAATTTTGGGCAGATGGTCCAAGTTCTGAAACGCCTCCTGGTCACTGGTTCACCATCATGAACTACGTGAGTGATCATCCACTTGTTGAAAAACGTTGGATGGGCGAGGGACCACTTCTTTCTGATCTGGAATGGGATGTGCGTTCTTATCTTGCATTAGGTGGTGCAGTTCACGACGCTGCCATCTCTTGCTGGAGTGCAAAAGGATATTACGATTTCACTCGTCCTGTTATGGCCATTCGTTATATGATCGATCATGGTCAATGCAGTGATCCGATGTTGCCAAACTATGATCCAGCTGGTATTCCATTTCTTTCAGGATATATCGAACTTGTGCAATCTGGTGATCCTCTCGCTGGTGCTTTTGATGAAAATGTAAATAAAGTAAAGCTCTACACTTTCCGTGGTCCAGTTGCTGCAACTGGTCAGGACGGAGTGGGATGGATCCTCGGTGAAAATTGGTGGACATTCCAAAAACACACTTTTGTAACTCCTCCATTTCCTGGATACTACTCTGGTCACTCTACCTATTCTCGTGCCGCTGCAGAAGTCCTCACCAGAATTACAGGATCTGAATATTTCCCTGGCGGTATGGGCGAATTCGTAGCAGAACAAAATCAATTCCTCACCGCATCTCCTGGTCCATCTGTGGATGTAACCATGCAATGGGCTAAGTATACAGATGCTTCTGACCAATGTTGTTTGTCGCGTATTTATGGTGGTCTTCACCCGCCAATCGATGATATCCCTGGAAGAAGAACGGGTATGATTGTAGGCCCAGAAGCTTTTGATTTTGCCAACGGTTTTATGTCACAAGGTATTCCTCACGTGATCAATATTTCACCAAACGCGCAAATCATCAGCGATCTGCTCGCCGACAATACATTCACAGTCAATTTCACATTCTCAGAAAACATGGATCAATCTATCCTGCCAACCATTCAGTTGACTGGTTCTGATCCTGTGGGAACAACATTGTTGCCTGTTTCATCTGCTTGGACTTCTGCGAATCAATTTACTTTGACTTACGACGTAGTTGATCTTGATGCTGTGATGAGCAATGTGGTATTCAAAATTTCTGCTGCAACTGACCTTGACGGTAAAGTGATCACTCCTGCTTTCAGCATTCCTGTGAGCATCGATACCAAAAATCCAGAAGTACTCTCGGTTACAGCAAACGAACCAATAATCAGCGATGCGAATTCAGGCAATGCAAGTTTCGCACTTGATTTCACTTTCACCGAAGCGATGGGTGCAGACTTTCCAGTGATTGTTTTCACTGGTCAGGATTTGACCTCAACACTTACTTTGAATGAATCAGCAAGTAGCTGGACAAGTGACAACGTCTATCATGCGGTATACGATATCAATGATAGTGATGTTGAATTGTCTGGTATCACGGTAGATGTGACTGGTTCTTTAGACCTTGCTGGAAATTTGCAAATTGATGCTTCAAATGCTGGTTTGTTTGTGGTGGATACCCGCAATCCTCAAATCAGTTCAATCGTGGTGAATGACAACATTCTTGATGATTCTAATGTGGCCACAGATGCAGTTCAGGTTTCTATTGTTTTCGACGAAGAAATGAATGCATCCGTTAATCCTGTGGTTTCTTTTCCAACTGAAGATGCTTCCAGCGCGGGGTTGTCTTACAACAGTGGTTTGAGTTCATGGTCAGACAACACCACATTTGTGGCGCATTTTGACTTGATTGATTCGAATGTTGAAGTTGAAGCGATAGATGTATTGGTTGCAGCGGCTTCTGATGATGCGGGCAATGAAACCAATGGTGGTATTACCGCTGATTTGTTTGACATCGATACGAAAAATCCTGAAGTCACCAACATTGAACTAAATAATACACTCATCGCTGATATTGATAACGGTGCCATTTTCAATGTGACATTGACATTTGATGATGTGATGAACCAAAGCACTTCCCCGAATATTTCTTTCACCGGTGAAGATCCTCTCGTGAACAGTTTCAGCTTTGTTGATTCGCAATGGTTGTCAGATCAGACGTTCGTAGCTTCATATCTTGTTTCTGATGCCAATGAGGAATTGTCAGATATCGGAATCGTTGTAGATAATGGAGTTGATAATGCTGGTAATGATCAAAACAGCGCTGCACAATTTGATGCACTGTTTGAGATCGATACAAAAAATCCAGAGGTGACCATGTTATTGGCCAATACTTATAACATCACCAGTGCAAATGCTACAACTGGATTTAGTATTGTTACTGTTTTCGATGAGCCTATGAATACCAATGTCAATCCAGTCGTGTCATTCCCGGTTGAAAATGCTTCTGGTGTACTATCCTACGATGCTGGCAACTCTGAATGGTTAAACAATACAACTTATACCACGGCTTATGCTGTACCTGCTGTTGTTCCTTCACTTCCTGATGTGGATGTTAATTTGAATGGCGCCAAAGACTTAGCAGGAAATGATTTGGAGAACATTGTTTATCCGGATTATTTCGATATTAACGTGGTTGTCAATGTTGCTGATCTCGATAATCAGGAAAACATCAGAATTTATCCAAACCCAGTTCAGAAGGGTCAAGATATTTTGGTGGTGACTGAAGTTCCATTAAGTGGTGCGTCAATCGATCTCACAGATGCTTCTGGTAAATTGGTTCAAAGTATTTCTGCGACGCAATTCAACAATGGTGTGTTGCGCATTGAAACAAATGAAATGTCTGCAGGAACATATTATCTGCGTGTGTTGAATGCAACAGGTGAGGCAACTTACCGTGTTGTTATTCAAAACTAATTTGTAATCGTTATTCCTATTCACAGCCAAATAGCAAAGTGACAGGATTCATCAAAATATAAGATATGAGACTGCCGGAAAATCTTTCCGCCGTCTCTATTTTTGATGCGCCTTGGTTTACTTGGTTGTTTTGTTGGTCACGGTGCTTGGGGTATCGTTGGAAAAGATGGATGGTTGCCATTTTTTGAAGTTTTCGGTATCGATGAGCCGACCGCTCGTTTCTTTATGCCTCTCATAGGTATCATGGACATTGTTATTGGAATCATCGGTTATTTTTATCCATCGCGTTTTCTGCTGTTGTATGCTTTCATGTGGACATTTTTCACAGCCACATTGAGACCATCAGCCAATATGGGAATGTCTGAATTGTATGAACGCGCAGGTAACTATGGTGTGCCACTGGCTTTTTTGGTCATGGCAGGTATGATGGTTTCATGGAAAGGTTGGTTTCAGAAAATCAAAGTTGGCGATATGATGGATGCATCCAGATTGCCTGCTTTTGAAATGACCTTGCGCCTGAGTCTTGTTTTACTTCTCGCAGGCCACGGTGGTCTCGCAGTTTTTAATCACCATGCGGGTCTCGCAAAACACATGAGTTTTCTTGGTGTGGAAGCCGCGAATACCAATATGATTGTCTTCGGCGTATTTGAAATGATACTTGCCATCTGGGTTTTGGTATTTCCTCGAACCTATGGTTTGTTGGTATTTGTTTTGGTGTTTAAAATCGCAACAGAATTGATGCACCCGATTGCCGGAAGACCACTTGATGTCTTTGAAACCATTGAGAGATTTGGTGATTATGTCATACCTCCAGCATTGATGTTGATCTATGCGTTCGTCGCTGAGCCCAAACAGGTGAAACGAGAATTCGCTTCCTGATCCTGTGCTCGTGATTTTCTTATGTCTAAAAATAAAATGATGAAAAGGTTTTCATTTGTCCTCGGCACGTTTGCCAAACTTACGTTGCTGATTTGTGCGTTTTCTGTAAAACTATCCGCGCAACAGGAGTTTTTCCAAACTATCCAGACACAATCTTCCGATAATTATGAAGCCGGAAAATCATTCGCAAATTGGTTTGTCGCGAGTGATATCAAGAATGTTCAAGAGTTGGAGTCTGCTTGCAATGCGATCGGATTCAATCATCAGGCTTTGCAAGGATTGAACAAAAAAAGTGATATCCATGAGTGGTTTAATCACTTCCGTGGTGAAATGTTGTACTACCACGAACTGGATTCAATGTATTGGAAAAAGGTCGGTGAAATAGTCAAGAATAATTTTCCCTCCGTCGAAAAGAAGTTGTCAGAACAAATCAAGACCAAAGGTTGGCACACTTGGATGGCCTATGGACCAGATGTTCAAAAGTCTTTTTTATACATCAATGCTGTCGACATTCCAGAGATTAAAAAAGTCAAATGGAGTGTTCAGGGAAATATCAAAGCGCTAGGCGGATTTGTGAATAGAAAGGGGAAATCTATCAAGGTAATGCCAGGTGAAAAACCTATCGTCACTTTGATTGAGCGTATGGATTCAACCGCTGTTTCTTTTGAGTTTTTTATGGGAGGAAAGGCATTGCCTATTTCAGCACATTTACCAGAGTTGACTCAATACGCACCTTTTATCCGAAAATATTTTTTATCAGAAGATAAGGTGATGGAAAGCCGGCATTCTGCCATCACGTGGGAGGTATATGGTGTTGATCAGGTTGTTCTAAATCATACCATTGGAGTAAAAGAGGCAAAAGGACAAGTGATTGTAGCTCCTGAATCAATGACAGAATATGAACTTGTTGCTGAAAACAAAAATGGTCGCGCTTCTGGAATGCTCAAATTGGATGTAGAGAGAATCTATGTGAAAAGTATTGAAGTTACTTTTTTCTGCGGAGATAAAAAGGATCCGAAAATGGCTGATCAGGATATTCGCATTCGGGTAAAAAATGAAGATGGTTTGTTACTCGCTGAAAAGGTGGTTGGTTCTGGTCTTGAGTTTAAATCAGAAAAACCTGAAGGAAGTTACTTTGGTGCATTTACTCCAGAACCCAACGATCCAGTGCTTAAAAAACAACTCTCGCATGGAAGTTTTGAATTGACCATGGAAGGAAAGACCAAAGATCATTGGGAGTTCTCTCCGCTCATGATCATTCGATATACAGATGGTACAAAAAACTCCTTTTTCGGCTACGAAAATCAAGTACTCGATACCGGTGCCGAGCCTCTCATCTTTAAATTCTGACGATAAGCGTGGCTGAAAATGTTCTGCCATCTGATGGCCAGATGCCAGGTCCTGGATAGAATTGCGGTCTTTTCGTGTAATATTTTTCGTTGAAGATATTGTTCGCATTCACTTGAAAAGTGATATGTCGATTGACTGCCAACGAAGCATTGATGTCGAATAAATCGTATTCAGGTACGAGTCCAGCCGAAGCACTTGCATTTGGTTTTGCGCTGTTCAACGCGTCTGCAAAACTTGAGGACACATAACTATATAGAAGTGATAAATTGAATTCGCGATATCGGAAAGTCATCCCATTTCTGCTGATCCAATATGGAACACTTTCAACCCGATTGCCACTCACATCTTTATTCACACTTCCACTGCGCACTTGAGCATTTCTATATCTGGCATCCATGTAAGATGTTGCGGTATATAATGCTATGCCGGAATTTTTATTGATGTCGAATTTACCCTCTATGTAACACTCCAAGCCACTTGTAAATGAATCACCAATATTGGTTCTGAAAATGGTGAGCTGTCCGGTTGAATCGGTTTGTGCAATAGATCCAAGCCTGTTTTTATATTCTAAAAGAAATGCAGAAACATCCCAATTCAGGAATTTATACTTGCCACGAATTCCCAATTCTCCATTATAGCCCTTAGCATCTTTCAAGTTTTTATCTGCAATTTCATACACGGAACCAGGGATGATATCTTTGAAAATAACAGGACGATACGCCTGTGACCATCCGCCATATGCATTGATCTGTTTGGTGACATCATATTGAAATCCTGCACCCAAAAGTGGAAATCGATGTGAGATGGTATTGTCCAATTGATCATCTGGATAATAGGAAATGGTGCCAGACATTCTCGTTTCGCCTGATTCCAATCTTGCGCCTAGATTGACATTCAATTTAGATGTGATGGAAAATTTATTTTCTATGAATGCGGCAATATTCGAAGTTTTGTAGTGAAGGTCCCTGCCCCAACCAGACTCAACGAGATCAAGATTGTAATTACTTCCAACCGTCCCTTTGCCCAATTGCCTGCGATGTAAGTCGTTGTTCATATACTGAATGCCCCCTGTGAATACACCGGACATCTTCGAAAGTTTATAATGATGAAGCAATCTCATCTCACTCGTATAGCTGTGGTAATTGTCTATGTCGACTTGTCTGTTGGCAAAACTTCCAGTAGCTGTTATCAATGTATCCGCAATGTTTGCAGCTTTGTCAAACATGACACTGCTTCTATCTCCGAGTAGAGCTGATGTGGTCCATTCGAAATGGGTATTTCCATTGATGCGCCATTTCAACTGCAAGGAAGGAATCATGATTTGTGGACTGTAATAGTTCCTTGATCTGGTAGATAGGGTAGGGTCTAGTTTGAACAGACTATCTGTCAAAGCACCCGGAATATGCGTGAGATATTTCGACCTTGTAAATTCAGCTTTGATACTGAGATTTTTATTCGGCAGATACCAAAGTGAAATATTCTGTGCATCGAATTTCGAATCGCTGTTGTCGCGATAACCATCATTCTGTTTTTTATTGAACCAGATGTTATACCGGAATTTGCTTTTTGTTCCGGCCACACGAATAAAATTACTCACGAGACCATAAGAACCAATGCTATTGTAATTCTCCAATTCAAATGTTTTTGTGGAGTCTGGATCTTTGCTTACGTAGTTGATCATACCACCAAACTGAGCTCCATATTGCAAAGAGCCGGTACCTCGCACAATTTCAATGCGCTGAACAGCTTCCATCGGAATGTTGTAGTGACTGGCAGGATAACCATACATATCTGAGTTTGTAATCAATCCATCTTTACGGATGTTGTATTCCCATCCGCGATGTGGATCAAGGCCCCGTGTACTGATGTTGATTTGGTTTCCTGTGCCGTCCATGTCATAGACGAAAACACCGGAAATTTTCGAAAAGATCTGACGACCATATTTTTCACTTAAGGCAGCCGTCTTTTCCTTAAGATCTATGATTTCACTTTTTTTACCGGAATGGATATAAGTTCCTTGCACACTTTCCAAATGTTTCATGTGCTGAGGAGTTCTGTATGTCTCGATCAATACTTGAGGTAGTTCAACAGGAGGCAAACTATCTGTTTGAGCGATTGAATCAAAAACGACGAACAAGAATGACAACGAAAGGAAAAATGCTACTTTCATAGATCAGCAATAAACGACCCTCCCAAAGCGGATTTGACGTTAAGTAAGTTGTTGTTGCAAATATATTGGTTCAGTTCATAACTCAGCATGACCGGTGTCATTTGTCGCCAGTTTTACGTGGCTTTGCCATGCGTAGATGATGGTCAGTGTAAGAGGGATGATATAATCTCCCATGCGTTCGATACTTTCAAATGTGTCCATGAATCTGCCGGAAATGGGATGTAGTATTTCTGTAAAGAGTTTAAAGAAAAACACAAACATCATCAGTCCCAACTGTGGACCTTTGAAAAGCACAATGAAGGCAAGCAACATCTCGAAAGATCCGAAGTAAATCAGCGCGTTGTTGCGATTCTCGAAACCAAGGAATGATGCGTGTCTATGTAAAATCGGGTGTTCCTGAAAAAGTGCTAATCCTGCATGTCCTGCAAGAAGTAGAAACAAACTATAACGAAGGATTTTTTCAATGAGGATGATCTGAATGGGATCTATAGTTGGCGTTGTCCTGATTGCATGAAAAGCTTTATCGCGACGAATGGGCCAACAGAACATCACCAGAAAGGCGATAGGTAACCCATAATTTCCTGCTCGTTCAAAAAATTCTGACATACCCATTCCTGCCATGGGTCGAAGCAGTGCAGTGAAGATCGTCCAGATTGCAGCCCACCAAATGAGAATTGCTCTTGGCTGCAGGAATATCATTATACCCATGAGTATGTCGACTATTCCGACAACAGGCATCAGATTCCATGCAATATTTTCCGGTATTCCGAAGAGAAGAAAGAATTTTAACCAGCCAGTTTTTTGCGCTATTCCCCAAAAGCCGTGTCCAACAAAACAGCCCAACATTCCAAATCGAAGAAGGAATGAAATTTTTTGTTCCATTGGTATAACCAATGAAAATGGATTAATCCAAATGGACGATGGATATGTCTGTTTGTATGAATTCATCTTTTGTAGGAAAGTGGCTGCCCCTTTCAGGACAGCCACTTCTTCATAGATCAGCAGTAGTGGTGAGTAAATAAATTTACTTGGTGATGCTGATATTGTAAATAGCTTTTCCTTCGATACTGTTGATGTGTACGAAGTATATTCCTGCTGTTAATCCACTGGTTCCTATTTCGATTTTCTTCTCAGAAGCTGAAACGGCATCCTTGGACCAAATCAACTTGCCATTAGAGTCATAAACATCAACCTGTAATCCGGTTGGAACTTTGTTCCATTCCATGAACACAGCATTTCCGCTTGTCACTGGATTTGGATAAATGTTTACCTGATGTTCTGCACTGAGTTCATTCACAGATATCACGATGTTCACCGAGAAGAAATCTGGATGTGTTGAAGTTGAAGCCGGATTCCCTGCAGCATCACTTGCACCCGAAATCGCAATGTCTACATCGGGAATAGAAGTGAGTACGCTGGCAACTGTGTACGATGTTGAATGTGAAGTCGAACTGATCCAATCCTGTGAACTCACACTAGTGAGGGCAGCAGATGGGTTTTCATTTGGGAATGTAATCACTGGATTACCAGTCGTGCTCATTGGTTCATCAAACACAGTGGCAATGGTAAATCCATCTGCGCCTGCGAATGAGGAAGTAATGTTGTATGTATTGGCAGTTGTAAGAAGCAATTGCGGATTTTTAGTGTCGATGCTAAATGCACCATTTGCACTGTAGGTAAGTTCCTGAGCATTACCTGATGCATCTGATGCACCTGTTGCTATAACTGCAATGTCCCAGATTTCTTCACCTGCATCAGCAAGTGTATAATTGGCAACATAATGTGTTGCATCTGTCCAGTCGCAGCCTTCAGCAGTAAGTGAAGAAGCTGTTGGATCAATAGCACTTGCGAAAGTGATGTTTGGATCTGTGCTTGTATCCATCGCTTCATCAAATGTGAAAGTGATGTTCAAAGCAGATGTTCCGGCATCAGCATCGGCCAATACCGATTCATTCACACCAAGGGATACAATCTGAGGATTGCGTGTATCGATGTCAAGCATGTTAGTTGAATTGAATTCAACCATGGTGTTGCCGTAAAAATCTTCTACACCCGTCACTTGTATACCAATGCCATTCACATCAATATTCTGGTCGTTGACGTAGTAAACAGCTGTATAGGTATCCATATCATTCCAACCACTGGAAGCAGTCAGGATGAGTGATGAACTTACATCCGCTCCTGTGAATGCAATCACTGGGGCATCAGATGTGTTGATGTCTTCGTCAAACTCAAGGGTAAGCACATAGTTGTTGCTTCCTGTGTTGGCATCAGTGATAACAAAGGTCTCAGCACTTACAAGAGCAGTTGGGTTTTTGGTATCAACCGCGAGCAATTCTGTGATGTCTGAAATAACCTGGACATTGCCATTCAAGTCAGTAGCAGAAATAATTTGAGCGTCTACCTGATCAATTTCCTGATTGCCATCAAGAATGTTGTATGTCGCTGTAAAGATCACACCGGCTAAGTCCCATCCGCTGTTCGCTGCATCATAACTTAATGTTTGAGTGAGATCACCTCCTGTGAAAACAATTTCAGGATCAACGCTTGCATCCATGATCTCGTCGAAGGAGAATGTGAGAACAACTGTAGTTGTTCCAACAGAAAGATCACTGATAGTTGTTGAGTTGCTGGCAAAACTGTTCACTGCGAGTTTTGTGTGTCAATGACAATAGATTCAGAGATGAAAGGCAAGTTGGCATTGTCTTCAAGATCTGTTGCTCCAGTAATCTGGAAATTCACATTGGTTAAAGTAGTGTTGTCATCTGCGATGGTGTAGTTGCCTTGATAGGTATTGGCATCGAGCCATGAACCAGAAATCCAGATAAGTGAAGTTGAGGCATTGTCACCAGCGAATTGTATAACTGGACTCACACCGCTATTCATGTTTTCATTAAAATCAATGGTCAAGCTGAGTGAATTGCCAGCTAGAGCATCATTGATCATTGTTGCTGAGAAAGCAACATTGTCTACACGTGGAATGCCGGCATCGAAAAATGTTTCAGCATGTTCATAGACTTGTGGACCGACTTCCATTCCAACAATTCGACCTGGGATGTCATCTTGAGGAGGATGTAAACCACCATAGATACGAGACAAACTGCATTGGTCTGCTGCATCACGATAACGAGCCCATTGCATGGTGATCGGTTCTGATGGTCCTGAGTCTGCAAACAAACCACCAGGGTTTGTTGTGAATTCACCCATACCACCAGGGAAGAATTCGTCACCAGTTAAGAGAGTAAGAATCTCTGCACAAGTTCTTGAATATGTAGAGTGACCAGAATAGTATGCTGGGAAAGGAGGAGTTACGAATGTGTTTTTCTGATAGGTCCACCATTCTTCTGCGAGTTTCCAACCAACACCGTTTTCACCTGTAGCTGGTTCAGGACCTTTCCAAGTGTATAGTTTTACTTTGCCAATGTTTTCACCACTTTCACCTTCGAGTGGATCACCTGCTTCAATCATTTCAATATATCCCGGCATCAGAGGAAAACCAGCCGGATGGTAGTTTGGCAACATCGGATCACTACATTGACCATGATCAGCCATATATCGAATAGACATGATAGGACGCGAGTAATCATAATATCCTTTTGCACTCCAACAAGCTACTGCTGCATCATGCACACCTCCGCCTATCGACAAATATGTTTTAACATACCACTCTGTCGGATCCATGATTTCACCTGCACCTTCCCAACGCATTTCGAAGTCAGGATGGTCAGCTACGTGATTCGTAATAGTGAACCAGTGTCCGGGTGGTGTTTCTGACGTTGGACCATCAGCCCAATATTCAGAAAGTACACGTGTATAGTCACCACGGTGAATGAGGTTTTCCTCGTAAGGCAAACCAGTAATAGGATTTAAGGTATAGCCTTCATCAATTGTTCCACCATTGTATACATCATAAAATGCTTTGTATTCTTCAAACGTGGTTGGAAGTTGACTGTAATCGACATTGCCAATATTGGCAGGTGAAATATCAATCATCACATCATCTTCAAGCGTGTGGAATGAATGCCAAATAGAGTTTACACAAAATCCCCATTTGAAAAAGCTTTCGTCAAATCCAAGGGCATTAGCGGTATCCAACATTGGCGGTGGTCCTGGATCTAAATAAATATGATAGTCATGACCATCTCTGTTGAGTGTTGTTTTTTGATCTTCACGCAATGAGAATGGAATTACGTTACCCCATTCCGGAGTCAGTGCAGGTGCATTGCATGGCATTGGTATGCATGGTACTCCAGGTATATCTGTTCCTTGTTCACAGATCAATGTAAGACACAATGATTGCCAACGGTTAGGATCATACATGTCTGGATTGCCAGCCAGTTGTGGTTGAAGCTGACCATTCACCGGAGCGTAAAATTGATTGGCGTAATTGGCAGATTGATTGGCTCCATCTTGCAAAGCGTAAGCCTGAACCTGCGCTGCGATATAGTTCCCAAGTTTCGCAGGATCACCATCCGTATAAGCCGTTGAAGTGATCAAAGGATCATATCCCAATGATGCCATTTGTGCTTCGATATACCCATTTACAGTAAGCTGATTCGAAGCGGGTACACTCGAAAATTGATTTTTAAGAAAACGATACATGGCATAACTGATACATTCTTCTCGCGCTGCTTGAATATCTGCCGGAGCCGGAATACCATCAAAAGTTGATGTGAAGCTTCCAATGGTTTGTCCCAACAATACAGGTGATGCCTCATTGTCGTAAACTGCCCATGCATCATACATGGAAATGGCTGCGAGATAAAGTCGACGCGCAATCACTGTTGGACGCGGTTGATCTTTTCTCACACAATTCAACATGGTTTCATTCCATTGGCGTGGAACTGGTTGTTGTGAATAAGCTGATTGATTGAAGAGAATCAGGGTCGTAAATGCGCATAGCACATACCTTCCCCAAGAAACGGTGAATACCTTCATAGACGTGGTGTATTAAGTTGTTGTTAGTTGCAACCCGATCGATGGTCAGGTGAATGACATCTCGATCAGGTGGAATCGCTTCCGGTGCGAATGTAGAATGAGTCTGAATTATTCTATGTTAAAATTCAGGACATTTTAATACGAATGTCCACCTCAAGTTGTGAATAGCCCAACAGGTGGACTAAAAACAAAAGAGCACGCATTGTTGGATCAACGCATGCTCTTTATTTTTTTCGCTGGTATCTTCCAGCAGTGTTGTTAGAATGATAGAATCTCCTGACACTTTATTCCTTCACCCTTTTGATGCTTCAATTCAATGTCATCAAGCTGGTAGGAATGGAAAAGCGCGACCGGGATAAAATGCTGTTTTGGCAAGTTGTTCTTCAATGCGAAGCAATTGATTGTATTTCGCAATCCTGTCGCTTCGTGAAGCCGAACCGGTTTTGATTTGACCTGTGTTGAGTGCAACCGCGAGATCAGCAATGGTCGTATCTTCTGTTTCGCCACTGCGGTGACTCATGATACTGGTGTAACCAAATTTCGTAGCGAGTTGAACAGCTTCTATGGTTTCGGTAAGTGTACCAATTTGATTCACTTTAACCAATATTGAATTCGCAATACCCTCTTCAATGCCTCTTCCTAAACGGTTCACATTGGTAACAAACAAATCATCACCGACAAGTTGAATGTGACCACCAAGTGCTTCGGTCAAAAGTTTCCATCCATCCCAATCGTCTTCTGCACATCCATCTTCGATCGAAACGATGGGGTATTTATCGCACCATGATTTCCAATACGCGACCATTTCTGTACTGGTCAATTCATCGCCTGTGCTTTCAAGAATGTATTTTTTCTTATCTGCATTATAGAATTCTGTGCTCGCGCAATCGAGAGCAATACATATATCTGTGCCTGGTTTGTAGCCAGCAGCTTCGATGGCTTGCATCACATATTGAAGCGCTTCTTCGTTGCTTTTGAGGTTAGGAGCAAAACCACCTTCATCTCCAACATTGGTAGAAAATCCTTTGTTTTTCAAAACTGATTTCAAGTTGTGAAAGACTTCTGTTCCCATGCGCAATGCGTCACTGAAAGTATCAGCACCAACAGGCATAATCATAAATTCCTGCACATCTACTTTATTGTCGGCATGTGCACCACCATTCACAATATTCATCAACGGAATCGGCAGTGTATTGGCGTTTACTCCACCAACATATCGATACAATGGCATACCAATCGCTTCTGAAGCTGCGCGCGCAGCGGCAAGAGAAACACTCAATATGGCGTTAGCTCCAAGAATGGCTTTGTTGTCTGTTCCATCCAATGCGCACATCACACGATCGATCATCACCTGATCAAAAACAGATGCACCATGTAATTCATCATTCAGCGTGTTGATCACATTCTGAACTGCTTTGGTTACACCTTTTCCGAGATAAATTCCTTTATCTCCATCGCGAAGTTCTACGGCTTCATGGATACCAGTACTTGCTCCACTTGGAACAGCAGCGCGACCTACGTGACCGCTATCGGTATAAACTTCTGCTTCGATGGTTGGATTACCTCTTGAATCGAGGATTTGTCTTGCGTGAATTTTTGCAATCAGTGCCATAACTTATTTTTTATCCGGACGAATCCGGGGTTATTCCTGAGGTTGAAGTTTACCGGTTTTTGCTTTGATCATATTCTCAACAAATTGATCAAAAAGATATCTCGAATCATGCGGTCCAGCGCTGGCTTCAGGATGGTATTGCACAGAAAAGACAGGTTTTTTTGCGAGTCTGATTCCTGCAATGGTGCCATCATTCAGATGTAAATGCGTTACTTCAATATCCTTGTTGTTCTTCACAGAATCGTGTGAAATCACGAAGCCATGGTTTTGACTTGTGATTTCTGATTTTCCTGTGATGATATTTTTCACTGGGTGATTAATTCCGCGATGTCCGTTGAACATTTTTTCGGTTTGCAAACCTTGTGATAATCCGATCAATTGATGTCCCAGACAGATTCCGAATCCAGGAATACCAGTCTCCACGAGTTCGCGTATCAACTGAATGGTATTTGGCATCGCTGAAGGATCACCCGGGCCATTGCTATACATGATGCCATCCGGATTGAATGCCAGAATTTCTTCTTTGGTGGAAGAAAGTGGAAACACCTTGAGATAACAACCACGGTCGGCAAGGCAACGAAGTATGTTTTGTTTTACACCGAAATCAAGAACTGAAACCCTATGTGCTGCTTGTGGATCGCCAAATTCGTATGCCTTTGTGCAAGCAACTTTACTGCTCAACTCCAAACCATCCATGGATGGAACAGCTGCCAGTTTTTTCTGGAGTGATGGAATATCCAAATCGTCCGATGAAATAATACAATTCATCGCACCGGCTTTGCGGATATGTCTCACCAAAGCCCTTGTATCAATATCGCATATTCCAGCAATATGATCCCTTACCAGAAAATCCTGAAGGGAACCGCTTGCGCCAGCTCGACTGGCGATATCGCTGAATTTTTTGATGATAATACCTGAAACTTTGCAGGAATCACTTTCGATTTCGTCCTTGTGAACACCGTAATTCCCAATATGGGCGGTGGCCATCACCAGAACTTGTCCGTAGTAACTTGGATCGGTAAATACTTCCTGATAACCGGTCATCGCAGTATTGAATGCAATTTCTCCGGTTGCTGTGCCGACCACACCGCAGGATTTTCCATGAAAAACGGTGCCATCAGCCAGTAATAGTACCGCGGGAATATTGTCGCGTGTCATCAGGCGGCAAAACTACTTTCAGAAACCCCTCATAAAAAGTGCTTTTTTAAACAAACTTCTTCTAATGTGTTTGCGAATTTGATTTTAACAAAAGCAAAACTTCGCTGGAAGGATGCCACAAACCATTCATATCCATGTCGAATCCACTGGGCTTTTGTCGTGTTTTCGATTTGTTGATAAACTTGTGATCCCCTTGGATGTCGGAAAATGGGATTTCGGACTATTTTCGTGTTATCTAAGGCTGTAGAATCTGAGAAAACACTTATGAAAAGAGGACTTTTGACCCTGATTGTGCTGTTAGTGACGTTGGTAGCCCTGTCTGCTTGTCGCAGAAAGAAGGAAGTTTGCGCAGCCTATAATAAAGTGGAAGTTTCAGAACAGAAGTAATGCTCAGTAATAAGTGAAATTCACTTGTACGTCTATGTCAGGGTGAATGCTTTTGGCTACCGGACAAGTAAGTGCGGCATTTTCTAAAATGGTTTTTTCCCTTTCCGTGAAGTTTTTATCCTCTACTGAAATAGCCAGATGTATTCCCGATACCCTTCTTGGATCTGATGCCATAATTTTTTCAATATCGGCGTCAATTTTTCCCAAAGTGATGTTTTTTGAATCAGCTGTAATGCCCATCAGTGTTATCATACAGGATGCCAACGACGTGCACATCAAGTCTGTTGGAGAGAATGCTTCACCACGGCCATGATTGTCTGGTGGTGCATCAGTGATGAGTTTATTTCCACTGCGAACGTGGGTTGCTTTATTGCGAAGACCATTTTGATAACTCACTTTCATTCCCGGATTCATTTCGACCTTTTCTTTTTTTGCAAAGATGTGATCTTACTCCTGCGTTTTGGTTAAAATCCGTGCATCGGCAATCCTGATCAATTTTTTGCGTTCATTTTATCCTGTTCTCTATGAATGTGGCTAACTTTGAACCTGCCTATGAAATGGTCCATCATTATCTTCCTGGTACTCGCATTTCAAACCTCTATCGGTCAAAATATCGATGAAGAAGATATTGTATTGTACCGAAAACAGAGATACGGTGGTCTGAATATCAATATGAATGGTTATGGACTTACGGGTACAATGGCCAAATATGACGGGGCATACAAACTTTGGCTATTCAATGCGGATTTGCTTTTTGTAAAACATGAAAAGGAAACCAAGACATGGAGCCCCATCAATGATCCAAATGCCCGACCATATTTCTACGGTAAACAAAATAACTTTTATACCCTGCGCACAGGTATTGGAAGAAAAATAGTGGTGACAGAAAAACTCCGCAAGAAAAGTGGCGTGCAAGTGTCATACAGTTGGGAGGCCGGACCAGTATTCGGATTTACCAAACCGGTTTATCTTGAAATCATCTATACCACCGATACCCCAATTCAACAATATTACCTCGAAATTGAAAAGTTTGATCCAGATCGTCATTACATCGATAATATCTACGGAAGGGCAAGTGGTTTAAGAGGATTCAATCAATTGAAATATTATCCGGGTGCCTTTTTCAAATTCGCATTTGGTTTTGAATACAGCAATAGCAAAGAACGGTTGAAGGGAATTGAAACCGGCGCTGCACTGGACCTCTATGCCAAACGAATTCCAATCATGGCGATATACACTGATGACAGCAAGAATCCGAAGAATCATCAGTTGTTCTTTTCTCTTTATATCAACTTTTTCTTCGGTACCAAATACGATCAGAAGTGAGCGATACAGAATTGAACGCCGTCCCTCAACAAAGAGTTCCAAAGCCAAAATGGCTGCGGGTAAAACTTCCGACAGGCGAGAACTACAGAAAGGTCAGGGGATTGGTGGATCAACATCAATTGCATACGATATGTGAAAGTGGAAACTGTCCTAACATGGGCGAATGCTGGGGTGAAGGCACGGCTACTTTTATGATACTGGGGAATATCTGCACCAGGTCATGTGGTTTTTGCGCTGTGGCCACCGGCAAACCGCTCGAAGCGGATCCATACGAACCTGCGCGTGTGGCGAAATCAATACAATTGATGGGAGTGAAACATGCGGTAATCACTTCAGTAGATCGCGATGATCTTTCCGATGGTGGTTCCATCATTTGGGCCGAGACTGTAAAAGCGGTCAGACGAATTTCTCCTGGAACAACCATGGAGACTTTGATTCCGGATTTTGCAGGTAAATGGGAAAATCTTCAGAATATCATTGATGCTGCTCCGGAAATTGTATCTCATAATTTGGAGACAGTCAGAAGACTCACCAAACAAGTGAGGATTCAGGCGAAATACGACAGAAGTCTTGAAGTGTTGCTTCGTTTGAAAAACGGTGGCATGAGAACCAAAAGTGGAGTTATGCTCGGACTGGGTGAATCGGAAGATGAAGTTCTTGAAACAATCGAAGACCTCGCATCAGTTAAGGTGGACATCCTCACACTGGGACAATACCTGCAACCTACGCCCAAACACCTTCCTGTAGCTGATTTTATCACTCCTGAAAAATTTGCTGAATACAGAGAATTCGCTTTGGGAAAAGGTTTTCGTTATGTCGAAAGCGGACCATTGGTGAGGTCGTCTTATCATGCCGAAAAACATCTCTTCTGATGAAGTTTCTATTCCATAATCAGGTATTCAGGTGATGAGCAAAAAGAAGATTGCCGTGAATGGTTTCGGTCGCATTGGCCGCACAGTCACCCGGCTTCTTATGGATGATGCCCGTTTTGAAGTGGTCGCCATCAACGATGTCGCCGATTTGAATACCATGGCGCATTTATTCCGATACGATTCCATTCATGGGAAAAATCATCAGCAAGTTGAGGTCGAATCAAATTTTCTGGTGGTCAACGGAAATAGAATTCCATTTCTTCATCATCATGAAATAGGTCAAATTCCATGGTCATCATTTCATCCTGATATTGTAATCGAATGTACCGGCATGTTTAAAACAGAAGAAGTTCTGCGCAAACACTTGCAACAAGGCGCTGGGAAAGTTTTGCTGAGTGTTCCTCCGGAAGATGATTTCATCAAAACGATAGTACCGGGTGTGAATGATCACTTATTGTTACCTGCAGATTTAATTGTATCCAATGCATCTTGTACAACGAACAATGCTGCTCCGATGATCAAAGTGCTCGATGAGTTGTGTGGCATTGAATCGTGTTACATCACCACAGTTCATAGTTATACCGGAGATCAAAGGCTTCAAGATGCGCCACATAAGGATTTGAGAAGAAGCAGGGCTGCAGCTGTTTCTATTATCCCAACAACTACCGGAGCGGCAAAAGCACTCACGCGTGTGTTTCCTCACCTCACTCAACACATGGGGGGGTGTGGTATGCGTGTTCCTGTACCCGACGGTTCACTTACGGATATCACCTGTACGGTTCATCGTGCGGTGACTATTGAAATGGTGAATGAAGCATTTCGCAAAGCGTCTGAAACTGATCTCATCGGAATTCTTGAATACACAGAAGATCCGATTGTTTCTGTTGATGTGATCAATAATGCACATTCATGTGTTTTTGATGCACAACTGACATCTGTCATTGGTAACATGGTAAAGGTGGTTGGCTGGTACGATAATGAATTTGGATATTCGAACCGACTGGTTGATATGCTAATACGCATGTAGTTTCTGATTTCTTGAGCAATCCTTTTTTTTGGTTAGGATAAAATAACTTTCTTCTGCAACAAGACATCTGGAATAGACGTAAATTAGTGACGTCTATTACTTGAGATCTATGGTTCACGAACTCGTCAAACACAATTCAGTTTTCAATCAATTCATCCGTGAAATTCGCGATGAAAGTATCCAACGTGATCGTATGCGCTTTCGGAGAAATCTTGAGCGCATTGGCGAAGTTCTAGCCTATGAAATTTCAAAGTCATTTCATTTTGAAAAGCAGGATGTAACGACACCTTTAGGTGTTGCTGAAATGATGGTTCCGGCTACAAAGCCCATCGTTTGCACCATTCTTCGTGCGGGCTTGCCGATGCATCATGGAATGATGAGTTATTTCGACCAAAGTGATGCTGCATTTGCAGCTGCTTATCGTCGTCATCACAAAGGTGGAGATTTCGAGATCGAAGTGGATTACTTGAGTTGTCCTTCTCTCGATGAAGCAGTGTTGATCATTGCTGATCCGATGCTTGCCACCGGTTCATCTATAGAAATGGTGTATAAACAATTGTTGAGAAAAGGAAATCCATCCAAAGTACACATCGCTTCTATCATCGCTTCGGATTCGGGAATAAAACATTTGAGAAGTATTCTGCCTGAAAATACCGAGTATTGGGCAGGTGCTATTGATACAGAACTCACGGCACAGGCCTATATCGTTCCTGGTTTAGGTGACGCCGGAGATCTCGCGTTTGGGAGGAAAGATTAATGTTGGAATATCTTCTGAAAGTCTTTGGCTGGTGGATGCTGGCAATCGTCAAGTTTCTCTTCGTTCCATTCGGAATGTTGCTCAAACCTGATGTGGGTGAACAGTGGACGTGGATAGAAGTCATCATTGTTTCATCTACCGGCGCAGCGTTGGGTGTATTTATCTTTTTCCATTTCGGAGAATACATCTTCACTTGGCTGGCTCATCATTTCAATGCAAAAAGAAAAATTTTCACGCGTCGAAATCGTTGGTTCATCCGAATCAAAAAGAAATATGGTTTGAACGGACTCCTTATGATTTCCGGACTGATTTCTGTTCCCATTGCAGCTATGATCGGCGCAAAACTATATAGACACAATTCAACAGCATTACCAAAACTCATCATTGCCTTTTTCTGTTGGTCAGTGGCTTTGTCCTCTGCTGCATATGGCATGAAAATGATCGGACTTTCATTTTGAAAAAGTATAAACACCTCTTCTTTGATCTCGACGGTACACTATGGGATCTCAGACTCAATACGTGTTACGCTTGAACTCTTGTTCGATAAATACAAGCATGAACTTGCGGACGTCGACTTCGAAAAGTTTTTCGCCAGATACCATCATCACAATGATCATGTATGGTCTTTGTACCGTGATGGGAAAATAGAAAAGGAAACGCTGCGTTACGTGCGATTTGAGCGCGCTTTCGCTGATCTCGGTAAACATGACTCCAACCAATTCGTCAGAAGTTTTTCGGATGATTTTATGGAGATATGTCCGAAACAACCGCATACCCTGGATGGCGCTCACGATTTGTTGGATTTCTGCAAATCCAACTATCAAATGCATATCATCACCAACGGATTCATTGAAGTGCAAGGTCATAAAATGAATGCCGCGAAGTTGAATGACTATTTCAAGCACATGATCAATAGCGAACATTGTGGTGTGAGAAAACCTCACGCAGGCATTTTCGAGTATGCCATGAAAGTGAGTGGTGCTTCTCCCGATGAAAGCCTTATGATCGGAGATGATTGGGTGGCAGATATCATTGGCGCACGAGACTTTGGAATGGACCAGGCATTTCTTACCACAACAGAAGATTTGCTCAGTCAAATGCAGGTGGGAGAGGGCCACGATCCTTTGCGACACAATTACAAACCAACTTATACGATATCTTCACTCAACGAATTGAAGAAGTATCTTTGAAAAATAATCGCGTTAAAACAAAAGCATATGTCAGAAAACAACAATCAACAACAACAGCTCAATATAGAACTCAATGAAGAGGTCGCCCAAGGTGTCTATTCAAATCTTGCTGTAATTACTCACTCACCCGCAGAATTTGTGGTTGACTTCATCCGGGTCATGCCAGGGGTTCCTAAAGCAAAAGTTCAATCGAGAATTATCCTTACTCCTCAACATGCGAAGCGACTCATGCGTGCACTCATGGACAACATCAGCAAGTACGAAGCACAACATGGAAAGATTCAGGAAACCATCGGTCAGGATCATATGATGCCTATGAATTTCGGCGGCCCGCAAGGTCAAGCGTAAGCAAGGTCATTCAATCGATGATTTTGGGATGGGGATGGAAATGCATCACCCATTAATTTCTACTTTAGGGTTTGATCTATAAAATGGACAGGACAGAGATTTCCATCCAATCAAGCCGATGAAATTGATTTTACTTGTGAAAGGAATACAGACTGAACTTGCGCATTTTCATCGCTTGTTTGTGCAACGCATCAATGGTCTGTTCGAAATCACGATGTATGGCCTTGGATTTTAGAAGGTAGACTAAATACCCAACGGCACCCAACAACGTTGATTTTCTTTGGATGATCGTGTTGCCATTTTTTCCTTTGAAAAAATTGTATTCGATATAAAGCACACTCATCGGTATTTTGAAAATGAGTGTTACTTTTTGATTCGTGATCGTTTTACCAATCAGCAATTGACAGAACGACATCCGTTTGGGTTCTACCAATCCAAAGGAACCTTCTTTGAATGGTCCAGCCAGCGTAGCTTGCGAAATATTCGGACTCCACTGGTACCACTTCGAAACGTCTGCAAGTACTTTGTAGTATTCTTCTGCTTTTCCGTCCACTTCACTTTCGTGAATCAATTCCTTTCTGATGAGCATGTTGTAATGGGATAGGGTGTGATAATTCCGACCTCTTACGAAACTTCCTGAGAATAGATACATCAATTCGCATGTATATCGCTGTGAATCCCTCGGATCTGTCAGACGTTCCTAGTTCATGTCGTCAGTTCAGCGAGTGCTTTTTCCAGTGTTGGAAAGGAGAATTGAAACTGTTGTTCTTCAAGTTTTTTTGATTTCACCCAACGACTTTTCAGGATCAACTCAGTTTCTGTACCGATGACAAATGCTCCAATTTTGAGCATCCATGTGAAGGAGGGAAGGCCAATTGGCATGTGAAATGCCTTCCTCAACAAGCGCATCAATTCTGTATTATCGACGGGATGAGGAGCTGCCATATTCACAGGTCCTGAAAAATTTTTGTTTTCAAGAGTGAAAAGAATGATGCGAAAGACATCTTCGATATGTATCCAACTAAACATTTGTTTGCCTGATCCTTGTCGGCCACCGAGTCCAAAACGGACAAGGTTTTTGTACACAGGAAAGACGCCGCCATCTTTACCCAATACGATGGATATACGCATGGCGATTCTTCTTGTATGAGGTAGATCGAATGAATTGAAAGTGGCTTCCCATTGTTTCGCCACATTTACAGAGAAACCATCACCGGCAATACCATCATATTCATTGTTGGCGCGTTCTTGTTCGTCGCGATGTATGGTCGCTGTGCTCGAATTAAACCATACCTCTGGCGGTTTGTCGCATGCTGCAATGATCTCACCCATCCTTTTAGTGGTGCGGATACGCGAACCAAGAATTTCTTGCTTATTGCTTTCAGTATATCGGCAATTGACCGATTTACCTGCAAGATTGATGACCGCCAATGAACCATTGATGGTTTCGGTGAGTTTGGTTGTGTCATCCCATGATATCCCGTTCGAACGTGAAATGATCTCTACATGATAACCAAGTGCGGTGAATTTTTCATGGAGATAATTCCCCAAAAACCCGGTACCACCGGCAATCACGATTTTGCCTTTCATAGTGCTGAAACAACTTACAACGATGGTTGTTCGATGAATGAGATTATTTCAATCCGTTTTTGAGCACTTCCAAAATGGAAATAGCAGCAACGGAAATCTTTGTTCCTGGGCCAAAAATGCCTATACAGCCCGCATCAAACAGAAAAGGGAAATCCTGTTCTGGGATCACACCACCTGCTACAACCAGTATATCTGGACGTCCTAAATTTTTCAATTCAGTGATAAGTTGTGGTACCAATGTTTTATGACCTGCTGCAAGAGATGAAGCACCAACGATGTGCACATCATTTTCAACGGCCTGTTTGGCTACCTCAGCAGGAGTTTGGAAGAGCGGACCGATATCCACATCGAAACCGATATCCGCGAACGAAGTGGCAATCACTTTTGCACCTCGGTCATGTCCGTCTTGTCCCATCTTAGCGACGAGTATTCTTGGTCGGCGTCCAGCAAGTATGGCAACTTCGTCGCTCAGCGAACGCGCTTTTTCAAAGTCTTTATCCATGGCAGATTCACTGGAGTAAACGCCTGAAATACTTCTTACAGATGCCGAATATCTTCCATAGACTTTTTCCATGGCATCCGATATTTCTCCAAGACTTGCACGCTTGCGGGCCGCATCGATGGCGAATTCCAGAAGATTGCCAACGCCGGTTTCCGCACAATTTGTAATCGCATCTAAGGAAGCCATGCAAGTTTTTTCATCTCGTTCTTCACGGAGTTTTTTCAATCTTTCCAATTGAGATTTCCGAACCTCCTTCTGATCTACTTCGAGAATATCTATAGAAGCTTCTGCTTCTAATTCAAAAATATTTACACCAATAATTTTATCCTTTCCGCTATCAATGCGAGCTTGTTTTCTTGCCGCAGCTTCTTCAATGCGAAGCTTAGGCAATCCTGCTTCAATGGCGGCTGTCATGCCTCCCATTTCTTCCACTTCCATGATCAGTTTCCAGGCTTTTTCAGCAATGTCATTTGTCATTTTATCTACGACTTCAGAACCTGCCCACGGATCTATGGCTTTGCAAATGTCCGTTTCATCCTGCAAATACAATTGTGTATTTCTTGCAATACGTGCACTGAAATCTGTCGGCAATGCAATGGCTTCATCGAGTGCATTGGTATGCAATGACTGTGTACCTCCGAATGCCGCGGCGAGTGCTTCAACACAAGTGCGGGCAACGTTGTTGTATGGATCTTGTCTGGTGAGGCTCCATCCGCTTGTCTGACAGTGCGTGCGCAATGCCATACTTTTCGGATTGTTCGGATGAAAGGACTGAATCAGCTTTGCCCACAACATTCTTGCTGCACGCATTTTGGCTATTTCTTCAAAATGATTCATTCCGATGGCCCAGAAAAAAGAAAGCCTAGGTGCGAAATCATCAATACTCATTCCTGCATCAATACCTGCTCGCACATATTCTAATCCATCTGCAAGGGTGTATGCCAACTCGATATCCAAAGTAGCACCTGCTTCCTGCATGTGATAGCCACTGATCGATATCGGATTGAATTTCGGCATGTGTTTCGAAGTGTATCTGAAGATATCACTTACAATTCTCATGCTCGAACGTGGTGGATAGATATAGGTATTGCGCACCATAAATTCTTTCAGAATGTCATTCTGAATGGTGCCTTGAAGTTGTTCTTGTTTTACGCCTTGTTCTTCGGCAGCTACGATGTAAAATGCCAGAATAGGAATCACTGCTCCATTCATGGTCATGCTTACACTCATCTGATCAAGTGGAATTTGATCGAAGAGGATTTTCATGTCAAGAATGGAATCGATGGCGACTCCTGCTTTTCCAACATCACCTTCTACTCGAGGGTGATCACTGTCGTATCCACGGTGAGTGGCCAAGTCGAATGCGACACTCAAACCTTTTTGTCCTGCTGCGAGATTTCTTCTGTAAAATGCATTGGATGCTTCCGCGGTACTAAAGCCGGCATACTGCCGAATGGTCCACGGTCTGATCGTGTACATACTGGCGTATGGTCCACGCAGAAAAGGCGGGGAGCCTGCTCCGTATTTTGATTCCTGATTGGTACTCTGAAATTCAGGTTTTACCTGTGAAAAGTCCTTTCGGCTCATCAGATTTTATGATTCCAATGGTGTTTGTCTTGCTCTATACCTCGTTTCAGATGATCCAGATAAGTATTCATTCTTCCTGCGAAATCTGAACTTTGATCTTTGGTGATTTCGTAATCCGTTCCTTGATGATGAATGGTGCGGATAGGAGCAATCGTTGCCGCTGTACCGACACCAAATGCGCCGTCCAATTTTTTGGCTTTGAGCAATTCTACTATCTCTACAACGGAAACTTTTCTTTCTTCCACTTCATATCCCCAATCACGAGCAACCTGCAATACGCTATTGCGTGTGATACCATCCAATATAGAATCGCTGATGGCTGGCGACATTACCTTGTTACCAGAAAGGAACATCACATTCATGGTTCCGCTTTCTTCAAAGTATTCGTGCGTTTGGCTATCTGTCCACAAGACCTGATCAAATCCTGCATCCTTCGCTATTTGTGTTGGAAAAAGAGATGCACCGTAATTACCTGCAGCTTTTGCACTGCCTGTTCCACCTTTGGTGGCGCGGGTATATTCGGTCTCAATTTTTACCTTCAATTCATTGGTGTAATATTTCCCAACCGGACAGGTGAAAATCACAAAAAGGTATGATTCACTTGGACGAACACCTACATATTCATCGATGGCGAACATGTGCGGTCTGATGTAAAGTGATTCTCCTTCACCCGTTGGAATCCATCCACTATCCAATTTCACCAATTGGGTAAGCATTTCCATGAATGTTTCTACTGGTAAAGAGGGCATGCACATGCGGTGCGCAGAAATATTGAGACGTTCAGCATTTTTTCCGGACGGAAAATCAAAACTTCACCTTGTTCATTTTTATATGCCTTCAATCCTTCGAAGATGGCCTGACCATAATGCAGAGCACTGATGGCTGGACTGAAATTCATCGGCCCGTATGGCTTGATCACCGGACTGTGCCATTGACCATTGTTGTATTCAACAAAAGCCATGTGATCAGAAAATATTTTACCGAAACCGAGATTTTCCCAATCTACTTGATCGAGTCTGCTCTTTGCAGTTTTGGTGATTTCAATTGCGTTGGTATCTGCTAGCATTGAGCAAACTTTTTGTTTTATAGATCCTGGGGATTTTGATTGATCCCACTGTTATTCGGACAAAAATAAGGAATAGCCCATGCGGCTTGTCTCATGTGTGTGAATAATCACGTCAGAAAATTTGATAATATTAATCCATTCGATTGAATAGAAATTTATTTGGGCTTACCAGATTGGTTTTCACAGCATACATCACAATGGACGCTGTATTGTTCACTCCTAACTTCTGGAGAATGTTCTTTCTGTGTGTATTGACGGTATGTGGCGACAGAAAAAGCTTGTCAGCGATTTCCACATTCGTATAGCCTTCAGCGATGAGCGTGATGATTTCCAGTTCACGATCACTGATACTCACCGGCTCACAATTGAATTCTTTGATGTGCAAATCTTCGACATCTATGGATTCCTTGCGAATGGTATTCAATATTTGACCACAGAAAAATCGACCACCACCTGCGGTTTCACGAATGCTTTCTACAATTTCATGGGCATCGCAGTCTTTTTTGATGTAGCTGCGCACACCTGCTCGCAACGCATTCACGATCGTAATTCCTGACTGCTCACCAGTAATTGCAATAAAACGCGTCTTTTTGCTGAGTTTGAGACCAGCTGGCACTACGTCAATATTGAAGTTTTTAGCCGCAAAATCGACAATGACAACATCCGGCTTTTTGGTTTTCAGAAGTTCCAGAAGTTCTTTCGAACTGGACGCTTCACCACACACATCCATTTCGGACTGTTGTCCGAGTAACGTGTGCAGACCTGTGCGGATGAGTAAATTGCTGTCGGCTATAACGACTTTCATGGCCGGCAAATATCGTTATTAAAAACGGTTCTAAATAGAAAGAGTGATCAAATGATGCTTTCCTGACAATTCTTACATGCGCTCAGGCATTTGAATTCCGAGCAAATTCATGCCGTTGCGAATGATTTCGCCTGTCTTTGCGGTAAGTGCAATTCTAAACGCACGCAGTTTTTCATCCGATTCGCGCAAGATTTGATGATCGTGGTAGAACGAGTTGAATTCGCGGGCCAATTCGTAACAGTAATGAGCGATATCGGCAGGATTGTATCCAGAGGCGGCACCGACGAGCACTTCAGGCCATTCATAAATTTTGCGGATAATATCGAATTCTGCATTGCTCACGGTAGACACGTCTACATTGGTGAACAGGTCATCTGACATTTGAAAGCCAGATTCTTTGGCCTTGCGAAGAACCGCAACAGTTCTGACGTAAGTGTATTGCACCGATGGTCCGGTATTGCCATTGAAGTCAATACTTTCTTTCGGATTAAACATCATGTTTTTCTTAGGATCTACACGGAGCAGGAAATATTTCAATGCGGCCATTCCAATGGTTCTGTACAAAGTGCTCTTTTCCTCTTCGGGTAGTCCTTCAAGTTTTCCTTGTTCACTTGAAACTTCCTTGGCCACTTCAGCCATTTCGTGCATCAGGTCATCTGCGTCAACGACGGTACCCTCACGCGATTTCATTTTACCTTCTGGTAATTCCACCATACCATAGCTCAAGTGATAGCATTTTTCAGCCTGTTCAAAACCCAATTTCTTGAGGATTTTGAGCAGCACTTTAAAGTGGTATTCCTGTTCATTGCCAACGGTATAAATTTGATATGCGAGATCAGGAAAGTCGCGAAAACGCAGTATCGCAGTGCCAATGTCTTGGGTGATATACATGGCGGTACCGTCTTTCCGAAGAACAGCCTTTTCATCTAATCCATCTGCGGTGAGATCTATCCAAATGGAACCATCATCCTTTTGAAAAAACACCCCTTTTTGGAGCCCTTTTTCGACTTCTTCTTTCCCGTTGATATAGGTGTTGCTTTCGTAGTACAATTTATCGAAATCCACACCCATGGCCTGATATGTAGAGGCAAATCCATCGTAAACCCAGCCATTCATTTTGTTTTAGAGGTCCATCACTTCCGGGTCTTTGGCTTCCCACTTGCGTAACATATCCTGCGCTTCAAGCATAATCGCCGTTTTGTTCGCTGCTTCATCAGGATTTACACCTTGAGCAACCAATTCGGAAATCTGAGCCTTCATGGCTTTGTCGAATTCGACGTAATATTTACCAACGAGCTTATCGCCTTTCATCCCGCTGCTTTCCGGAGTTTCACCATGACCATAATTTTTCCAAGCCACCATGCTTTTGCAGATGTGAATTCCGCGATCATTGATGATCTGAACCTTGGTGACTTTATGGCCAATGGCTTTCATGATTTCGGCCACGGAATAACCCAGAAAATTGTTTCTCAGGTGGCCGAGGTGAAGGGGTTTATTGGTATTCGGCGAAGAGTATTCGATCATGATATGCTCACGACTACCAGGCTCGGAGAAGCCGTACTTATTGTCACCTGACATGTGATGAAAAAACTTCATCCAGAATTCAGGTGCAAGGGAAATATTCAAAAATCCTTTTACCACATTGAACCCAGAGACTACAGTAACATTGGCTTTGAGGTATTCGCCAATCAATTCTCCTGTGGGTTCTGGGCCTTTTTTGGAAATTTTTACCAGCGGAAAAACCACCAACGTAACATCCCCTTCAAACTCTTTGCGGGTTTTCTGGAGTTGGATCTGTTGGTCGGTCGTTTCTTCACCGAACAATTCTTTTACCGCGTTTTTTGCGGCTTGTCCGATGATTTTTTGAATGTCGAAAGCGGAATTCATATCGGGCGCAAGTTACACCTTGCTTTTTTTTTACCAAGATGTAAATCGTGCGTAGTCCCAATATCATTTTTAGCTTTTACGCGAAGGGGAATTGGTATTTCCGGGAAGCTGCGATAAATGTTTGATGGTTGAAAATAAATGAAGGTGATTTCCGATACTGTTAGCATGAAACCCTGCCTGATCCTGCTCTTTCCTTTACTGTTTTCCTGTTGTGGAAGTATCGTCCATCCTTCCGATTCGAATACCAGCCCTGAAATTATCCATCCTGAAGGTAATCATCTCGAGACACGCATTCTTTGCCCTCCAGGTTTTACACGATTGGAAGCGGACTCCAATTCATTCTCCTATTTTCTCCGTAATCTTCCTTTGAAACCACACGGAAGTCCGGTGTTGCTTTTTTCAGGAGAAGAAAAAATGTGGCAACATGTTCATTGTGCAGTCATCGATATGGAGATTGGAAATAAAGACCTTCAACAATGCGCAGACGCTTGCATTCGGCTAAGAGCGGAATACCTGTGGCAGCAAAAACGATACGACGAAATTCACTTTAATCTAACGAATGGTTTTAGAATGGACTACAGCAAGTGGCGTGAAGGTTTTCGGTTGAGTGTTTCTGGAAACAATACAAGTTGGGTGAAAAAGACAGGGGCAAATCAATCTTATGAATCCTTTCGAGATTATCTCACCACGGTTTTTATGTATGCAGGAACACTTTCAGTAGAAAAGGAAATCAAAAAACGCGATATCCTAAAAATTGAACCCGGTGATCTGTTTGTGGTTGGAGGTTCGCCCGGACATGCTGCCATGGTGGTAGATGTGGCCGTGAATGATGTCGGAGAAAGGATTTTTATGCTCGCCCAAGGTTATATGCCTGCTCAAGAGATTCACGTCATCAAAAATCCGAATGATGAAAACATCAGCCCGTGGTTCAGCAATCAGTTCAATGGTGAATTGGAAACGATGGAGTGGACTTTCCCGAATTGGACCTTAGGCCGTTTTGAATGATTCAGAAAATTTCGGCCAGCATACACCGCGCACTGCCTCCGCCCAACAATTCTATAGTTTGAATGGGCGCATGTATGATTGTCCCAAAATGGGAGAGTTCTGCTTTTTGATCGGAAGTGAAACCATCAAAAGCAGTATCTGACATCACGATAAATGTTTTTCCTGAATCATTTTTCACTTCGAGAATATTGCCGCAGAATGCATTCACTTGTTCTTCTGTTATCCGGATCATCTTTCTATTGTACATAGAAATTTTGTTGAGCAGCATGTTTTTTTCAATTGGATCATCAATACATGCATCACAAACCACCGTGAAATTTGTGCCGATACTCAGCATGACATTGGTATGGTAAATGGGCACGCGTTGATTTTGATGATCCTGAAAGGCATGAAACATCACAGGCTGGTAATTGAATTTTTTGCACCATGCTACCACGAGATCTTCATGGGTTCTAGGAGAAAGGGCAGCATATGCTACTCCGTTGATCCGATCTAGAACGAGGCTACCGGTTCCCTCCAGAAATTGATGGCTTGCCTCAAATGAGGTTAAATCGATGATTTCGTGGCTTTTTTCACTCACATAATCCACATGCGGAATGATCCTGAGGTCTCTTTCATCTCTTCGGTTCTGGGCGAACATCGGATAGAGCACCAATTGATTCGGATGGAAACTGATCCAGTTATTGGGGAAAATCCTATCTGGAGTATCCACGCCGCGATCATCATCCCACACCAGGACCTTGATACCATTCTCTCGCAATTGGTCGGCAAATGCTGAGAATTCTTTTTCTGCCAATCCCGCTGCATCTTCCTTACCCTGTTCTGCCTGGTAGTAGTTATTGATGGCCGTCTGCTCGTTTTTTCTGAAAAAGCGAGGCTTGATCATCAAAAGGGTGTCTGTGGATTGATATAGCATGTGGAGGACAAAAATGGCACTTTCTTACTCTAGTCTCACATGAATCCCATCTCTTGGTCTGAATTAATGACCTGAATTGAAACCTTTGTCAGTGTCCGGGCGTTTCAAGCCATGAGATAAACTAAACGCAAAATTTGACCCTTTTGAACTCTACCCTCAGGTATATCTTCTTTGGCGCCGCTACTGTGGTGATTTGCCTTGGCGTCTGGTCATGCGAAAGCGTGCAGAAGTTGGGCAAAGGTCTTGAGGGGAAAATTGTTTATGATCTGTCATTCCCCTACGAAGAAAAGTCGGTTCTCATGGATTTGTATCCCACAGAAATGGTTTTTCATTTCAAAGATGAAATGATGCATTCCGAAATACGTTCAAGCTACGATCTTCTTACCACTGATTTGATCATTGATCATGACGAAAAGACTTTCACGCAATTGCTGAAGAATATGTCGAAACGTTTTGCCATGAAATTGTGTGAAGAAGAAACACGTGCATGGTACAATCGTTATCCAAAGTATACTCTTGAACATACAGGCGAAACCATCAGTATTGCGGGTTATGTGTGTACGAAAACTATCGCAAGAACGGAGGGCGATAGTCTTCCTCCCATTGAGTTGTATCATACCAAAGGACTCGGTCTCGAAACGTCAAACTGGTGGAATCCATTTTCTCAGATTGATGGTTTTTTGCTGGGTTATGACGTAGAGCAATATGGCATGTGCATGCGATTGCGGGCTCGTGAAGTGAGTTTCGAAAAAGTAGCGCCTGAAGAATTTGCACTACCTCCCAATTATGAAATGATAACTCCGGACCTGATGAACAAAGAACTGGATGAAGTCATTTCTGAATTCGTGAACTAATTACTCTTTCGGGCATTTGTCATTGCCCTTTTTCACGACATCAAAATCTTTGAATTCTATACTGTCATCATTTTCCTTTTTGCCTTGAGTGGTTTGAAAAACCAATCCATGTACACGTGGTTTCAATGTTTTTCCGGCTTCAAGACAATAGTTGGAAACAGGGCTTTCTTCTGCGAGTTTCATGTCCGAAAAAAATTCCACACCGATGGAAAATTCAACAGTGCTTGATGACCGATTAACAACTTTCACCAGAAGTACATCACCACTTTTTTTATTGTACCACTTCACATGACTCCACTTGGTGTAGATCTGCAGACTATCGGTTTCTTTGTAAAGTTGAAATTGTGCTTGAGCAGCATACCCACATAACAATGTGAGGATCAGTAAGGCGTTTTTCATCGGTGCAAAATTGCATCAAAAAGTATCGGGAAAGTGAAACCATTGAATTTATTCAAGCGTTTCAGACCTACTTTCAAAATAACTGAAAGCAACGCGGCGATATAAGAGTAGAGAACTTACGTCCCGCGTTTTTTTATGCCCAAACACGCCAAAGGCGTGTTTTTTTATTTTTAATTGAACCAATCCGATAGTTGTATGTACCGCATTTCAAATTCGCACGAATATGAGATCAGGTTTCACAAAATTCTCAGCTTGGCTGCAATCTGATGGCAGGCATTTTCAAATCATTTCACAGGTGACATTTCTATGTTATGGAATCCTGATGTTGGGTTGGGACGCTGATTGGAAAAAATACCTCGCAGCTTTTTCCGGTAGCATGATTGCACAACTTCTAGCCATTCGGTTTGCAGGAGTGCCGGCAAATTCAATGAAAAGTGCTTTGGTAACATCTCTTGGTCTTTCCTTGCTCCTCAAAGCTAATTCGCCTTGGTTATTTCTTTTTGCAGCCATCTTCGCCATCGGGCAAAAATTTCTCATACGTATCAACGGCAAACACATTTGGAATCCTGCCAATTTCGGAATTGTTCTGATGATTCTCCTGAGTGGTGAAGCCTGGATTTCTCCCGGTCAGTGGGGCAGCAGTGCGGTTCTCGTATTTATCATTGGAACAGGCGGTCTGGCGGTACTCAGTCATGTTAAAAGACTGGAAACAGGAATAGCTTTCATCCTCACCATTGCTTTATTAGAGTATTTGCGAACCATTGTTTTTCTCGGTTGGGAATGGGATGTTCTGTTGCTGAAACTGAGTAGTGGGTCACTCTGGTTATTTGCCTTGTTCATGATAACCGACCCGATGACCATCCCGAATGGTCGCATAACCAGAATCATCTGGTCAGTGTGTGTCGCTGGTATTTCTTTTACCTCACCAATTTTAAATTCATCAATGCGGCTCCATTCTGGGTGCTGTTTTTCGCAACACCATTCACGCCGCTGTTTGATATGCTCCAAAAGCAGCCAGTATTTCAATGGACCAACAAAAAGCAAACTTCTCCTCAAGTTCAGTCATAATTCAACTTTTAAATCCGCACCAAAATGTCAAACATGTTTAAACACATTTTAAGAGTGATCAGCGCAGCGATTCTCCTGTTCACTTATGCCGAAGCCAGATCATTCTGTGGCTTCTATGTGGCCAAAGCCGATGCTAAACTCTTTAATAACCGCAGTGAAGTAATACTCATTCGTGATGGCAATAGAAATGTCATCACCATGAGCAGTGACTTCAAAGGTGACCTCAAAGATTTTGCAATGGTTGTTCCCGTTCCGACTGTGTTAAAGGAAAGCGATATCAAAGTCATTGAGCGAAACATCTTCGACGTCCTCAACGAATATTCTGCACCAAGATTGGTTGAATACCATGATTCAAATCCGTGTGGATATGACAGGGTTGTTACCTGCAGTGCCAGTTACATGCTCGATTCAGATAAAATGTTGAGTTTAGAAGAGATGAGTATGGTTAAAGATGAGAAACACGGAGTGAAAATCGAAGCTCAATATTCAGTCGAGGAATACGATATTCTGATTCTATCGGCCAAAGAATCCGATGGATTGAAAATTTGGTTAAATGAAAATGGCTACAAAATTCCGGAGACTGCTTCCGATGTTCTGGATCCATACATCAAAAGCAACATGAAGTTTTTCGTGGTGAAAGTGAATTTGAACAAAATGAAAAACAGGAAGGATGAATACCTGAGACCGATTCAAATATCATTTGATCATGCAAAATTTATGTTGCCGATACGCTTGGGTATGGCCAACAGTCAAGGTTCTCAGGACATGATTGTATATGCTTTCACACGCAGTGGCAGAATTGAATGCACCAACTACCGTACGGTTAAACTTCCTACTGATAGAAACATCCCTCTTTACATCCAGCCAAAATTTGGTGAATTCTATAAATCACTTTTTGATCGGGAATACAATCACGAAGGACGAAATGCTGTCTTCCTTGAATATGCCTGGAACCTCAGCCCGTATAACTATATGCATTGTGATCCCTGTGTTGGAGCTCCTCCGGTAAATCAGGATTTTGTGAATGCAGGTGTATGGTGGTTAAATGAACCCAATCAAAGTCAACAAACGATTTTCTTTACACGTCTCCACGTGAGATATACGAGAGATAAATTCCCCGCTGATCTGCAGTTTCAAGTCACTCCCAATTCAGAAAATTTCCAATGCAGGTATATTCTGACCCATCCTGCTACAGGCGAATTTACCTGCGAAGCTGGTCAGGAATATTTGGTTGATTTATACAACCGTCGCAAACGAGAAATAGATGAAGTAACTGCCCTCACAGGGTGGAGTAGAAGTGGCAGCGCTACTTATCAGAATGAATACAATCAGTTCATTGATAAGAGCACCAAAGACAAAAATGAAAAGGAAGAAGGCCCACATGGTTGGTTGGATGATTTCAAAAACAATCCTTCCAAGTGGTTACTCGTGGCCGCGGTTTTATTGGTTGTTGTATTCGGTATGCGTTTCAGAACACCATCTCCAGCCGGAATGATGGTGAAACATCACTGATTCTGTTCGCTGAAAAGGGGAGAACCCGCCATACTTGATTGAGTAGCGGGTTTTCTTTTATACAGAATTTTGCAGAGCAGATTACTTCGAAACAATCACCGTTTGTGTGGACAAGAGTTTTCCCTTCGATGAAAATTCAATCAAATAATTTCCATTGTAAAGTATGGAAGTATCAAACCATGCGATTGTACTGCCTTTGAGAATGCTGGTTTGTGCAATCAATTTTCCGCTGGTGTCAAATAATCTTACATCGATGTTCTCTCTTACAATTCCATTGGCTTGCACGGCGATGATATCCGATGCAGGATTTGGGTAAACAACAAGCTCGCTTGAAGTTAAGAAATCTGTTGCCACAAAATCTGGTGTCGCGTTATACGCTGTCACAGATTCACTGATGGCAGGCACTTTGGCGGCAACTTTTGTCCCATAAAAAGTTGGACCTACTGCATAAGGATAGGCAGAGTTCCAGTTTTCATCTACTGTACAGAAATAAGCATAAATGCCATCAGGATATTCTGGTGTTACACAAAAACGGCCGTTGTGTTCATCCAGAAAATCAGCTTCACCGAGATGTGCTACGAATTCGTAATCTTCACGATAGTGCCCAAGGGGATAAGTAGCATTTACATCCGGTCCATCGGTTACATCAGTACCATCTGCCAAGTGCGTACGCTCCGTGATGTTGCGTAATTGATAACTGGATTTGATGCGTGTTATGCCTCCTGTGCCATCTGCATTCATATAACCGTATGCGCCATAAATGGGATATCCATCATATGCGAAACCGATCAGTGGTGAGTGTTCATTCGGATTGATCACATACAAACCTTCTGCATCGTATGCATTGCAGATGGTAGATAGTACCACTTGATCCAGATTAAATGCTGATGGATTCTGATGGTGATGATAATTGCCTTGTGCAGGATGTCCTTTGGAGCAATCAAATCCTTCGCGTTCGGCAACAACGGCATCGCGGTTCCAAATACCTTGTCCAGGTGGTCCTGGTATCGGTCCTCCACCTTCTGCACCAGTATTATTATTCCACGATACGCCATCGCGATAATCGAATAAGGCAACACCGTTGATGAATACACCAATATTTCCCATGTTGGTCGCAGTAAGGGTGCCTGTATTTTGTTGTGGCGTTAAAGGGAATTTGAAAATCGCATTTTGATTTGTTGTGATAGATGGATTACCATCCAAAAAGGGACCAGTTGGATAGGATGGAACTCCTTTTGTCCTCACATAAACCCAATTGCTCGAGTAATATACATTTTGCACATTGGCAGAATCGGTATCCTGAATCAATGTTGGATTGCCCGATACATAATGACTACCCGTTGTTCCGTCTGTGTTGATGATCCAAGAAGTGATCGCAGGGTTGGTTTGTGTGTAAGCCACAATCGATTGCAGTAATAAAAAAGCAATGGTCAGTTTTTTCATTTGGTGGTTTTTCATTTTGGACGACGTAATATTTTTTTTCCTTCGCTTATGGATTTACAAAATGGGTTTTAGGAAATTGAAATGCTGGATTGAAAACGAAACTGCTGTCATTCAATGTGGAGAGAAATGCCATCAAATCGGTGCGTTCTACATCGGAAAGTGTGATCCCGCTTTCAAGTTCTTTCGCAAGTGTTACACTTTTAACTATTCCGGATTTGTAGTGATCTAAAACCTCCGACATTTTTCTGAAACGACCATCGTGCATGTACGGGGCAGTATATTTCAAATTGCGCAATGAGGGTATTTTGAAAAGAAGTGAATCACTTTTTTCAAGTGTAATTCTCATTCTTCCTGCATCTTTCAAATCAGCGTCAACTGGTAATCCATTGTTCGCAAATTCAAAAGTCGAGAACAATGGTTCGCGATGACAAGTATTGCAGTGCTTCAAAAAAACGGAATAGCCGGAATTTTCTTGGGCAGTAAAGATGGCTTCTCCAGATTTTACAAGATCGTATTTTGATCCGAATGAGCGCAGAGAAAGTTGAAATGCTGCGATGGCTTTCAGAACCCGCTGACCGGTGACTTCTTCACTGCCAAAAGCGGAAGCAAACATGTTTTTGTAAATGTCCTGCCGACTTAATTTTAGGACAACATGTTCCAGATTTTCGTCCATTTCCAATGCGTTGGATATGGGCGCCACAGGTTGTACTTCAGGATGATTTGCAGCGCCATCCCACATCAGTTTTTCTTGCCATTCAAGATTGAAAAGTGGAGGAGCATTTCTCGTTCCGATGCGATCTTCGATGCCATGGCTTAAACTGTGATCGGTATGCGCAAATGCGTTGTATGAACTGTGACATGAAGAACATGAAAGGGTGCTGTCCCTGGAGAGTATTGGGTCGTAAAACAACATTCTTCCCAATTCAATCTGCATGTCAGAATATTGTTCTGAAGAATGTTTCGGTTCTGGAAAATACTCGGGAATTTCCGGCCTCTGTTTGGGATACGCAAAGCCTAGCAAACATGCGGATACCATCGATATGAATACCATACGGACATTCATCTGATCAAATGGAAAGTGTTTGCGAATAGAGTTGCGAGCCTGTTGCCTTCATCGCTTGGTGACATGACCTGTGGTTTTTGACGTAAATCTGTTGCTGCAAAAAAATCACCTAGTTCTATCGCCATTTTGCATTTCACGAAATCATGCAACTCGAGGTTGACTTGCCGAATGCCTTTGTATTTACCCGAATATCCACCAAGGTGAAATTGGAATTCGTGCTTCAGTGCTGAGCAGTTTTTGCTACGGCCTTCTATTTTAACATTGATATAGCCTGTATTCCAGGTCCAATACATGCCAACAGATGGATCGAGATCGCCGCTTAATGCTCCACATGTATTGAGCGTGCTGTCAATGCCAATTAGAAGTTCTCGTTCGGAGGGGACATCAGTTAGATTTTGATGGTATGTGAGGTGACGGTTTTCTTCATCATATTCCATCAATTTCACTTTGTCTTCGTACCTCTCTTCGTGTTTGTCTTTTAATGTCACATAAAATTTCAAAGACGTAATACAAATGCTGTCCTGATGAATTGGATCGAAGTAGTATTTGCCTATGATCAAAGGCTCTCCTTGAAACATGGGTACAAATTCTAATTCACAAATGCGGTTTTGCGCATGTGCATGTAAGACCAATAGTGAAAGCAATATGTTCAATATCGTTTTCAATGTTTGCGATCGTGATTTGGCTTATGTGGAGGTGCAAACAATGCCGCCAATTCAAAGGCCAACGAATCAAAAGCAGCGAGCTGTTCTTGGGCACACAATTGACGGATGTCACGGAAATGATGATAATGTGTTAACTCTATCTGATGTTGTGTTTCCTGAATACGCTGCAGCAATGAATCGGTCTGCAATGGCTCCTCTTGGCTGAGTGTGACATACAGCGCATTTTTCGTCTCCCTGAGGTTTTTTTCGTTTTGCTCAATATCGTAACGGTGTTTACGTATCAACTCGTCATATTGCTTCACCTGATTTTCATTGAAGTGAAGTTTTTCAATGATGATTTCTCTTGGTTCTTTTCGTGCAGGAGGCCTCGAATTTTGATGAAGTTGCCACGCCATAAAGACATTGCCGGCAATGCACAAAATCACGAGTACATAAAGTATCTTGATCTTATTCATGGTAAAGCTGATGATCAGGTATTTCAATCAATGTTGTTTCGGCTGACTGATTTGAACCATGCCATTTTGAACTCAGTACTGCGTAGTCCATGACCAAAACGGAAAGGAGCAGAAGTCCTATAGACCAAGCACGAGCGGTAGGCATGGTCGTGTTTTTACGCCGCGCAATGTTAGCCTCAATCCTGTTTATCAGGAATGGCGGTGGTTCCACAGCTACCACAAGATCTGATAATTTGTCTAAGTCTTTCATATGGACTATCTGTTTTGACGGTTATTCATTTGTTTTCCTTCGCCAGGAGTTCTTTTAATTTTTGTTTTGCTCTCGATATGAGAGATTCTACTGCTTTTGTTGAGATCTTCATGATTTCTGCTGCTTCTTGTTGTGATAGGTTTTCCAGTTTCATCAGGATCAAAGCCGTCTTTTGTTGTTCTGGAAGTTGATTGATGGCATCGAAAATGATTTTCATTTCTTCTTGACTTTCCAAGAGAATTCCCGGGTGATCAAAATGCGGTATATCAATGGCTTCTTGGTTTTGGGTAAAAATGGAAAAGACAGATGCGAAGCGCTTCTTCCGTTTTCGGTGTCTCAGAAAATCGAGGCTTTTGTTGATGGCGATACGATGAATCCAGGTACTGATCTGTGCTTCTCCACGGAAGTCGGACATATGTTCAAACACCGCGACAAAAACATCTTGCGTAATCTCTTGTGCATCCTCGGAGTTTTGTACATAATGCAGTGCAAGCCGATAGACTGCGCTGCCATGTTTTTTGTACAATTCCTGTAAATTCATGAAGAAAGCCTGATGGTTTTCGTTTGTGGTCGTTCGATTCCCGCGAATTGCCCGGATTCATCAAGATCAGGCTGAAATTTCTATAGTGGACGATGCCAGACCTACCAAATGCGCTGCAACTTTACGAATAATGCATCAACTTCCTGATCGCGAAAAATCACAGGTCAAACGTTGTAGGCTCAGGCATCAGTTTTGCGAAGTGTTATGCGGTTTTTCGTAATTTTACAATGTTGTAATTTTCCTGTATAATGAATACTCTGCGCCTCCTTGTATTGTCGATTTGCCTTGGCACATCGTTGAACGCGATGTCCATTCGACTCACATTTGATTATCGCGTGTTCCATGCGCCGGATAAAGGACCTTACGTGGAGTTTTATGCGTCTTTTGATGGCCGCACGCTTTCCGAAATTCCAGCGGATTCAGGCTTGTTTCGCTCAAAAGTTGAAATGATGATTGTCCTGAGTCGCAATGGGCAGATTGTAGATTATTCCAAGGAAATTGCGGAAAGTGACATGTTTACCAAAGGCAGCGCGGCAGATTTCATGACGATTTCTCGTTTTGCGCTGAGTCAAGGAATTTATGATCTGGAATTGGAAATTACCGACCTTGGAATTCCGGGTAGCGAAGTCACCAAATACGCTCAAAAAGTTGAAATAAATAACCCGGCAACAGGTGCTTTCATTTCCGATATTGAGTTTGTAAGTGCATATAGACCGGCACAAGAACAAACCCATTTCACCAAAGCGGGTTATGACATCATGCCATACAATTCGGATTATTTCCCGGCATCGCTGAAAAGCCTGATGTTCTATGCGGAAATTTATAATACGGACGTTGCTTTCGGAGCAGGAGAACCGTTCGTGAGTGATGTCTCTATCGTAGATTCTCAAGGAAGAGTCATCGAGCAATGCCGCAGAATGAAAAAGGAGAAGGCCAATCAGGTGATTCCTATTCTACACACACTTGATATTTCTGCACTGACATCCGGCGAATACAAAGTGAAAATTGAAATCCGGGATCGTGAAAATAAACTGGTATATCTCAAGGAAAGATCGTTCAGCAGGGCGAGAATTGAAGAGTCATCTCCAGAAACGATGGTCATTACGGATCTGGAACTTTATACCTCTTTTGCTTCCTCGTTTCAAGACAGAGATGTGTTGTATGCACACATTCTTTACCACTTACCTATTGCTGGAGATATTGATCGCAACACAATAGATTACACACTGAAAAACGCCGATCTGAAAACCCTCCAGTCATTTCTATACTCATTCTGGCTCAAACGAAATCCGGAGGATCCAAATGGGGCATGGAAGAAGTACAACGAAAGCATTCGAATCGTCGATCAAAATTTTTCTACCAAATCGAAAGCAGGCTGGCAAACCGATCGTGGCCGCGTTTATCTTCAATATGGTAAGCCAAATACCCGTGTAATACGCCCAAGTGATTCGGATTATTGGCCTTATGAAATCTGGCATTACTACGTGACTGATGGCAATCTGCACAACCGCAGATTTTTATTCTATGATACCAATCTCAGTGGCGACATGGAATTGTTGCACAGTGATGTGCCTTCTGAAATCAAAAACTACTTCTGGAAGGATATGGTGAAATCCAGACCCATGGCCCTCAACATGGGTGATGCATCGGAAAAAAATGCCAATCAGCGCCGCGATCCGAATAGCCGCGATGAAATAGAAGATCTGTGGTACAATCCTCATTGATCAGGTAACTTCATACTTCTCTCACCCGTATTGTCGATGATAGAGCGGTCGTCATTAGCTTCGCGCTTCTTTATTTGTTTTGAAAAAGGTCGCAGTTGTCATATTAAATTGGAATGGTGAAAAATTCCTGAAGCAGTTTCTGCCTGGTGTCGTTGAGCATAGCAATGACCTGGCTGATGTTGTTGTGATTGACAACCATTCGACCGATGGTTCTCTCCAGTTTCTGTCTTCATCCTTTCCCGATGTTCAAGTGGTTTGTCTGGATAAAAACTACGGATTCGCAGGAGGCTACAACCATGGCCTGCGCGACATTCAACATGAATATTTTGTTCTGCTTAATTCTGATGTTGAAGTAACTCATGGTTGGATACTACCTGTATTGAAATACATGGAATCGGTTCCGGGTATGGTGGCTTGTCAGCCTAAAATCCTCGATTATCATCGCAAGGAATGGTTTGAATATGCCGGTGCTGCCGGAGGTTATATCGATAAGGATGCTTATGCATTCTGTGCAGGCCGAATCTTTTTCCAATTTGAAAAAGATGAAAATCAGTTTGTAGTCAATCAAGAGGTTTTTTGGGCTTCGGGTGCTGCCATGTTCATTCGAAGAGATGCATGGCATGAGGTAAATGGCTTGGATGAGGATTTCTTTGCACACATGGAGGAAATCGATCTTTGCTGGAGATTGAAAAACCGGGGTTATAAAGTTGGTGCTTGTCGCGAGTCCATTGTCTACCACTACGGCGGTGGCACTTTGGACAGACAAAGTCCTTTCAAAACGTATTTGAATTTCCGCAATAATCTTTACATGATTGTGAAAAACTATCATGGAAAAAGTCTTTTCCGGAAGCTTTTCAGAAGACTGTCATTGGATGGAATCGCAGGAATACGATTCGCTGCTGAAGGTAAATTCACTCATTTGTGGGCCGTTCTGCGTGCACATTTCAGTTTTTATGCAAGCATGCCTTCTTTGAGAAAGAAACGTCATCTTGAAAAAGCTGCCACGTTGAAACCAAATCTCAAAGGGATCTATACTGAAAGTATCATCAAACATTTTTTCCTTTTTAAGAAAAGATATTTCAAAGACCTCGATCAGAATATGTTCAGATAAAGGGTCTTATGCGCACTGGTCGCGCATGGAATATTCCAATATCATATGAAGTCTATTTGTGAGCAGGCCTGCACATGATGCAATTTGCCGGGCACATTTACCTTTATGCTCACTGCCTGGAAACGTTCTCCCATGTTGCGGCTTTTTCTGCCTTTTGCGGCAGGAATATTTTTCGCACTTCATCATGAGATTCATCTTGTGACCATTGGAGTCATTGGTGGAATTGTGTTGCCTACCATTTTTTATTGGGTCGTCAAACGACGCGCACTGCCTTATCGCTTCAGGATGTTGCCTCCACTAGCCATCATGTTGCTCATGGGTTTGCTGGGAGCATTAATTACAGCATTATCCGATCCTCGGCATAGTGAAACGCATTTCAGTCATCATCCGGAAGATCAGTTGCATCGTGTCCGATTACTCGATGTTCCTGCGAAAAAGGAAAAATCTTGGAAGGTATTTGTGGAAGTAATAAGCGCCGGTGATTCAATTCACATGCGCACTGGAAGTGGCAAAGTGCTATTGTATTTGGCTCCATGTGAAGCATTGAATTCTCTTATGGTGGATGATGACATAATCATCAGTTCGAAAATTCAGGATTTGTCTCCTCCTCTGAATCCGAATGTGTTTGACTATCGGCAGTACCTCATGAATCATGGAATTCATGGTCAATGTTACGCCGATAGTCTGTCATGGATGCACACCAAGTCATCGGATAATCACACACTGACAGGCTATTTCCGAATCTTAAGAGAGTATTTACTACAACAACTTACTTCACACCAAATCGAAGAACGCGAAGCCGATGTTCTTGCTGCATTGGTGTTGGGAAAAACAACCGGACTCGACGAAGAACTTATGACGTCTTACGCAGGAGCCGGTGCAGTACATGTGCTCGCCGTTTCCGGACTTCATGTTGCTTTGATCTACATGATCCTTTCTCCAATTCTGAAAAGAGTGTTTCGTGGTAATCGCGCGAGATGGACCAAAACATTGCTGCCCGTTTTTCTGCTTTGGGCTTATGCTGGTATCACTGGGTTTTCACCCTCTGTTTTGAGATCTGCTTTGATGTTCACTTGCTTCATCATTGCGGATAATTTTCAAAAGCAAAATAATATTTTCAATACGATGAGTGTATCGGCAATGCTGCTGCTCATCAGCGAACCGTGCATGATTTCCGAAGCAGGTTTTCAATTGTCGTATCTCGCAGTTTTGGGTATTGTCATCTATCAGGATCCTCTCGTTCACCTCATCTATGTCAAAAATAAATTCTTGTTATGGGCTTGGAAACTGACTTGCGTGAGCACCGCTGCGCAATTGGCTACGTTACCGGTTACCTTGTTTTATTTCCATCAATTCCCGAATTATTTTATCCTGACAAACCTGCTTGTCATTCCTATTTCAACCATCGTGTTGTATGCCGGACTCGCATATTTTGTGCTTTATGCTATACCTTGGATCAATCACCATCTGGCACATATCGCTGCAATGCTCACGAGGGTCATGAATGATATCATGATTGCCATGAGTGAATGGCCTGGCAGTGTGACAATGCACATTGATATTACACCATTCGAATCGTTGGTGATCACTTTTCTGGTCGTAAGCAGTGCATCCTGGATTTTATTTCGCCGTGCGAAATCCGCTTTATGGAGCATGGCGTTCATCCTGACACTGCTCGTCTGCAGAAATTTAGAAGTGATGTCCATCTTGGATCAAAAAGTTGTTTGCTTTCACCATGTCAAAGATGGATTTGTCATTAGTGAAATAAGAGGTGATGGTTGTCGCATTGTGAGCAGTTCGGATTTGAGTGGTGATGCACGAACACAGAAGTTTGTATTGAATGGTTACCTCGATCACAAGGGAATTGATGCCCTTTCTTTTTGTATGTTCAATGACAGCGCAAACCACGCGGGGGTTTTAGAAGTGAACGATCTGAAAGTTCTTATTTTACATGAAAGCAATTCGGAGTTGGTGGGTGTCGTTCCTTGGGATGTGATTTACTTTGATCGAAAATCTTCAAGAGTCAAACTTGGGGAAGATGCGTTTGATGCCATGCATGCTTCTACACTCATTTTTGGTCAGGGCTATCCGAAAGAAAAACTAAATTTCATCAGGGAACAATTGCCTAACACGAATATCCACGATTTGTCGAAAGGTGCAGTAATCTGCTACTTGACCGATACCGATGAAAATTCCCAATGTGTCTTCCGACATTTCACAGAAAGCCAGTGAAATCAAGGAGTTCTTTGGAACGATGAAACAATAGTGATGTCTTGTAGTCGATTTGTTTTCCTCCATTCCGAAAAGATGATCGCACTATCTTCGCCGTAATGCTCATGCGATTCCTATATACAATGATGGCATCATTGGTCACAAGTGCGGCTTTTGCAAACGATGGCATATGTCCGGATTCCATTTTAGTTTTCCAGCACAACGATCTCGAATTTGCTTTTGAATTAGAAAATGCGGAAGGGGAAGTTTCAATAACCTGGAATTTTGGAGACGGAATGGAAGTCACAGCGGGTGCGGATGTCACTCATGTATTTGCAGAAGGGAGTTATGTCATCACGGCTATTTTGATGGACGGTGATTGTCCGTGGGATGGCCCTTATGTAATCAGTACAACCATCGATGTTTACCCATGTTGGTTGAACTTGAGTTACGTGGCTTTGAAGGATGGCTTTTACACTTTCACAGCAACAGGTTATCCCGAAAAGTATCCCATGTTTTGGGAAATGGGCGATGGAACATCCATCGTTGAAACATGGGTCGTGGATCATCAATATGCACCTGGTACCTATGAAGTATGCGCATGGATTACCTCCGATTTCTGCTTCGTAGATACCCTTGAAGCTTGCGTCACCTTCACCTACGAAATCACGGAAGGGATGAATGAAAATGGAGTTGATCTTGTAGAAGTATTTCCCAATCCTTCAACTGGATTGCTGCGGATTTCAGGTGGGAGCTTTGAACGCGTGATCATTCACAGCCCGGATGGAAAAGTATTGGAGGAGAAATCTCTTTTCGATGGAGTCATCGACCTCGGTCATCGCTCAGATGGCATTTACCTGATCAGTCTCTGGAATCAGGATTCACTTCCTGTGGTGAAAAGGGTGACAATCCTGCAGCCATGAAACATTCTTCGCAACATGTTTGGGGAATGTCGGCATCATTGCGAAATAATCACGTCATTTTTTAACGTATAAAAAGAAACCCCGCCAGAGGCAGGGTTTCAATATGATGAGAAGTGATGGCTTATTCAGCTACAACTTCAAATTTCACTACAGCAGAAACTTCTTTGTGAAGTTTCACTTTCGCTTCGTAGCTGCCAAGCATCTTGATGTGTTCATCCGAGATGCTGATGCTTTTGCGATCGATATTGAATCCTTCTTTCGCGAGTGCTTCAGAGATTTGGATGGTGTTCACTGAACCGAAAATCTTACCAGTCTCAGAAGCTTTGGTACCGATTTTCAATTCGAGTGCTCCAAGTTTCGCTGAAAGTGTTTCCGCTTCAGCAAGAATTTTGGTCTCTTTGTGTGCACGTTGCTTCAGGTTTTCTGTCAGCATTTTTTTCGCGCTGTCGGTGGCTGCGATTGCATAACCACGCGGGATGAGGTAGTTGCGTGCATATCCTGGACGAACGCTTACGACTTCGTCTTTTGCACCCAGTTTCTCAATGTTTGATTTCAGAATTACTTCCATGATGTTGTCCCTCCGTGGTTATTATTTCAACATATCTGCTACGTATGGCATCAAAGCCAAGTGACGTGCTTTCTTCACAGCCTGCGCCACTTTACGTTGATACTTCAAAGAAGTACCAGTGATGCGACGTGGCAGGAGTTTACCTTGTTCATTGCACAGCTTCAATAGGAAGTCTGCGTCTTTGTAGTCAACGTATTTGATTCCGTGCTTTTTGAAACGGCAGTATTTCTCCTGCTTGGTTTCGATATCTATCGGACTCAGGTAACGGATTTCTTCGCTCATTTTTTTCTGTTTTTTAAAAGGTTAGAAGATTAAGCTTCAGCTTTGGCCTCAGAAGATTTCTCTTTTTTGTCCTTGGCTTTGTTGCGACGGCTTTCTGCGTACTGCACATGGTATTTATCCATAGCGGTGGTCAGAAAGCGCAGGATTCTTTCGTCCCTGCGGAATTCAGTTTCAAAAGGGCCGATTGATTCGCCCGGTGCCTCGAACTCCAACAGTTGGTAGAAGCCAGTCGTTTTCTTCTGGATAGGATACGCCAATTTTCTCAAGCCCCAGTTTTCCTCGTGCTTGATTTTAGCGCCCTTACCTTTCAAAAACTTCTTGAACTTATCCACTGTTTCCGCTGCTTGTTCTTCAGACAGCACGGGAGTCATAATGAAAACAGTCTCGTAACGGTTCATTGATTTTGAATTGTTTATAATTAATTTTTGGGAGCGCGAAAATACACATCCATTCGGGATTTCCAAGCGTTTTTTGTTGAAAAGGGAGGTGTCGAAAATCTAATGTCTTGATAAATAGAGTGATAAGCTTGTTTGCAAAGTCCTGAAAAGCCCTAATCCACCCATCGGATCATCATTGGAGTGCTCGAATTGTTAGTTCCTGTGCGAGTAGGACCACTGTGCATCGAATTGACAATTACAGGGTGAACCTTACATGTGTTAATCCGGATGGTAAACTTTAATGTGAGCAAAAATGAAAAATGGCCTATGCTAAAAGATTTTTCCGCATTGGGTGCATTGGAGTTCTCCCCGGATATTATTCATAGGAGTGGCGGTGATCAGCGACAGCACACCAAATGCGATTTTCTGGACGGAGTCGTTGTTGTGTCCAACAGTTAACTCTTCCGAACCGCAATTTGGGCAAACCAATTTGACACCGGGTGTAAGCCTTGGAAAATAGGCAGTGAGAATCACTTTGGCTTTCTCAATATCGGCGTCATCTACCATCAGTTTCATTCCAATTCCGCCAATATTGGTATATCCTGGTATGATGGTATTCAGGTATTCGTTGGCGATATAGGCATGAATTCCCTCAGACTCAAGGGTGCCTTTCATCAAATGTGCCTCGACATCATTTTCGCAAATCAAAAGGGTGACCATGCTCTTCGTGTTCTAATGTTTCACGAAGTTAATGTTTTTCCTAGATTGATAAGATGGTAACTACTGGAACCATGTTTCCTATGACTTCTCAAAATTTAAAAGTCGATTGATTGCTTCTTAATTTCCGGAAGGGAAAAATGATGCGTTGAAAACATTTCCTATCATCTCCCGTTTTTAACGCCAACATGAGTTCCTTTGTCATAATTTTCGAAAAACAGTTATCCTTCTATGATGAAAAAAGTCCTTAAATGGTCAGGAATCACCATCGGTGTGATTTTCCTTCTGCTTCTTATTCTTCCTTTCGTTTTCAAAGGCAAAATTGAAGCAGCAATAAAGCAAGCTGCCAACGATAACCTCAATGCCCGTGTAAATTGGAGCGGAGTAAGTCTTTCGCTCATCCGCAATTTCCCGAACCTCAGGATTACTGTTGACGATCTTACTGTCGACAATACCGTAGCTCCGTTTGATAGTGTTCGACTTGCGCAAATAGGAAGTCTCGAGACAGTTGTCGACATCAAAAGTCTTTTTGGTGATGAAATTCAGATTAAAAGAATAGGAATTGTAAATCCGGTTTTCGATGTGCGCGTGACCCCGGAAGGTGTGGCCAATTATGATATTGCCAAAGCTGATACCGCTGCGGCACCTGAACCGGAAGCTCCTGCCGAAGAAGCAGGTAGTTTCAAAATGAAGTTGAAAGAGTATTTCATCGAAAATGGTAAGATAACCTATGATGATCAATCCATGCCCATGAAAATGAAATTCGAAGGATTGAATCACAGTGGTACCGGTGATTTTACACAGGATGTTTTCAAACTCATTACAAAGACAACTGCCGATAAAGCCACTTTCAATTTTGATGGCATCACTTACCTCAACGAAGTGAAAACGGATTTGCAGGCCGATATCGAAATGGATATGAAAAACAGCAAGTACACACTTGCTGGCAATGTGATCAAATTGAATGAACTTGAATTGGAATCTCAGGGTTGGGTAGCCATGCCTGGTGAAGACATAGACATGGATATTTCTTTCAAAGCCCTTAAGAATGACTTCAAACAATTCCTCTCCATGGTTCCCTTGGAATTTGCGAAGGATGTGAAAGGTGTTGATGCAACCGGCGGACTCGCTTTCGATGGTTATGTGCGTGGTAAATACAATGAAACAAGCATGCCTGGAATTGGATTGAATCTGCAAATTGATAACGCGCGTTTCAAATATCCTGATCTTCCGAAAAGTGTTGACAACATCAATGTAAAGGCAGCCATTGTTGCTGATATGAATGTGATGGACAATACCACTGTGGACGTGGACAAATTCCATTTGGAAATGGCGGGTAATCCTGTGGATATGTCGCTAAAACTCCGCACTCCTGAAAGCGATCCATTCATCGATTTCATGTGTAAGGCATTTGTTGATCTGGACAATGTGAAAGAATTTATTCCTCTAGAAAAAAGTGATGAAGTTCATGGTCAGATCAATGCAGATCTTGCGGTGAAAGGAAATTATAGCACCGTCGAGAAAGGTAATTATGAAAATTTTGATGCACATGGAATGATCGACATCAAAAATGTTTTCTTCAAATCAGATTCGCTTCCATACGATTTGCAGGTAAATACCGCCACGTTTAATTTCTCTCCGGCATTCATAGACCTTGCGAATTTCAATGCACAAATTGGTAAAAGCGACATTCAAGCTGCGGGAAAAATTGAACAATACCTCGCTTATGCATTGCGCGACTCTCTGTTAGTTGGAAGATTCAACATCAGTTCAAATCTAATGGACTTGAATGAATTCATGACTGATGACGCCGCAACAACAGAATCGACCACTACTGAATCAACACAACCCGCTTCAACAGAATCAACTGCTATGTCGCCAATCGAACTTCCAGGCAACATTGATTTTGATCTTGACGCTTCGTTCAATAAAATGATCTACGACATCAATGAAATCAACAATGTGAAAGGTGGCATAACTTTGAGGAATAAAGTAGCTACGCTTCGCAACCTCGCCATGAATGTGTTGGAAGGAAGTGTCGTGATGAGTGGGAATTATTATGCCCAGGATTTGAGCAAGCCTGCCATGGATTTCAATTTCGATATCAAAGACATGGACATCAACAAAGCAGCGACGCAATTCAATACAGTCGAAAAAATGGCGCCGATAGCCAAGGCATGTAATGGTCGCTTCAGCACGAAATTCAATATGAAGTGTGATCTTTCACAGGAAATGATGCCAATCAATCCAACTGTGAATGGTGCGGGAACCCTAAGTACCAAAAGCGTAACCATCAAGGATTTTGCGCCGCTTGTAAAGCTTGCAGAAAAAATCAATCTGGATAAACTCAAACAAGCTCAAACCATCAGTGATGTGAATGTTTCTTTCAAAATCAAGGACGGTGTTGTAAATGTCGATCCTTTTACTGTGAAGCTTATTGATGGTGTTCCTGCAAAAGTTTCTGGGTATACCACTCTCGATCAGGAGATCAATTACAATGTGGATATGGACATTCCGATGGATAAATTCCCTTCTGGCGCAGTGAGTCAGGCCAATTCATGGATAGGTCAAATCAATCAAAAACTTGGAACAAACGTGAGTATCGGAAATAAGATCAATATGATCGCCGTGATCACAGGTACAGTTACAGATCCAAAAGTTGGTGTCACAAGCAAGGCGCTTGGTCAGGATGCGGTGAATAACCTCAAAGAACAAGCTGTGCAGGAAATCAAACAACAAGTGACGAATCTGAAAAATGAAGCTTTGGAGAAAGCCATTGCGGAAAAAGAACGATTGGTGAATGAAGCGAAAGCCCAACGTGATAAAGCCCTCGCAGAAGCCGCACAGATTAGAGACAACGCTAAAAAACAAGGTGAATCATTGGCGAAGAAAGGAAAGGATGAAGCTTATAAAGCGGCAGATGATTTGGTTGCCAAAACAAAAAATCCGCTTGAAAAGGCAGCCGCTAAAATCGCGGCCGACAAAGCGAAAAAAGAAGCTGATAAAGTTTACGATAAGGCAGTAGAGAAGTCAAACAAAGAGGCGGATAATGCCTATGGTGTTGCAGAACAAAAGGCAAATAAATTAGTCACAGACGCTGAGGCAAGAGGGGATAAGATGATACAGGATGCTAACTCGAAAGCTGATCAACAAATCAATAAGTGACATGAAATACTTTTTCGCATCCATACTGGTTTTATGCTTCAATGTTCAATTTGAAGCACAGCATTGTATTGGTGAACGGTATTCTGAAAATGCAATTTTTGAAGATGATCAGATCATCTCACAATTGGATGTGCCTTATGGCAACGCCAGTCAGTTTTTCACCAATCAGGATGTGGAATTGGTGATGGATGTTTACTATCCGGATCCAGCCATCGACCCGATTGAAGGCCGGCCTTTCATCCTGAACATTCATGGTGGTGGATTTATTTCTGGCGATAAAAATGAATTGACTTATCAGTCCATCGAATTCGCCAAACGAGGTTTTGTTGTAGCGAATATGAACTATCGCCTCGGCTGGAATTGCGACAATGTAATTTGTGTCAATTGTTATGGTAGTAATCTGCAACGTGCCATGTATTGTGCCGTTCAGGATGCACGCGCTGCAATGAGGTTTGCGAAGAGTATGCAGTCAACATGGGGCATCGATGAAAACCATGTTTTTCTTTCGGGTGAAAGTGCTGGTTCTATCACTGCCATGTTGAGTACTTTTTGGAATCAGGATGAAGCGAATGCACAAGTTGCAGAAGGTTTCAGCGATCTGGTAGGTTCATTGGACAATAGTGGTAATTCACTCACTGAGACGTTTGTGGTAAAAGCGGTGCTGGATCAATGTGGCGCCATTCCTGTATTGGAAGATATGCTCAACAATCCCGAAATAGCTTATATTGGTTTTCATGACAGCAATGATTGTGTGGTGCCTTATGATACAGGGCCACTGATCGCTTGTTTTTGCAGTGGATTTTTGAGTTTTCGAGGTTCTCATGCAATTCATACTACTCGCTTAGCAAATGGTCTGTGCAGTGAGCTACACACAGCACCACAAATTTTACCGAATCATTGTACTTATCCGGATAATGGCATCGTCGCATTGGCATCGTGTTTTTTCAAAAGACATATGTGTGGCTTTTGTATGAATTTCGATGATGACAATATTTACGCAACCCCGATTTGTTCTGCGCTTCAGCAAACATCCTCCAGTATTTATGGTTGTACTTATTTTTCTGCTATGAACTACGATCCCTCGGCTACTACCGACGATGGTTCTTGTGTTTGGTCAGATGGCCTGTATTGTCCGGCCGACATCGATGAGAGTGGTGTCGTTGGAGTCAGCGATCTCATCATCCTGATTGGAAATTATGGTGTGATCTGCGATTGATTTTTTTCTCGAATTTATGTGTTTTGTAATGAGGATTGCTACTGTTTTATGCAATGTGTGAGGCATAAGGTATGCTCATTCAGAATATGTTTTGGATGGCGATGATTTGTTGGAAATTACTTTCGCAAAGGCATTAGTTTTTCATATTTCATTGCACTAAGAACCATGACAGTTATAAGCAGTTTATACATTCACATTTCATTTTGTGTTGAAGGTCAAAAGCCAATTTTGCATGAAGGCATGACAGATATTCTCACGGACTTCTTTGCACTTCGGGCGAAACGCCTAAAAGGAATTTTGGTTGAATCATGTTGCATGCCGGATCACGTTCACCTGGTCATTAAATATTCTCCATATCTCAGTATTCAGGAAGTTTACGACGATTTGAAAATTGGATCTGCTGAGTTCATCAACAATTACAAACTCACGGAAGAGCCGTTGGCATGGGCCGACGACGAAGTGATGATTTGCACGAGTTTTAGTGAATTGGAAAATTTGAGGAAGTATTTCAAAAAGCAAATGGACTATCATTTGGTACAAGGGAAAACTTGGAATGATGAAATTTTGGATCTTTTGGATACCAATGAATTTCCGATTGCGGAGGAAGAATGGATGCCTTTGATCAGGATATAAATATCGCAATGCTCGATGCATGTAATTTAGCATCGCATATGTCGAACACAAGTATGATCAAACAACTCCGTTTACCTGATTTATCCAGAACCATTGAGATTCTGAGACAAGATTCTTTGCGTTATTCCGACGGCAATTACCCGGAAGAAGGATGGATAAGTCATTTTCTTTCGGATGAAAGATGTGTTTCATTTGGCTTGTGGAATGATGAATTGCTCAATGCTGTTTTAATCACAGAGAAGCTAACTTTGAATGGTTGCATCATGTGGTTCATCGCGGTTGATCCATTGCATCAGGGTCATGGTTATGGGAGCGACTTGCTGCAATATTTCGAGAAACATGCTCACGAATTTGGCATCCATTGGGTATTTCTGAATGCCACCAAAAATTCCCTCAACTTTTATAAAAAGCATGGCTACATCACCGGTGAAAATGCGGTGGTCTATGAACATTACAAGGATTTGCAATAAAAAAAAGGACCTCAATTCTTTGAAAATTGAGGTCCTGAATTTTGTTATGCGGAATGATCAGTGAGCCAGTTTTTCAAGATTGGCTTTTACGAATTTGGTCAGGTCTTCGCCTTTCAACAATCCTTTCGCAAGGAGGGCAAGATCAATCGCCTGTTTTACTTTTTCTTCGTTGAGTACTGTTTTACCTTCTGCATCAGTGATGGAATTACTGAACATTGGATGATTGGCATTCGCCACAAGGTTGTAGCTATCTGGAAGTGTGCCATAGAATCCACCGCCACCCATCATACTCTGTTCTTTCATCCTCCGCATGAATTCATTTTGTGTCACCACGAAAGGTGCTTCGGTAGGAGAGAGGCTTGCAAATTCAACCTGGAATTTCTTTTTGTCGACGAAATTTTCAAGTGCCGTTTTGAGGTTGTTTTGCTGATCCTCAGAAAGGGTTGAAGGCATCTCATCGGTTTTTTCAATGAGCTTGTCCATCACATCGGCATCAACACGTTTGAATCGCAATCCCGAATTTTTCTGTTCAGCCTGAGAAATGAAATGTGGCGCCAATGGCCCATCGAGAATGATCACCTGATATCCTCGTTCTTTGGCTGCATCAATCTGTGCGTGTTGTTCTTCTTTGTTGTTCGCATAGAGAACCACCACATCACCTTTTTTATCCTTCTGTGTATCCTGAATTTTTTCTTTGAGTTCAGACATATTGAGGAATTTGTCCTCAGCGGTTCTCAGCAATGAGAATTTTTCTGCCTTCTCATAAAACTTCTCATCGGTAAGCATGCCATATTGGATAAACGTTCCGATGTCATCCCATTTTCTTTCGAAATCCTCACGGTCATTGTTGAACATGCTTTGCAGCTTATCCGCCACTTTTTTCGAAATGTGAGAAGAGATCTTTTTCACGTTGGCGTCTTCCTGCAAATAACTTCTCGATACATTCAACGGAATGTCTGGAGAATCCACAATTCCGTGAAGTAAGGTGAGGAAATCAGGGAGAATGTTTTTCACTTCATCAGTGATGAAAACCTGATTGCTGTAAAGTTGAACCTTGTTCTTTTGAACTTCGAAATTGTTTTTCATTTTCGGGAAAAACAAAATTCCGGTCAGGTTGAATGGATAATCTACATTGACATGAATATGAAACAGCGGCTCATCAAAAGTCATGGGATAGAGCTCGCGATAGAATTTTTTGTAATCTTCATCCTGCAGGTCCGCGGGTTTCTTCAGCCACAGTGGTTCAGTATTGTTGATGATATTGGGAACCTTGACTTCAACTTCTTTTTTCTCACCGCTTTCATCCACTTCTTCGCCTTGCACCCAATCTGATTTTTCACCGAACTGAATTTCGTTGGGCATGAACTTGCAGTACTTATCCAAAATGCCCTGAATCCTACTTTCCTCAGCGAATTCAATTGAGTCGTCAGCAAGATGAAGGATAATCTCAGTTCCCGGAGTGGTTCTGTTGCCCGGTTCCATAGTGAAATTCGGTGATCCATCGCAGCTCCAATGCACCGGTGTGGCGCCTTCGCGTTGCGATAAAGTTTGAATTTCTACTTGTTTGGAAACCATAAAAGCAGAATAGAATCCCAGTCCAAAGTGCCCGATGATTTGAGCGTCTTTGTATTTCTCTACAAACTCTTCTGCACCGCTGAATGCAATCTGGTTGATGTACTTTTCAACTTCTTCCTGGGTCATTCCGATTCCATTGTCACGGATTGTCAGGGTATTGGCATTTTTGTCAGCAACGACCTCCACCCAGAGGCCTTTTCCGTCATGTTTAATTTCACCGGAAATACTGAGTGTTTTTACTTTCTGACATGCATCCTGCGCATTGCTGACCAATTCTCTCAGGAAGATTTCGTGGTCGCTGTACAGGAATTTCTTGATAATCGGGAAAAATATTCTCGGTGTGAACTTTCAGTGTGCCTTCGGTTTGGGTAGTTGCCATATTCAAGTTTCGTTATAATGATGGTTGCGGGCTTTCAACCGCTGTGCCATTCGCGTTTGGGTGAAAATTTGTCAGTCATGAAAAAACACGACCATTTGTCGCTCTCCATTCAGGTAAAGCGATTAAACAAAATGAATAAATCAGCATCTAATGTTCAGTCTATTTTCAAAACTTTTGAAGTATGACCATCACATTCGAAGAAATATACCCCTTGCTGTAAAGTAGAAATATCTAGAGTTATAGAATGCGTATGATTTGTTTGACCTGATAAGACAATACCTCCAGCAATATTGCTCAATTGCCAATCGCCAGTCATCATCTTGCCCGAGATCATCACCCTTTCGTTGGCGGGGATAGGATAAGCGAATAGTGTGTTATGTTGTGGTTGGTTTTCAATCAATGCAGTTGTTGGATCATCCTCCGCATCCTCAAGATTTTCCGCCACATAATAAACTAGCACCGCGGTTTCTGATGCAGGTGTATTTACTCCCCACGCCGGAATATTGGTCACTGGAATATCGTTTCCAAGTGCAACACCTAAGTCATCGGCTTTTTGTTTTCCAACACCAATGATTCCAAGTTCTGTTTTAAAAATGCCGTAGATCTCCACATTGTCACCGCCTACCTGAGTCAGGGTATCCCATTGTCCTACCACCAAAGAACTGTAAAGTGGAATAGAAAGATCATTTTCATACACCCGTATAAAATTGTTCCAGCAACTGTGTCCACCATTCCATGGTTTGATCATTTTCTGATAAGCGTTTGCAGTGGTAATGGTCCTGCGTCCGACAGCTGCAACACAAACATCTCCTTGCGCCGAAACACGAATGGCATTTTTGGCGAGGCGTGTTGTATTGACATCAGGCCATCCTGAATTGGGATCCGGCCAACCATCCATGTTGGGATCAGGATGAGTAGTCCCATAATTTCCACCGCCATCGGTCATTTCTGCGAAATAAGTACTATACATCAATGTACCGTCGTTGAGTTTTAGTTTGCCCAACCATGACTCATGAATATCACCATTGGTTCCGGTGAATTGATTCTGAAAACCTTGGGCACTGGTGTTGGCTGCAATGCTGTTTCCCTCCCAAAGATTCTCGGTATTGTTGCCGTGAGCACGGGCGCCAACAACGAGCATTCCTTGATCCACGGGAAGACTATAATCTATCGCAAGTGCATCAACATATTGATCGGGTACAGAAATCATGGTATCACCCGCCGGCGTAATTTCATGATACAAACGACTCCACCATTTTAAATCACCTGTTTCATCCATCGCAATTACAGCAGGTTCAAAGTCCGGAGATATGCCATAACTCTTCATATTCATCCCGATATACAAGTGATTATTGCGTCTATCTACGACGACACTCGAAGCACCCCAAACAGGGCAACAAGATTCGGGTGAATATCCGGTATAGCCCGGTCCATTTGCTGTCGGTGCATCCGGATTGCACGGACCACTAAAGAGAATATCGACTGGCCATTTTCCCTTTTTCATTCCGCCATTTCCATCTTGTTGCATCAAATTGTAATCTTCATCATTCCAAGATCGGAACTCGCATCTCCCTGCGGATTTGAATGCGATACCACTATAAGCAACTTCGGATGGGCTGCTGCTGGCAGGTGATCCATGCCATTCGCCTCCCGCCGTCAGCCAATGTGTGCGCCAGTTTTCGACCACTTTTCTATCTCCATTTTGATCGAGACAATACATCGCACTCCAGTTGTAATCATGCGAATGACCGGATACATAATAAACTTCACCTTCACTGGTAACATCCCACGGATGATAGTCTTTTGGTCCGGATTCAGCCCATACATTTCTGGTCCACAGCAATGAAGTGGGCAATGCGTCTACGAAGTTGTGATCGAGTTTGGCTAAAAAATATCCTCCATCTTCATCATAAGTATCACTGGTATTTCCACTGATGAAAATGTCACCTGTAGTTTCTCCAATCTGATTGGTCAGCTTAATAAATCTGATGTCTTCTGCCGCACCGGACGGCAATGTGAAAACACCAAGCATTTCCGTTAAACCATGATTGAACAAAATAAGAAATGCATATCGATCTGTGCCCAATGCATTGTGGATTGCTGAAGTTCCGCCCAACGTGACAACAGGCACTCCCTCTGCTATCCAGTCCAGGTCATCTGCGTAACCGGAAACCAAATAATTTCCATTCGACAATCCTGCGATGTCATAAAAACATTCTTTGCCGGCATCACCCGCATAGGTGACCATGTTCTGTTGTGAACGACTTAATGTGGTGAGGCATAGTAAAGAGGCAAGAAGCAAATACAGTTTCATATCCGAAAATTTGGGCTATTGATTTTCAAAAGCGATATTTTTCATTTCATGATATCAGGAACATGTTTCACTTATCCACTACGCGAATTTCAGGAATGGTATCGTGCCAAGCGCGATCACTGATTAGCAAAGACAATGCATCAAATGGTATAAGGCGACAAAAAGACCGGCCCAAAATATTGAGGCCTGTTGGAGTGCTTCCGTCGTCTTTGATGATGCGCATACCTAAAATCATTTTTCCCAAAGTTTGACCAGTTGAGGCTTCCAAAGCCCAATAATAAAGAACAGCCAAACTATAGTCGTAAGGTAAACTCGCAAAATAAGAAGCTTCTTCATCAGGGAATAGGTTCGGAAAGATGAATGCCAAAACAAAGGTGATCACCAACCTTGCCACTGTATCGATCAGATATCCGCCGAATCTCTTTCCTTTCGAGCTGTCTATATAGTGGGTTTCATTCTGATCAATTGCCCCGAAATTGTAATTTTCTTCCATGTGTTATACTGGTAAATAGTTTGATGTTTTGAAAAGTATGAAACCCAAATGTAAAAATCCTGCCCAACTTCTTCATCATTTCATGAATTAAAGTGAACGAGATGAACAAAGTTTCATCCTTGCTACTAACTTCCCCACCAAAATTAATATCCATATGTCTTTTCCTTCTGACCTGGAAATAGCCCAGAACTGTAAAATGCAGCACATCAATGATATTGCTGCCAAACTAAAAATTGCAGTAGATGACCTGGAACACTACGGCAAATACAAAGCGAAACTTCCTCTTCATCTCATCAATGAGGATTCTGTACAAAAGAGCAAATTGATTCTTGTTACGGCCATTACACCTACTCCTGCAGGTGAGGGAAAAACAACTACCTCAATTGGTCTCACCGAAGGATTGAATAAAATCGGAAAAAAGGCAACGGTCGTATTGCGCGAACCTTCCCTCGGACCAGTGTTTGGAATCAAAGGTGGTGCTGCCGGCGGCGGGTATGCACAGGTTGTTCCGATGGAGGACATCAACCTGCATTTTACTGGTGATTTTGGAGCGATCGAGAAAGCAAACAATTTGCTTTCTGCGCTCATCGACAATAACCTTCAAAGCAAACAAAATAACCTTGGACTAGATCCTCGACAGATCTATTGGAAGCGTGTGATGGACATGAACGATCGTTCTTTACGCAATATCACTATAGGTTTGGGTGGCACTGCAAATGGTATTCCTCGTCAAGATGGTTTCAACATTACTCCAGCGAGTGAAGTGATGGCCATTTTGTGCATGAGCAAAAGCATCGATGACCTCAAATTGAAGTTGGGAAATATTTTCGTCGGTTTCACTTATGATAAAAAGCCGATTTATGCACGTGATCTAAAAGCACAAGGCGCAATGGCTTTGCTATTGAAAGACGCCATTAAACCCAATTTGGTTCAGACACTGGAAGGAAATCCTGCCATTATCCATGGTGGTCCATTCGCCAATATTGCACAAGGTACCAATACCATCATCGCTACGAAGATGGGACTTACACTTTCGGATTATGTTGTGACAGAAGCCGGTTTCGGTGCCGATCTCGGTGCTGAAAAATTCATGGACATTAAATGTGGTTATGGTAATTTAAAACCCAATGCCATTGTGCTCGTTGCTACCATTCGCGCTTTGCGTCATCATGGTGGTGCGAAAAAAGAAGAATACAACACCGCATCGATGGAGCGGGTTACCCTTGGTTTCGAAAACCTAGAGAAGCACATAGAAAATTGTAAAAAATTCGGTATCAATCCGACAGTAGCCATCAACCACTTTCCGACAGACACGGAAGAAGAACTTCAGTTTGTCATTGCAAAATGCGCGGAACTTGGTGTACAAGCCGTGGTTGCGCGTGGCTTTGCACAAGGTGGCGAAGGCATGAAGGATTTGGCCAATGCGGTGGTGAAAGAAATTGAATCCGGCAAAAACGCATTCAAACCACTTTATGATTGGAGTATTCCGGTAAAAGATAAAATCAGAAAAATCGCTACAGAAATCTATGGTGCCGATGATGTTGTCTTCACCAAAGACGCCGAAAGTGATTTGAAAACAATCGACAAATTGGGATTGAGTGGTCTACCTGTATGTATGGCTAAAACGCAGAAATCATTCAGCGATGATGAATCGAAACACGGTCGTCCACGCGGATTCAAAGTAACTGTTAGAGAATTTGAATTTGCTGTTGGTGCGGGTTTCATCATTCCTATTTTGGGTGAAATGATGCGTATGCCAGGTCTGCCTGTCATTCCTGCTAGTGAAGGTATGGACATCGACAACAATGGTGTGATCACCGGTTTGTCTTGATGATGTAGCCATGGCCACCCTGCGTTATCAAGCAATGAAATTGAGCTCCAATGGAGCTACAAAAGTGGAGGATGCTCTCGCCATGGAGCATCCTCTTTCTGTTTTAATCAATGGGGATAGTTTTACCATTACCATGCAGTCGCCAGGCCACGAAATGGAGCTTATCAGAGGATTGCTTTTCACAGAAGGCGTCATTCGCAAAAGAAGTGGCGCGTTAAAAATGGAAATGATTGAAACCAGTGAAAATGGTTTTGTCTCCAAAGTAAACGTCGTTGCTGAAGAATCAGAACTCGACAAGTCTCTGCTCAATAAAAGAAACCTGCTTTCTGTGGCGAGTTGTGGCATTTGCGGCAAAACGGAATTGCATATACCGCAATCAGAAAAAATTGCCTCTTCAGAAATCCTGACCGCATTAGATATTCAACGCATGTTTGATACCATGTCGAAGGCACAGGCTTCATTTCAGGAATCCGGTGGTTCACACGCTGCTGCAGCTTTCAAGAAGGATGGAACGATGCTGACCGTGATGGAGGACATTGGAAGACACAATGCAGTTGACAAAGTGATTGGTGATCTACTGAACAAATCGCAATTGAAGGAAACGATGTGTTTGCTGGTGAGCGGTCGTGTGTCTTACGAAATTGTGGTGAAGTGTTTTTCTGCCGGAATACCTTTCCTTCTTGCGGTAAGTGCACCGTCTTCACTGGCCGTCGATTTTGCCAAAGAATTTGGAATCACCCTTCTCGGATTTTGCAGAGAAGATCGTGCGACCATTTATTCGAATCCACAAAGACTGGTATAGCTTAAAAATTCATTGTTCTGGCTGAAATATTGGCCATGAAAAAACCCCGTTTCCGGGGCTTTTCAATTTTTAGTTTATCAGTTAAAGTATAAATTTCATACCGTCATCCACGGTGGAAGAATGTTGCTTCTCCGTGCATTAAGCAGCATTTGATTGTACGTGTGTTGTAGTTGTTGATGATAATTCGGAAACATATTTTTTACCCTGGCCATTTTGAACTGCATCGAGGCAAGTGATTGCATCAGTTCCACCAGTTGGTTGTGCTCTGCGGCTGACAATTCGGGTTTCGACATGCTTAAAGTTTTTGTTTGGTTAAAGACCTTGAACGTACCCTGGCTGTTCTAGGTTTCATTTTTATAAAAAAAAAGGCGGCCAATCCCTCAGCCGCCTCCATTTCAATTATTTATGATTCTTATCCCAATTTGGAGTTTAGTCAGAGTGTATTAGGTATTAGGTATCATGTATTAGGACCGCAAAAGGAAGTGCACATGCATTCTCACTACTCATTACTTCATACTTCATAATTCATACTTCATAATTCATACTTCATAATTCATAATTCATACTTCATAATTCATAATTCATAATTCAAAATCACAGATCACTAAATCGCTCAATAAAATCATCTCTTTTCTTCTTATTGTTTACGAAGAGGAAGGTGTATTTGCTTTTTCCTTCTTCAAACTTCCTTTTGTCGTCTTTGACTTCAGAGAGTATGGTGCCGAAGTCTTTGTCTGAGCTAAGGATATTCATGATGCCGAGTTTGTATTCAAAATAGTACCAAGTAGCAGGGTCTAGTTCAAGGTAAATCCGAATGGCATCAGCGCCACGTTTTTTATCGATTTCGATTTTGCCTTTGACGTATTTGAACAATTGTTTTTTGTCCATGCTGGCTATACCGATCAGACCAACGCTTTGGAATGTTTCATCGGTTGGATTCCATGCAAATTTCACATCGGCGAGATAGAAAGTAGTTTGCAATTCTTCAGGTACTTTTTTCAATTGCCCGCCAAGGCCAAGTTCAGAAATCAACTTATCGGATTTTTCAGTGCCCAATAATTCAATGAGACTCTTCTCATATTTCGTTTTGGTGATGTCGACGGGTTGCAGGTTTGGCCAGGTCTCGATCTGTTCATACATCCGCTTCAATGCTGCATCTTCAATCGGGAATTTCAGCAACATAACACCCTGTGTGCTGATTTCTGACGATGCAGTTTTATACTTGACATCGCCCACATTGGTCAATTTCACCATGCCGTAGTCAACATTAAACTCGAGTCTGCCATCGCCATTCAGTTCACAGTTGCTGGTTGTAAGAGATAACAAATTACCTGCGAGTTTTGGCTGTCTGATTTTTTCTTTCGAACCAATCTGATAACGTTGTGTTGGTTTATCATAATACAAGAAACCTTTGGCGAGAATGATCGATGCATCAGTTTTCTCTTTGATGTCACTTAAGAATGCAGGATATACTTCCATAGGTGTTCCATCTGTAATCATCACACCAGCGCCAAGTTTGGTCATATCCATTGCCCTGAGGCCAGAGTCAATTGGAATAAAGATCTCTTCTGGATTGATTTCAGCTCTGAACTTGCAGAATGTTCTCGGCATCATTTCACAATTGTGAAGTATCCGCACACCGCCATCAAAAGTGAGGAATTGCACATTGGCCTGAAGTTCAAAGTCGCCGTAATATTCATATGCAGGGGAGAGGAAGAATTGTGTTTCTTCTTTGATACTTCCTTTACCGATTGTCTGATAGGTTGTGTCGACTTTGATTTCATCTAAGTGAATGATTTGTTCCTTTTTCAATTCATCCAGATACGCGATGTCCCCAGAGCCTGAATATTTTTTACGGCCTTCAATCTTCAATTCTGCATTGAACATTTTATGGTATTGGGTCACGTAGTTACTCAATACTTGCGCTTGTTTAAGCGGTTGCATATTGGCGAATTTTTCAATCACCACCTTACCACTATCCGGTGTCACTTTGGAATCCGCTACGATGATGTATTGAATCTTGGCACAAGTCAGCCTGCTCTTCTTCAGATCGTATTTCGCTTTCGAGGAAAGAAAGTTCAGGGAATCTTGCCCTTCAGCTATGGAGAAGAAATTCGATTTTTTCATCTCATCGCTGGTGTCTATGACCAGATCATCGCCTGCACTCCGTGAAGATGACAAATCCAATTCTGCTTTATCCATAAACCAGGTGAATTGGTCCATGTAACAGATATACTGATTGGTTGGGAATTCGATTTTCGTTTCTCCGCCGTTACTTTTGAATAAACCTTGCCGTTTGTCGAAGTCGACGTTGGCATTGACATTATCTGTTTTAAACGCAAGCCCAAGTCCTTCACTTTCTCCATCTCCTGCAAGTTGGAATGAAGCTGTATCGGCAAGAATTTTTCGTCTTGTGTATTCAAAGTCGTTGGAAGATAAAGTCGCTCCACTAAACATCATATCTCCGAGGCCTCTCATTCCGTTTGGCTTGAGTTTCAGCGTACCTTTCAATGTTGCTTCATTGTCGAAGAAGTCAATTGGTTTTTCTACGCTCGAGATATCCAATTGATCTCTTTTTGCAAAGAAGGCAAAATCAGTGGTATCGCTTTTGGCTTTTGGTACTTCGGTTTTCCCGCTTTGTTCGCGATTCGTAAACATTTTCGTTCGCCCTAAAGTGGAGTCTGGCAGGAAAGTAAATTCATCTGAAGAGGATAACGATGTGAGGTAAGCGAAATCGCCACCGCCTTTCAAACCACTGTAGTCAAGTTTGAGTTGAGCCGTAACTTTTGCTTTTCCACCATATGCTGAAAGACCTGCATCTCCTGTCTTCCTGTTGAAGCCAAGGGAATAGTCATCCATCAACACAAGTGGTTCTTCGATATCAGGAAATATTCCTCCACTGACCAAAGTACCATTGAACTTCAAGTCTTTTTTGGTGAAGTTATCGAGTGAGTCAATGGTAAATGGCTTCACTTGATAATAGAATTTGTCTTTGTTGTAGACACCCTTCTGAATCACGGGATCATTCCAAAACACATACGATGTTTTCGTACAAGTGAATATCGGATACTGCGGATATGTCGGACTGTGGTAACCACCTTTGTTGGAAGGCGCATCAATTTTGATGTAACCAGCAATATCGCGGAGTACTGATTTAACGCGTCGTTTCACCGGTTTGCCAAATTCAGTCAATTCTGTTTCATCTTCTACATAAATACGACAGCTGTCCACTTTGATCAAATCGAGTTGAAACTTTTCATAGGAGAAGAAATACTCCGTTCCATTGAATTCAAAATTTCCGGCAAACACACGACCACCAAATAAAAAGTCTCGATTTTTTTTGATGGTAACCTCTTTGTTGAGGGGCATGATATTCACTTTTTGAGAATCGGAAAGCTGGAAATTTTCAACTCCTTTCAGATTCAAGTCGTAGTTCAGCAAACTCAATTGGCCATTAAATCCACCAGGCACATCACTAGAGAATTGGATGACGTCAAAGTCGCGCTTACCAATGTTGTTTTCGATAAACCAAAATAGTTTAGGCTGCACCACCACATAGTGCGTATTCAAATCATAATTTACAAATCCTTTGTTGTGCAAATCAATGAGCACCGCATTCAATTGTTCTTCGCTGTAGTGATGGAATTTCGCCAGCTCGCTTGCTTGAAACTCATTTCTTTTTGCGGCTACTGTGAATTCTTTGATTTCAAATAACGGGTGATTGAAACTAATACCCATCATGGACTCGTATCGTTTCTTTTTAAAATAGGTATTTGATTCGAACGCGCCATATCTCTGTGTACTTCCTTCCAATGCTCCCATCTTGATCAGGGGGTCATCGATGTTCCAGTACAATGCTTCAAAATACATGTCCAGATTGTGATAGGTGTTGTGATAAGGTGCTTTAGAAACACCTTCTTCACTTCTTAGAAGAAGTAGCTGTCTTGTTTTACGGTCAAAGGAAAGATTCACGTCTGTGTGTGTGATGGAATCTTTATCGATGAGAAAAAGTACCGCACAATGTTGCGATGAAATCCTTTCCGGTTTAATGTCGAATTCCAGACTTTGTGCTATGAAGAATTTTTTTGAATCACGATAGAATGTCAACAAAGCAGGTTCTTCCACAGAACCACTACCCATCAAACGGGTACCTGCCATCGTAAAACCACCATCATAGTCAACTCCTTTTACGATGTTTTGAATTTGAAGTCGCTTGTAATAAGATTCGAATTTTGGATAGGACGCATTGTCTACATCTCTGTCCGCAAGGATTTTTTCAGTGAGTCTTCCTTTCAATGGTTTTTCAAAAAATTCATTGTAGAATGTCACGGAATCAACGGTGATTGAACTCCCTTTTAATCGGATGTCAAATTCTCCGAATTCAGCATAGGTTTGATTGGGATCAAAACCGGCACGCGCCCAAGTTACTTTGCCTTTTTCACCCACGTAACGTCCTGTACTGGGGAAATAAAATCCTTTGGTGCCATAAACAATGCTACTGTCTCCTTTGCTATAACATTTCAAATCCAGTGCTGGAAAAACGATTGCTGGAACTGTGTCGTAAATGAATTGATAACCGTTGCTGCTGCTCACCCATTGAATGGTTTCTGTTTTGTAAAATGTGCGGTTTTCGAACATGCCAGCTGATGCTTCGAGCATTTCCGGTACATACTTCTTGATCTTTTTATCCGCCATCATTTTTTCAAGCACCTGATGCCATTCGATAAAGTCTTTGTCTGTTTTACCGGATTTCGGAAAATAAATGAGTGCAAGACAATACTGCTCAAATTCCGGATATACCTTGTTTTTGTTTTTGAGCATAGCATCCAACATATTGTAGATGGTCTCTTTCTGAGTGGCGGTGTAAGCGGTGCTTTCAATCCAGATCGGCGCGAATTTGCGTTCAACAAATTCTCTACCCTGATCCTTGCGCACATCTTCAAACAATTTGAAGAGTTCGTCGATAAAGGCTTCATCTTCACGAGTGAATTTTTCCAGCTTTTGCGCTGAAATGTGCACCGATGAAAGTATCATCAGAATAATAAATGGTAGGAGTCTTTTCATGGATTTCATCTGCAGCTTACATGAATATTGCCAGAAATTTTATACCCGATGGATACCGAGACAAAATGTTCTTTCCGGTATCAATGCTAACAAAAGAATTCCGTACTCATTGTATACCAGTCTTAAAGTTTTCAAACCAGGATATTCGACAATTATCCTGCATTTTAACGATTTAACGATCTCGCTTTCACATCTCAGGTGTTACTCCTCATGACACCAAATCAAAAGGCCCCTTTCGGGGCCTTTGAATGTGTTTAGGTAAGTGAGTTAATTTAAACATGTCCGCATTGCTTTAACCAGTCTCTCAGTCTGACTCTGTCATCAGCGACCAACTGGCGCATTGCTTTGCGGAGTTCTTTTCGGAAGAGCATTGTGTCAAACGTGACATTGCCCAGCACTGCCTTGTAATACTCCAGCATATTTGATTTAAAGTTAGGTTAGGTTCATCCGTTTAAGGGTGAATTTGTACCGAACTCATGGGGTCCTCATCAATGCAGGGCATCATCGATGTTTTTTCCTAAGAAAATCAGAAAGTGTTGAATTGTTGCTTTGAAACGGTGCGTTTCGCTAATTGGTTTCATGAATCTTTCATATTTCCTGAATTGTACTGATTGTCAATGAATCTTTTTTCTGCTAGTACCTACATGGGCTAATTGAAGGTTCGAATTTGACGCTTCGAATTCACACTGACTACCTATTGGCGCATTCGTTTTTTAGCGGTTGCTATGAAGTTATTCTGTTCCGGAATATTTTATGCCTAAATCAACCCGGTTGAACAAACAAAACCCCCGAACGTTTTCGGGGGTATTGTCTTAACCTTAACCAAAATTTTGAACTTAACCAAACCAAATCTTACTGAGAAGTTTGTTGTTGATGTGTTTTCAATCTGTGTGCCATGTTCGGTAATGTCGTGGCTTAGGGTTGTGAAAACCTGTTAAACTGGATACCCTTCGTGGATTTGGATCAAGGGTATTCCAGCAGTTGTGCTGCGCGAAATCAACGTTGTAGCAACGATCTTAACCGGGCAGTTCGCGTATCTGTCTGGCGCTGGTTGCTCTATCAATTGTCGATATTCATGCTCTCCGGGAATAACTGTTTTAGACAAATGCCTTGTTTCTGTCGCATTTTTGAAACCGATCCGACGGATAAGGATCATCGGAAAGGGCAATATCAGAACACTTGGCAGTACCACATGACATATTGAAGCAATATTGGGGTTACGATGCATTTCGCCCCAAGCAGGAGGATATCGTACGTGCTGTTCTGGATGGTCGCGATACACTTGCATTGTTGGCTACAGGTGGCGGTAAGTCGATATGTTTTCAGGTTCCTGCTATGTGCATGGAAGGTATTTGTGTTGTCATTTCACCATTGCTTGCGTTGATGAACGACCAGGTGGCCAATCTGGTGAAGAAAGGCATCGACGCTGTCGCAGTGAACTCTGCCATGAGCATGAAAGAAATTGATCGGGTATTGGACAATTGCGTTTATGGCAAAGTGAAATTTCTCTATGTGTCGCCAGAGCGACTACAGAATGAAATGTTTCTTGCCCGATTTAAAAAAATGAATGTCTCCATGATCGCAGTCGATGAATCGCATTGTGTATCGCAATGGGGATATGACTTCAGACCAGACTACCTGAACATTGCATCCATCCGGGAATTCAAGCCTTCAATTCCTGTGCTGGCACTCACCGCCAGTGCAACTCCTGCGGTTGTTCAGGATATTCAGGAAAAACTCAAGTTCAAGAGTTTGAATGTGATCGGAACTGGATTTGCCAGAGCCAATCTTTCTTACAACGTGTCGCATCAGGAAGATAAAGAAGGTAAACTTCTGGAAATCTGTAAAAAGATGAAGGGTTGTGGCATTGTTTATTGCGGCACAAGACTTCGCACTCGTGATATAGCGCAGTTACTGGTAAGACATGGAATGTCATCAGCGGCATACAATGCGGGGATGTCTGTGAAAGAGCGTGAAAAGGCATTCAAAAGTTGGATGAAAAACGAAGTCAGGATCATGTGTGCCACGAATGCATTCGGAATGGGCATAGACAAACCTGATGTGCGTTTTGTCGTCCATGCTGATGTTCCGGCTGATCCGGAATCTTATTTCCAGGAAGCGGGTAGGGCAGGTAGAGATGGTCAACGCGCATATGCGATCCTCTTATGGAATGAAGCAGATGTGCTTCGCCTATATAAAAACGTCGATCAGAAATACCCCGAGAGAGATTATATCAAACGCGTCTACAGAGCTATCGGTGGATACCTCAAAATTGCACCCGGCAATGGAAAGGATATCGCATATCCTTTCGGAAATCAATGATTTCTGTAAAAATTCTGATCTGAAATATGCAGAAGTCGTCATGGCGTTGCGATTGCTGGAGTTGGCAGGTTATGTGAGTTTGAATGATGTCGCTTATCTGTCATCCAGAATGATGTTCACCATCAGCAGACAGAATTTATATAGTTTTCAAGTGGCCAATTCAGCGCTGGATCCTTTGATACGTGTGCTACTCAGAATGTATGGAGGCACCTTTGAACATTACGTGAATATCAGAGAAGATGAAATTGCAAGACATCTTGGAATGGATATCGGCCAAATCATGTCGAAACTTCAATTGCTGGTGAGCCATGGTGTGATCGACTACGAGAAGCATACAGAAACTCCACGTTTGACCTTTCTCACTGGACGAATGCATGAGGATAGCCTAACCTTCATTCCCGATGTGTATGAAAACAGAAAGAAACGTGATGTGGAGAGAACACATGTGATGGAGAAATATCTTTCTACGGAGCATTGCAGAAGCATTCAACTGCTGAGTTATTTCGGCGAAAAAGGAGTTGTTGCTTGTGGCATTTGTGATGTCTGTCGTTCGAAATCCAAATCAGGTTTACAACCAGTAGAATTCGAACAAATCAGTCAGGCTGTTATGAATCTGGCTTTACATCAGGAATTCACCATGGAAGAATTGCCACAATTGTTGCCTGCTTTTTCTCCAGATCATCTCATTGAATTCACCCGTATCAAGATCGATGCAGGAGAGTTGGTTCTCAATGATAAGCTCCGAATTACATTACCTGGCTTTGAAACAGATCAGGAATCGTAGATTTGCAACCCATGAAATTTTCCGGTATTTATCTCAAACAGGGCAAGGAACAATCTGTGCGTCGTTTTCATCCCTGGGTTTTTTCTGGTGCCATTCAGCGCACCGAAGGACAGGTTCACGATGGTGATGTGGTAGATGTTTTTGATCACAAAGGGAACTACCTAGCTACAGGTCACGCAGCTGATGGCTCCATCGCAGTGAGGATTTTTTCCATGAATGGCTACGATGAATCTGCTTCATTCTGGGAAAATAAAATTGCCAATGCCTATGAGTTAAGAAAGCGTATTGGTCTTGTCGGTAATCATGAAACATCCATATGGAGGCTTGTTCACGGCGAAGGTGATGGTTTGCCGGGATTGATCGTCGATGTTTACGGAACCACAGCAGTCATCCAATCGCACAGTTCTGGTATGTTTCTGGAACGTAAAAACATTGCAGCGGCTATTGTAAAAGTAATGGGCGATCAAATCACTTCGGTATTCGATCGTGGTGATGGAAAAGCCGGAGGCGATTCACAACCTGCTGGCGAATATCTGTATGGCAAAAAGGATCCAGATGTTTGTCTCGAATATGGATGTCGTTTTCGAATTGATTGGGAACATGGTCAGAAGACTGGTTTCTTCATCGACCAACGCGACAATCGCCGACTACTCGGTGAATATTCCAAAGGAAAAAAAGTACTGAATACTTTTTGTTATACCGGCGGTTTTTCAGTGCAAGCTCTTCGCGCCGGAGCTACGTTGGTACATAGTCTCGACAGTAGTCAAAGGGCATTGGACCTCGCCATTGAAAATGTTGCCCTAAATGGTTTCGAAGAAAACACGCATGCTGTAATCAAAGCAGATGCTGTAGAATATTTACGTGAGAAGAGAGAAGAATACGATGTGATTGTTCTCGATCCACCCGCGTTCGCAAAACATCTGAGTGCACGTCATAAGGCAGTGCAGGGTTATATCCGTATCAACGAAGCTGCATTGAAACAGATCAAAAGTGGTGGCATACTCTTCACCTTCTCTTGTTCTCAGGTAGTGGATAAAAAGTTGTTCAGAGATTCTGTGATGGCAGCAGCCATCAATGCCGGAAGAAAGGTGCGTATTCTCCATCAATTGCAACAACCACCAGATCACCCTGTCAATATTTTCCATCCTGAAGGTGAATACTTGAAAGGCCTAGTGCTGGAAGTGGAATAAGGCTATTGATCCAGCACTATTAGTTGAAATCTTGAAAACATCTTACCTACAATAGGAGAGAAGGTGCTATTCGCGCATAGTTTTGCGGAAAACACGCAAAATGCAATCATTGTATACACCTGAAATAAGATTTGCCGATTTAGACACCATGGGCCATGTCAACAATGCCGTTTACCTGAGTTATTGCGAGCAAGCGAGAATTCAGTTTTTTCGTGAACTGATCAATGGCAAATGGGATTGGAAGGAACATGGAATTTTAGTTGCACGAAATGAAATGAACTATGCGCGTCCAATTCACCTCAATGATAAACTCGTGATCAAAACTTGGTGCTCACATATCGGTACAAAGAGCTTTACACTCAGCTATGAATTTAAAGTAGGTGAAGATGTTTGCAGCACAGGAGCATCGGTGTTGGTGAGCTTTAACCACAACACTCAAAAATCAGATGTGATTCCTGAACTTTGGCGGAATAAACTTACAGATGCGTTAAGCCAATAATTCGATTAGAATTCTAACAACAATACACTCTTCGGTTGCATCGTTATTTTTTCTCCAAGTTTTATCGGAGAACCGCTCAAAATGTCTTTGGTCATTTCATGGCCTTGAATCCTTTCTTCAAATCGGGCGAGATTTAAATCCTTATTCTGATCATTGCCGTTGCAGATACACATCAATGTGTGGTCTTTGTCATATCTGAAGTATACATATGTATTCTCATCGGGCACGAATTGCATCAGTTGTGCAGTTGCGATCCACGGATTGTTTTTTCTCCAATTGCCTAGTGTTTTGCAGAGCTCGAACGTGGCATTTTCTTTTGTGTTTCTGCCTGTAGAACTGAACTTATTAATGCCATCTGCTGCCCATCCTCCTGGAAAATCTTCCCGAACCTTTGCATCCGGATCAGCATAATTTTTCATCAGAATTTCGGTGCCATAGTAAATCGAAGGAATACCTCGCAAAGTATACAGCAAACACAAACCCATTTTGAATTTGGCGTCGTCTTCATTGACCATACTATAAAACCGACTCAAGTCGTGATTATCCAGAAATGTCACCAACATTTCAGGTTTATCATAAAGTATGTCTTGAGATAATGTCAGTTCAATTCTCCTGAAACCTTCTTCCCAACCAAAGTTTTCATTCAATCCCTTTTGAATGGCATAGAACAATTGAAAGTCTGTGACACCATGCAGGGCTGAGGAATAGTCTTTTTTGACATATGACTGATCCGTAAACCAAGATTGAATCGGAGTTCCTTGAACCCATGTTTCACCAAAAAGGACAAATTGCGGGTACTCTTTTCGAATGGCTTCATTCAGGGTTTTCATGAATTGCTGATCTGGATATGCATAGGTATCAATGCGGAATGCATCCAGACCTGCGTATTCTATCCACCAGATGGAATTCTGGATGAGGTACCTGGCCAGATGCGGATCTTGTTGATTCAAGTCTGGCATGTGTTTATCGAACCACGCATCGGTCATTTGTTTTTTATCCGAATTAGAAGCATATGGATCCATGAGCACTTCCGCACGATAACTGGTGCGGGTGAAAGCATCAAACCAGTGCACCCAATTGCTGTCCGGAAGATTTTCAAATAACCTGTGACGACTTCCCCAATGATTGTAGACGACATCCCAGATCACTTTAATACCGCGGGTATGACAATCATTGACCAAAGTCTTGAATTGTTCATTCGTACCGAATCGAGGATCAATTTTATAGGAATTGGTAGCAGCATAACCATGATAACTTTCATAATCCTGATTGTTCTCGAGCACAGGATTGAGCCAGAGTGCCGTTATTCCGAGTTCGCTGATGTAGTCGAGGTGTTGTGAAATTCCGGCGAGATCACCGCCATGTCGTCCTTTCGGCGCGGTTCGATCGCAAATGGATTCATGCATTCCGCTCACCACATCATTACTGGCATCACCATTGGCAAATCGATCGGGGAAAAGAAGATAAATGAGATCGCCTGAATCTATTCCCTGATGTCCGCTGGATTTTTCACGTTGATAAACCGGCCATGTATGGGTGAATTTCAATTTGCCTTTTTGACTAAACATGAAGGTCACCTCTCCAGCTTTCATGTTTTGAGGAATTTCGAGAATCGCATAGACAAAGTCCCGATTTGGCGCTGATTCCACTCGGATCATCTTAACTTCTTGCGATTTGATCGCCAATTGATAATCCTGAATTCCTGGTGAACTGAGTAAAACCTCCACTTCACGATTTTGCATGCCCGTCCACCAATTTGCTGGTTCTGCCACCACAACTGGCATTTTTGTCTTTGCCGAAATCATCGCAGGCGCCAACAAAATCCACCATAGAAGTTGGTAACATGGAAAACTTGGTTTCATCCGGTTCATAGAAAAAGTTGAAAAATTTAAGGCGTTCTTCATGAAAAATATTACTTTTGACAAAGTGTTAAAAGTACACGAAGTAATAAATCAAACAATATTAACTATGAAAAAAATCTACTTAAGTCTATTAAGTCTTTTAGTTTGTGTGGGTTTGAAAGCCCAGGTTGACGTAACGTTCAACGTCGATATGAATGACGTTGACATCACAACGGATAGCCTTCACATTGCAGGTAATTTCAATGATCCTGACCAAGATGGAACAGTTTATCCTGCAGATTACAATGCGGCATACCCGAATTGGTCACCTAATGGCATTTTGTTGACTGATGGAGATGCAGACGGAGTATTCACGGTAGTTCTTAGCCTGAATCCTGCTCGTTATGAATTCAAATTCATCAACGGTAATGATTGGCCATACAATGAGAGCGTACCTTCAGCATGCACAGTAGAAGTAGGTGGTAACGGTAACCGTCAAATGATGGTTGGTACAGAAGCTATCTCATACAGTGTATGTTATGGCAAATGCGTGGCATGTGGCGAAAACGCAGTTCGTTTCCGTCTTGATGTTTCTACCATTGATTTGGATATTGATGGAATCTTCGCTGAGCCAGGTGAAGACATTTCACCAGATGGAATACATGTAGCAGGTGATTTTCAGGCTTGGGATCCAGGTGCGAGCGTACTTCAGGATTGGAACAACGACAATATTTGGGAAGCTACATACAGCGTTGGCACTGCGTCAAGCATTTCTTTCAAATATGTGAATGGTAATTCATGGGATTTTCCAAATGAAAACGTGTCAGGTGCATGCAGTGGTGGTGATGGCAACCGTTTAGAAGCCATTACTTCAGACAATAATGTGTTGAACGTGTATTGCTGGAACTCATGTGATCCATGCACACAGCCTGTTCCAGTAACTTTTTCAGTAGACATGAATGCAGCTTGTGCTGACCTCACTCCTGGAATGTTCCTGATGGGTACTGTTACAGATTGGGCGAATGGCGCAGCCATGAGCGATGATGACGGTGACCTCATTTATACACTTACTTTGAATTTGGCTCCAACTGCTTCAGCATATGAATACAAATTCAGAATTGGTACGGGTGGTTGGGAAGGTATTGGAAACCGCATGCTTACTGTATCTGCTGGTGATCCTGTAGTACTTCCACAAGTATGTTTCAATTCATCCGAACCATGTGGTGCAACATATGCTCCAGCAGACGTTACATTCCAGTGCCGTCCGGGTACAGCAACCATAGGTTCAGGTGAAAGTATCTGGATCATGGGTAATTTTACAGAAACACAGTGGCAACCAGGTTCATTACAACTCACGGATGGTGACGGAGACGGCACATGGTCAGTAACTGTTCCTCAAGTTTGTTTGACTGAGCTATTCTACAAATACGCTATCGGATCTGCCCAAGGTACTTTCACTGTAGAAGAAACTGCTGATTTCTCTTCAATTGGAGGATGTGGTGTTGATAACGGTACTTTCAGCGACAACCGCATTTTGGTAAGAACTTCAACTGATCCTGTGACAGTTTGCTGGACATTTGACACCTGCGATTCATGTCTGGAAGACAATGTTGAAGAGAATGCTGTAGTGGCAAACCTTCAGGTTTATCCTGTTCCTGCTGATGACATCCTCAATGTTTATTTCAATAGCCCTTTATCTCAGAAAATCGCTATCCGTTTGGTAAATACATTCGGTCAGATTGTTTTGGAAGAAAATGCAGGTATGGTAACAGGCCAGCGCACAATTGGCTTGAATACCAGCGCTATTGCTTCAGGAATTTACTCTTTGGTTATTTCTAATGGAGTTTCTGTTCAAACCAGAACAATTTCTGTGAAATGATCATTGTGTAAAAATCAGAGAAATTACAAAATTTAGCCGGAACCCTTCATGTTCAGTCATGAAGGGGTTTCGCTTTATTAAGACTCCAAGGATTTTGGTATAAGATAAATTTTATTTCCGGTCTACATCTTATATATTTGGCCGTTCAAACCATAATTAATCAGTTCAAAACCAAATTAACTCATGAAGAGAGCACTACTTATTCTGTCTGCTATCCTGGGTACGATTACGGGTTCGATGGCTCAGGTGACCAATATCTCCGTTGAGACATTCTACACCGACAACGGATCAGTGGCAGGCTATCCTGCGGGCCACACTACCTACCGCATTTATGCTAACACAACAAATGCAACTGACCGGGTTACTACAGTATCCGGTAATGACAATTCACCTTTGATTCTGAACGTTACAGGTCAGGGGATATGGAACCATGCAAATGGAGGCAAACTGGTGATGGTGCTCGTGCAGCGTTTACTCAGTTATTCCTGCCGTTGAGTATGATTCATACCTTACAGTAGGTTATACCTGCGATAACGATGGCCCATTGGCTGGATTATATGCACTTGAAGACACTGGTCAGCCATGGCAGAACCAGATGTTCAACACAGCTCCTTATGGTGCTGGCAGCGTAACTGTAAACTCAGTTGTTGGTGCTACATGGTTTTCTTTGACAGACAACCTGAACACTGAAGCTGGTGCAGATCTCAAAATTCTTATCGGTCAGATTACTACTGATGGTGACATCTGTGGTATCCTCAATCTTCAGGTGTTCCCAGAATATGCTGGTCCTGGTAGCCCATATGTGGTGCAAACAGGTCTGGAATTCGGAAACATAGATTGCGGAACTCCTGGTTGTACAGATCCTGCAGCATCGAACTATAACGCTGCGGCAGATTTTGATAATGGCCTTTGTATCTTCCCTTGTGCTCTTGCCATTGGCGATATCACCGTAACCAATCCTACTTGCTCAACTGATGCAGACGGACAGGTTGTGGTAACTGGTTCTGGTAACCAAGGCTACATTTCTTATACCTTCAACGGTGAAGACCTCGGTCTCGCTGATGTTGATGGTATTACAGTTGGTGACGTAGGCAGCAGTACCCCTTATGTAATGCTCCATTTGTTACGTTTTGATAATGTCAACCTCAACCGCACAAAGTGGTATTTCCAGCGAATGTTCTGTTTCTCAGGACTATCATTGCGCGAAATACTGATGCCGTTGTGATGGGTGCTAGCACCAACACAAACGTAACCTGCAATGGTGATAATGACGCTTGCGTTGCTACAGATCCAGCCAACTATGGTGGCGGTACTGGTGCACTTAGCTATATGATTTATGATGATAGCAATTCACCAGTTCAGGACGGTGATGGTAACGACCTCGTGTTGACCACACCTGATTACTGCGGACTTGGTGGTGGTACTTTCCACATGGTTGCTATGGACGGAAACGGTTGTACCGCAAACGGTCCTGATTTCGAAGTAGTAAATCCATCAACCCTCACTCTTTTCGAAGGTGCTGAGCAGGCTGCTTCTTGTTTCAATAGCTCAGACGCTACTCAGGTTATTACTTGGGCTGGTGGTACTGGTGATGTTGACTTTAGCTCTACTGATGGCGGTCCATTTGATATCGAAGAAATCCAGCAAACCTCATTTTGAATGACCTGACTCCAGGCAGCAATATGGTGTATGCTCAAGATGAAAATGGTTGTGATGCTTCACTTCAGTTCAACGTAGCTGGTGGTCCATCAATTACTATCGATGCAACAATCACTTCACCTGCTTGTAATGGTGATTCTGATGGTTCTATCGCTATTATCGCTGGTGGCGGTACTGGTGGCCTTACTTATAGCTTCGACTGTGTAAACTTCGACGTTATCGCAGATCTTACTGATCTCATGGCTGGTACTTATACCGTATGTGTGAAAGATGCGAACGATTGTATTGCTTCTGAAGATATTGAAGTAGTTGAGCCAGCTGTTTTGACTTTCACTTCTGAGGCAGCAAACATCGCTTGCTTCGGTAACAACAATGGTGCTATTGCAGTTACTGCAGCAGGTGGAACTGAGCCTTATGCATACTCTATCAATGGTATCGATTATGTTCCTGCACCAGATTTCACAGGTATGAGTGCTGGTATCTATGATGTTTACGTTATGGATGCAAACGGCTGTCAGTCTTCTGAACTTGCTGCGGAGGAAATCACTGAGCCAGCTGAATTGATTACTTCTGTAAGCACTACAGCTGAATTGTGTTACCAGTCTTGTAATGGAACAATCACCATGACTACCACTGGTGGTACTGGTCAGTATTTCTATTCTTACAATCAAGGTCCAGTTTCTGCGACCAATCCAATCGAAAACCTCTGCCCAGGTATGTATTCGGTTGTAGCATATGATGAAAACGGTTGTGAGACATCATCTATCGACGATATTCAGATCGATGAAGCTACTGAAATCCAAATCAGTGGTCTTGCTGCTGATCCAATCAACGAAGATCCAGGTGGAAACACAGTTTATACTGTTACTGGTGGTGCTACTCCTTATACTTATGAGTGGACTGACAGCGATGGTAACGTGATCACTACTAACATGGACCTTCCTGATTTAGGTGCTGGTCAAGATGATACATATACGCTTACTGTTACAGATGACAATGGTTGTGAAGTAACTACTTCTATCAATGTGACTGGTATCGGTGAGTTTGGTGAAGAGTTTTCTTTCACCTTGTATCCAAACCCTAACAATGGTGAGTTTGTAATTAGCATCGATGGTCTGAAAGGCGAAAAAATGAACTACGCTGTAGTTGATGCTGCCGGCCGTGTTGTAGTTGCAAAAGAACTTGGAAACGTAAATGGTACTCGTATGGAGCGTATCGATATGAAAGATGCTGCTGCAGGTTTCTATAGTGTTCAATTTGTAATGGGTAATCAGACTCACAACCTTCACTTCGTGAAGAACTGATCTGAACTGAATAAATGATTTGGAAGAGGCCATTCTGCGGAATGGCCTCTTTTTTGTTCATGGAAAAATTTTATGTGCCTTCAATAACTTGAAAACAGCAAGATGAACTTCTATTGAAGTTGTTACTGGGACATCAAATAATATGGTTGTAAGCTTCGCTAAGCGATTCAAGAAATAAACCACATCAAGACAATCACTACGGATATTATTCAGAGCGCATCCAACCCGTAAGGCTCATTCTGCTGCGATAGGTGGGCATGACTTCATGTTCAGTTTCACTGAGGAAAATGACCAATGTGCCTGCTTGGGGCAATACTTCCGCGAGGATTTTATCCTGATCATAAATGCGCAATTGTCCGCCATCTTCTGGTTGCCAATTTTCATTCAGATAGAAAACCATCGACACCACCCGTGGTGAACTTTTTTTGTGACGATCAGAATGTCGTTTGTAGAATGTTCCCGGAGGATAAACAGCGTAGTGACATTCGTAGTTGTTGATTCCAAGGAAAAACGACCTGTTCAGTTGAGGGATGAGTGAGTTGATTTCCTCGATGTATCTGGCTGATGCTGGAAATGGATTTTGTTGATCTATCCAACAAATGAAATCTCCGCGTTGCCCATCATCAATTTTAAAATCGGATTCTTTCCCAATCCCAGCTTTTCGGAAATCTTTCGATTGTTGCAATTGCTCGATTTCCGATCGCATCGCTATCAAAAGATCATCGGGAAGGAAATTTTGCAAAATGAAATATCCATTTTTTTCGAATTGATCTGCCAGTTCTTCTGTTAATTCCATAGGACAAATAAACTTATATCGGGTGATAAAACAAATGAGTTTTAGTGGTGGCACGAAACCTTTATCGACAAAAGTTTTGATTAAGAGTCCTGGCAAAGGAGGCTTTTGGCTTTGATTCTCTTCTTTTTCTTCAGTACTGCTATTTCTATTTCGGGAAGAAAGATGTAGCATTCTCAGATGTGAGATTCCATCATCATGAATCCTTTGTCATGTATTAAGTGGTAGAATTCATGGTTAAACCCAAATCATGCAGTCGAAATCTATTACAGCGCTGAAGGCCTTCAATGACGGTCACTTCCTCGATTTTTATTTTCACCGTATGGATGATACGCTTTCAAATAAAAATCTTGCGGGAGCGCCCGTCCTTTTCGGCTTTCAGCGCTTCATCACGATCCCGACTGCATGATCTGGGTAAAAATCTGAGCGTAGTATTACTGCGAAATTGCACACCGATACCGATTAACTTTGCTTTGTTCATGTTGTCAAAATCATCACAGGTCATTTTAGTCACAGGCGCGAGCAGTGGCATTGGGCGTGCGGTTGGAGTTGAACTCGCCAAACGCGGACATCGTGTTTTCGGTACGTCAAGACGGTATGATACGGGATTTCAGGAGAGCGGTATTGAATTCATCAAAATGGATGTCAGGAAAGAGGAGGAGGTGCGCAGTGCAATTGCGACAGTTATTGCACTGGTTGGTCGTTTGGATGTAGTGGTAAACAATGCCGGATTGGGCATGGTTGGTCCGATTGAGAATACCAGTGATCATGAATCCAGAGAGATATTTGAAACCAATCTGTTTGGCGTATTGAATGTTTGTCGTGCGTGCATTCCTCAGATGCGGAAACAGAAGCGAGGATATATCATCAATATCACATCGCTGGCTGCACAAATGGGTTTGCCTTTCAGAGGTATTTACAGTGCCAGCAAATTTGCCGTAGAAGGATTTACGGAATCACTTAGTCAGGAAGTTACACAATTTGGAATAAAAGTGGTTTTGATTGAGCCTGGTGATTTCAATACCAATATCAACGAAGCGAGGAAGGTTTCTGCATTTGTGGATCCTGCCTATCGGACTCAAAGCGACGATATTCTTGCCCAAGTAAGGAAAGAGGTTTCAGAAGCACCGACACCAGAAGCCATTGGTCGACGAATAGCCAGTATCATCGAAAAGAAGAACCCAGCTTTGCGCTATCGCGTAGCCAACCTTACGCAAAGATTTAGTCTCACACTCATGCGGACCTTGCCGGGACGTGTCTTTGAATACCTCGTCATGAGGCATTACAAACTCAAGTAGTCATCATTTGATGATGATTTTTTCTACTTGAATCGACCTTCCTTTTCAGAGAACACAAGGATATATGTTCCTGAAGCGAAATTTCCATCCCAAGCATTTTTACCGGATTGAAGTTTTCGAGAATCTACCTTTTGTCCTGCTATGCTGTATATGTCCATGAGCAGCGGTCGGTCAGAATACACATCATAACTGCCTCGCAAATTGGCGATGACGCGGATATTGTAATTTTCTTTTTCTTCGACACCGACATATTCATCCACATCAATGATCTGCGCTTTCATGAGTACAGGCGTTTTATCAGCTGTGCTGAACATTTCAGCGAAGTGAGTGATTTCTTCCGTATTGATTTCTAAAATGTCCTGTAAGAAAATGGGCGGTAGACTTTGGAAATAGACTTCAGCGGTGATTTCAACAGGACCGTTGAAATTGTTGGTTGGAATGTGATAGTAGACAATGTCAGTACCGCTGCCTTCAGCTGGATCATGATTGAAGTCCGGATCAGGAATATTCAATACAATTTCTGTCGTGTCATAGACAATGCTGGTAGTGCTGAATCCGAGTGGCACCAGTCTGTTGTCTTTCAAATGAGAATCAGCTCGAGTGAGAACAGTTGTTCGATTGTTCTCAACATCGCCCATCACCATTTCATAAATCTGCACCTGTTCTTCTTCAGAAATAATTTGATAGTGCGGTTCGAATGGACTGTCTTCGTTGACCACATAATACTCATTGTTGAAACCTCCTGACCTGAAAATTTCATTACCCAAATTATCCCGTGCGACAAGGTTTACAGTCATTCTTCTCGCTGGATAACCACTTGGTAGTTTATGTCCTGTGATGTTTCCCAATTTCAAGCTAACAAAGATGGAGTCACCTGTACGATCTATTTCTTCAAGTTGCATCGTGAGACTTTTGTTCTGCAGGTTGTCCATGGTTGCGGCTATGGTTTCGTTGAATTCAGCATCACCGGCGACAATACCCAAGGTTTCATTATTATCACGCAAAATTTTAAGCATGGTCGTATTACCACCTGCTAATGTGTGAAGTCTGAAATCGGGGCGAGGTGGAGTATCCAGACCAACTGCTAAGCGTATCAATTGGTTTTCGACTTTAGGTAAGTGGCAATCCTGACAAGTGGTGTTATTGGTTGAATAGCTACTATTGAGCCATTCGTGCCAGGTAGCTTGTTCGACAAAATCTTCACCAGTAAGGTTACCATCAAGATCTACCGTAGGAGTCACAAGCGAGTGACAGGCAGCGCAGAGTTTGCTATCGCTGGTATGAGCTGCGAATTCAGGAATATAGCCAGTTGCAAGAGCCATCGGAGTGACAAGCGGACTGCTATACTGACCAAAAGCCCAATTGGCTTCGTCGAAGAAAAGTCGGCCTGTGTGTAATGCAGTTTCAGGTTGTGGAGCTTGCCTATGGCATGAGAGGCAACTCACACCATCTAAAGCGACCGAATCTTGCAACATTTCTTCGATGCTGTAATCTTCCTGTCCATTCATCAATCCAGCAAAACGACCTAAAGAAGCATGACATCTGGTGCAAGTACCTTCAATTTCGGCTTGAAGTTGTGGATTGGTGAACACCTCATGGCTCACTTTTGCTCTCCAGAGGGGTCTTTGGCCGAATTGGCCATCATGGTGCTACTCCAATCGTCGATTAGATTCACATCGGTTCCTTCTCCGTCTGTACTGGCAAGACCTGAGGGATCATATCCATGGCAATTGTCACAATTTCCTGCGCTGATGAATTCTTCATTTTGTCCTTGCCATAAGGAATCCAGAATAACGCCTCTGTATTCTTTTTTTGTGCACGCTTTTTCACGAACGGACAGAGGTCTCATTTGCAGGTATAACATACCGAATGCAATGATTAGGAATGCGAAAAAAAATCCCTTACTGGTTTTCATCACTGTGGTTTTTGGCTTCAGGGTGAAAAATAGAACGTTTTCTGGAATACGAAAATGATTTTTAACCAGATTGCGGAAATCTATTTTCTCAGAACATCAGGAAACTATACAATTTCAGGGCGATATTTGCCGGAACTCCTGAAGGTTTTATGCGAGAATCGGATCAGATCTTTTGATTTGACTGGAAATTCTGCTTTTTAAGAGAAAAAAGTCATTTAGGCCTTGCAGGACAAATTCCCCTGCGTATATTTGCCGCCCGTTTTAAAGAATTAAGAAGATGAAACAAGGAATACATCCGGATAGTTACCGCCTCGTGGTTTTCAAAGATATGTCTAATGAATATATGTTTATTGGCCGTTCTACCACACCAACAAAAGACTCCATTATATGGGAGGATGGTACAGAGTATCCACTCGTGAAACTTGAAATTTCGCATACTTCGCATCCATTCTTTACTGGAAAGATGCAGCTTGTGGATACCGCTGGTCGTATCGATAAGTTCAAAACACGCTACGCAAAATTCGATAAGAATAAATAATACATCCCTTTGGGAAAAAAGAAGGCCGTTCCACTGGAACGGCCTTTTTCTTTTTTGTTCTATTTCGAATCAACATGCAGTCATCAATTGGCGGCGTGCGTTGAAAATGCGACTCTTAACGGTTCCTGTTGGAATCGACATCTGATCAGCAATTTCGTCATAGAGATAACCTTCAAAGGCCATAACAAATGGCTTGCGGATTTCTTCTTTCAGTAGGTTGATTTGTTTCCAAATGTCATTTTCGTTGATTTCCTGACTGATGTTATCAGCGCTTATGCTGCGCCAATCGGCAGATACATCATGAGTAGGTCTGGAGAATATTTTTCTCGATGATTGTTCCCTCTTGCATTTATTTAAGAAGATGTTTCTCATGATGGTATAAAGCCAACCACGAAAGTTGGTGCCATCCGAGAAGTGTTCGCGGTATTTCAACGCCTTGAACATGGTATCCTGAAGCAAATCATCTGCATCATCGGAGTTTTTGGTAAAACTGAGTGCGAAGCTCTTCATAACAGGGCGGGAAGAGATCAGCATCTCATTGAATTCCATTGTGCTCATGGTGTCATGTTTAATTAATGACTGCAAAGATTAAACAAAAGAATTGAAATGCGGCAGAAATGTTTAATAAAAGTGTTAAAAGATTAAACAAAAGTTTTAAATATCGGAAAATCAAGTAGATGCAATGGAAGTTGCAACCTAGAATTAACTTAGATCATAAAAGTTTGATCCGAATGAAGCTTAGTTGATAGGAGCGGGGTGTATTCTTTCAGGAATTCCCCAACATGTTCATAGAGATAAAACAATCCGATTTCAGGCGATTTTTTACCTTTTACCAATGGACCGCTGATGTGAAAGGCACAACCTGTTTCGCTAAAATAGCCTCTGATTTTTTCGAGATAACTATCTAGAAGTACTTGGTTGGGGTGAGTGGTAATGATCGTGACAAAACGCGCTGGACCAACCCTTTGATATACTTGAAAGAGATCTTCAAGTGGAACACTTTGACCCAGATAAATTGTTTTATAACCGCGAGACCTGAGAGAATAATTGAGCATGAGAAGAGAAATCTCATGAAATTCCATTTCCGGAAGGAAGAGGACAAAACACTCGGCATTTGCAGATGCCATATCAGGTAAAATACGATTGGTTTGTGCGTATAATTTTTGACGAATGAGGTTGGAGATGAAATGCTCTTGAGCGGGACATATAGAGCTGGACATCCACAGTACACCAATTTCACGTAGAAAAGGTGCTAGAATATTGAGGAAAGTGTATTCAAGGCCGTGTGTGGCGATTCTTAGATCGACAACACTACAAAATAATTTTTCATCGAAGTTGAGCATGGCCAGTTTTAGTGTAGCCATGATGGTATCATCATTTTGACCAGAAACGGAGTACTCCTCGATGAGCTCCGAGATTTTGGTCTGGGGCATTCTGGCTATCTCAGAAATTTTATGACCCCGGTGATTCAGCAGGGAAATATTGAGCAAAGTCTTTAATTCTTTATCTGAGTATTTTCTGATATTGCTATCTGTGCGCATAGGCTTCAGTAGCCCGTACCGTTGTTCCCAAATGCGGATGGTATGGGCTTTTACACCAGTGTAATTCTCCAGATCCTTGATACTGAATTCCTGCATAAAATCTTTGATATCTCCTGCCATAACAATTCAATTCTGGGAAAGTTCAACCTTTTGCATTTTATCCTTATTGAGAATTAACTCTTTTGGCTATTAAACCACTGAGGAAACTCAAATCTACGTGTTTGGACCAAAAGATGAAAAGAACTGAGGAAGTTTTGTGTCCATGATTTGATGTTGGATACTGATATTTCATTTTATTGAAATAGAGAAAGCTATCGGAAATGGCCGTAGTTGAAAGGAAAAATCACAATTAACATGGTGAAAGACTTATTGAATTGAAGGAAGAAAAACTGACCCCAGTCATGAAATAAAACAATTCTCATGAAAATGGCGAAATTTGCAGGTTAAAGATGTATGAATTCGCAACCGGTATCAGTTCATTTCGTAAAAAGACATTGTATCATTGAAAAAGAATTTGTCTTACACCCTATGAAGAATCTACCGATATTGGTATTGGCGATATGTTGCTCATATCTAAGCCAAGCGCAAACCGCAAGAATTCAATTTATTCATAACAGTGCAGATGTATCGATTGGTGCCATAGACATCTATGTGGATGGAACTTTGGTGGCAGATAGTCTCCTTTTTCACTCAGCAACACCATTCATGAATATTACGGCAGGTGCAGAAGTCAGTATTGCTGTTTGTCCTGGTTCAAGTGCAGATGCCAGCGAAGCATTTTACACATTACAAAACACATTTATTTCTTCCGAAAAATATATTGCAGTTGGGAATGGTGTCGTTCAAACTGGATACGATCCGCAAGTGTTTTTTGAATTGAGTTTGCATTCCGGTGCGTTGGAAACAGGTACAAACACTTCAGCGGTTGATGTGATTTTTTGCAATGGAAGTACAGACTCGAATATTCTCGATTTGAATGAAACTGATCTCTTGTTACTCCCCATTTTCGAGGATGTTGTATATGGTTCATTCTCCGGATATCAATCATTTCTTACTGCGGATTATGTGTTCGAGATTATTCGATCTGCTGATCAATCATCAGTAGGGAAATTTGCGGCGCCATTTGCACAAAATACATTTGGAGGACTACCTGTAACCATTGTGAGTTCAGGGTTTCAAAATCAACAAATGAATCAGGGAGGCAATGGATTCGGATTGTGGATGTCAAAACCCCTCGGAGGACCGATGTATGAATTACCTGTGATTGAATTGAATCTTTCATCAGGTCTTCAGGTAATCAATAACATAGCCGATCCAATGTCGACTTCTTTGGATATCTATCTAAACAATGAATTATTGGCTGATAATCTTATGTTCCGATCTGCTACAGCACTTCAAAATATTCAGGCGACAGAAGAAATGATTCTTGGCATTGCATCATCTACCAGCAGTTCTGTGGAAGATTGTTTCTTCAGAGATACTGTCAATTTTCTTTCAGGTAGTTTGCAAACAGCTTTGCTGATAGGCAACGTTGATGAGACTGGGTTCAATCCTTCGGTTACGGTTGATGCTCGCTATTTTGATCGTGTTCCTTATCCAGGTGAAGTCTCCATGTTATTCGTTCATGGTAGTACAGATCACGCGCCAATTGACTTTGTCGAAAACGAACCTGAACAAAACGTTTGGGCAGATGATCTTTCATATGGAGATTCATCCGTGGAATGGATGTTACCAGCAGCAAACTATGTTGCAGAGTTGACCTCGACAGATGGTGCGGTAAGCTATGGGTTGAGTGTAGTGCCTCTTGAATTTTTGCAAGGTCAGATGGCAACTATTCTACTAAGTGGATATGCCGATCCTTCCCAAAATCAATCAGGACCAGAAGCAGGTTTGTGGTTAGCTACTGATACCGGAGGGATGTTGGTAGAATTGAATCCACCTGCACCGGCGCCTGTTTATACAGAAGTACAGTTCATTCACAATACCGCAGATGCATCACTTGCAGAGTTGGATATTTATGCCGATGGCATTCTCATTCTAAACAACTTTGCATTTCACAGTGCGAGTCCATATTTGAATCTACAGGCTGATGTTCCAATTGATATATCAGTTGCATTTGCGAATAGTAATTCAGCGGATGATTCCTTTATGAACTTTACTTATGTTTTGAATGAAGATCAGCCATACTTGTTTGTGGCAGATGGAATTTATAGTCTCACGGGATACAATCCTGCACCGGATTTTCAATTCAGTGTTTACGAAGGCTCAAGACTTGAAGCAAGTTCCAGTACTGAATCTGATATTATTTTCTATCAGGGTTGCACTGACTTACCTGAAGTGATGATAAAGGACATGTCTGATTTGAGTACATGGGCTCCGGAGATTTCACATCAAGATTTTTCAGACTACATCACCCTTGAATCTGGTTCAGAGCACGGACCAGCATTAATTGCCAATTCGGGGGAAATCAATTTAGGTCAATTTGCTTTGAATGTGTTGACGCCAGAATGGGACGGTAAATCTGTGACCATTTTATTCAATGGATTTTTGAATCCATCGAACAATGAAGAAGCACAGCCGCTGCAGTGTTGGTATGCCACTTCCGATGGAAGCACCGGCATATTGGGAACATACACCGATGTTTCACAAACTGAAGCAACCACGACATCAGTATTTCCAGTTCCTGCACACGACCGGATTTACATTCGATTGAGCAATGGATTCCTTTCTTCACCTGATGTGATGATCATGACGGTAGACGGCAGGATAGTCAAAACAGGATTGCAAAAATTGCAACCTGGAATACATGAGTTGGATTTAGGAGGAATGTCTTGCGGAATTTATACGCTGCGTATTTCTGATGGTATTCATGCGGAGACGATACATTTTAGTGTCGATTAAAGGACTCACCAGGCTTGTATGAGTAAACAGATCGATGTGAAATTGACGAAGTTGGTCGGTTCATTTGGTTTGCAGAGCTATTTCAACATTCAAAATTTCTTCATTTACTTTTAACTGTAGAATTCGCTTCGGATTTTCAGCCTTGTTTTTTTTCTGTTGAGGGAAATGCGATGTGGTCTTGTCAAAAAAGAATAAAATTGGACGAGTTCAATTTCTCATTCGGCGATTTATTTTTCCATTTGGACTAATTGTTTCCCATTTCACGTAACTGTAAATTTTAACACTCCGTTCAATCAGTCAATCCCTGTAAGTTTTTTCTCTCCATCCTGTAGCGAAAACACTTATATTCTGATGTCTGCATGTGGATTTAAACCAAAAATCTACAGCGATGAAAAAAGTCTACTCCTTCTTATTACTTGTTTGTTGCCTGCAAATTATGCAGATGAATGCACAAACCAATTCGGGTAATTGCACAAGCAATTCAACTGGCAGCAATAGTTCTGGCGGTAGTTCCGGGAATAACTCGGGTAATTCCGGAAGTCAATCCAACGGTGGTAATGGCAATAGCTCATGCAATGGTAGCGGCGGAAGCAATAATTCCGGAGGCAATCAACAAAACGGTAATCTCAATGGTTCCTGTGCCAACGATAGCACCGGAACAAACAATATTTCCTGCTCAAACGATAGCACCGGAACACTCAATGGTTCTTGTTCAAATGATAGCACCGGAACTCAAAATGGCAGCAATGGTAGTTGCGTGAACAATAATTCTGGTGGAAGTATCGGTGGTACCAACAATGGAAGCTGTGGCAACAATTCTGGTGGCAATAACGGCGGCGGTAATAGTGGCAATTGTGGCAACAACACAGGTGGCAATAACGGCGATGATGAAGATTCAGAAAGTAGCGGTTCCAATGGTGGTAACTGTGGCGGTAGTAATAGCGATGATGATGGAGACGATGACAATGACAACGATGATGAAGAAGGTGGTTCCAACGGTGGTAACTGCGGTGGTGGCAATAACGATGACGATAACGACGATGAAGGAGATGACGACGGCACCGATGATGAAGAAGGAGGTTCCAACGGTGGTAACTGCGGTGGTGGCAATAACGATGACGACGATGATGACGACGATGATGGAGATGACGACGACAATGATGATGAAGAAGGAGGTTTCCAATGGTGGTAATTGCGGTGGTGGCAACAATGATGATGACGATGAAGATAACGACGATGATGGAGATGACGACGACGACGATGAAGAAGGTGGTTCCAATGGTGGTAACTGCGGTGGTGGCAACAATGATGATGACGATGATGATAACGACGATGATGGAGATGACGACGGCAACGATGATGAAGAAGGTGGTTCCAACGGCGGTAACTGCGGTGGTGGCAATAACGATGACGACGATGATGATAACGACGATGATGGAGATGACGACGGCAACGATGATGAAGAAGGTGGTTCCAACGGCGGTAACTGCAGTGGTGGCAATAACGATGACGACGATGATAACGACGATGATGATAACGACGATGATGGAGATGACGACAACAACGATGATGAAGAAGGAGGTTCCAATGGTGGTAATTGCGGTGGTGGCAACAATGATGATGACGATGATGATAACGACGATGATGGAGATGACGACGACGACGATGAAGAAGGTGGTTCCAATGGTGGTAACTGCGGTGGTGGCAACAATGATGATGACGATGATGATAACGACGATGATGGAGATGACGACGGCAACGATGATGAAGAAGGTGGTTCCAACGGCGGTAACTGCGGTGGTGGCAACAATGATGATGACGATGATGATAACGACGATGATGGAGATGACGACGACAACGATGATGAAGAAGGTGGTTCCAACGGCGGTAACTGCGGTGGTGGCAATAACGATGACGACGATGATGACGACGATGATGATAACGACGATGATGAAGATGACGACGACGACGACGATGAAGAAGGTGGTTCCAATGGTGGTAACTGCGGTGGTGGCAATAACGATGACGATGACGATGGAGACGATGACGGTAATACAAGTACCTTTGAGTGTCCGTCTGCTGCTGTAGTTGGTTGTGGATTGTCAACAGATCCAATTATCTTGGGAACACCATCAACCAACTCGGGATATTCTATCGTTGGATATATTGACGAAGTGATGAATAGTGGATGTCCACAGGTGATTGTGAGACATTGGAGTATTGCAGATTCATTGGGTACAGTTTATTCTTGTGACCAAGAGATCACAATCACGGATACTGAGGCACCGGTAATTAGCATCGTAGCTTCTGGTTTGGTGGATTGTGGTGCACAAGGTTCAGGTTATTGGAATGTGGTGGATTGTGATCCTGATCCTACAGTTGTAATCAATGCAGATTCAGTTTGGTCGAGCTCAATTCCATGTGATGGTGGCGCACTTAGAACTCAAACACAAGGAGGATGGGGAGCAAATCCCAATGGCAATAATCCAGGAGTATACCTTCATGCGAATTTTGATCAGGCATTTCCGAATGGTCTAACCATCGGATGCAATAACCAGCTTGTTTTGACCAATGCCCAAGCCATTACACAGTTCTTACCTAGCGGAAGTACGCCATCGGCTTTACCATCTGGCATGACTACTGATCCAGGCAATGGTTACAACAATGTGCTTGCGGGGCAGCTTGTCGCGGCCATGTTGAATGTTGGATTTGACGCATATGATCCTTCATTTGGTTCATCCACATCTGCGTTGGGTTCAATGGTATATGTTTCGGGAACCTTTCAAGGTATGACAATCGCTCAGGTGATCGCAATTGCCAATGAAGTAATAGGCGGCTGCAGTTCTGACTATACATACAGTCAGTTGAACGCAGCCCTCACCGCCATCAACGAAAACTACGACAATGGCTCGGTAGATCAGGGAAGCTTCGAGTGTCCGGAAGCTGTGGGTTGTGTGCTGAATATCAACTATGAAATTTCTGCAACCGATGCTTGCGGCAATACTTCTACCGCAACTGTTTCCGTATACCTCGTGGATGATGAAGCACCTGTATTTCCTGTCATGCCAGAACATATCACTGTTTCTTGCGATCAAATTCCTGAGCCAATCATTGATTTTTCTGGGGATTGCTTTGCGTCAGATATCATTCTTGAAGTACAAGATCAGGAATATTCTGGGGCATGTTACCCAACCATTCAAAGAACATACACGGCAAATGATATGTGTGGGAATTCGACCACATTCACCCAATACATTACAGTGATCGATACTATTGCTCCGACATTCACATTTGTTCCTTCGGATATTACCGTTCCATGCGGTCAAGTGTTCCGGACAATTCACCGATAGCAACAGATGAGTGCGGTGACGTGGTGGTTACACTGAGTGAAACGACACAAGGAGAAGGATGTGAACAGACCATCCAGCGCACTTGGATGGCAACTGACCAATGCGGCAATACAGCCCATGCGCAACAGACCGTTGTCATTTCAGATACAGATAGTCCACAAATCACAGGGCAAGCAGAATTCGCATTTTCATGCAACATGGGGCAGATTGCAATTCCTGTTGCCAACGATGCGTGCGGTGTTGTTGTGAGTTTTGAATTTGCGGATGTGTTTACAGGATCTGGTTGTGAACAGATACTCGATCGCACCTGGACAGCGGTGGATCATTGCGGCAATACTTCAACATTCGTGCAACATATCGTTGTTGCTGATACGGAAGCTCCGGTATTCACTTTTATCCCAGCGGATATGACCTTTGCGTGTGGTGAGACTGCCAAATTCTTCAGCTGTTGCAGAAGACAATTGCAGCGATGTTGAACTCAGCGTTACTGAATCATACCTGGAAAACACGGGCAATTGTTCAGCACTCGTAAGAACATGGACTGCAATTGATGCTTGCGGCAACACGTCATTTGCATCGCAGTACATCACCTTTGAAGACAGCATTGCTCCGGTTTTTAGTGCTTTGCCGGCAAGTTATACTGGAAATTGTGATGAACTGACAACAGCACCCTTACTCACGGCGACAGACAATTGTGATAACAGTGTAGAAGTAGTATATGGTGAAGTACTAACAGTTGACGGATGCACCATCCTCGTGGAAAGGACTTGGTTGGCGGTGGATGATTGTGGTAACGTGAATAGTCACTTGCAACAAATCACCATCATCGACGATGTGCCGCCGTCAATCAATTCGCTAGCTGAAATTACTATTGGTTGCAATGAATTGTCTTCTGTAGTATTGGATGTTACAGATATATGTCACACCGACATTTCAGTGTCTTATCAGGATGCCATCATTGGATCGGGATGTAGTTATGATATCCAGAGATTGTGGATTGCAACGGATCCATGTGGTAATACATCAACATTCAATCAAATCATTCACATTGTAGATACTGAGGCACCGGTATTCAGTTATATACCTCCATCCATAACAGGAGTATGTTCATTGCCAGAGTTTGTTGAACAACCAATTGTAGTGGATTTGTGTGGTGGAGTCATTCAGCCTGTGTTAACGCAAAGCGTTTCTGGTAGTGGATGTAATTTAACTGTGACCAGAACTTGGACAGCAACAGATGCATGTGGAAATTCTGCTATTGCAACACAAGTGATCAGCATGCAGGATAACATTGTTCCCGTGATCACAGGTTTACCTCAAGATATGACTGTAGATTGTAGTGAATATGTTTATCCAGCGATACCAAACGGTATTGCTGTTACAGACAATTGCGACGGAGTGCCAACTTTGGTATTCCATGAAGATATAATTCCTGGTACATGTCCGGCTGAGTTTAGCTTGGTAAGGACATGGACCGCTACTGATGCCTGCGGAAATACATCCACCGATGGTTATACCATTTTCGTTGTGGATGTTACTCCGCCGGTGTTCACCAATACTCCTGCTGATATCACGGTTAGTTGTGGTGATTTACCACAAGCTTCATCGGTGCAGGCGGTTGACGATTGTGGTGCTGAGGTTACAATTAATTTGGTGGAGCAAACCATCACCGGAGGATGTCCGCATATGATGCGCACATGGACAGCGACTGATGCATGTGGTAATACAAGTTCTTTTACCCAGCAGATTACCATACAAGATCAAGAGCCTCCAGTTTTTCAATCATTGCCATCACCCGGGCCAACCACTTGTAACAACATTCCTCCCGTGCCTGATCCAATTGTAACTGACAATTGTGATGACAATGTACAGGTGTCGTTTTCAGAAACCATGATTGGTACAGGCTGCGAGTATACTTTGATCAGAATGTGGATTGCTGAAGATGATTGTGGAAATTCTGCGGTGATTAGTCAAAGTATCTTTATCACTGATACAGCGCCGCCAGTCTTTGTGCAAGCACCCGCCGAAATTACTGTAAGCTGCAGCGCAACCAATGGCATTGCACCGCCTAATGTAGTAGATGATTGTTCAGGCACCGTCATGACAACTTTCAATGATGTAGTTGTAGGAAGTGGTTGTCAGTATGTCATCAATAGAACATATACAGCAACTGACCTTTGTGGTAACACAGCGACAGCAACGCAGTTGATCCATGTTGTGGACGAAACAGCGCCGGTGATGTCTGGAGTTCCATTCGGAACATTTGTGAACTGTTCAAATATTCCTCCTGTAGCGAATGTGACGGCAAATGATAATTGTTCAGGTTCAATTCCGGTTCAATTCAGTGAAATGACCATTGGAAGTGGATGTAATTATCAGATCGTCAGAACATGGACCGCAGCCGACAATTGTGGTAATAGCACAGTGAGAACACAATACATCTACGTGAATGACAACGCTGTGCCGGTACTATCGGGAGTTCCTGCCAATCTTGTTCTTTCCTGTGATGACCTTGTGCCGCCTGCGGCTCAGCCTATCGCTTCTGATGCATGTGCCGGATCAAATTTACCCGTACAGTTTATTGAGTTTACTGAATCGACCAATTGTGGAAGTATCATCACAAGAATGTGGAGTGCATCTGATCTATGTGGAAACACTGTTTCCGCAAGTCAGACCATTACCATTACCGATGATCTCGCTCCAGTTTTGATGAATACACCTGCGGCGGATGTTTTCGTGAATTGCGACAATATACCGGCTGCTGCCAATGTGGTTGCCATGGATCAATGTTCTGGTGTTATCACAGAATTTGACGAAGTGTACCAATATGGTGTTTGTCCATTTGTCATAGAACGCACCTGGACCGCCATTGATGCATGTGGCAATACCAGTTCCTTTGTACAGCATATACATGTGAGTGATGTTATAGCACCTGTTCTCACGGAAGTGCAATCGACGCTCTATTTGAATTGTGGCGATTTGATTCCTGAAACAATTGTGACAGCCGACGACAATTGTTCGAGTGAACTCAGTGTTGCATTCACCGAAGACACCACGTGGTCTGGATGTACACAGCATATCCATAGACAATGGACAGCAACGGACATCTGTGGCAACACTGCTGTGAAGGTTCAGGATATTTTTGTGACGGATACAGAAGCACCAGTGTTTCTCACCACCGTTTCTGATCTGAATGTGGAGTGTGATGAAGTACCTCAGATCATCACTCCAGAAATTGAAGATTGCAACATGGGTCAGTTCCAGGTTGTCGAATCTATTGATTACACAGACTGCATTTCAGAATATACCATTACCAGAAGGTATATCGCAACAGATGTTTGTAATCAGACCAACGAAATGGTTCAGACCATCGTTGTGGTAGATACACAAGCCCCTGTGCTCAGTGACTACCCTGCTGACATGGATGTAAGTTGCTCAGACATTCCTTCAATTCCTGCGATAGAAATCATTGATGAATGTGATGCTGCGGCACAAATAGAGTTTAGTGAAGACGTAACATATCTTGCGGAGAACAATGTGTGTCAACTTGAAACGACTCAGGCATTGTTTGGACCATTGGCGATGTGGTTGCCGGGTATCAACGGTGTGAGTATGTTCTATGTGTTTGATGAAAATGGCGGAACATTCACGAGAGATGAAGTCAATGGAACGGCGCACATTACCGGTCATGTGATCAACACCATGAATGCAGAACAGGGTTGGGATCTCGATCTAAAATTGAACAGTCAACGTAATTGGGAAGATTGGAGTGCATTGGGAAGGAGTTATAAAGATGATTATGGTTTGGCTGCAAATCATTACCTCGATTGGACATACTATGAACTTGATCCAACGAGCACATTGACTGGTACAGGTCTGTTGTCAGGATCAGTGCTGACACTCACACACGCTCCTGCCGATTACTACTATGGATTCCAATTGGGTCAGGCTGCCAATAACCGCAATGCAGAATATGGTATCAGTGGTTGGTTTGACTATAGCGGAACTGTAAATGGTGTATTTGAAAGTGGACATGGAGACGTGAATGCCGAGACCAATTGTTGTCCGGAACAAATGATCACGCGCACATGGAGGGTTATTGACTGCGCAGGAAATGCAACAGTTCATACGCAGGTGATACATGTATTGCATGATCCAGTAGCACCGTTGGCATCGATCCAAATGTTGGATCCAATTCAACTGAATGTCAACAGTAGCAGAAGAGATTATTTTACCGTTGAATTTTCGGTAGCGTCAGACAGCAAAGTGAGTATTGATCTTTATGATATCACTGGAAATATAGTCGATGCCGTATTTACCGGCGAAGCTTCGCAGGGTAGAACTTATCGCATAACTTATCCAAAGTCGGAAATGGACAATGGACTCTACTACTTTGTTCTTTCGAATGGAAAAAATGTTGTTTCGAAAAGTGCGTTAATGATGAATTAGGGAAATCATTCAGAGGCCTTCTCGTGTATCAAACCAGAAAACAGGAAATGTGAAGCAGGAAATTTGGTTTGAGCGCGGGAAGGCTTTTGTATTTAGACAACACTACATGCTTAAGAAATATACTCAGTGATTTCCAAGCCGTAGCCTTCAAGACCAGATCTGCGAGAAGGGTTTGATGTGATGAGTTTCATTTTATGCACACCAAGTGCATGCAGGATCTGAGCTCCAATTCCGTAATCCCGCTCATCCATAGAAGGCAACGTTTTGGTTGGCGCTGTAATCTCCTGTAATTCGTCAAGAATGCTCGCGTCACCTTGCAGGTGATTGATGTAAACGAGAACACCTTTTCCTTCATTTTGTATGCGTTGCATGGCACTTTCGAGTTGGGATCCTGTATTTCCTTTAACCGTTTTGAAAATGTCGCCGATGATATTGCATGAATGCACTCTAACCGGAATGGCTTCGTCTTTTTCCCAAGTGCCTTTCACGAGTGCTATATATTCCTTGTTTTCGATGGTTTGTCTGAATCCTACAAATCTGAATTCGCCATAGATTGTAGAAACCTGTACCTCGTTTATTTTTTTGATGAGTGTTTCTTTTGAAAGTCTGTATGCGATGAGATCTTTGATCGAAATTATTTTCATCTCGAATCTTGACGCGATTTCCATGAGTTGTGGCAATCGTGCCATAGTACCATCGTCGTTCATGATTTCGACGATTGCACCAGCGGGTTCGAAACCAGCCAATCTTGCTAAATCTGTAGCGGCTTCAGTATGTCCAGTCCTGCGAAGCACGCCGCCATTTTTAGCGATAAGGGGGAAAATATGACCAGGTCTTGCGAAATCACTGGGTTTTGTCTGTGGGTCGATGAGTGCCTGAACTGTTTTTGCACGATCATGGGCGCTGATTCCCGTTGTACAGCCGTGTCCTAGAAGATCGACGGAAACTGTAAAAGCTGTTTTATGGGGATCAGTGTTATTCGTCACCATCATGTTCAAATCGAGGTGGGAGCAGCGTTCCTCTGTAAGTGCGACGCAAATCAATCCCCGGCCGTTTTTCGACATGAAATTGATGGCTTCAGGAGTAACGCTATTGGCGGCAATGACAAAGTCGCCTTCATTTTCCCTGTCTTCGTCGTCGACAACAATAACCATTTTTCCGGCGCGGATATCCAAAAGGGCCGATTCGATGGTATCGATTTTTTCTTTCACATTTTCCATGATCATGCGGCAAAAATAATGCTATTGACCAGCGAATGAAGCAAAAGCAGCAAGGTATCTGTCGATATAAAATTGCATGGATTTGGATTTGTATTGCATGATATACCTCGGATGTTCCAGCGGAACGACCTCTTTGAAGAACCGATATTCTTCATTGAGTGCCCTTACGAAATTTGCATTTTTACCAGTGCCAAAGACGAAGACAACATCTCTATTGAGATTAAATTTCAATTGTTCTTGAATGCACGCTACTGCAAAAGGCTTGATGGCTTTGGTCAACAGGGCGCTATCATAGTAGTTGTAATTGACTATTTTATTGTTTTCTTCTTTTACAAAACCCAATGGACATACCGAACTCACATAAAAATCTCGATAGAACTTTTCCGGACCGCCAAAGGCTTCAATCATGTTATAGACAAAAACACTTGAGGGTTCATGTGTGGAAAATCCAGGATTTTGTATGCCACAAATCGCTTCAAGTCGCTTGGTGTCCGTAAAAGGAATTCCCGTAGCACCGGCACCTAGACGGCCCGGATTGATTCCAAGAATTAGAAATCGCTGATGGTTATCGTGATAAAATTTTTGATAGAACGACGTGACGGTTTGCCGAATGCCCTCATGTTGAAATGGATTGAGAACGCCAATTCCTTTGGGAAGTTTACCTGGAACAGAAAGATGAAACAGAAAATTCAGGATGTCATGATCCAAATGACCCTGTTTTTGTTTTTTCATACACGCAAAATAGACGGTTGAATTTTGTTCCAGTCTTGACATTTGACTCATGTTGTTTTTCCATTAATCTTGTAGCATGTATGTAAAAAGAAGAGTACGACTGAGGATCATTTGGTCTTTCGCATGGATGAACCTCATCATTTTCACTTTGATTTCAACCAGTGCGGTGTTGTTGTATCAACATTTGAATTGTGATTGGATTGCCATTCCTTTTTTGCCAGTATCATTAATCGGTACAGCTACAGCGTTCTATCTTGGTTTTAAAAACAACTCAAGTTATGACAGGCTTTGGGAAGCGCGTCGATTGTGGGGTGGAATTGTGAACGAGAGTAGGTCTTGGGCGCTGAGTATACGTGATTACATGGGTAATCAGTTTAGGCCGGAAGCATTGTCGAAGGAAGAAATGAATTATTGGAAGCGAAGGTTGATATACCGTCACCTCGCTTATATCAATGCACTGCGCGTTCAATTGCGCAAATCGCAGGTGTGGGAACATAATCGGGCATACAATGACAATTACAGAAAGGTCATTCTCCAACATTTTGGACCCACAGAAATGAAAGAATCCATCGCTCCATTTTTAGATCATGAAGAAATGGAAAGAGCCATGAAGGCGCAAAATGTTGCTTTATTTCTGATATCGGAACAAAGTCGCGAACTCGAAAGATTGCGCACGATGAATGTGATAGAAGACTTCCGTCATATTGATTTACAAAAATTGATTCAGAATTTATTGAATCATCAAGGCGGTTGTGAACGGATCAAAAATTTCCCATTTCCAAGACAGTACGCTTATTTCAGTGGAGTATTCGTGTGGATCTTTGTTTTGGTGCTTTCGTTTTCTCTGCTCAGATCTTTTGGTGAAATTGGCGAAAACTATGTGTGGATGGTAATACCGTTGTCTGTCCTCACTTCATGGTTTTTGATGACCATGGAACTCATTGGTGACCAGTAGTGAAAATCCATTTGAATCCTTGATCAATGATGTTCCTATTTCATCATTGTGTCGCAACATCGAGATCGATCTCAAGGAAATTTTGGGAGAAACAACTCTTCCTGAGCGTTACAAACCGGTGAATGATATTGTGATGTGATGTTCTGAATGGTCTGATTGGCGGGCGTTTTTGAGCATTTATTGAATTGAAAAACGCAGTATGACTTTTCTCTGACAAAAAAGATTTGGAGAAAACCATTCCGGCGGTTTTATATTTGCGCCGCGTTCTTTTACAAAATACTTATCAAGAAAGGCAGAGGGACTGGCCCTGTGAAGCCTTAGCAACCGGCCGCCGAAAGGCAGGCGAGGTGCTAAATCCAGCCACGCGAAAGCGTGGACAGATAGGTCATATGAGTTTTGAAATTTCTTTTTTTGATATCGAAGCTCTCCTGACTTGTCGGGAGAGCTTTTTTGTTTTCAATGCGCAGTGAAAACAGGAAAGATCTCCCGGGAGGATTCTTGTGTAAGTTTTTGTTTTTGACGAACATCAAAAATTTAAAAACAACAAGAAAATGAAAGACACGACAAAAGCCATTCACGCCATTCCTGTAGATCCACTTACCGGGAGTATCAGCGTTCCGATTTATCAAACATCCACCTTTGTACAGGATTCTCCTGGCGAACACAAAGGATTCGACTATGCGAGGTCCAACAATCCCACCAGACAAATTCTCGAGGAAACACTTGCGAAGTTGGAAGGAGGAAAGCGCGCATCCGCTTTTGCAAGCGGATTAGCGGCGATCGATGCGGTAGTAAAACTTCTTCAATCAGGAGATGAAATTCTTGCAGTAGATGATATCTACGGGGGAGCGTTTCGCTTGTTTACACATGTCTATGACAAGTTTGGCATCTCAGTGAAGTATGCGGACACCACTGAAGCGGAAAATGTTTTCAACGCCATCGGACCGAAGACGAAACTGGTATGGCTGGAAAGTCCGACAAATCCCACATTGAAAATTTCGGATATCGAAACGATTGCAAAAATCGCTCATGCCAATGGCGCATTGTTATGTGTGGACAACACCTTTGCATCACCTGTTCTCCAAAAGCCAATCACGTGCGGCGCGGATCTCGTGGTACACAGTGCCACAAAATACCTAGGCGGCCATAGTGATCTTATCGCAGGTGCTGTAGTAAGTGCACATGATGCTTTGGGTGAAAAAATTAAATTCATTCAGAATGCATCCGGAGCTATTCTATCGCCATTCGATTCATTTCTTGTGTTGCGTGGTATTGAAACGCTTCACCTGCGCGTTGAAAAGCACAGTGCAAATGCATTGAAGGTAGCAAGATGGTTATACGATTCAGGTTTTGCGGATAAAGTCTATTATCCAGGATTAGAAACACATGCCAATCATGAAATTGCCAAAAGACAACAAAGTGCTTTTGGTGGTATCATTTCTTTCACGTTGAGTGAGGATACAGAAGTGGCAGCGACAAAGTTTGTTACCTCCACACAATTGTTCAAACTTGCTGAAAGTCTCGGTGGAGTGAAGAGTTTGATTTGTCATCCAGCTGCGATGACCCATAAGTCGATACCAGCAGAGCGCCGCAGGCATGCGGGTGTCGCGGATAGTTTGATTCGGCTATCGGTCGGCTTAGAAGATGCTGATGATCTAATCCATGATTTGGAACAAGCATTCATTACTTTGAAAGAGAACAAAACAACATTCATTCACCAAAACTAAAAACGATGACTAGAAAGAAACTTCGCATAGGATTATTTGGTTTCGGTGTTGTGGGTCAAGGCTTGTATGAAGTGCTGGAGAAGACACCGGCACTGCATGCGCAAATTGTAAAGATCTGCGTTAAGGACCGAATCAAAGAGCGCACGATAGCCGCAAGTCATTTTACTTTTCACCAACACGAGTTGTTGTACAATGATGTCATCAATGTCATCGTCGAATTGATAGATGATGCCGAAGCGGCATATCATATTGTCAAAACAGCCATGGAAAATGGCAAGGCCGTGGTGAGTGCAAACAAGAAAATGATTGCAGAACATCTCGATGAATTGATTGCCCTTCAACAGAAATATCAAGTCCCGTTTTTGTATGAAGCCGCCGTGTGTGCCGGAATTCCAGTGATCAGAAATCTTGAGGAGTATTATGACAATGAATTGATACATTCAATATCGGGCATTGTCAATGGCTCTACGAATTACATCCTTACCAAAATGAGTGAGACAGGAACGGATTATCAAGAAGCTTTGAGAGAAGCGCAGGCTGCGGGTTATGCGGAAAGTGATCCATGGTTGGATGTGTCAGGACGAGATGCTGTAAACAAATTGTCGATATTGGTAGCACACGCTTGGGGAAGGTGGATTCATCCCGATGCCATCGTATCAAAGGGAATCGATGAACTTGCCACAAGCGATTTTGAAATCGCATCGGTACATGATCTTAAGATTAGACTAAAGACGTTTGCGAGCAGGAAGGATAACCGATTAATCACATACGTTCTTCCGGCATTTACTTCGTCGAATGATCCGGCTTACCGTGTCAATGGCGTTTTCAATGGCGTTGAAATAGAATCCTCATTTGCGGACAAACATTATTTCAGTGGAAAAGGAGCAGGCGCTTACCCAACAGCTTCCGCTGTTTTGAGTGATATCTCCGCGATTTCATACGATTACAAGTACGAATACAAAAAGCGTGAGAGTGGTCAAAAGCTCAATCTTGATCTTGTATTTAGCGTGAATGTCTATTTCCGTTTCACCGGAAACGTTCATAAGGTAAAGACATATTTTGATGAGGTCAAGGCACTGGTTGAAAGGGAAGGAGAGTACATCCTCATCGGCAGTATTCCTTTGAGTAAAATTCCATACCTGAATGGCCCTGTCATTGCTGTTCCGGATGAAATCCTCGATGAATTAGCAGCATCGTTGAATTTGTCCGAAACCCTTATGCCAGCGGAAGTCTGAAAGAGAAACTTGAGCCTTCTCCGGTTTTACTTTCAACAGTGCATGATGTGCCGTGCAAATCCATGATGCTTTTCACAATCGCAAGGCCCAATCCGGTACCGGGTTCGGCTTTGCCTTTGTGAAAGCGATTAAAAATGTGTGGCAAGTCCTCTGGAGAAATTCCACTGCCAGAATCTTTTACGCTGACCAAAGCATGTTGGCCCGATTTGCTCACATGCACCAGTATCTGATCACCATTTTTACAATGTTTGATGGCATTACTGAGTAAATTATTGACTACGCGATCGATTAAAGCAATATCCCCATTCACTTTGATACCTCGATCATTCATTTCAGTTTTTAATTGGATGCCTTTCTGATTGGCTTCTACCTGGAATCCGGAGGTTGTATCCTGCACTACTTCTGCCAGGTCGAAGATTTCAAGATTGAGTTTTCTTTCTTTGCTTTCAAGTTTGGAAAGCTCAAACAACTCATCGACCATGGTTTTGAGTCGTTGTGTTCCTTGTAAAGTAGTTTCAAGGTACTTGGTCATTTGATCTTTATCCAAACTATCTTTTTTCATGAGCATGGTTTCAACATAACCATGGATACTGAAGAGCGGTGTGCGGATATCGTGAGAAACATTGGCAAGCAGTTCGCGCCTCATGTTTTCGAGTTCAATTTTTTCCAAGGCCAGTTTGTTTTGTCTGGTAAGTATACTTTTTACGCTGATGAACATCAGGATAGCGACAATGGAAATAAAGATGAGAGAAATGACGATGTTTCTGTATATCTGTTCGCGAGCCCGCATGAGAAATGAATCAAATGTTTCATTGACTTGCAAAGCACCAACGGTCTGCATGTTTGAATTTTGGATCGGTCCAACCGCACCGATGTATTGTGTACCATCGCCTGTTTTGAATCTACCGATCATACCTCCCGAATTGTATACGGGATCAAGACCTGCAGATGTTGGCAATTCCTGAAGCCACTGATAGCTGTCTGTGGCAATGGTTGTGATGTATTTATTGCTTGAATCATCTTTGGTGAGTGTATACATTTCAGATGGCAGCATGGTCATTTTCACCGCACCGGTCAGCTGCTGGTAAATTTTTTGGTAAGAAGTATCCCGAAAGGCTTCGTCTTTTAGGGTTTTCGAAGGATATTTATCAATGAGTTCGGTATATTCTTCTCCGGAAATTTTGTAGGCAACAGCGCGGGCGATACAGTCCAGTTTGAAGATTTCTTTTTCTTCATAAATGGCCAACTGCGTGTAGTAGCTGTTGATGGTCATGTAAGTGGCAATTGCGATCAGCGCAATCATCGTGTACATGAGAATACGGTTTATATTCACGGTTTTCATGAGGAAGAGGTGACTTTGTTAAACTTGAGATTGACTGAAAGCCGAACGATCAGTAAATTTGATTTATCATTGAAGCAAGTATAGAACAAAAAAGGTTATCAGAATTTTGATTTTCGAAATACCAAATCATCGCCCTTTCTTGATCAGAATAACTCTGTTGAGTTGTTTTATATGGATGAATTTGTTGTGTATCGGCCAATCTCCGGCTCAATATGCCAAACGGGGTGACGCGGCAGTTGCAGAGAATGACTGGAATCTCGCTTTTAGTTATTATGAACAGGGATATTTACTCGACACATCTTCATTTGACATGCGAGCGAAATATGCAGATGCGGCGCGTCAAATTAAAAACTATGCCCTTGCTGAGGAGTTGTATGCTGATAATTATGAAAAGGACAATGGTAAAATATTGCCTGATCAATTGTATTGGCTTGCGGCCATGCAAAAGCACAATGGACGGTATGAAGATGCGCAACGAAATTTCAAGAAGTACATTAAAAAGTTTAAGTCCACCGGGAGTAAGGAATTGATCAAACGTGCTGAGCAAGAAGCGAAGAGTGCGGTTTGGGCGATGGACTATAAAGAAAAACCTTTCGAGGGAAAATTGGAACATCCTGAAGGTATGTTGAATACGGTTGCGGCAGAAATAGCGCCATTTCCCGAATCCGATCAATTGTATTTTACCAGTGCAAGACACAGTGACAACATGGAAGAGTGGCATCTCTACAGATATCAGAACTCAACGGCACCGGAGGTTATCTCGATAAGTGGTCTGCCTTCTGGATCGCAAGTGGGTAATTTTAGGATGGATGGATTTGGACGTTGTTATTTCACCGTTCAGACGGGGGCAGCTTCGAAGATTTTTTGTGGACGATTGGATGGATTGTTTATTCAAGAGATTTATGAAATTGTCGCTGCAAATGGTGAAGGGGCAATCAATACCATGGCATGTCCAGCTGTCATT
>JADKIZ010000002.1 GCA_016722445.1 Flavobacteriales bacterium | reverse complement strand
GGCGGTACTTTGAGCGGTGTTGCCAACGACCCAACTGGTACTGACTTCAGTGTTGGAGGAGCTAACTGCACTCCTGGCTGTACTGAGCCTGTTGCTTGTAACTATGATCCAACTGCTGGTATCAGTGATTGCACACTTTGTGAATACACTTCTTGCCTCGGTTGTACTTATGAAACTGCAACAAACTACAATCCTGCTGCTCTCATCGATGATGGCTCTTGCATTATCGAAGGTGGTGGTTCTTGCCCATGGGATTTCGATGGAAATGGTATCGTTGGTGTTAGTGACTTGATCGAATTTATCGGTCACTACGGTGATATCTGTCCAGGTGGATCTGGTGTGAACGGAAACGGCGGAAATAACTAATTCGATCTAATACATTCTTGAAACGAGGCTGCCATTTGGCAGCCTCGTTTTTTTTATCCTTCATATTCGGACATGGTTCTTGTTTTGATATTCGTGCTTCAACCATTAAAGTGAATCTTGGCCAATCAATCTCCGAATCAAGTCTGTTATTCTGCTTCAATTGGCAAAGAAGAATCTCTATACACATCGCATTATACAAAATGCAGTTTTGGTTGTAAGAAAAATGGAAAAGTTGCAGGAAAACACATTCGCCCTTGTCTTCACAAAAAGGAAAAAGAAATCAGTGGGATGTCAAAAGTTGACCTGAGGAAAGAGCAAAGTGGCTTTAGATAATTTCTTGTGATCTTGAAAATACCTAGGAAGGCTGGTGTCAAAACAGACGTGAATATCGCTGGTGATTTTTATTTAAGTTTCAATCCGTCTTCATGGAAGAAGATGGGAAGGAGTTGTTTAATTCCTTCACAGCGATAAATTTTGCCGGATCTGCCACGCATAATCACGGCAATGGGTGTGTCCTGATTGAGTTCGTACTCGAGCATTGTTTGTCGGCAGGCTCCGCAAGGTGCAATGGGGTGATCACTCGCAAAATCCAGAGAACCCGCAGTGATGGCAATACTCACGATTTTCATACCGGGGTGATTTGCCCCACAGGCGAATATGGCAACGCGCTCTGCGCACAAACCACTGGGGTACGCGGCGTTTTCTTGATTATTTCCTTTGATGATTTTTCCATCTTCCAATAACAAAGCTGCCCCAACTTTAAACCGACTATATGGAGCATACGCATTTCTCATCGCTTCGGTAGCGGATTCAAGAAGTTTAGCTTCCTTAGGATCCAGTTCGTCCGGATGATCGTAGGCGAATACTTCAGTGTGAATGATGAATTTTTCCATTGCTGGTTATGGCTGGCGATCCTATAAAGGAACCGTCGAATATAACATGACTACAGCATATGCGGTTACACCCTCTTCACGGCCAATGAATCCCATTTTCTCATTGGTGGTGGCTTTGATAGAAATCACGGAAGTTTCAATGTGAGCAACCGTTGAGATGGCTTCTTTCATAGCCGGTACAAAAGGAAGAATTTTGGGTTTTTCTAGGCAAAGGGTAGAATCGATATTCCCAATTTCCCAGTGATGGGTTCTCATCAGATCGCATGTCCTTTTGAGCAATATTTTAGAATCGATGTTCTTAAATTCGGCACTCGTGTCCGGAAAGTGTTTACCGATATCGCCAAGATTGGCGGCTCCTAAAATGGCATCACAAATAGCATGCAGAAGAACATCGGCATCACTATGGCCTACTGCGCCTTTCAACGCTGGGATTTGAACACCTCCTAGCCACAGCTCACGAGATTCACTTAATTGGTGAACGTCAAATCCGAAGCCGATTCGGTATGGTATCATTATTCGGTAGGTTCTTCATCACCAGCTTTACCAGTACCCTGTCCGAGTGCCAGTCTGAGTGAGAAGCGAAGTGTATTGGCCAATGGGTTTTGATTAGTGGTACTTACCAGATAAGACATATCAATGGTAAGAACTTCATATTTCAAACCTGCACCAAGGGTAATGAACTGTCTGTTTCCTTTGGTGTAATTTTCATAGAAATAACCACAGCGAAATGCAAACTGATGATCGTACCAATATTCAAGACCACCACCTATATTCACTTCCCTGATTTCTTCTTTTACAACACTTCCAGAAATGAGATTACCTTCATTGTCCACATCACCAGGGGCGTCATAGAATGATTGAACCATTCCTGTTGCTGTACCCACGTTCGGATCCATACCTGCAATCAGGCTATCACCATCCGCCGTGTATCGTGGAGGAGTTGGAACTAGCAATTTATTGAAATCGACAGTCATCCCGATTTGATTGTATTTATCCAAATCAACCATATACGCCGTACCAAGTTTCAAATTGGTTGGGATAAAATCGCGTTTATCAGAATTGGTATAACGCATCTTGTTACCAATATTGGAAATATTCAGTCCGAGATTCCAAGTAGCGTCTTTTCCTGCCATTTTCAACCTGGGTTTAGTATAGAACAAAGAAACATCTGCTGCAACAGATTGACCAGGTTTACTATCCGCACCTCCGACATTCATACCTCCGGTAAGGTTGGAGTAGATGTATCGGAGTGCAATACCACCACTGAAGTTATCGCTGAATTTTTGTCCGAATGATCCGTCAATAGCAAATTCATTGGGTTTAAAGTCCCTGATGTTAGTACCCACTTCATCTGTGAAGGTAATATTTCCCAAGGTGAAATACCTCAGGGAAGCACCAACTGTCTGGTTTTTACTCAGTTTTTTATATCCGCACAGATAGGCAAGACTCATATCGTTAACCAATCTTCTTAGCCAAGGTGAATACGACAAAGAGAATTCCATGTCTTCTTCAACAAAGGCAAGTTTGGCTGGATTCCAAAAAGTAGAATTGGCGTCAGGACTAAGCGCAACACCGGCATCACCAATGGCTCCTGATCTTGAATCGGGAGTAATCTGAAGAAATGGAACAGCAGTGGTAATTGTGTTCAATTGCCAGGTACTTCTCACTTGGCCACCAGTATTCCCCAATTGGGCGTGACTGAATTGGAATCCGAGTAAAAGACTCAGAGTCAGGAAACTATATTTATACATGATTCTGTTTTTCAACGGGAAGGCAAATATACGTATCATTAATCATAAGGTTTTATCTGAGGATCACGAGCTTTTCAAATTGCTCTGCTGTTTCCCCTGAATCATTGCGAACTTCGAGTTTATATACATACACTCCTCGTCCAATTCTGTCACCAAAATCATCCGTACCATCCCATGCAATGGGATCTGATCTGAATCCATTTTGCATGACCTTTTGTTCAATGGTTTTAACCAATTTGCCACTAACGGTAAATACCTGAAGTCTGACATCCAGCGCAACACATGCCTGGTTGTGTTCAAACATAAATTCCGTGTGGGTTGTAAATGGATTTGGGTAATTCAGTACATGCTCGAGAGCAATTTCACTACTAGCCGCAACCACGAAGTCAAGCGAAGAATTGGATGAATTATTGTGTATGTCCCATGCTTTTAATGAAATCGTATGGTTTCCTTCATCTAATTCAGGCATCTTGTAGTTAATTCTGCCTGATTGATAAGTGTCCAGATCTGTTTCGTAATATTCGTTGAGGACTATCGGGTTCTGACTGTCACTGTCTAAGACGGCAATCAAATCATGTCCGATTCCATTACCCACGGTATTGATGCCATTTTCATCTCGCAATACGGCAACAAATACTGGCTCAGTATCCGTAACACCTCCTGAAACAAAGGTGGTGTCATTCATGAATAGCTCTATTTCCGGGCCTATCGTGTTCAACTGTGCTCCTTCTAGTGAAGAGCCTATTACAAATTCTTCGCAGTAACCATGTGCATCGATATTGCCAGAAACGGCATAATAACTCACCCTTCCGGTATCTACAGTGTAACTGATGTCAAACGGAACAACAAATCTGAACGAGAAGTCTCCGTTAACAACACTCGCTTTTCCTTTAAAAATATTTTTATTAAATACATCATACTCTTGAACATCACCATCTTCACCATTGAAATCATTGTTCTGGGTGTAAACGTGGGTCATTTTATCATAAACAGTTGGGAAAATGATTCCGTTGAAGTCAGTCATTTTATTGCCGGAACTACTTGCAACAAAACCTTTGATTTCTACTTCCTGTAAGGCTTTTAATGTGTCATTAAAATTGTCGATATCAATATTGTTGATCGAAGTGGTTACAACATTGAAAAGGGGATAGGTCATCTTCAACATGGGATCACCCAGCAGACTAAAGTTTGGTTTGCTGCTGTTTCCCAAGGCCACTCCATTTTTTGTAAGCATATTGATTTTTCCCAGATTCAGATTGGAGATGCTTTCTTCTTCCAATGCAACATCGAAAAATGCGAGATCAAGTTGCATATTGGATCCAGCGAATACAATTCGTGTAGTGGTGAGCATGGCAATGGCTCCTCCGTCTGGATTCATGACGATTTGTTCTCCCGCAGAATTGAATGATGGGTCATCATATCTGGCAAGTTCGCAAGTGGCCGTGAGAAATACAGGTAGCCTGTATTTATTCGACCAGGAATTGATGGAATTCAAATCCAAAATCCTTTCATGCGCCCAACCTCTTCCGCCGCCATGGCCGAGATATGATACAATCAAAGACCCATTCTGTACACGATTTTTAATGGCCAATTCACCATCAGGATATCGCTCACCTCCAGGCGTTGATTCTTGTTTGTACGCATCCATATAAATCTTTACGATGTCGTATTCCGGATGTCGTCTTCTCATGATATTGGATAATGAATCCGCGTCCTCCAGGTGAATTTGTTCGGTTGGATCTCCGCTGCCGTCCTGATCATCAGCTATGAAGGTCAAGAGATTTCGCCAAGAACCAAAGGCTGACTGAACTTGATCGTCTACACAAATATTGGTGGTGACTTGCTGGGTGTTTTGAGAAATGTAAGCGAGTATTTTATCGACATATCCTTGCGCTTCAACCAGATCTGTAGCCGGAATTCTTCCAACCCCGGCGTCCAGCATATTGAGGTTACTTCCGTCGTCATCATCGCCTAAGAAAACGAAATAATCATCGCTGACATATGTGAAAGCCGGGCTAAGCGATTCGCTTGATTCGAAGACCATCATGTTTTCGTTGAGAAACGATGCCGTGCCTTTGTTTTTTTGATAGTCTCCATCTCCGATCAGCAATAGGTTTTGAGGCATGATGTTTATATCACCTGCAGCGCGGTCATACAACATTTTCATCAGCATTCGTACCGCTATCACGTCTGGAGTTCCGCTCGAGAATTCATTGAAGATTTCATTCAGTCCAGTCACTACCACTGTATGTCCTTCTGCGGCATGGATTTCAGCTATCGAGTTCGCCACGTCCTTGAACAATGGTGCGGCAATGATCACTAAATCGACATCGTTTAAGGCATGTAGATCTTGGTTTACAACTGCACCAATGGATGTTGGTGTTAGAAAACCAGAGTTATTGAAGCCTATGTATTCGTGTAAACTGCTGTTGTCAATTTTCCAGGTAGCTGCACTTCCGGATGTTTGATATCCGATCACCTGAGGATGCATAAAATCAGTAATGTCCCAAATACGCATACCATTTGTTGCAGCACCTAATTCATAGGAAGTGATCATGCCAGGACCTGTTGAAAGAGTATCTCTAAATTTCATTTGAGAACCTGACATCTGGAGAGACCGTGTAGCGTTCAAACGGATGTAGTCAATGTATCCGCGGACACCTGAAGTGTTGCTATATTTATTGAATAGAAAATTAGCAGTTAAAAAATTTCCGCTGGGTGTCACACTAAATTTCACGGTAGATACACTGGCAACATTGGCCAGCGCTGCTTCTGAACTTGTAACAGGTGAGGTATCCACAGATGTGCCACCAGCTTCGATTGTGAAATTACTTGGACCATCCAGAGAGCGAACAGCAACACGCGTTTCGAACATAGCGGGCTGAGAACTCACCATGTTGGGAATCGTGAGGTTATAACTAGCGCTGGAATTGAGATAGAACTCGTCTCCAAAAAACTCCCGACCTGATTGACCTAAATTGTAAATATCATTTTCGTAATAGATATAATCTTGAAAGGTTGTGCAAGTGTGATTGGCCGCTTCGGTTGCTAGCGGGGCATTTTGAATTCTCAATGGATCAGTGTCATCAATTCGGATGAAGTAATATGCGGAATCGGAATAATAATGTTTGTCATGCACCCATCTGCTTCTGCCTTCCGCAGTATCATAGGCCAAGTCCCATGAATCAGGACCTTTAGCATAGAAAAGAATGAAATCGACGTCATTAAAAACGCCATCAGATTCACCTTCGATGGTGATTGCGCACTTTTGAAGGTCATCCGGCCGAGGTTGGTCGTTTTGTTCAGGCAACAATTCTCCACCGTTTCCATAAATATTAATGTTCTGGGGATTGAGAGTGGTTGTATTTACACCCAATTGGGTCAGTAGGTTTTTATCAATCTTGTAAACTCCATCTTTGGCAGTTGCGATTTTGTACCAAGTGCCTGTTGCCAATTGTGAATGTTCCGCAAAAGTCAACGAGCGAAGGTTGGGTTTAGGCGTCGGGTTAATTTGGACCTCAATTTCGAAGGAAAGCAATCGTTCGAAACCGGAATGGTCAGTTTTTCTCAAAGGTAGAAGCGAAAAAATGAGATATGGAGTGCGTCCGCCTTCTGTGATTCGTGCTTCGATTTTCCAATCCGAGCCAATCAAAGTCTGATCGTCTGGGTTAAATAGCTGTTGATCAAATGATTCTGAGCTGGAGTTGATCCAGGTAATCGAGGAGATGGTTGAATATTCTTTTAACTCTTCAGTGTGGACAAACAATGGAAGATTACCTGAATCGTCTTTTCTCAGTGAAAATTCGAAGTCTGAAGTGATTCCTGAGGGTGAATTTCCGGTATTCTGGTCGTTCCATTGTAACTTTTTACTGATTAAAACAGTTTCAATAGCTTTTACCGGTAATGCGTAAATAGCAAGGAAAATGCAGATTATCAGTGGTTTTAGTCTAAGTAACATCACAATTTTTTTGGGTTGAAGCAACGGCTTAAACATAGTGTTAGTCTGTTTATTGCGACAAACAGGATTTATTATCCGGCAAATTTGTTGTACTATTGCTAATTCTTTTTTTACCCTATAAAAGAAAATCGTTTCAGATGAGAAAAACTATTTACTTTCTGATTGCTGTTGTTGCTCTGCTGAGTTATTCCGGGGAATTAAGGGCTCAAGACCCTGAATTTACGCAGTTTTATGCGAATCCGCTTTACCTCAATCCTGCATTTGCAGGTACCGCAAGATGCCCCAGGTTGGTGATGAATTATCGCAATCAATGGCCCTCTCTTTCAGGAACATTTGTGACCACTAGTGCGAGTTATGACCAACACGTCCCTACTATTCAGGGTGGTTTGGGCTTGATCGTAATGAATGACAGGGCTGCACAAGGAACTTTAAATACAACAACACTCAGTGGTATTTATTCCTATCAACAAGCCATTTCAAGGAAATTTTCAGTGAAAGCTGGTTTGCAGGCTACATACCTGCAAAAATCGCTTGACTGGAGCAAACTTACTTTCGGAGATATGATTGATCCGAGAAAAGGTTTTATCTACAATACAAATGACGTACAGCGTGGTGGTACAGTGAAGGCGGTCGATTTTTCTGCTGGTGTACTGGGTTTCAGTGATAAAATCTATGGTGGTTTCGCGGTGCATCACCTCACAGAACCGAACGAATCACTGATTGTTGGTACTAGTCGACTTCCGATGAAATACACTGCACACATTGGTGCGGTCATCCCAATTGAAAAGAAAAATAGAGATGCTGATGCGAAACTTTCGCCAAACATTCTCTATCGTCGTCAGGGTGAGTTTCAACAGCTCAATACCGGACTGTATGTAAGTAAGGGTCCATTGGTAGCCGGGGTATGGTTCCGTGGTTTGCTATTCGGACAGACTTACCGCGATTCATTTATTGCTACCATTGGTATTCAAACTGAGGTAGTGAGATTTGGATACAGCTACGACGTTACAATATCAGAATTGACGCCATCTACAGGTGGTTCTCACGAAGTATCACTTGGAATTAATTTCGAGTGTCGCCAGAAAAAGAAGAAGTTGCGCACAATAGCGTGTCCTTCTTTTTAGTTTAGCAGAAAATTTTTAGGACGATAAATCAACAGGAAATCATGAATTACGTTTCAAAAATCTTTTCTGGTCTGGTCGCGGTAGCGGCCATGACCATTTTCACGTCTTGCGATAAGGAGCGCTCAGGTGCCACAGGTTGGTCTTACAATGAAGAAGAAAACGGTGGATTTGAACGTCAGGAGTACGTGGAACAAGAAACAGGTCCGGGCTTGGTATTGGTTGAGGGTGGTACCTTCACCATGGGCCGTGTCGAAGACGACCTGAATTTTACATGGGATAATATCCCGCGCAGGGTTACGGTGTCTTCATTCTACATGGATGAGACAGAGGTAACCAACCAGTATTGGTTGGATTACTTGCACTGGTTGAGACTGGTGTACAGCGATACCTATCCTGAAATCATCAACCGTGCATTGCCAGATACCAATATCTGGAGAGAAGTTACGGAGTACAACGAACCTATGGTTGACTACTACCTGCGCCACCCGGCATTCAGGGATTATCCAGTTGTAGGCGTATCATGGCTTCAGGCCAGTGATTACTGCGTATGGCGCACCGACCGCGTGAATGAGGTTATCCTCATCCGCGAAGGTTTGATGAACTACAATCCAACTGGTCAGGCTGACGAAGAGCACTTTACCACAGATACCTATCTCGCTGGTCAATATCAGGGAGATGCTTCTGCCGGTGGTTTGAAGGACTACAATCCAAAAGGTACTGGGTCACGAAATGTGACAATGGCCGATGGTATTCTTCTTCCAAGATACCGCCTGCCTACCGAAGCTGAATGGGAATATGCGGCTCTTGGCCTCATTGGTAATTCATTCCAGGAATTGATCACAGATCGCAGAACGTATCCATGGAATGGTCACTATGTGCGTAACGATGACAATGGCGGACGTTTCTTCGGAACAATTCGTGCGAACTTTGTTCGTGGATCTGGTGACTATATGGGTGTTGCTGGTTATTTGAATGACAATGCTGATATCACCGCTCCGGTGTATGCATATCCTCCAAATGACTACGGACTCTACAACATGTCTGGTAATGTATCAGAATGGGTAATGGATGTATATCGTCCACTTTCTCCTGAAGACAAAAGCGAGTTCAGACCTTACCGAGGTAACGTTTACAAAACCAAAGTGCTCAACAGCGATGGTTCTGTAGCTGATAAATACGACAAGAATATCTATGATGTGGAGGGTGTTATTTACTTCCTTCAGAAATATCAGGAACAAGCTGGTGCAAAACTCACCGCTGGTGATTTGACTTTGCTTGAGCAGTGCAACGCTAAAGTGGCAGCTGCAACAGAAAAACAAAAGGAAAGAAAAGAGGACGAAGCTCAAGATATGATGCAGGAATGTTTGGATTTGATCACTGATTCTGATTCACCAATCGCCCCTGATTTGCGCGATGGAGTTTCTGATTATATCCAGAATGCACCAGGTGAGTTGCGCACACGTAATGTAACTGTCGAAGAAAACATCGACCGTCGTAACTATCGCAAATCTGACTACATCGACTACGTCGATGGTGATTTCAATAGTTCCATCTACTACTATGAAGCAGATAAGGAACAAGACAAAAACAGAATGTACGAATGGGGTGTAACCACTCTTGTCAACGACCGTGCTCGTGTTTACAAAGGCGGCAATTGGCGCGATCGTGCATACTACACCATTCCTGGAACACGCAGATTCCTCGACGAACGTCGTTCTAAGTCAACCCTCGGTTTCCGTTGTGCAATGGATCGTTTGGGAAGTCCGACTGGTATCGGTGGTAAAGAATAAAACAAAATTGTTTATAGATAACAAAAAGGCCCCGGACATCGCTGTTCGGGGCTTTTAATTTTGGTGCATGATGGATCGCATTTTCGAACAATTCATGAAGTCTGGGGCAATATCTACGGACACCAGAAACATTGCTTCAGGGAGCATTTTTTTCGCTTTAAAGGGCGAGCGATTTAATGGAAATGAATTTGCCTCACAGGCATTGGAGCAAGGTGCCGTGATGTCAGTGGTTGATGAAGAGATACACGCTTCTGATGATCGAATCATTCGTGTTGATGATGTACTCCAAGCATTGCAAAATTTGTCAGGGATGTACCGAGATACCATCAAGATTCCATTTCTAGCGATCACTGGTAGTAACGGTAAAACCACCACGAAAGAACTTATTCGAGATGTTGTTTCCCGAAAATTTCGGGTATCTGCTACCAAAGGAAACCTCAACAATCACATCGGTGTTCCGCTCACTTTATTATCCATTCCCAAAGACTGTGAATTCGCCATTATTGAGATGGGTGCTAATCATCGCCATGAAATTTCTGGTTATTGTCAATATGCAAAACCGGATTTTGGACTCATTACGAATATCGGTAAAGCACATCTCGAGGGATTTGGTGGCGAGGAGGGTGTCTTTTTGGGTAAAAAGGAATTGTATGATTACATCAACGAAAGGGGCGGAAAAGTTTTTGCGAATGTGGAATTGGATAAACTCGAAAGAGCATCTCATGGTATGGATCGAATACCATATGGCTACCAAAACGGAGGGATTTCGATTGAATGTATATCAGAGAGTCCGACAGTGACCTATCGAAGCCTTTTTCAAGGGAAAAGTCAAGATTATAGGACTCACCTTGCTGGTGCATATAACTTATACAATATTGCTTCGGCTATTGCCGTGGGACGCTATTTTGGTATAGCTGAAGATGAAATTCATCAGGCCATCTGTTCCTACCAGCCGGATAATAACAGATCTCAGTTGAGAGAGACTGGCAGGAATGTTTTGATCATGGATGCCTATAATGCGAATCCATCAAGTCTGGAGTATGCGTTGATTGCACTTTCAAAACAAGCGAATCCGAAAAAATATTTTGTCATAGGTGACATGCTTGAACTTGGACAAAGTGGACCTGTGGAGCATCAACATATTTTGAATGTTGCAAAAGAATTGGGGTTGAATGGGATTACCGTAGGGCCAATATTTAAAGGGATCAATCCTGACTATCCGGCCTTCGATAAAAATACCGATGCTTTAGCATACCTCCAAACGAAGGAAATTTCTGATCATATTATTCTGATCAAAGGTTCTCGTGGAATTAAATTGGAAGAGGTTGTGAGCGCACTATGATGCCTCAATTGCGCGTGTATAAACGTTGAATGGTCTAACCACATCTATTTTTGCAAACATGAATGGCGTAAAGAATTATATTGAAGAATTGAAATGGCGCGGAATGCTTCACGATGTGATGCCCGGCACAGAAGAAGAATTGATGAAGGGTATGTCATTGGGATATATCGGATTTGACCCGACAGCCAGTTCACTTGGAGTTGGTAATCTCGTGCAGGTGATGACATTGCTCCATTTTCAGCGTTGTGGCCATAAACCAATCGCATTAGTTGGAGGAGCAACGGGTATGGTGGGTGATCCCAGTGGAAAATCACAAGAAAGGAATTTGCTTTCAGAAGATGAATTGCGATACAATCAAGATTGCCAGCAAAAGCAGTTGGAAAAATTTCTCGATTTCAATTGCGGGAAGAACTCAGCGGAGATCGTCAACAACTACGATTGGTTTAAGAATTTTTCATTTCTGAATTTCATCAGAGATGTCGGCAAGCATATCAGTGTGAATTATATGATGGCCAAAGATTCGGTGAAGAATCGTTTGGAGAATGGTATGTCATTCACTGAATTTAGCTATCAGCTGGTGCAGGGATATGACTTTTACCATTTGTGGAAGCACAAAGGAATTATGCTCCAGATGGGAGGAAGCGACCAGTGGGGAAACATTGTGACAGGAACTGAACTGATCAGAAGGATGGAAGGCGGACAAGCTTATGCTTTGACGACACCATTGATTAAAAAGGCAGACGGAACGAAGTTCGGCAAATCAGAAGGAGGGAATGTTTGGCTCGATGCTGAAAGAACTTCTCCTTATAAGTTTTATCAATTCTGGCTCAATGCCAGTGATGCTGATGTGGCGAATTATATCAGGATATTTTCATTGAAAAACCGAGAAGAGATCGAGGCACTCGAAGCCGAACATGCCGTGGATCCGGGAAGGCGAATTCTGCAGAAGGAGCTCGCCAAAGAAATCACCATCAGGGTTCATAGTGAACAAGATTATGAAGCTGCTTTGACCGCTTCCAATATATTGTTTGGAAAGTCGACGGATGAAGATTTGAAATCACTTCAGGGAAATACCTTGATGGAAATTTTCGACGGAGTGCCGCAGGGAATTATTTCCAGATCAGATATTGAATCTGGAGCGCAGGTTGCTGATGTTCTGGTGAAATCAGGCTTTTTAGCTTCGAATGGTGAAGCCCGTCGTGCTCTTCAAGAAGGCAGTATCAGTTTGAATAAGTTGAAAGTTGAAGCAGGTAGGATGGTGAATACAGATGATGTGCTGAATGGCAATGTCATTTTGCTGCAGCGAGGTAAAAAGAACTATTTCCTCCTGAGAGTGGAATAAAGAAATCTATGAAAAAAATAAACCGGGTAAGCCCGGTTTATTTGTTTAGGAAATCATGAAATCTTGGCCAAAACCGCACCGAAGAGAGCGGCAAATGACCAATACTTTTAGGTGGTCAGATAATAAGACTGACGACTGGGACGAAAGTTGCTTCTGATTGGTCGTTTTTTTTCTGATAAAACCCAGGATAGACACAATGTGTCGGTAAGTGTCACGAAATCAGTAAATTACATCCGCGAATATCACTGTGGTCTATTCTTCCTCTGACTTCAAAACTACCATCCGGATAGACTACCCCAAGATCCTGAGTTGCGATAAATGCGATCGAGTCTGTGTTGGCCAGATCGATAATATTCAAGGCACCGCTTCCGGTTTCAGTGACATTCAATGGGTCAGACGTGTCACGAACCAGAACTTTCATCCAAGGAGGGCATTTGAATAGCCCGTTTTCGGTAGAGTAGGCTTGTGACAGTAGTTCAGTCATACCGTATTCACTGTGTACCGAAGAGACATGGAAAGCTTTTTTGAGAATTTGAGATACTTCATCACGCGTCAATTCCTCCCCGCGACCTTTCATCCCGCCGGTTTCCATGATGATGGTATGTTTGAGTGGTAGATCTGTTTTTTCTGCAAAATCAAGTAATGCGAATGTGACCCCAATAAGCAGGCATTTTTGCCCACTTTCCTCATTCCGGACAAGAACTTTCTTCAATTGTTCATGGTCATAAAGAAAGAATCCGGAGTCTTGATGTTGAGAAAGAGCGATCAGTTTTTCGACCATATAAATGAGTGAAGAACCTTTTCGTTCGAGATAGGAAGGAAGGAGTCCCAGGACGACCCAATCGGATGGATTTCCGTACATCAATTCAAAGGATTTCAAAAACGATGATTCGTATTGAGCCAGTGATTTTACATAGTGTCTAGAGGTAGACAAGCCAGTGGTTCCACTGCTTGTAAAAATGATCTCAGGTTCAAATTGCCCCGTTTGAATTTCCTGTGTTTTAAAAAATTCAATGGGTAAAAATGGAATATTTGAGAGATTTTTGACTTGAGTTGGTGCAATTTTCAGTGCCTGACAGTAGTTCTGATATAATGAATTGTGCTGGTACTGCTCAGAAAAAATTTCAAGGCAATGCGACTGGAGGTTTGAATCTCCGGTGGTCAGTATTTTTTGAAAGAAAGAATGAGCGGACATATCCAAGGTTGCAGAGGACAAATTAATGATGTAATTTCGAAGCTGATGAGAAGTATTTACATTTCAGTCATATTGATCTTATTACTTTCGGGTTGTCTGAAAAGGGAGTCATTACCTGATGTGCCCAATTTGGTATCACATCGTTTTGAAATTGCTCCGGACAGCGCCGTGCTGTATCTTGATTTTACGGATGGGAATGGCGACTTTGGTTTGGAAGAAGGTGACACTTCGGGGGTTTTTAGTGAATGCTTGAGGAAGTATAATCTTTATGCCGAGTACTATGAGATGCAGGATGGAGAATGGACATTGATTGAAATAGATCCTTGCGATGGTGGCCCTACAGACAATGACAATCCATTCTATTATCGCATTCCATGGGCTAAACCGACAGGTCAAAATCAAACACAGGAGGGTGAAATCAAAATCGCCATGAATGACTGGTATCTTCTCAGCGATTACGACACCATCAAATTCACGGTAAAGATTGTAGACCGTGGCATGAATGAGAGCAATACCATTGAGGTAGGCCCATATGTTAAAACGGAGTGATGCAGCTAATTGTGGTCATGTTAATTTCTGGATTTTGCCTGTTTTGAGGTTTTTCTCTTTAAAAAAGCACTATTTCATGAAAAATCGTGGTTCAGATAGAAAATTCAAGGCAACCTTGAAAAATCTATTTCGTCTTATTCATGGATTGCAAAAAGTAACGCGTTAGAAACCAAAAACTTCATTCTCATGAAAAACATTAGTCTCAACGACATACTCTTCGATGAGTATGCCGGTTACTTCGCCCTAGGTGTATTTATTGTTGTTATCGGTGCAGTTGGTGCTGCAAAGTTGTTTGCCAAGGCTGATCAGCCATGGTATGCTGCTTTTATCCCAGTCTGGAATTTTATTGTGGTGTTGAAGATCGTCGGAAGACCAGCTTCACACATAGCTTATATCCTCGTACCAGGGTATAACATTTATTTCTTTTTCAGAATTTGCGTTGAACTCGCGCAGAGCTTCGGTAAGTACAGTATTATCGATTATGTTCTCGTTTGCGTGCTCAATGTCTTCTATGTGCTAAATCTTGCTCTTGCATATAATGAAGAATACCACGGCCCGGTATTCGGAAAGGATTCAAAAAACGTGCAGGAAGGAAAACCTGCATTAGTTTAGATTTTTGGTTTCATAATCTGAAGGAACAAAGCCTCGTCCATGGATGAGGCTTTGTTAGTTATATACTTTGCATTTCTACTGAGTTTATTGTTTTAATAAAGCAGAGGTGCTCAACATGTACGCTGAATATTCAAGACAAAAAAAGGCCGCAGATTATGCGGCCTTTTCAATTTATCGAAAGCTGATTTCTCAGTATCTGTATTGATCGGATTTAAATGGACCTTCAACACTTACTCCGATGTATTGTGCTTGACTTTCGGTGAGGATTTCAAGCTCAACACCGATTTTTTCCAAATGAAGTCTTGCCACTTTTTCATCGAGGTGTTTAGGAAGGACGTAAACCTTGTTTTCGTAATTGCCATGGTTTGTCCATAATTCCAATTGTGCGAGAGTTTGGTTCGTAAACGAATTACTCATCACAAAAGAAGGGTGACCAGTTGCGCAACCGAGGTTTACAAGACGACCTTCAGCAAGTACGATGATGTCTTTGCCATCTACCGTGTATTTATCAACTTGAGGTTTGATCACGTCTTTTGATTGTCCGAAGTTGGTATTCAACCAAGCCATATCGATTTCATTGTCGAAGTGTCCGATGTTGCACACCACGGCATTATGCTTCATAGCTTTGAAATGACGATCTATGATGATATTGTGGTTACCAGTTGCAGTAACGATGATATCCGCTTCTTTGATCGCAGTGTCCATCTTTTTCACTTCATAACCTTCCATGGCAGCTTGAAGTGCACAGATTGGGTCGATTTCTGTCACGATAACACGAACACCAGCATGGCGAAGTGAATCCGCAGAACCTTTACCCACATCACCGAAACCAGCGACAACAGCTACTTTTCCAGCCATCATCAAGTCAGTTGCTCTGCGTAATGCATCTACCAAAGATTCACGGCAACCGTATTTGTTGTCGAATTTGCTTTTTGTAACTGAATCATTGATGTTGATGGCAGGAAGGATCAAAGTTCCATTCTTCTCGCGTTCATAGAGTCTCATTACACCAGTGGTGGTTTCTTCAGAGATACCACGGATACCAGCAACGAGTTCAGGAAACTTATCGAAAACCATGTTGGTGAGATCACCGCCATCGTCCAGAATCATATTCAATGGTTGTCCACCTTCAAACGCATGAAGGGTTTGTTCTATGCACCAGTCGAATTCTGCTGCGGTCATGCCTTTCCAGGCGAAAAACAGGGATACCAGCTGCTGCGATTGCTGCTGCGGCATGATCCTGAGTTGAGAAGATATTGCATGAACTCCATGAAACCTGTGCGCCAAGTTCCGCGAGGGTTTCTATCAGAACTGCAGTCTGAATGGTCATGTGCAGACAACCAGCGATGCGGGCACCTGCCAATGGTTTAGAAGGACCATAATCCTTTCGGAGACTCATCAAACCTGGCATTTCTGCTTCGGCCAATTTGATCTCTTTGCGGCCCCATTCTGCGAGGCTCATGTCTTTCACTTTGTAAGTATTCACCTTTTCTGCGGTTTGTGTACTCATTTTAATGTACTTATGTTTTTTTAAGTTGCTGAAAACGAGGCGCGAAAATACAATCCAACTTGCCTGTAATGCAAACAATTTGTCATGTTTAGGTTTGTAGTCTCCATTTTCAGGTTATAAAACACAAAATGCCGCTATCCGTTCAATTGCCAATCAAGAATAATCACCAACTATTGGTGATCTGGCATCTTTCAGAATCCACAGAGGATCTGATCGCACTTATGCCCGACCCAGAAGGTGCGCGCAATGCCTTGCGGGGTATTGTATTGGAAAAACGACAGCGGGAGTGGCTTGCTGCAAGACTTCTCCTTGCCAGGTTTGCAAGCGGATCTGTATTGCGGAATCTCCCGAATGGAAAACCTGTGATTGGGAATGGCCAGCATATTTCTATTTCGCATTGTGATGATTTTGCAGGGTTGATTTTGGGCAGTGCACCGGTTGGATTAGACATGCAAAATCTTCATCCCACCATATTAAAGATTTTCAGGAAATTCAGCAATGAACTGGAAATTGAAGATGCTCAAAAGTCTCCCGACAAACACACCTATTTCACCATTATTTGGTCGGTGAAAGAGGCTATATTCAAGTTTTTTGGTGAACGTGTCACGTTTTCAGAAGATATCGCGGTGAAAACTTTTAATATTACAGATGATTTGATTTTTGCCGAATATCAAGGAGAGCATGGAAATTTCTCATTTGAAATTGGCCATGTCTTCATGAATGGATACCACGTCCTATATACGCAAAGCTATATGCAACGAATGATGAATTAGAAGAGACTTCTCAAAAATACAACCATGAAAAAGACATTGATTTTACTCTTGTGTTTACCTTCCCTGGTCTGGTCGCAATTTCAGCTGACCGATGCTCCCGGAAGAATTGTTGATCTGCAGAATCATCATGGAACGACATCAGGTGAGCGTGAAGTGATATGGGTAGAAGATTTTTCGAATGGCATACCAGCCGGATGGATTAATACCGATGCTGGTGGTATAGCTACCTGGGAATATCGGGGACCGGCCACTAATCCAAATTCTGAAGTAGGTACTCGCGGTTCATGTTTGCCGGCAGGCGTTTTGGGCGATCCGATCATCAGCCCGTCTGCACCTGGAGGATTCGTCATTTTTGATTCGAACTGGTGGGATAACCCATCAAATCCTTGTACCCCTGAAAATTTCGGAACCGGGCCTGCACCAGGCCCACACGTAGCAACGCTCACCACACCATCTATTGATTTATCCGCTAATACTGGAGTTGCATTGGTCTTTCATCAATACCAAAAAATGTATTCTGGACAGACACGTGTTGAAGTGAGTGTGGCGGGCGGAGAATGGTGGTCGGTGTATGTTAATCCTGATACTCCGAACCCAACATCATCTGATGATGAAGTTTTCGTGCAGTTGAGTTTATATGCAGGAGGACAATCAGATGTCAGAATTCGATTTGTATTCGATGGTTTGTATTATTTCTGGATGTTGGATGATATTCAGATTATTGATGCTTTTGCCAATGATTTGGCGATGAATTCAATCAACTACGGTGATTTCGATTTGAGTGATCTTTCGCATCCAACAGGATTTGAATTCATGGAATACAGCAAATACCCTGATGAGATGTCTCCATTGCTCAAGTTTTCGTCGATGGTAGAAAATCGTGGTGTGGTGTCGCAAAGCGACAGTCGATTGAATGTGAAGGTGCTCGACTTCAATGATAATGTGATTCACAGTGGACAAAGCGATGAAGGATTCCTTATCCCTATGGCTTCACAGTTTGAATTACGCGCTGGTAGTTTTCAGATGCCAGCAGTTTTGGACAACTACAGAATTGCCTTTGAAACCAGTCAGCAATTTGCCGATGACCAACCGTCGAACAATCAGGATACTGCTTATTTTAATATCAATGATGTTCAATATGCACGCGATCATTATTTCACCAATGCGGTGTATATCGCCACCCCAGATCTTGAATCACAACCGTACGAAATCGGAAATGTATTTCTTGTTACCGCGGACAATTTGAGTGTTCATTCATTGAGTGTTGGAGTTGGTATTGGCTCCTCAACTCCGGCCACGATTTATGGCAAATTGTACAGCTTTGACATCAGTGAATCATTGAATGCTACATTGATTGCAACAACAAATCCAATTGAAATTACGCAAGAAATGATTAATGATGGCGGTGAACAAATCATGACTAATCTGATTTTTTCCACTCCTGTTGCTGTGGAATCTGGTACCGCTTATTTCGTTAGTGTAGGTTGTGACGATGGAACTTCATTGTTTGTATGTGCGTTGAGTGGCGATACTTATGAATACACGTCGTATGTGAGATTTAATGGAACGGATTGGTATACCATTGATCGTATTCCGATGGTTAGGATGAATTTTGGATTTTATAACGATGTGAAAGAAGAGGTTTCTGATTTGAAAACGTTGCCTGTATTTCCTAATCCGGCGGACAATGAGTTGTTCATTGATCTTGCTGCGTTTCCTCATGATCGAATCACATTAAAAATGACAGATCAGACTGGTAGAATAATCATGTCGGAAAACTTGAGCAATAACCAATCTCGTTATGCGACATTAGATTTAAGTGATGTGGCAACGGGCGTATATCAAATCACTGCAGAAGTTGGTTTGAATAGATATCATCAAACCGTGATCAGGAAATAATTGATATGTCAGCTAAGTCATGGGCATCGAAAATATTGGCTCGCCAGGTACTTAAAAAAATCAGGAGGGAATCCGTGGATGCTGTTAAATGTCAGCAGAACGTTTTCCACACTTTGATTTGCGATGCCAGGCAAACCGCTTTTGGAAGAGATCATTCATTTCAGGATATTGAAACGCATCAAGAATTTGTTTCAGCTGTACAGATAAGGGAATACGAAGCATTTGAGTCGTATATCGACCGTTGGAAGCAGGGTGAAAGTGATGTGTTGTGGAAAGGCAAGCCACTCTATTTCTGTAAGACCAGTGGAACAACGTCGGGAACAAAATATATTCCGCTTACGAGGGAATCCTTGCCCAATCACATCAACAGTGCGCGTAATGCCTTGCTTTGTTATATCGGCGAAACAAATCAATCTGCATTTGTGGATGGCAAAATGATTTTTTTGCAGGGAAGTCCTGAATTGTCTCACCTGCCTTCAGGAATTCCATATGGAAGACTATCAGGCATTGTAGCCAATCATGTGCCTTCATACTTGCAACGCAATAGGATGCCATCTTATGCTACGAATTGCATTGAAGATTGGGAAACAAAAGTGAATGTCATAGCAGATGAAACCATTGGTCAACCAATGTCACTCATCAGTGGAATACCGAATTGGGTTCAGATGTATTTTGAAATCTTGTTGAAGAAAACTGGGAAGCAAAATATCCGAGAGATTTTTCCGGATTTCAATTTGTTTGTTTATGGAGGAGTAAATTTTGAACCCTATCGAATGAAGTTCAAAGAATTGATTGGAGCAGATATTCCATCAATTGAATTATATCCTGCGAGCGAAGGTTTTATTGCATACCAGGATTCGCGTGAAAGTGATGGATTATTGTTGAATGTGAATTCAGGAATTTTTTTCGAATTTGTTGAAGCGGATCAATTGAATCAAATAGGAGCGAAACGACTCACCATTGGAGAGGTTCGAACTGGTGTCAATTATGCAATTATATTATCGACCAATGCAGGACTCTGGAGTTATCTGATTGGCGATACTGTTCGGTTCGTTTCCCTCTCTCCACCTCGAATTAAAGTCACTGGAAGGATTAAGCATTACACCAGTGCATTTGGTGAACATGTCATAGCCGAAGAAGTAGAGTCGGCCATGCGGGTTGCCTGCACATCACAAGGCATACACATCTCTGAATTTCATGTGGCGCCTCAGGTAAATCCGAATGATGGACTGCCCTATCATGAGTGGTTTGTTGAAACAGATCAATTGCCAGACGATAAAAAAACCTTTGCGTCCATATTGGACAATAAGTTGCAGGAACAAAATGTTTACTATAAAGATCTGATAACTGGTCATGTTTTGAAACCTGCAGTGGTGCGTTTTGTGAAACCGGGAACGTTCAATGCATATATGAAGGCGAATGGTAAACTGGGCGGTCAGAATAAAGTACCGAGATTGGCCAACGATCGGAAAATTGCCGAATCACTTGTCGGCGGGATGATTGCGGAATGATATTGAAATTAGTCATATTCAATTTTTTTTTGTTGCTGTCGTCCTTCATGTCGGCACAAATTGAAATCATTCCTGCAAAGTTGAATTTCGGCACTACTGGCCCATCAACTGAGTGGGTGATAGATGTTCACATCAAAAACAAATCAGGCAAGAAGGATTATCTGCTGACCCATCAATTCTCACACGAGTATCAAGTGCTTTTTACTTCCAAAACTTTGATGCCAGATAGTTCGATTGTGATGAGGGTGAAATTTCAACCCCGTGAAAAGGCAGTTTACAATGAAAAAATTGAACTCTATTTTGCCTCGATGGAGGAGCCAATCATTCTGCCTGTGTATGCGGAAGTGGCTTATTTGAATCCTCAGGACCATATTCCATGTCCGGATTTTTCAAGACTTGCAGCGGATTGTTGTGCGGATAATATGTTCATGGTTGAGGTGGTGGATGATGCGACAGGTGTGGGAATATCTGCGGCTAGTGTTGAGATTCATGAAGAACATCTCACTCGTCTTCGTTTGAAAACGATGGGGGACGGGAAGGTGTCCAACAGTATTCCGATTGGATATTATCAAGTCATTGCATCTCATCCTGATTATTTATCAGGAGAATATGTCGGGTACATCAATCATAGTCATTCGAGGGTGATCATTCGGTTGAAGAAAAAGGAAAAGCCGTCGGCAAAATCGGATACACTGCTGGTTCCAATAGCTACTGTGGAAGAAGAGAAACCAATCCTGGTAATTACAAATGATTCACTTACTTCGAAAGATGAACTATTGCCTTCCGATCGGTTTCGTCCAAACAATGTGGTTTTATTACTGGACGTCTCATCAAGTATGGCCAAAGATGATAAGTTGGAATTGATGAAGCTTGCACTGAAACAACTTGTTACAGCATTGAGGCCACAGGATAAAATTACTTTGATCAGTTACGCTGATGAGGCAAAGGTTTTATTGCCTACGACTTCTGGCGATCAAAATGCGAGGATTATGGCGATTGTCAATGAGCTTCATGCCGATGGTTCGACGTCGGGAGCTAAAGGCTTTGCAGCGTCCTATCAGGCGATCAGAAAAGCATTTATCAAAGGTGGCAACAACCAATTGATGGTAGTGACTGATGGTGTATTTCAGCCACAGGATCAAGCCGATATCAATAAATTGGTGAAAAGATCTGCAAGGAAAAATATCACGACCAGTATCGTTGGTATTCAATGTGTTTCATTTGCAGAACTGAAACTTTCTGAAGTTTGTACATTGGGACATGGATCTTTCCTTGTGTTGAATACCCGTGAAGACCTTAATTTGCTCATCGAAGAATTGAAAAAAAGATCTGCCAGTTGAAACAAGCACAACCTTATCTCGTCGGAATTGCCGGAGGAAGCGGTTCAGGTAAAACCAGTTTTTTGCGTGAACTGATGAATCACTACACGCCTGAAGAAGTCGCCCTCGTTTCTCAGGATAATTACTATCATCCAAAAGAAAAACAGATCGCAGACGATCAGGGAATATTGAATTTTGATCTGCCTACATCCATTGATCGGCAGCATTTTCATGATGATATGATGAAACTTATTTCAGGTGAGACCATAGAGAAACTGGAATACAATTTCAATAATCCGGAATGGAAACCTGAAACGGTGTTGGTGAATCCAGCACCTGTGATCATCATGGAAGGACTATTCGTCTTTCATTATCATGAAATCAGACATCAATTAAACTACATGGTATATCTGGACGTGCATCATGATGAAAGATTGAAGCGTAGAATTGACCGTGATGGAAAAGAGCGAGGCTTTCCCGAAGATCAGGTGAGGTATCAGTGGTTTAACCATGTGCGCCCTGCAGAAGAAAAATATCTTGATCCATATATGTCCTTATGCGATCTTATCGTGGACAACAATGAACATTACCGTGAAGGTTTGGTTTCGCTGGTAAATACCATCAACAAACACCTTAATAGAGTTTGATCATGAAGAAAATTTACCATTTAGCATCTTGCTCTACCAACCAACGAATTTTGAAAGAGTGGGGCAAGGGCATCAAATCCTTTGAGATGCAGGAAATCAAAACGGAGCCGATTACGAAAGCTCAATTGGAGCAAATGAAAAAACTCGCCGGAAGTTATGAAGCGTTGTTTAGTCGTGTCGCGCTGAAATTTCGTTCGATGGGATTAAATAAACTTGAACTTACTGAAGAGGATTATAAAAGGCTTATTCTCGAAGAATATACTTTTCTAAAGCGCCCAGTCATGATCAACGAAAAACAAATCTTCGTTGGCAATGCTCCAAAAATTGTTTTGGCAGCGAAGGAGTCTCTTGAATGAGTAAAACCGCAATAGCTCATTTCGCATTGTTTGGCGCTGCATTGATCTATGGGGCGAATTATATCATCGCGAAATCAGTGATGCCAGTGCCAATCGGTCCCAATAGTTTTATTACAATGCGGGTTCTTGGTGCTTGTTTGCTGTTCTGGCTTTTTTCAATCCGGCATATGCGGCTTCCGGAGACAAAGGATTGGTGGAGATTTATACTTTGTGCAATATGTGGTGTAGCCACAAATCAATTGCTTTTTTTCAATGGACTTTCCATTACTTCTCCTGCGAATGCCAGCATTATCATGACAAGTAATCCCATCATCGTGATGCTGATAGGTGCGCTGTTGTTCAACCTGAAAATCACCTGGACAAAAATTGTGGGCGTATTCATTGGAATGATAGGAGCCATCGCTCTGCTTTGGATGAGCACCCTTGATCAAAGCAGAATGAGCAGTTTTAAAGGAGACATGTTCATTCTGATCAATAGTATTTCATGGGGTTTTTATCTCGTGATGGTTAAACCTTTGATGAAAAAATACCATCCACTTATGATTACATCATGGGTTTTTCTGATTGGATTGATCATGGTGTTGCCATTCGGAGGACTTGGATTGCAAACCATTGATTGGTCAGTATTGAATCATTGGCAATGGTTCAGCGTTGGCTATGTCATTATCTGTACAACGTTTCTGACATATTTATTCAATATGATAGGTGTCAATTATCTTAGTCCGACAGCCGCTAGTGCATATATCTATCTGCAGCCTGTGCTAGCAGGTTCATTTGCTTTTTTGTTTTCATGGTTTCTGGATGTGAATTACACCGGTGATATAACCTGGCAGAAAGTGGCATGTACGTTACTCATTTTTGTAGGTGTGTATCTGGTGAGCAAAACCGAAAAAGTGGAATTGCCTCAGGAATCAGAAATTCAGAATGAGGTTAACTGAATAATTTCTCCCTGCTTGAGGATAGTAGAACCTTTCTGTTATTCGTGTTTCATAATAATAGCTGTACGTATATCCATTCGATGAATATTGGACATCGAGGAAGTTGTGTATGAAAAAGGCAAGCTCCATACTATAACCATGATGTGACAACAATTTCACATCGAATTTGATGTCTTGAATAAAATACGGATCGATCGTTAACAATTCATTCGAGGTGTTGTCCAAATATTGTTTGCCAACATACTTACTGAACAGATCACAACGCAATTCGTGATTTCTTCTACCTACAGTCATGAAATAACCGATACTGCCTCCACCGATCATGGAAGGTGAAAATGCGATGTCTGTATTTTCATGTTTAAAAATCCGGGCTACAGTGATATCATTGGTGTAGTCATAGATCGTTTCATCAAAAGCACTGATTTTATTTTGACTTAAAGTGATATTGGCCTGAGCGATGATTTTATTTCGCCATGATGTTGCTGCTTGTAGTTCGATTCCGCGTCTGAAACTTTTTTCCACATTCATACGAAGTGGGGCGCCAACATCATTCAATTCACCGGTCAATACAAGTTGATTCTGGTAATTCATATAGTAGCCATTTGCAGAAATGTTGAGTATTGGTGAGTGTATTGATATCCGAATTCTGCATCTGTCATTTCTTCGTGTTTCACTTCTTTGCCTGTTGGCGCATCTACATAGTCATTTCGGTTGGGTTCCTTAGATCCCATGGCTACTGAAGCGTAAAAAATTTGATTTGTATTCAAGAAGTATTTGGCTCCAATTTTTGGATTGATGAAAAGCAATTGATCCTGTATGTCATATTTCCTGAGATCGTTGTCGTTGCCATTTGTGGCATACACCACAGAACGGAATTGTACGTCAGCATACAATGCCAGTTTTTTGAATCAAATAGCTGTTTCTCCAATAAATATTTCCATCGTGTTTTACGCTTCTTCCTCTGTAGTATTCTAAATTATTTTCATATGGTCCTGCAAATTGCATCCAAATAATTTCTCCATAGTGATTTCCAATATATTCATTGAATGCTCCGCCGAGTGAGCTTTCGAATGCATTTCTTCTATAATTGAGAGATGCCACCAGCCCATAATAATCGTTTTTCAACCACCTTTTTCTGACCAGATCCGTTGTTGTGACGGTGTCATTTCCAGTTACAATGTGATCGAGTCCGTAAGAGTTGTAATCTTGAAATGCCTTAAACTCTTCATAGTATCCTTCACCATGTGTGTAATGACCTGATAAATTAAAACGCAGGTTAGAAGTCATTTCGCGACTGATGTGCAATTGATAGTGGTCCTGTCCGTAGTTGTCCGACTGGTTTTCATACTCGTAAAAATTGTATGTTCTACCTGAATTCAGGAGATTACTCAATTGAGCGTCATCCAAGTAGTTTCGTGCAGCAAATTGAAAAATGCTGTCTTGATTATTCTGAAGCACGCTTACAGGTGTGCCATTCCACGATTGATAAGTTTTTTCTCTTCCACCGAACATGGACATTTTGATGGTTGTTTTTCTATCCATATAATTTCCTTCAAGGAAGTAAGATTTCAAATCAGAAGTGGCTCTATCGATATATCCATCACTGACAATTCTGGAAAGACGTCCTTCAAAAACAAATTTTTGATGAATCAAACCAGTGCCCACATTGATTGTATTTCTCATGGTGTTAAATGAACCAAATGAGTTTTTGATTTCTGCGTATGGCGAAGTTCGCACGTCACGCGTTTCTATTTTGATGTTTCCTCCAAAAGATGCTGCGCCATTGGCGCTAGTTCCTATACCACGTTGTATTTGAATGTTACTGGCACTCGAAGCGAGGTCTGGCGTATTGACCCAAAAGACCTGTTGACTTTCTGGATCATTCAAAGGAATACCATTGATGGTGACATTGATCCGTGAAGGATCACTACCACGAATCCACAGTCCAGTGTATCCTACACCGTTACCCGCATCGCTGGTTGCAACAAGAGATGGTGTGTAGCGCAGAAGCTGTGGAATATCCTGCGATGTATTGATATGCTCTATGTATTGTTTGCTCAGGTCATTGTATGTCATCGGTGTAATGGAAGTTGCCCTCGTGGCTTCGATGATAACTTCACTGAGTGTCTCAGAGCTTAATATTGGAATGGTGGTGTCGATGATTTCGTGACAAACAAAATTTACATTTTTCTGAATGATTTCCTGTCCGATGATGGTGATATTTTGTGTGGTCACAATGCATCCAAGATGGGATCCGGAAATTTCATAACTGCCGTTTGACAGATTGGAAAAGGTAAAATACCCATTCGAATCGGTGTACTGAATTTGATATCCGGGTTGTAGTACCAGCTCAGCACCCTTCATAACATGGTTGTTCAGGGAGTCAATGGCAATACCAACAATGGATGCTTTTTGTGAAATAGCAGACAAATTCGCGAGTAGAAAACCCGCTATGATCATTTTTCTCATGATGGATGACAATAATTTGTCAGCCGGCCAGGGTAGCCGACTGTTGTTCAGCTACCACTTTGTTCTTCCTTGGCGGCATGACCCGCCCAGGTTCAAAGGGTATAATCTCAGCCCCAATTTTTGGGACACCCCTGTGAGAAATGTGATGCAAGATTACTGTGAAGTTTTCAAATGGAGAAAAAAAGATCAGTTGCGGTAAACCGAGCGCTCTTCTTCATCGTGATACATGCTCACATAGCTGTTGTATCTTGAGGCTACCAGTTCACCAGCATCGAGTGCTTTGCGCACTGCGCAGCCAGGCTCGTTCAAATGAATACAATTGTGGTATTTACATTCTGGTAGCAGGGCAAAAAATTCAATGAAATGATGGTGCAATTCATCTTTGGGAATATCCACCAGACCAAAACCTTTGATGCCCGGAGTATCTACGATATATCCACCATTTGGCAAAGGATGCATTTCGGCGAATGTGGTGGTATGCTGTCCTTTGTTGCTTGCTTCACTCACTTCTCCTGTTTTCAAATCAATGCCCGGTATCATATGATTGATGATGGAAGACTTGCCAGTTGCACTGTGTCCACTGATCAGTGAAGTTTTGTTTTCGAGAATACTTTCCAGTTCTTTTATTCCCGTGCCATCTACCAAAGAAGTACGTAAGCATGAGTACCCAATTTTTTCGTAATTGGCAATGAGTGCGTTCACTTCATGGCGTTCATGTTCGTCATATTGATCCATCTTATGAAATGCCAAAACCACAGGAATATCATAGGCGTCGGCTGTGACCAGAAAACGATCGATGAAACCAGGAGTCGTTTGAGGCCGTGTGATGGTGATCACCAATATGGCTTGATCAAGATTGGAGGCGATGATCTGCGCTTCTTTGGAAAGATTTACAGATTTTCGGATGATGTAATTTTTTCTGGGGTGGATGCGGATGATGTTTCCTTCCTGTTCATTTTCCAGTTCAACATCTACAATGTCACCAGCCGCAACGGGATTGGTTGTTGAACGACCTTCCATGCGAATTTTACCCCGTACCTGACAAATCAGTTTCGTGCCATTTTCGAGCAGCACATCGTACCATTTTCCGGTTGACTTTAATACGAGACCCTGGGGCATGTTCAAGGATTCAGAGAGAGCCGGCAATGCTCATCAATTCACTTCTGACGCGCAACAATCTGTCGGTAATTGTTTCGGTAACTTCTTTATCAGCAACACCACGCAAGGCATTCTTGGCACCTTCTAAAGTGTATCCCTTCTCTTTGACCAGAAAGTGTATCTTTTTAAAAAGCTCAATGTCTTTTTTCGAATAGACACGATTGCCCCGTGTGTTTTTCTTGGGATGAAGTTGTGGGAATTCTTTTTCCCAAAAGCGTATGAGAGATGTATTCACATCAAACATCTCGGCAACTTCGCCAATTGAGAAATAGAGTTTCTCAATCTCATAGGATTTGGTCATCATAAGAGTCGTTCAGGTTAGTCGAAAGACTGGTTGGCATTCGCAGCGCGTTGCAACATGTCTTCGTATTGTTCAGGTGTAATATCGCTGTAAAAATAAAACGCAGGATCTACTTTTTCACCATTCTTGATCACTTCGTAGTGAAGGTGCGGTCCTGTTGAGGTTCCGGTGTTACCCACATAGCCAATGACTTGACCTCTTTTCACTTTTTCACCGGGTCTTACCGCCACTCTACTCATGTGGGCATAAAGTGTTTCATATCCAAAACCATGTTGAATCACCACGTGGTGGCCATATCCGGAAAGTTTGCTGTCTACAGCTTCGACAATACCATCACCGGTTGCATAGATTTCAGTACCGGGATCGGCAGTAAAATCAAGTCCGGTATGCATTTTGGCAATTTTATAAATGGGGTGAATTCGCATTCCAAAACCGGAAGCAAGTCTCTTGAGGTCTTTGTTCGCCACGGGTTGTATCGCGGGTATACTCTGCAACATCTCATCCTGGGTTTTTGCCAAGTTGAATACTTCTTCGAACGATTTACTCTGCGCCACCAACATCCGTTGAAGCCTGTTGATGCGTTTGTTTGTCATGATCACTTCTTCGCTTGACTCAAACCCTTTCAGATTCCTATAACGGTCACTTCCACCAACTCCACCTTTGCGTAGGTGCTCAGGATAAGGTTCCGCACCAAAAATGCTGCGATAAACATTGTCATCTTTATCCTGAAGGTCGCTGGCAAAAATCTCCAAAGTATCAATTTGAGTATTCAATTCTTCGATCTGATTCCTGAGAAATTTCACCTCACGGCTTAGTCTTGCCGTTTCAGGGTCTTTGAAGAAAGAGGCATAAAGAACTACGCCAATGGCGCCAATTACAAGTCCGGCAAACAAATACTTCAACGCACTCAGGGTATAGTCCCTGATACCATAGCTGATCTTTTCGAAGTTCAGCGTAGATGGGTTGAATTTGTATTTGAGTCTGGCCATAATTGGTTTGGGCGAAAGTAAAAAGTTATTTGTAAAATCCGTAACCTTTCGTCATAGCGATACAATATCGTACGATTCGCCTGAAATTGGCTGCTCTACATATTAAATTCGCGCCCGCAATGGCACATCTGACTTCCAAACAAATCCGACAAACCTTTCTTGATTTTTTCAAATCGAAAGGTCATGAAATAGTTCCTTCTGCACCCATGGTGGTGAAAGGTGATCCCACTTTGATGTTCATCAACAGCGGTATGGCGCCGTTCAAAAACTGGTTTCTTGGCAATGAAGCCATCAAATACCCGCGTGTTGCTGATACACAGAAGTGTCTCCGTGTAAGTGGTAAACACAATGACCTTGAAGAAGTAGGTGTGGATACCTATCACCACACAATGTTCGAAATGCTGGGCAATTGGTCATTCGGCGACTATTTTAAAAAGGAAGCCATCGCTTGGGCTTGGGAACTTCTCACGGACGTCTACAAGATTCCCGTTGATCGATTGTATGTGACCGTTTTCGAAGGTGATGCATCTGAAAACCTCGAATTCGATCAGGAAGCGTTTGATATCTGGAGCGAGCGCATTGCAAAGGATAGAATTCTTCTTGGCAATAAAAAGGATAATTTCTGGGAAATGGGTGATACCGGCCCATGCGGACCTTGCACAGAAATTCACGTGGATCTCAGAACAGATGAAGAAAGAAATAAAGTAGATGGTAGAACATTGGTGAACAATGATCATCCACAAGTGGTGGAAATTTGGAACAATGTATTCATGCAATTTGAAAGAAAGGCAGATAAAAGCCTTGTTCCACTTGCTGCTACTCACGTAGACACCGGTATGGGATTCGAGCGTCTATGTATGGCATTACAGGGTAAGACTTCAAATTATGATACGGATGTTTTCACGCCACTGATTCATGAAGTGGAGAGAATTTCTGGATTGAAATACGAGCGAACTGCTGAAAAAAGAGATGTGGCTATGCGCGTCATTTCCGATCACGTGCGTGCTGTGTCTTTCGCCATTTGCGATGGACAATTACCTTCCAGTGGAGGTGCGGGTTATGTGATCAGAAGAATATTAAGACGAGCGATACGATATGGTTTCAGCTTTCTCAATATGAAGGAAGCTTTTATTTACCAATTGGTGAAAGTACTTGCAGATGAAATGGGTGATTTTTTCCCTGAGATCAGAAACAATCAGGTACTTGTTGCGAAAGTGATCCGTGAAGAAGAAGAAAGTTTTCTTCGTACACTCGAAAAAGGAATTGTTCAGTTGGATGAAATCATCAGAAAAACTTCGGGTGATGTGATCGATGGTAAAACTGTTTTTGAATTGTATGACACATTTGGTTTTCCATCAGATCTCACGGCATTGATCGCCGGTGAAAACCACAAACGAATTGATGAAGTTGCATTCGGTGCTGAACTCGATAAACAAAAGGAAAGAAGCCGCGCCGCAACTAAGCTGGAAACCGAAGACTGGGTAGAACTTGCTCATGGTGAAACTCAATTTGTAGGATATGATGAGTTATCATGTGATGTGAAAATTCTGCGCTTCAGAAAAATCAAAGCGAAGGGCAAAGAATCTTTCCAATTGGTTTTGGATAAAACACCGTTTTATGCTGAAAGCGGTGGACAGGTTGGAGATACCGGTAAGCTCATTTCTGCAAATGAATCACTCGTGATCTTCGATACAAAGAAGGAAAATAATTTGCCGGTGCATTTTACCGACAGACTTCCGGAAAATCCTTCCGCAGTTTTTCGCGCATATGTGGATGCTGACAAAAGAGCAAATACAACAGCGAACCATTCTGCTACGCACTTGTTGCATGAGGCATTGAGAGAAGTATTGGGTTCACATGTTGAACAAAAAGGTTCGATGGTACATCCGGACTATCTCCGTTTTGACTTTTCTCATTTTTCCAAAGTGACCGATGAAGAATTGGAGAGAGTGGAGTCATTGGTGAATGAACGTATTCGACAGTCTTTGCCGCTTGAGGAAAATAGAAGCATGAAAATTGAAGACGCGAAGAAGACGGGTGCCATGATGCTGTTTGGAGAAAAATATGGCGATGTTGTTCGTGTGATCAAATTTGGATCTAGTATAGAACTTTGCGGAGGAACACACGTTCGCAACACAGGAGAAATTGGTTTGTTCAAGATTCAAAGTGAGGGAGCCGTTGCAGCCGGTGTTCGACGCATTGAAGCCATATCGGCTGATGGTGCTTTCAATTTTATCACAGGTGAATTAAATACGCTTCAGTCCATACGTGAAACACTGAAATCAAAAGATATTTTGAAGGCCATTCAGGACCTTCAACACAGGAATGGAGAACTTGCTAAACAAATTGAAAAGTTCAACAAGGAAAAAGCTGCTGAAATCAAAAAGGTACTTAAGGGAAAAATTTCACAAGTGAATGGTGTTCACTTCATCGCTGAGCATGTTGAACTTGAAGCATCCGATTTGAAAGATGTTGCCTTTCAACTGAAAGGTGAAACTGAAAACCTCTTCGGAGTTTTTACAAGTGAATCTGGCGGAAAAGCAATGATCACCTGTATTATTTCAGAAGAATTGGCCAAAGAGAAGAATTTGAATGCATCCAACATTGTGAGAGAACTTGCAAAAGAAATCAACGGTGATAGAAGTGGTCAACCATTTTTCGCCACTGCTGGTGGTACAAATTCAGCCGGACTAAAAACGGTGTTGGAGAAAGCTGTTGGCTTTTTGAATTGAGTTACTCCACAATCACCATAGGAAACTGAATTTCCACATCGGTATCTCCGGGATCGCAAGTGCCATCCTTAATCCCAGGTTGATGTTTCAGTGTCACAGTAACTGTGCCTGTTGATGCAGTTGTGGTTATCCATTCCGATTGAAGTCCAATTTCAAATGTGCCATCTGAGTCTGTTCTCGTGATACTCACATTAGCATCTACGACATGAAAACAGAACAAATGGTCCTGACTTTCTTCCAGAACTTCATTTGAAATGCTGTCTGCTGGTGAAACTGTTTCGTTGAGTAAAATAATTTCGGTGGTGTAGGTGGTTGATGCATGCAAGTGAATGGTGTCAAACTGAACGGGAGCATTTCCTCCATCTCCATCCGGATCGCGATAAACCGCAATGGTGTCAATAGTTGTACCACTGACATCAGTGAATACCAATTTGCACGTGGTGATTACTTCTTCTTCGTTGGGTGTCTCCTGTGGGGTTTCAGGTGATTCGTCATCCTTGTGACAAGCCGATATTGATGTCAAGAAGAAGAATATCAAAATAAGAAGTGCGGATTGGTGGTGGTGTTTTTTCATCATAAAACTTTTTATCGATTGTTTTCAATTTGATAGGTGATGCGCAATGTGAAATTCCTTCCGGCTTCATCAGAAAAATATCTGAAACGATTCATATAATCCCGATATGTTTCATTCAGGAGGTTGTTCGCCGAAAGAGAAATGTGTAAAGTGGATTTTTTGATTTGTATGCCTGTAGAAATTTCTGCTTGCATGAGAACATAAGCATTTGGAGGCGGCAGATAGTCATTGTTGTCTGCAACCCGCCATTGCTTATTGACATAGGTACCACCAACTACAATTTTGGGCTTGGTCAATTTCTTCAGGTTGGAAAAGTGCTTGATGAAACTGACCTGGTAGCGGTCTCCAGGCATTTGAGAAATAAAGGTTTTGTCTTTTGCGTTTTTCGCCCGGAGAATTGAAGCATTGAGTCTCGCTTCCATTTCAAAGGGAAGTTTTACATTCAACATGGCATCCGTACCTTTGAGTATGGCGTCTTTTTGTGTATACACAAACACTGGAAATGCACCGCGAATGGTGAGTATAGGAGGTGTTTGCGGAAGGAGATAGGTGAATTCGTTGATGAACTGAAAATATGGATTCAATTCGGCGCGTAAACGTTTTGTTGTGAGACGCAGGCTACCCAAAAGATTCCATGAAATTTCTTGTTGCAATGTCGAGTCGCCTTTTTCAAAAGAAGCTGCACCGTGGTGCAATCCATTACTGTAAAGTTCATTTGCCTGCATGGCGCGCCATGTGCGACCTGTACTTATACCTACCTGAACAATATTATTGATTTTATGATCGAGGGTAGATGCAAATGCGAAATTTGCAGTACCATGTTTTTTGTTCGTGATGGATTGATTGATGACGCGGTATATCATCAGATCATTGATGTCATATCTCGCACTGGATTCTATTTTGGTGTATTTATTTTGCCATTCATAGAGCACAAATGCGCCGTAACTAAAACGTTCGTAGTTGGGGATAACAAATCTTCCTTCGTAGGTATTGGCTTGATAAACGCCGCGAGCACCAGTCTGAAATGTGTGGCGTGATCCTCTGCGAATGAGCCAGCTCACATCTCCCGAATGTGTGGTGATTTCAAGTTTGAGTTCGGGATTGTTCAATCCGGCAATAGAATCGTTGCGCGGAATATGTTTGTCGTATTCTTCTCTGAGGTTGTATTGACGCGCATAAAGAATTTCAAGTTTAGAATTGATACCGGTGACGTAATGAAACCTCACTTTGTGTAACTCATGCAGAATATGTTGTTTCGGTCTGCCAATGTGGTAAGAAAAATTTGTGGTTGATGGTAGATTTGTTCCTTCGATGATATGTTGAAGATCGGTGAGATTCCCGGTATGAGATCCGGAGTAAATACCAATGTCAGCATTGTAAATACTGTAAAAAAAGTGCAATCCAAATCTTGATTTATTGAAGTTGATTCCAGTTGCATAATTTAAACCGCGGTTTCCTGTGTTGTCCAAATACTGATGAGGGGTTTGAATATTTCCATTTTGTTGGAATGTTCCCTGAAGCATGAATCCCAGGGATTTTAGTTTTTTGAAATTGGCCTGCACTTCTCCCGAAAACATACCGCCACGACCATTACTTATACCGGAAGTATTTAATTCTGCAGTGATTCCAGGTATCCGTCGGATTTCTGCGGGTTCTACCAAAATCACTCCGCCGATTACATCATGTCCATATCTCAAACCGGCAGCTCCGTATGCTATTGAAATTTGATCAGCAAGATTGGGATCTATTTCCGGCGCGTGTTCGCTGCCCCATTGTTGTCCTTCATGTCTGATACCATTGTTGTAGATCAAAACGCGACTGCTGTGAAGCCCATGAATGACTGGTTTTGATATTCCTGTTCCCGTTTTCAAACCATAAACACCCGGGACATTTTCCAATTGATCTGATAAGGAAAGTCCTTTTGTCGACAGCAGATTTTCTTTGTCTAAAATGCTTATTCCCGTTCCTGCTTCTTTTCTGTATTTGCTGGATTCGATATCAACGCTGCTAAAAAATGTTGGATCGAATGTGATCTTATGTCTGATCAAAGAATCGCTAGGGATGGAAATTTCCACCTCTTCTGTGATAAATCCGATTCGGGAACAAGTGATGATCACCTGACCATTACACAATCCATGTAGTGTGTATTGACCAGTGCTATCTGCAACAGTGGCCAATTGAAGCGCTTTGATTTCTACCATGGCATAGGCCACAGGCAGCTGGGTTTCGGCATCTTCCACGATCCCATTGATTTGAAAATCGCACTGGGCTGAAGTTTTTGTGATGAGGAATGCAACATTGATTAGCATCAACACATAGAACCTTGCGGATTGTGCATGGTGTTTTAACTTGAAATATTCCAGTGATGGTGTCAATTTCGTTATTGCAATTCAGTTGCAAAAGTAATTAATGCAACAGAGTTGCATGAAATATTTTACTTTTGCATTACACAAAATGACTTCATGGTAAAGGAAAAGCAGGTAAGATCCACAGCAGCCAAGCAGCATATTCGTGAAATACTCTCGAAATCCGAGACAGCCATGTCGCAACCGGAGATATTAGAACACAGTGAAGGCATCTGCGACAGGGTTACGATTTATCGGGTGTTGGATCGATTACTTCATGAAGGCGAGATTCACCGTGCGGTGGGCATGGATGGCATCACACGGTATGCCAGTTGTCGCCAATGTGATCATGACCACGGACATCAACATGACCACCTGCATTTTAGTTGCGAAGTATGTGGTGAGGTTACCTGTCTGGAGAAGGTGGTACCAGTTTTGAAGTTACCACGTGGATATCAGGCACGCGAAGCGAGCTATATGATCAGCGGAATTTGCCCTGATTGTGGTTAATGAACTTTACAAGCAAAGCGTTCTGCCTCCGTCCACAGGAACATTGATGCCATTGATATAAGAAGCGGCCGGTGATGCCAAAAAGGCAATGGCATTGGCAATTTCTTCAGGTTTGGCCAGCCTTTTCATAGGTACTTCGCCAGACATTTCTGCCTTGATTTCTTCAACCGTATGTCCTGTTTTTCCGGCTTTATTTTTCATGATTTGTTCAAGTCGGCCGGTTTCAGTGGCACCAGGTAAAACATTATTCACGGTAATGTTGAATTTGCCAAGTTCCATTGCAAGCGTTTTGGACCAATTGGCCACAGCGCCACGAATGGTGTTGCTTACGCCGAGGTTTGGCAGCGGTTGTTTTACTGATGTGCTGATGACATTGATGATTCGGCCATAGCCAAGTTCTTTCATACCCGGCACTAGAGCGCGCACCATAATTTGATTACAGATGAGGTGAGAGTTGAAAGCTATTCTAAATGCTTCTATGTCTGCATCAATGGCAGGCCCTGGATCAGGTCCGCCAGTGTTATTTACCAAAATGTGGATTTGATGATTCGCAGCAAATTTTTCGATGACATCCTGTAGGTTTTGCGGGTGAGCAAAATCCGCTACCAGATATTCATGAGACTGGTTGAGTGAACTGTCCAAAAGAGTCAATGCCTGTTTCAGCTTATCCTCATTTCTCGCAACCAGAATGACATTGGCACCAAGTATCGAAAGTTCTTTGGCAGCAGCAAACCCAATACCTTGGGTTGACCCGCACACAACGGCGTATTTGCCTTGAAGATTGAGATTCATGACGCAAAGATGAGAAGAAATGACAGGAGAAAAGTCTATGAAATGTCGTTACGAAATTTTACTCCAATCAGACTTTGTTTCACTCGATTTGAGAAGCTCCTGCAGAAGCAGTTGGTTTTTCGGTTGTGAAAGATTCGGGTCTTCATCGGTAATTTCCAATGCGAGTTCACGCGCAGCGGACAACATCACCTGGTCTTTTGCCAGATCTGCAATTTTGAGTTCAAGCGCACCGCTTTGTTGAGTTCCTGCCAGATCGCCGGGACCGCGAAGTTGAAGGTCCACCTCGGCAATTTCGAATCCATCATTGGTTCTCACCATGGTTTCCAATCTTGTCTTGCTATCGTTGCTGACTTTTACACCGGTCATGAGAATACAATAACTCTGATCACCGCCGCGGCCAACACGTCCGCGCAATTGGTGTAATTGGGAGAGTCCAAATCTTTCTGCACTTTCAACAACCATTACTGTTGCATTGGGCACATTCACGCCCACTTCAATTACCGTTGTAGCAACCATGATTTGTGTTTTGCCCTCAACGAATTGTTTCATCTCATATTCTTTGGCATCACTTTTCATTTGGCCATGAACGATACTCACATGATAATTTGGAAGCGGAAATCTGCGCACGATACTTTCATATCCATCGATGAGATCTTTATAGTCGAGCGCTTCACTTTCTGCAATCAATGGATATACAACATACACTTGTCTTCCTTTCGAAATTTCGTTTTCCATAAATTGAAAAACCTCGATTCGCCTTGAGTCGCTCTTCCATTGCGTAACGATAGGTTTGCGTCCTGGTGGTAATTCATCGATGACACTGATGTCAAGATCTCCATACAAGGTCATGGCCAATGTGCGGGGAATTGGCGTGGCGGTCATCACCAGAACGTGGGGTGGTAAGTCAGCTTTTTTCCACAATTGTGCGCGCTGTGCTACACCAAATCGATGTTGTTCATCGATGATGCATAGTCCAAGATTTTTGAATTGAACAACTGGTTCAATCAGTGCATGTGTGCCTACAATGAAATTCAAATCACCGTTTAAAAGATCTTGAAGAAGATGTCTTCGTTTTGATTTTGGTGTTGAGCCAGTAAGCAATTCCGTTCTCACCGGAATATTCTCCAAAAGTGAAGAAAGAGTTGCGTAGTGTTGTTGAGCGAGAATTTCCGTGGGAACCATCATACAAACCTGGTATCCATTGTCGATGGCTAGCAGAGCGGCAAGGAGAGCGACAACGGTTTTGCCACTACCTACATCGCCTTGTATAAGACGATTCATGTGATGGCCACGGGCTACATCTATTCGAATTTCTTTGACGACTCTCTTTTGTGCATTGGTGAGTTCGAAAGGAAGATGTTCATGGTAAAACCGATTGAAAAGGTCACCTACTTTTTGAAAAACAACGCCGCGTTCAAGTTTGGTTTGATTGAGTTTTTGTTTGGCAAGTCTCAATTGAATGAAAAGCAATTCTTCGAATTTTAACCTGCGTCTTGCCGATTCAAGTAGTTGTTGATTGGTTGGTACATGCACTTGAGCAATAGCGTCATGACGCGACATGAGTCTGTACCGTTGAAGAATTTCATCGGGAAGATTTTCCTGAATAAAAGATTTACATTCTTCTACAAGAACCCGGGTTAACTTGGCAATTCCATTGCTGTTTAGTCCTTTGGTGATGAGCTTCTGTGTGGTTCCGTAAACCGGTTTAAGTTCCGAGCCCTGAGCAATTCTGGCATCTTCAAGCAATTCGAGTTCGGGATGTGAAAAATTGTATTTCCCTTTGAATTCGGTTGGTTTGCCAAAAAGCACATAGGATTCATTCACTTTCACGTGCTGTAAAAGCCATCTTGGTGCTTTGAACCATACCAATTCGATGTCACCTGTATCATCTCGGAAAATTCCAGATAGTCTTTTGCTTTTTCCTGTTCCGATTTCTTTCAATGATATGATTTTTCCTATAAGCTGCACCGCGATTGATTCACCGTTGATTTTGTTCACAGTGGTGATTTGCGATCTGTCGATATACCGAAATGGGTAGTAAAGCAGCAAGTCTTCGCGTGTTCTGATGTGAAGTTCACTGATAAGCGCTTCAGCCCTTTGCGGGCCGACTCCTTTCAGATATGTGATCTCATCTTGTAACACGCGGCGAATTTATGGTCTGTGAGTGTATCAGCAGAACGCATATTTTATGCTCGTTTTTGAAGGAAGCTTTTAGTTTTGTCGCATGAGAGTTGTTATACAAAGGGTTCGATCTGCTTCTGTTTCCATTGATGAGCAGGTTATATCTTCAATAGGACAAGGCTTGCTTATCTTATTGGGAATCGAACACGACGATGATACTTCTGATGTGGAGTGGCTCGCCCCAAAAATTGCAGGTATGCGCATTTTTTCTGATCCCGATGGAAAGATGAATTTGGATATCCGCGAGCTTGGAGGTGATATTTTGGTGGTAAGTCAATTCACATTGCATGCTGCCACGAAGAAGGGAAATCGTCCATCTTTTATCCGCGCTGCAAGACCTGAGTATGCTATTCCGCTCTATGAAAATTTCAATGAAAGGATTTCAGGTGAAATCGGTCGTCCGGTATTCACCGGAAAATTCGGTGCAATGATGGACATAGCTCTCGTCAATGACGGTCCGGTAACGATCATTGTGGATTCAAAAAACAGGGAATAGGTTCATTCTCGGTTACGCCATTTCTTTTTGCTTGATATACGTCATGAAATCGTCAGATTTGTGATTTTTGTCACTGGTTTATGATGTCTTATAACCCGCGTCAGATAAGGTTTTTGGGAAATCATTAACAGTCGTTTTTGTTCTTCTTAACATTTATATGCGTGCATAACGACGTACATTTGTTGCGTCTTCTGAACCAAAGACTGTTTCTATGGTTTATAGGTCAGAAGATCCTCCCATAGGTTTCATAGTGGGTAGGTTTTGGTTAAAGGTTTAGTGACATGAGGCTTCCAACGGGAAGCCTCTTGTTTTTTACCCAATTTCGATTTTTTTCCAAGTTCGTAGGATTGATTTGTGGTGAATTTTGATGGCTGGAAGTGTGTTCCTGATCATAAGTAGAATTGGTAATATCCGACCAATTAAATTTTAGAAACTAGATTTGACGGGGGATTGAAGCGTATGGAATGACTTAACCATTATGATTGATTGCATAATTTACATTTAACGAACCAATGTTTAATTCATGGCACTATTGTGAGAATACAAACGATTCATCACTTTATTTTCGAATCCAAATCCAACTACATATGAAAAAAATTTACTTATTTCTTTTTCTGATTCTTTTGTCAGAGGTGATGGTGTCCCAATGTTTTGCTACGATGGACATTGTTACCAACGGCAATGAAGTGACTGTTACGATCAATGGAAGTGGTGCTTCTATGCCGGGTTATGGTATTATCTGGGGCGATGGCAATGAAGACCAGGTTCAGTCTGCCACACACACTTATGCAGCACCGGGCACATACCAAATATGCTATGTTTATTATGATCAGGCAGATATTATCAATTGTAATCAAACTGCTTGTCAGGATGTGATCATCACTGGAGAAGGTTGTACCATGGATTTTATTCCAATGACACTGGGATTAAATGTTGGATTGCAGATCAATTCTTCGGGTGCAAGTGCGCCATCTTTCACAATAGATTGGGGTGATGGCAGTCCGGTTGAAACGACTGAGCTTGCAAATCACGTATATGCTGCGAATGGAACTTACAATATTTGTGTGACATTCACAGATCTGGACAATCCTGATAACTGCACACTCATTCAGTGTCATGAAGTGGTGTTGCAGGAGAATACAGGTGCTTGCACTGTAACGCTTACCACTACAGTTGATGGATCCACAGTTCTCGCCAGTGCTGTTGGGGATGGTGCTTTATCTTCGAATTATATCATCAATTGGGGAGATGGACAATTTGATATGTCTTCGTCAGCGACTCACATTTACAATACTACCGGTGAATTTGAAATTTGTGTGATTTATGGTGATTTTGGTCCAGATGGATGCAATGTCACAGATTGTGAAACTGTGCTGATTGAAGATCTCGGTTCGTGTACCTTGGATTTGACGACTACAAAAAGTGGTTTGACAGTTGTTCTAACTGGAACAGCATCAGGTGCATCATCACCGGAAATTAGTGTTGATTGGGGTGATAGTTCACCTACAGGAACTTCGATACCGGATACACATACCTACACTACCGCAGGAACATATCAAATTTGCGCTTCTTATATTGATCTGGCTAACCTAGAAAATTGTCAGGTTGTTTCTTGTGTTGAAGTAGTTGTAGATGATGTTGCTGCATGCACTGTTGAAATTACTGTCAACCAAACAGGAAACGTGGTATCGGTCACTGCCTTAGGTGATGGTGCAACAAGTCCACAATATGTCATTACCTGGGGTGATGGATCTTTCCCTGTATTGGCAGACAATGGTTCTCACACATACACCGTAAGTAACACTTATACCGTTTGCGTTACATATGCTGACCTTGGTAATCCAACAGGATGCAACGCGACGGACTGTGAAGACGTTGTGATCACAGTAGGTGTTGATGAAAACATACTTTCTGAAAACGCTTTAAGTGTTTATCCAAATCCAATGAACGATGAAAGTACAATTCGTCTTGTTTTGAATAAACCTGCACATGTTCAACTTGATTTATTTGATCTTACAGGGAAACATGTTTCAAATATCTATAACGGTGAACGTGGTATTGGTCAGCAAAATATTGCTTTTGATGTAAACGCAGTTGCTAAAGGTGTTTATCTCCTCAGGCTCATTGCTGGTCAGGAAGAAAAGACCATTAAAGTGATTCGTTAAGAGAATTTAGATCTATGATATGAAAAAGGCTGACTTAAGAGTCAGCCTTTTTTATTTATGATCGGATTGAGTATAGCTTTGTTCTATGATGCCATCACTTTTTTCAGAGTTCTAATCAATCTAATTTGACTTAGATCTTCATGACTTTGAATCTATCTCGATATGATCAAACGTTCATGGCGATGAAATTTCACTGAAGAAATTTGGAACAAATATGTTCCAGATACCAATTCGCTCACATCTACACAAAATGAAGTAACATTCGAATTGAGACTTCCTGATTGAACCAAATGTCCGGTCATGTCATAAATGACATACTGAGCTGTCAAAGCATCATCGTTTTTGAAGTTGACGAATATGTTGCCTCTTGTCGGATTTGGGTAGAATGAGAATTCTATTTCAGAAGAACTACTTTCTTCGGGATTTTCTTCAAATTGATCGGATTCGTAAATTTCTGTAGATGTCAATTTTGAATATTCAGAGAGCGTTGCTTGAAGTGCAGAAACAACCACCGTTATGGGCAAAGTATATACATTGTTGCTTTCATTGGATTCATTCACTCCGTTATTTGAATCACACTTGATCATAATGTATCGCTGACCTGTGCCGGCGGGTACGGTGAATGTGAGCGATTCATCATCATCTGCATCCCCACCACCTAACGAACTGTAATCTACTCCGACAATTGAATAGCTTGTAGAGTATGTAGTTCCTGTGGCCCAGCGATATTCCATGAAAACGTTAGTTGCAGCATAAGCAGGATCACTAATATTTTGAAAGCAATTGACTGTAATTTGTTGGCCAGGTGATACGCTGCTCATTGATGCACTGAACTCATCGATGAATATATCAGGTAAATTAGATGGAGTGCTCACATTGTATGTGATGCTGTAAACATTGGACTCGTTTGTTTCTGTGACAGAATTGGAAGCATCTGCCTTCATCAATAAATATCTCGTTCCGGTTCCTGTGGGAATTCCAAATGTGATGGATTCAATTTCTGATGTTGTGCTTCCTCCAAGAGTGGAAATTGTATTGCCTATCAACAGATCAGCAGTATCGAAGGTCAAATCCAATGACCACCTATATTCCAGACTTACACTGATGGTGGTGGTGGGTGGATTTGAGATCACTTGTTGGCAACTCACGGTGACGCTTTGCCCTACGATGACATTTGTTGCTGTGCTGGTGAGTGAGCTGATCGTGATATCGGGATTTGTGACAGTAGTTGATACCACCACAGGAAGTACAAATACGTTGTTGGTTTCGTTCGATTCTGTGATTTGTTCTGGTGAATCGGCTTTCACCAACAAAAATCGGTTGCCTGTTCCAGAAGGAAAGGTAAATGTGATGCTTTCTGTTTCAGATGATGGACTAACACCGATGTTGGATACATCGGTTCCAAGAACAACATCGTCATTGGACCACGTACCATCGGTTGAATACCGATATTCGAGAGTTACTGCCGATATGGATGTAGCAGATGAAATGGATTGAGTACAGGATAGTAAAACAGTCTGACCTACATTGGGTGTAAGGTCGCTGATGCTCATGGATGAAATGATAATGTCCGGTGTTGATGTAGTAGAAGAAACCGTAATGGGAATGACCACCATGTTATTGTTTTCGTTGGTTTCGGTGACCAATGCAGTTGCATCACATTTTATCAAGATATAGCGTGTTCCAGATCCAGCTGGAATGGTGTACGGCAAAATCTCTGTTTCTGAGTTAATACCATTTCCAAGCGTTGATATGGATGTGCCTATCAGAATATCTGATGTGGACCAAATCTGGTCTGTAGACCAGCGCATTTCAAGCACAGGTGATATAGAACCCAATGAGGGTTGATTGGTGGATTGCGACGCTTGGATGCTGATACTTTGACCAGTGTTGACAGTATTGTCATTTACTGAATAGTTGCCAATAGTCAAGTCAGGATTTGGCGTTGTTGTTGAAATGGCGGATAACACCGCCGCATTCATATTTACTCTTCCATAACCAAGTTCATTGCTCCAGGTGCTGTATGGATTTGAAGTGTCGCTGGCGTATGAATAACCTCCTACCTTTTCACAACTCTGAGCAAGGATTGTTTTGACTTCAGTTTCTGTCAAATTTGGATTGGCGATGAGTACCATTGCCCCAACACTGGCAGCAACAGGGCAGGCTGCACTTGTGCCACTGAAATTGGTATAGTCGGTGGTTGAATAGCCATTTGTTCCTGCAATATCTGTTGTGGTGATGGCTGTTCCAGGCGCCGATAAAATGAGTCCTGTACCGTAGTTTGAAAACGATGAACGTGTATCTAATGAAGTGGTAGCCCCCACTGCAATTACGCCTGCATATGAAGCGGGATAATTGATCCAACCGGTAACTCCATTGTTTCCTGTGCTTGCAAAAACCGGTATTCCTTTGCCGTTGCGTGCTGTTGTGCGAGCTGATGTGATGGCGTTATAAAATGTTGTTTGAAAAGTTGTACCACCAAAAGACATAGAGATAGCAACAGTATTGCCGGTTGACATGGCATGATTGATAGCATTCGCCTGATAGGTGGAAGAAGTGTAAAATGTTCCTGAGGCTTGTGCATTGTATCCGATTTGAATGGCTTGTATTTTTATTTTGTTGTAACCAAGGCCTGGAATGCCCAGCGCATTATTGTACAAAGCGCCAGGTATACCTGCGCAAGCCGTGGCGTGTTTTTCATAAGTATTTCCTGGTGTCACTATCGTTGTTTGATTCACAGCATTGTAGGTGTCTACTATGTTGGCAGCCAAATCAGGATGCGAAACATCAAATCCATGGCCATCGATGATCGTTACTTGGGCATTTGCAGCGCCAGCGGGAAGATTTTGCCATGCGAGATCAGCATCGATGTCATTATCAGAAGCCTGTGAAACGTACCAGCAACTGGTCCAAAAGGTATCATCCGACACATGTTCTTCACATAAAATGATTTCATCGCGCATGATAAGCTCAAACAATCCGGAGTTTTTAGCACTAGACTCGAAATCTCGATAAGATAAATTCTTTGGCAATTGGAATACTGTCCATGCAAGGCTTTTCAACGTTTGCTTTTGCGAACATCCCAATGCATTACAAAAGCCAAAAGCTGCGGTTTCAAATCCATTTTGTGGTTGGATGATAACAAGGCCTGTAGGTAAAATTGGATTACCAGTTTGATCTGCTTCCGCTCTATCAAGATAATTGATGAGAGGATTTGCGATCAATGCTCTCTCAAAATTGCTTTCATCCAAATTTTCATTGATGATCGTAAGAATATTCAATGGATAATGTCTGCTGACGACGACTGTACCTTCTGGAAGATTTTTTTCAAGTGCGTCGAGATCATCTGTTGCTTTTACCACGAATTCTGTGAGCGGAAAACCGCCACCGTTGTGGTCAAAGTTTTTTTGTGCAGACGAGAAACATGTCATGGCAATAGCCACTGACATGAAGAAGAACTTCATGTTTGATTTCATCCTTGCGTGGTTTTTAAATTCCGGTGTTCCAGTATGTATTACCTATCCGGATCTCCGTAATACACATTAAATGGTTGCGCAGTGGTTTAGGCTGCGTGGCAATTCGGGCTAAAACAAGTAGCAACATTTCTGATGCGACAATAAAGTAACGCAGCAGTATTTGTTTTCTAATGTTAAAAGGGTGTGGGTGGTTCAATCTGTACTCCGGACAGGTATTATCGCTGTTTAAAGCACCGATGATGTGTCACAACAGAACAAATTTTAAGGGCGGTCACCAATGGTGAAGTACACCATTCTAAAACACATCACACACCAAATGCGGATATGTTTCTGATTGCAAAAATAAAATTGTAGTAAATCGTTTTAATGCGGTGGATAGGCCGATTAATTTGCATTAGACACGTACGAATGTCGTTGAATTAGACATGAATGACAATTTCGTTCCGCGCAACGTATTTTCAGAAAATATGAACATAGATCGTGGATAACCCAATGCCATAGTTTGGTGAGTTATTCTGGTGTATAGGGTAATCCATTCAAATCGAAATAAAATGTTTCGATTCCTTTTCTGCATGTGTAGCCGCTAGTTTCCGAGAATTCAATTTTATCGTAGATGCATTCAATCATGGCATAACCTTCCATACCCGTGATGCCAAACTTTCCATTTTTACGTATTAGAAATGTGTCCTTACCGTGTGAACCCGGAATTCCAATTTCTTCATACTTGCATGGTACAAGTTCATAGCCGGTTTCGTCATCGACCAAGCCAAATAAGTTGCCGATTCTTACGAGTGCGAAATGCTCACCATAAGGACCGAATTTGTATATCTCATCGTATTTGGGATGTAGGACTTCATATCCGGAAATCAATTCGATGAGACCGTATTTGTTTTTGCGTTTTACCAAAGCAAGCGTTGGGTGAAGAATGCCACCTTGATGAATTTCATCATAAATAGGGAGTGTAAAAACAGCGCCTGATGCGATTTCCGCAATTCCGGCTTTTCCCTTTTTATAAATGAGTACAAGACCTTGCGCCGGTAAATTTGGCCTGACAATGCTATCATATTCTGGCATCAGCATCACTTCATTGTAGATAGGACTGAACAATCCGACCTTTCCTTTGAACTGGACCAATTGCATGCTGTCTGTGATGTTTTTCACGACAGAATAGCCCTCTGGAAGCTGTGCGTTGCATTGAGATGCAAAGACAAAACACAACATGATAAAGATGTACTTCATAACAGTTCCGGCTTTAGTTGCAATATTGATCAATGTGTCATTGCCTCTTCGATGCTATTCTCATAGAGTTGTCTGTAATCTTCGATAAAACCAAAATTTTGTTCATCGATGGTTACTCGGCCTTTTGTAACGTGACCAAGTAAAATCACCTGAACATTTTTCTCAGCAACGAAGTCGAGGAATTCATCTTCGTAATCTTCTACAACGGTCACTGCAATTCTGCTTTGAGATTCACCGAAAAGGAATGCATCTTTTCTGATTTCACTATCCGTAACAATGTCGAAACCGAGGCTGTTTGGGAAAGCCATTTCGCAAAGTGTTGCAAATAATCCGCCATCGCTAACATCATGTGCTGAACTGATGTAATTATTTCTGATCAACCCTTTCATACAATCCTGCAGTGCATATTCTTCATCAAGATCGAAGAATGGGGCTGGAGAATTTTTGACTCCATGGAAGGAATACAAATACTCAGAAGAGTTGATGTCATTTCTTGGATTTCCCAAAAGATAAATCAGATCACCTTTGTATTTAAAGTCGAGGGTTGTTTGCAGTGACTTGTCTTTCATTAAGCCGAGCATTCCAATGGTTGGTGTTGGAAATACTGGTTTTGTAGATCCGTCTTCATTCACGGATTGATTATAAAAACTCACATTACCACCAGTAACGGGAGTTTGGAATTTTTTGCATGCTGCGGCCATTCCTTTAATGGCACCCACAAATTGCCAATACACTTCCGGGTTGTAAGGATTACCGAAATTGAGGCAATTGGTGATTGCAGATGGCTCACCACCGGAGCAAACAATATTACGCGCAGCTTCAGCAACGGCGATCATGGTTCCAATTTCCGGATCGCTATTTACATAACGAGCATTACAATCGACAGTGAGTACAAGTGCTTTGTTGGAATTTTTGATATTGACCACCGCAGCATCAGATGGTTTGTTGGTGCTCATATTGGCAGTACCAACCATGCTATCGTATTGCTCATAAATCCATTTTTTACTAGCAATGTTGTGATTGGCCATGAGTTGTCGGGCTACAACAACACAATCGAGGGGTTCTTGAATTTGATTGATGTCGAATTTTTTGGATTCCCTGTAGTAAGCAGGTTCTTTGTATTCGCGTTCGTATACAGGAGCACCACCGCCGAGCACGAGGCTTTTCGCTGGAATATCACCAACAAGTTCGCCATTCATAAAATACCTCACGTTAGGTGAGTCGGTCACTTCACCGATTTTCACTGCATGGAGATCCCATTTTCAAAAATGCTGTTGACTATTTTTTCCTTTCCTTTTTCACCACGATCAGCATTCTTTCTTGCGATTCGCTCAACAATATTTCGAACGGCACCATACCTGCCTGTCTGGTAGGCACGAGATCGAGGAATATCCATACCCACGCCACCACCTGCGCTCATTTCTGAAGTGCTGCAAGTAATACCTGCGGCACCCATATCCTGCATGCCAACAATTGCATCGGTATCTGCGGAGTTCCATGGTAGCTTCGAGAAGTAGTTTTTCCTGAAAAGGATCACCAACTTGTACGCTAGGAAGATCTTTTGCGCTGTCTTCGGTGATGTCTTTAGAGGCAAACGAAGCGCCTTTGATTCCATCTTTACCAGTAGCAGAGCCGACGATGAAAACAGGATTTCCCGGTCCTTTGGCCTTTGCCGAAATAACTTTTTTGATATCCACCAAACCGGCAGACATGGCGTTGACCAGACAATTGGCTTGATAAGATTCATCAAAATAAACCTCACCACCAACGATCGGAATACCGAAAGCGTTGCCATAGTCACCAATTCCTTTTACAACTCCACCAAGCAGCCATTTGGTTCTGGAGTTGTCGAGTTTTCCGAAGCGCAAAGAATTTAATTGTGCCACAGGTCTTGCACCCATGGTGAAAATATCGCGGTTGATACCGCCAACACCGGTTGCAGCACCTTGATATGGCTCGAGTGCACTTGGGTGATTGTGTCATTCAATTTTGAATGCACATCCCATTCCTTCTCCGATATCTACCAATCCGGCGTTTTCTTCCCCTGCTTTGACAAGCATATGAGGTCCGTCTTTGGGCAAGGTTTTAAGCCATTTGATGGAATTCTTGTAAGAGCAGTGCTCACTCCACATCACGGAATAGACGCACATTTCTGTGAAATTGGGGGTACGACCGAGTATTTCGGTGATCTTATCGAATTCATCATTTCGAAGGCCCATTTCAAGGGCTTGTTCCAATGTGGCGGGAGAGGTTGCAGACATGGTCTATTAATTCTTTGGTGCGAAATTAATTCCTGTAGCGGGCTATTTCTGGAAGCCGTAACAAATTCACGATATTGTTGAAAATATCCCTGTGGATTTTCTTCTGCTTGAAGTGGTGATTCCAGTATTTTCGCCATTATCCTGAGATATGATACTGCACCCCTGGCATGAAGTAGCCAACCATTTCGATAGACAAACCGCCATGATTGATGGCCTCATCGAAATTCCCAGCGGAAGCAAAGCCAAGTACGAAAGTGACAAAGCCAGTGGTTTAATGCGACTGGATCGTGTTGTTTTCGCGGCTTTTGTCTATCCTGTCAACTATGGTTTTATCCCACAAACCCTTGGTGAAGATGGCGATCCATTGGATATTCTCGTGCTGAGTGAGGTCAGTATTCATCCCAATTGCCTGGTGAGGGCACGCGTGATCGGATATATGCAAATGAATGATACCGGCAAATGCGATGAAAAAATCATTGCAGTAGCGGAAGGTGATATGAGTGTTGCGCATATTCAGTCCATGGATGAATTACCGGAAAATTTCAGACAGGAACTGAGGCATTTCTTTACCAATTATAAAACACTGATGAAGCGGGAAGTGACTGTCGATGAATTTCTAGGTCGTAAAGATGCCATTGGTGTAATCGATAGTTGTATTGTTCGTTATCAGGAAACGTTTAAAAAATGATGGATTCAAAACTACCTGGCACGAGTACTACCATTTTTACAGTGATGTCCAAATTGGCTGCAGAGTGCGGCTCCATCAATCTTGGGCAAGGTTTTCCGGGCTTCAAAATGGATGATCACCTCATCGATTTGGTTGCTGACTTCATGCGTAAAGGTTTTAATCAATATGCGCCAATGCCAGGAATTGCGCCGTTGCGCAATGTGTTGTCGGATAAAATTTTCAGTCAGTACGGACATCGATATCATCCGGAAACAGAAATCACCATAACGGCCGGCGGTACTCAAGCTTTATTCACTGCCATTACTGCTCTTGTTCACCAAGATGATGAAGTGATACTTTTTTCTCCTGCTTATGATTGTTATGCACCAGCTGTAGAAGTGAACGGAGGGAAGTGTGTTTGGGTTGAACTACAGCGTCCGGATTATCGGGTGAACTGGGATCATGTGAGAAAGTTGATGAATCACAAAACAAGAATGATCATCATCAATACACCTCATAATCCATCCGGATCCGTATTTCATCATGACGACATGAAGGAATTGGAGAAGATAACCCGTGGTACAGATATCATTGTGTTAAGTGATGAAGTCTATGAACATATCGTATTCGATGGTATAGATCATCAAAGTGTTGTTCGTTATCAAGAACTCATCGATAGATCAATGGTGGTGTATTCATTTGGAAAAACTTTTCATGCGACAGGTTGGAAGATGGGATATGTGTGGGGGCCCGAGCATCTGATGAAAGAGTTTCGAAAAGTTCATCAATACAATGTGTTTTCGTGTAATACACCTGTCCAATATGCATTGGCAGAATACATGAACGATTCATCCACATATACTGGATTGCCTCTTTTTTATCAGAAAAAGAGAGATCTTTTCTTGCGCCTCATCAGTGGTTCCAGATTTACAGTCGTTCCTGCATCAGGCACTTATTTTCAATTGTTGGGATATGAAAATATTTCTTCATTGAAGGATACAGACTTTGCCATTGAGTTAACGAAGGATAAAAAAATCACTGGAATTCCGTGTTCTGTTTTTTATCCTGATCATACAGATCACAAGGTTCTTCGTTTTTGTTTTGCTAAGGAAGATGATGAATTGGTGAAAGCAGCAGAAATATTGAAAAATGTTTAATTACTTTTTTGAAAATTCAATACCTCATGAGTGATTTAAAAGTTTCAGTTGTGCAATGTCATCTGACCTGGGAAGATCGGTTGGCTAACTTGTCGCACCTTGATGCATTGCTTGCACAAATGAATCAAACTACGGATGTCATTGTGTTGCCTGAGATGTTCACCACTGGTTTTTCCATGAATACCGATTCAATTTCCGAACCTCATCATGATCAAATGGAAACACTCAATTGGATGAGAAAGAATGCAGCTCTTTACAATGCAGTGGTGTGTGGAAGTGTTTCTGTCAAAGACGGTGATCAGTATTTTAATCGGTTGTATTGGGTTCGACCTGACGGAGTTTTTAGCACTTATGATAAACGACATACATTTTCTTTTGCCGGAGAGGATAAATACTATGAGCGTGGAGTGGCGCGCATCATCGAGGAATGGCGCGGATGGAAAATTTGTCCTTTGATATGTTATGATTTGCGATTTCCGGTTTGGAGCAGAAATGGTTTAACATCCTCTGAGCCAAATTTTGATTTGTTGATATATGTTGCCAATTGGCCTGAAGCAAGGCGAGATCCATGGATGGCGCTGTTACCTGCGCGGGCCATCGAGAATCAAGTTTATGTGGCAGCATGTAATAGAATTGGTCAAGATGGTAAAAACATTTCATATACGGGCGATTCTGTTTTGATCAACCCACGTGGTGAAGTTCTGCGCAAAGCTGAATCGGGTAATGAACAAATACTGAACGCTGTTTTTTCCAGAAATGAGTTAAGTGATTTTCGACAAAAATTCCCAGTGCTTCATGATGCTGATCCCTTTCAATTGACTTGAAGTACCATTCATTAAAACTGGGTAAAGCATGAAAGGAACACTCACCTTTTTTTCAGTGATTGATTCGCGATGAAATTTCTGCAACAGGAAAAGTCAATTGTACTGTTGTACCTTTTTCGGGTTGGGATTGAATAATGAGTTTTCCCTTATTGGCTATAACGAACTGTCGGCATAGACTCATGCCTATTCCTTGGCCTTCTTTTTTGGTTGTAAAATACGGAACAAAAATATTGGCCATTACTTCGTCATTCATTCCAATTCCTCGATCTGTGATGGAAATGATGAGTTCATGTGAGCGTTCCGAAACGAGAATCTGAATTTGGGGATTTTTTTTGTCTTGTGTTGCTTCGATCGCATTTTTGATCAAATTGATCATGACTTGTTCCAATTGACTTTCGTCGGCGTGGATCAATGATCTCGTTTCGCAAATGATGTTGATCTGATTTTTTCTGTTGTCACCAAAGTATTTGATCATTCGCTCTACAAGTTCTGCAGGTTGTATCAAAGTGGGAGTTGGTACAGGAATATCCGTCAAGGTTCGGTATCCAGAAGAGAATTTGAGTAACCCTTTACTTCTTTTGAGAATGGCAGCAGCAGCATCAACAACGTCATCTTGCGACATATTCGAATTGGATTGTGTCAACGCGTTGTGCATCGAATCAGAAAGTGAAATGATGGGTGTGATGCTATTTACAATTTCATGATGGAGCACACGCATGAGGTTTTTAAAAGATTCTGTCTCTCGCTGATCATGATCAGCATTCATATTCAGAAGTGTGTAAATGCGATAGGATGTTTCCAGTACAATTATTTTTTTACATTCAATGAGATATTCTAATTCTTGTTGGCCATTTCTGATGGTGATTTTTTTTTCTCTGCCATCGGTTAGTTGGTGCAATACTTCAAAGAGTCCCGGGTTTGTACGCTTGAGTTGTTCCAGATTTGGAATGTATGCCGCATTGGAAATTTCACGAGCTAACCTATTAGAGAGAACAATGTTTTCATGATCATCTACGCAGATAATACCAGAAGGCATTAAATCTATCAGGTTCACCAAAAGCTCTTTTCTTTGTTCGTGTTGTTGCTTTAAGTTGGTGAGTTTGGATTGAATGACATTACTCCAGCTGAGTAAGGGATGTTGTGTTGTGCGCGATTTGCTAAATCGTGTTGTAAAATCATCTACCAAAATGGATTGAAGCGCTCTGTCGAGTTCTTGATGGGTTCTTGTGACATACCTAAGTATTTCTGCCATTTGTATAATTAGGAGAAGAGCCAGTATCAATGTCGTATAATGCAGTTGGACAATGTGAAATGAAATGGTGAGAGAAATAGCAATGAGAACCAGTGCGCCGGTACGAAGCAATAAGAATAATCTAAACTTGCTATAGGCCATATTTTTCAAGTCTTCGGTAGAGGGAAGCCCTTGTGAGTCCGAGTTCATTTGCAGCATGGCTGATTACTCCACCATGTTTGGTCAAAGCTTTTCGAATGGTGTTCAATTCTATTTCTTCTAAATTCATCAAATGTTCTTTGGTGTCGTTGTAACCGCCTGCTTGCGCAACAGTGAGGTCTTCCGGATGAATGGTGTTGCCTTCGGAAAGTATCACTGCTCTTTCGATGGAATGTTGAAGTTCGCGGATATTGCCAGGCCAGTGATATCTGAGAATGGATTGTTCCGTTTCCTCACTCAATGATTTCAAATTCTTATTGTATTTATGACAATAGGTTGAAATGAAATGATTGGCAATTTCAATGGAATCCCTTCCCCGTTCACGCAATGGTGGCAGGCAGAGTTCTACCGTATTGATGCGATAATACAAATCCTTTCTGAATGTATTTGCTGCGATCATGTTGTTAAGATCGGCATTTGTGGCGCAAATCAGTCGAAGATCTACATGAATGGATTTTGAGCTTCCGACTTTATTGACCGTATTGTTTTGTATGGCACTTAAAAGTTTGCTTTGAAGTGGTAAATTCAAATTTCCTATTTCATCGAGGAAAAGTGTTCCGCCATTGGCCAGTTCTATCCTTCCGGTTTTATCCTCTTTGGCATCTGTGAAGGCACCTTTTTTATGACCAAACAATTCGCTCTCAAACAAGTTTTCCGTAATAGTACCGAGGTCAACTTTGATGAACGGTTTATCACGGCGCATGGAAAACTGTTGAATATACTCCGCCAACAAGTCTTTTCCAGTGCCATTCTCACCAAGAATGAGCACATTCGCTTCGGTAAGCGCTACTTTTTCAGCGATACGCAAAACTTCGTGCATGGCATGTGATGATCCTATCATTTTTTTGGATGCATCGGAATCCTTCAGTATATTGGATTTACACTGACCGAATTTTTTTGCCTCAAGTATGATGTCATTGAAACGTTGATTGTCCCAAGGTTTAATGATGAAATCGAATGCGCCAGACTTGATGGCTTTAATTGCCAATTCAACTTCTGCATAGGCAGTCATGAGCACAATGACTGCATCCGGTTTGATGGCCTGAAATTTTTTCAGCCAGTGCAAACCTTCAGCGCCATTGGTCATGCCACTGCTGAAATTCATATCAAGCAAAATCACATCGTATTGATTCGCTTTTAAAGCATGGGCAGCCGTTCCGGGATGATCAAAAACATCCACCTGATCAAAGATTCTTCGAAGCAAGAATTTAGCGCTGAGCTGAATTTCTTCTTGGTCTTCTACAACCAATATGTTTGATTTGTTTTCACGAAATTGTTTGCTAAGGCCGTTTTTCAAAACGAAATTAGTTTTCTGTTCAGTGCTTGTCAGCACCGTTTATCATAATGTTTCATAATGTCCGATATCGGACACTTGAGTGTTCGCATGCGTACAATTATGTTGTTTTTGAAATCGTTCGAATTCTTCTGGAAGCCACGTCAATTGACAATCACAGCGTTTTGGCATTGGAGTTGGCTATAGAGGTCGAATTTTTTCATGGACAGAATAATTGCAAAAAAGACATCATGGCGTAGCCGATTGTTCAAGGTGGGTATAGCATTCATCCTTGTAACATCGGCTGCACTGATGTTTTATGGATTTAGTGAGAAGGAATACAAAGTGAGTATGGAGCGGCTTACCTTGGAAGAAGTTAAATACGATGTGTTTCAAGAATACATACCATTAAATGGTATCGTTGAACCAATCAAATCAATTTACATTGATGCGGTTGAAGGTGGTAGGGTGGAAGAAATTTATGTGGAAGATGGTCGTGATATTGAAGCAGGTGTTCCAATCATCCGACTTACCAATCAGCAATTTCAAATGGACGCGATCAATCGAGAAGCACAATTGTTGGATCAACAAAACAATTTGCGCCATTTAGGTTGCAAATGGACTAACAAACGTCATCACTTCGTTCTGAAATTTTGAGGTTGGATTATGATATTGCCGAAGCTGAACGTGACAATAAAATGAATCAGCAGTTATTCGCTGATAGTGCGATCTCCCGTGTGGAATATGAAAAGTCAAGAGAGCGTCTTTTGTATTTGAAGAAAAGTAAATTGTTGAATCAGGAAAAATTGAAAATGGATTCTTTGTTTCGATTAAATCAAACAGGACAAATTGAATCATCGTTGTCTTTGGTGCAAAGAAATCTCCATTTTTTGGATGAAACTGTAGAAAACCTGGTGGTGAAGGCGCCCATCACTGGTATGCTCTCACAATTACAGGTTGAGCTTGGACAGAGTATATCACCAGGATCGCGTATTGGTCAAATCGATGATATGTCGGCATTGAAAATTAGGTCGACAGTTGCGGAACACTATGTGTCACGTGTGGTACCCGGCTTGGGAGCAGTTATTAAAATCGATCAGGTTGAATATAACTTACAAGTAAGCAAAGTGTATCCTGAGGTGACCAATGGACAATTCACCATTGATCTTGTTTTTGTGGGTACCAAACCTGAATCCATTCGTCGCGGTCAGACTTTACAGCTGACACTCGCTCTCGGGGAGAAAGGCGAAGCATTGCAAGTAGCGCGAGGTGCATATTTTCAACAGACCGGCGGCAATTGGATTTTCGTTCTGCGTAAAGATGGCAAAGCGGTCAAACGTGAAATCAAATTGGGAAGACAAAATGCTGATTACTATGAAGTGCTCGAAGGACTTCAGCAGGGCGAACGTGTCATCACATCAAGATACGATTTATTCGGAGACGCTGAAATTATTGTGATTGAATCCTAAAACACCATGATAAAAACAATTTCAATTTCTAAAGTTTACACTACAGATGAAGTGGAAACCACCGCACTCAATGACGTAAGTATTGAAGTACAAAAAGGAGAGTTTGTCGCGATGATGGGACCTTCTGGTTGCGGTAAATCTACCCTATTAAACATCCTAGGCATGCTGGATTCACCCAGCTCAGGAAGTTACTTCATCAACAATGAAGAAGTCTCTAAGTTGAATGAACGAAAACGTGCTGAGATCAGAAAACGCAACATCGGATTCGTTTTTCAAAGTTTTAATTTGATAGATGAATTGACTGTTTTCGAAAATGTCGAATTGCCTTTGGTGTATTCGGGATACAAAGGAGCTGATCGAAAGAGAATGGTTGAACATGCATTGGATCGGATGAATATTGCTCATCGACGTAATCATTTGCCCCAACAATTATCGGGAGGTCAACAACAACGTGTAGCTGTCGCAAGAGCAGTGGTTCACAATCCACTGATCATTCTCGCCGATGAACCGACCGGAAATCTTGATTCCGCGAATGGAAATGAAGTAATGAATTTGCTGACTGCTCTCAACAATGCTGGCACAACCGTGGTGATGGTAACACATTCTGCGCATGATGCCCAATTCGCTCATCGAATTATTCGTTTACTGGACGGCCAGATCCTGAGTCAACAAAATAATATTTCTCAAACCATTTTGGTATAATTCATCTTACTATGGTTCGCAACTACCTTCTTGCTGCGCTGAGAAATTTCAAAAGAAACAGACTCAGTAGCATTCTCAATATCATTGGACTTTCTGCGGGTATCGCCTCATGTTTGTTCATTTACCTATATGTGTCCGATGAAATGAGTTATGATCAGTCTTTCAGTAAAGCTGACAGAATTTATCGCTTACAATCATTTTATAAATTTGATGATGTGGATGACAAATTTGGAATTACACCATTTCCAGTTGTTCCCGTCATATTGAATGATTATCCTGAGGTGGAAGCCGGTACGCGTTTGTTGCCCAATGGTCAGCAGTTCATCAAAAGGGATGATCAGATTTTTCAGGTAGAGGAAGTGAATTTTGCGGATTCCAATTTTTTCGAAGTGTTCGATTTTCCTTTCGTGTATGGTGACAGAACCAATGCGCTCAAGCAGCCGAAGAGTATCGTTTTATCATTGGCTGAAGCAAAACGCATTTTTGGAAATATTGACCCGATTGGAAAAACATTGACCTGGGATCCGGATGTTTATCAGGTTACTGGTGTTTTCGATGATAGTCAATTGCGAACACATATGGTGCTTGGTATGATCGCATCGATGCATTCTTTGGATACCGCCTTTATCAACCAATTTTCTGCCAATTGGGGAAACAACAATAGTTATAGTTATATCGTTTTGCCGAAGGAAGGTATGGCAGCGGACTTTCAGGGTAAGCTGGATCAGGTTGTGAAAACCTACCAGCTGCCCCAATGGCTCACTGAAGGTTTCAAAGGCACCATTGAATTGCATGCAGAGCCATTGGCCGATGTGCATTTCAATAATTATCTGATTTACGACACGCCGAAAAAGGGAAACAAAAATTATGTGCTCATCTTTTCGATCGTGGCGATTTTAACCTTGACCATTGCTGGAATCAACTTTGTGAATCTATCTACAGCTGCTGCTTCAAAAAGAGCGCGGGAAGTAGCGATGAGGAAAGTGGCCGGAGCGAGTAGAAAACAATTGATCATGCAATTCATTGGCGAAGCAATGCTTATGTCTGTTTTATCATGCCTTCTTGCTTTCGCTTTGGTTGAATTGCTCATGCCATTTTTTAATTATATCACGGGAAAGGAAATCACAAGTGCGGTATTAATCTCTCCCCATTTTCTATTGATGTCGCTCATCATGGTAATGTTCATCGGACTATTTGCAGGAAGTTATCCAGCATTCTATATATCAGCATTACCCATCACGTCGATCTTCAGAGATGCCAGAACAGCATTGGGCAAATCTGGTATGATGAGAAAGGTCTTGGTGACATCCCAATTCACCCTATCCATAGCGATGATCATTGCGACATTGTCGGTTTTGAGTCAGCTTTATTACATGCGCAATAAGGATCTTGGATTCAAGAAGGACAATATGATAGTACTTACACTTCCTCAAGCTGATTCAACACAAAGGGCTGCATTGACAAGTTTAAAAAATGATTTGAATTCCACACCCGGAATTGTCAACGTTGCCCGAAGTGCACATATTCCTGGCCGACAAACATCTCGTTTTGTTTTGAATGTAAATACGGCTTCGGGACAACAGGATAAACCTTTTCCGGTTCTGTTTACAGATGAAAATTATTTGGCTATGTCAAAGATGCAGTTGGTACAAGGGAGATTATTTACCGCAGAGGATGCAACTAGACCATTCGGTGTAGTACTTGTGAATGAAGCTGTGGTCAAGTCATGCGGTTGGACAAATCCTTTGGCTGAGAAGATTACTATTCCTGGTGATATAGATGTACCTCCTCAACAAGCTGATGTCATTGGTGTAATCAAAGATTTTCATTTTACTTCGCTACATTTTCCTATTGAGCCATTGATTATAGGGCAACAAAATCCTGCAGGAGTAGCAGGAAATCTGATGATCGAAACAGATGGAGTCAATTCTGGTCAGGTCATATCATCCATCGAGGCGGCGTGGCACAAATCATTTCCAAACAAAGAGTTGGATTATAGTTTTATGGATGATCATTTTAAGAAGCTCTATGCTTCAGAAGAAAAATGTTTAGCATTTCGTTGTATTTCGCTGCACTGGCAATTTTGTTGAGTTGTCTTGGTTTGTATGGTTTGAGTGCATTCACCACACAACAACGCACCAAAGAAATTGGAATCCGCAAAGTCATGGGTGCATCTATTAAGAATATTCTGGCATTGCTCAACCGCGATTTTATGCTACTTGTGGTGATCTCCATTGTTCTTGCATTTCCACTTGCATGGTATGGTATAAATCATTGGCTACAGAATTTTGCCTACCATGAAAATGTGAATTGGATCTATTTTCTTTTGGCAGCCTTGTTTGCGATTTTGATTACTTTAATCACCGTGAGTTTGCATGCCATGAGAACTGCTTTGAAAGATCCTGTGAAAGCATTGAGGTATGAATGAGTATCGCCGACTCCTATTTGTGTGTCGAAACCAACTAATAAGGTGTTTTGAGGTAATTGCAATAGAATTTTAATGATTGCGAGTTAGTTATTTGTGGATTTGTGAAGTACATTCGTTCACAAACCCACTTACATGAGACAAATTCTACTTCTGATCTCGCTGTGCATCTCCTATGATTTCATTGCGCAAACAGTAACCCTTTACACGGAAGATTTCGGCACTGGATGCGATGCTGATTTTCAAGTGACATCTTATAATCCACCTTCTGGTGCGTGGACGGTTTCAAATACCGGAACGAATGTAGCTACCGCCAATATCTGGTATGTAAGCGCAGCTGAAAATGGCAATGCTGCCGGTCAATGCGGAACCGGATGTGGCAATGATAGAACCTTGCACATTGGAAGCGATCCAACGATCATGGGTGATATCGGTGCAGCATATTTTGAAGGACTATCCGGATTTTGTGGATTGTTCGGATGTGGTGCAACAGACAAGCGGGTCGAATCTCCTACAGTGAATTGTGGAGCATACACAAATATTCAATTGTCGTTTTTATACCTCGAAGGTGGTAACGTCGCTGACAATGCGACTTTGTGGTACTACAACGGAACGACTTGGTCGCAATTGACAGATCTCGCCAAAACAGTTGGTGCATGTAGTCCGCAGGGAACATGGACACTTTATTCTACCACGTTGCCTGCATCAGCAGAAAATAATCCCAACGTGAAGATTGGGTTTCGTTGGGTAAACAATGACAACGGTGTGGCCAGCGATCCCAGTATTGCTGTGGATGATATTGTGATTACAGGGGATCAGGATGTTGCGGATGTGACACCACCCGTCATAGAATGTCCAACAGAATTGGTTTTGTCTTGTGGACTCATTCCTGATTTTACAGGTGATATCATTGTTACTGATGATATTGATCCAACGCCCATAGTGACTCAGAATCCGGCTGCAGGAACTCCCTATACTGGATCGTTAAGCGAGATAGAATTTACTGCTACTGATGCTTCTGGTAATACCAGTTTTTGCACTGTTCAAATTGTTTTCAATGATGTGGTCTCTCCACAGATAATATGTCCCAATGATGTCACTGTTCAAGCAATCGTTGGTGACGACTTTGCCCAGATTGCTCCAGGGGTTATCGGAAATCCTATCGCTTCAGATGACTGTGGTAGTGTGGAAATTTTGAATGATTATCCTTCGGATATTTTTCCTGTCGGTATTAGCATCATCACTTGGTCGGCAATTGATGATAGCGGTAATACGAGTGTGTGTCAGCAGACAATAACTGTTGAGGTTGATGACGCGCCTGTTCTCGTTTGTCCGGAACCCCAAACCATGTCATGCGTGGCATTACCCGATTACACGATTGACGCGAATGTTATTGACGACAATGATCCAAATCCGATCGTGACCCAAACACCCGCCGCAGGAACTTTGGTCGAAGGGAATATGGATGTGACCATCACTGCAACGGACAATGCGGGTAATTCAACAAGTTGTACTTTCCAGGTTGAGTTTGATGATGAAGAGGCACCATCCATTTTATGTCCTCCGAACATTACGGTTTTGGCTGATGTCAACGGGCAAGCCATAATCACAGCCGAAATGCTTGGTTATCCTGTAGTCTCGGACAATTGTGGTGTGCAAGAAGTATTCAATAATGTTCCATTTGAAACATTTTCTGAAGGAATTACTTATGTCATTTGGAACGTAACTGACTTCTCTGGTTATGGAAATTCATGCACTCAAACAGTAATTGTCGCGGTTGATCAACCTCCATTGATTGCCTGTCTTGGAGAAATCACCGAATATGCAATGGCACCACAATGTACTCCTTCTTGGACTTCCGGTTGTTCTAGTGCTGATGTAGTGGATCGATTGGTAATTCATGCACCTAACGATGAGATCATCATGGACACAGGTAATTCCGATTGTAATGGGGCAACAAACTCTTGGATTGAAAATAATACTGTAGCCAATTTAATTCAAGGGTATACGTATACCATTACGTTAGATGCTGCCTTTGGATTTACGCAGTATTTTGGAGTATGGTTCGATGCGAATAATGATGGCGACTTTAATGGGCCTGGTGAATTTTTAGGAGCCAGTCCTTCATCTACACCTTCGTTCACTGTTACGCTTCTGATTCCTGACTATGGAAATATGATTGTGCAGAGAAGATTGCGCGTTATCTCAGATTTTGATCACCCTTCAACAGCTTCCGACTATTGCCTCAACAGTGAATGGGGTGAAGGTGAGGATTTTCTTCTCATCATGAACTCTGATGAAATTGGAGCTACATGTGGAACTCTGCCTTCTTATCTCGATGACGTTGCAGTATTTGATGATTTTGATCCTTCACCAGTCATTGAACAAGTGCCCGCTCCCGGAACAACAATCACGGAAGACACAGAAGTTGTAATCAGTGCGACTGATTCAAATGGTAACACGAGTTCATGCTCCTTTGTTGTAACTTATGCAGACTATATTTCTCCTTCCATAGTATGTCCGAATGCAATTACCGCGAACACTGCAGAAGGCCTTTGCTCAACCGACTTGATAGAATCTACATTAGGCGAAGCTATCGTAACGGATAATTGTTTCATAGCATCTGTGGAAAACAACTGGTCGTCGGAGACACAATATCCGGTTGGTGTTTCGCAAATCGAGTGGATTGCTTATGACCTTTCTGGTAATTCTTCTTCCTGTCTTCAGAATATCACCATCACGGATGATACGGATCCTGTTTTAATCTGTCCTGAGCCAATTCAGGTGTCTGTAGTAGAAGGTGAAATTTCTGCTTACGTCAATTTGGTTCAACCGGAAATCATAGAGATGTGTGATTATACTTACCTCAATGATTTTAACAACACAGAAGATGCATCCGATAATTATGATTTGGGTGTGACTGAAGTTGTCTTCACTGCCATTGATGCCTCCGGAAACATTGGATCTTGTACCACTTCTGTTGAAGTAAGTATACAGGAAACGATTTGTTGTCTTGGCGATTTCAATTGCGATGGATTTATCAGTGTAGTCGATTTGATTGTTTTGATCAACGAATTCGGATGCCTCAACGATTGTGTTGCTGATTTGAATGAAGATGGATTGGTTACAACACTCGATCTCGTAATATTTGTTGGTCTTTATGGCGGAATATGCCCGTGATATCATTGAAAAGGGCGGATACATGTCCGCCCTTTTCAGTTTTTTTTCTGGGAAATTATTCCGCGATCATCTCAATTTTATTGATCTGATCACCTTGTCTGATTTGATCGATCACTTCAAGTCCTTCTACCACTTTACCGAAGCAGGTGTGATTTCTGTCGAGGTGCGCAGTGTTGTTTCTTGAATGACAAATGAAGAACTGTGATCCACCTGTGTTGCGACCAGCATGAGCCATGCTCAACACGCCGCGATCATGGTATTGATTGCCTCCATCAAGTTCGCATGGAATTTTGTAACCTGGACCACCGGTACCGTTGCCGATTGGACAACCTCCCTGAATCACGAAATCCGGAATGACACGATGGAATGTCAATCCATCATAGAAGCCGCTTTCAATGAGTTTAATAAAATTGGCTACTGTACCTGGAGCATCTTTTTCATAGAATTCCACGGTCATGTCGCCCTTTGCAGTGTGTATGATTGCTTTTTTCATATCAAAATTTGAGGGGCAAATTTAGCTCATTCAGATTACGGACATACATCATGAATGGAAACCGAATCACTGCGATCTTTGCCGCATGAGGAAATTACATTTTATCTTGTTTCTGCTCTTGGCCAATGCTGTTCAATCACAGGATTGGACGACCTGCGTCGTGGACTCAACCATTACCGTGGAGCTGCCGTCGGATTACGAAATCGTGGAAAAAGATCAGAAAGTGTTGTACTCCGGCCTTTTGCCGGATGCATCGGCGGCGCTGATAAAAATTTCGCCTATCCCCGGTGATAGCGCATTGAAGAGTAGAGATAATTTAAGGAAGAGTTACGACAACTATAAGTTGGAAGCCATCAGAACCATGGGTGGTGTGCTGCAGTCAGAAGAAATCGTCAATGATCAACAATATGAAATGTTGCGGTTCATTGCTAAAGTGAAATCAAATGGCGTTGATCAAAATGTCCATTTCCTGCTTTTGAATATGAAAACCGGAATGTATGTGCTGAGGTTTTCGGAAATAGAAGAAGCTGCAAAAAAGCTGGCAGAAAGTCGCGAGAAGTTTTTTAGGTCATTGAAGATTGGCGAGAAGGCTGGAGATCAAATTTCCAACACACCCGATCCGAAGGATAATCTCGGATATCGCATTGGTTACATCATTGGGGAAAACCTGATTTGGGTTTTGTTGGTTACCCTTTTTCTGATACTTTCTATCAGGTCATTCAGAAAGTCGAAGAATACGATGACATAAAAAGTCAATGAGACAAAATTTCACTCCATCGTTGAAGCGATGGAGTGAAATCTTGCAACAATACGCGGCTATGATCAGAGCCTGCGAACAGCGGCTTTGAATTGCCTACCGCGGTCTTCGTAGTTTTCGAAGAGATCGAAGGATGCACATGCCGGAGATAATAGCACAGTGTCTCCTTCCCTCGAAAGTTCATAAGAAACACGCACAGCTTGTTCCGCCGTTTCAACATCGATGATGGTATCCACGTCTTTTGAAAATGCCTTGCGGATTTTCGCACTGTCTTTGGTGAGACATACGATGGCTTTTACCTTATTGCGAACGAGTTCCTGCAATTCGGAGTAATCGTTCCCTTTGTCTTGTCCACCAGCGATCCATATCGTCGGTGTTTTCATGCTTTCCAGCGCATACCATGTCGAGTTGACATTGGTTGCTTTGCTATCATTGATGAAATTAATTCCATTGACCTTTGAAACAAATTCGAGTCTGTGTTCAACATTTTCGAAATTTTCAAGGCTGTCTCGGACAATTTCCTTGCGCAGTTCAAGAATCCTGCTTGCGATTCCTGCTGCCATGCTGTTGCCGAGATTGTGTCTACCTTGCAAAGCGAGTTCTGTCATTTTCATTGTGAGCGTATTGTTTTGGTTGATATGAACTGTGAATGATTCACCATGTGTAAAGGCGCCTTGATCACCGAATGGAAGTTTTTCCGATAGGGTGTAAGGAAAAAGGCGCGCAGGGATTTTTCGCTTCTGCATTTCAGCTTGAATCACCGGATCATCGGCGAAAAAGATGAAACAGTCATCTGCTGTCTGATTTTGAAGGATGCGAAACTTCGAATCGATGTATTTCTGAAATTCATACTCATACCTATCGAGATGATCAGGTGTGATGTTGGTGAGTATGGCGATTTCTGCTTTGAAATCATACATGCCATCCAATTGAAAGCTGCTCAGTTCAAGAACGTAATAGTCGAATTCTTGCTCGGCAACTTGCCATGCGAAGCTTTTCCCGACGTTACCACCCAATCCAACATTCAGTCCTGCATTCTTGAGGATATGATATGTGAGAAGTGTAGTTGTTGTCTTGCCGTTGCTTCCTGTGATGCAGACTTTGGTGGCATTGGTAAATCTTGCAGCGAATTCAATTTCTGAAATCACCGGAATATTCTTATTGCGAAGTGCTGCAATGAGCGGTGCTTTTTCGGGAATACCAGGCGATTTAATGACAAGGTCTGCAGATAGTATTCTACTTTCATCATGTGACCCTTCCTCAAAAGAAATATTTCTCCGCAACAATTCGTCGCGGTATTTTTCCTTCAAGGGACTCTTATCGGAAAGGAATACCTCGAAACCCTGCTTCACGCCGAGTATCGCGGATCCTGTTCCGCTTTCACCACCACCTAATATGACGAGTTTTTTGGCCAGGGCGATTATCTTGTTTTAAGGGTGATGATGGTGAGAATAGCCAACATGATTCCAATGATCCAGAAACGGGAAACGATTTTGGATTCATGAAATCCTTTTTTCTGATAGTGGTGATGTAAAGGCGACATCAAGAATATTCTTCTGCCTTCTCCATATTTCTTTTTTGTGTATTTGAAATACGATACCTGCAACATCACGGATAAGTTTTCGATGAGGAATATTCCGCACAGTGCAGGGATGAGTAATTCTTTTCGAATTGCAATGGCGAATGTTGCAATGATGCCACCTAGCGCCAATGATCCTGTATCACCCATAAAAACTTGCGCTGGATATGTATTGTACCAGAGGAAGCCAATACATGCCCCGACGAATGCACTGATGAAAATTACCAGTTCACCCGTGTGAGGTATATACATGATGTTGAGGTAATCAGCGAAGATGTAGTTGCCGGACAGATATGCCAACAGTGCTAACGTGACTCCTATTATCGCTGATGTTCCTGCTGCGAGTCCATCGATGCCGTCTGTGATATTGGCTCCATTACTCACTGCCGTAACGATGATGACAACAATAACCGCAAACAAGATGAATAAACCCGTTTTGGTTTGCCAGCTATCCGGAAGTAACCATGCGTAATTGAATTCATTGTCTTTGACAAATGGAATGGTCGTCTTCAGCGATTTTTCTTCTTTCCATAAGCTCGGATCTTCAGTTTGATTGAGCGCATTGAATGAAGATGGAACATCAGTAACTTTTGTTTTGATGTAAACATTTTCATTGAAATAAAGCATACTGGCTACGATCAATCCGACTCCAACTTGTCCAATGATTTTAGAAGTCCCCGCCAATCCTTTTTTATCTTTCTTGAAGACCTTGATATAGTCATCCATGAATCCTACGATACCTAACCACACTGTAGCGATGATCATGGTGAGGACATAGATGTTCGTGAGGCGCGCAAACAGAAGTGTCGGAATGAGAATGGCCGCAAGTATGATCAAACCACCCATGGTAGGTGTACCTGCTTTTTCCAATTGACCAGTAAGCCCAAGATCTCGAACTGTTCCACCTACCTGTCGGCGGCGAAGAATATTGATCAGGCGTTTACCGAAAACAAGAGAGATAGTAAGCGACAAAATAGCGCTGCATGCTGCACGGAAGGAGATATACTGGAATAGTCCGGCTCCGGGAAAGTCGAAATGTTTTTCGAGATAGTCGAAGAGGTAGTACAGCATTATTATTCTGTTGTAGTTAGGTTTTCTTTTACAATCTGGAAGTCATCGAACGGATGCTTCACGCCGGCGATTTCCTGGTATTTTTCATGTCCCTTCCCTGCAATCAAAACGATATCGCCAGGTTGGGCGAGGGTACAAGCAAGTTTGATGGCTTCTCTTCTGTCGGTGATGGAAAGTGTTTTTTTCATCATCACAGGATCGAGACCTTCTTTCATTTCTTGAATGATGGTATCTGGATTTTCACTGCGTGGATTATCACTGGTGAGTACAAGTCGATCGCTCAACTCTGCGGCGATTCGAGCCATTTCTGGACGTTTCGTTTTATCGCGATCACCGCCACAACCCACAAGCGTAATTACACTTTCATTTCCGGTTCGGATGTCTTTGATGGTCTTCAAAACATTTTTTAAAGCGTCCGGTGTATGTGCGTAATCCACAATGGCGGTAATACCATTATCTGATTTTACATATTGGAATCTTCCTTCAGGAGCAGCTAGAGTTGAAAGAGCGGTGAGTACTTCGATTTTATCAAAACCAAGTTCCATCGAAGTTGCGTACACAGCAAGTATGTTGTATGCATTGAAGCCGCCTATCAGTTGTGTATACAATTCTTGACTATCAATGTGCAGATGTAATCCGCTAAATCCATTTTCCAGAATTTTTGCTTTATAGTCTGCCATGCTATGTAAAGCCATGGTTTTTTTTCTGGCTTTACAATTCTGCAACATCACTTCTGCGTGTTTATCGTCGTGATTGACAATCGCAAACGACGCAGAAGGCAAAGTGTCAAAGAGAATCTTCTTTGCTTTGATGTATTCGTTGAATGTTTTGTGGTAATCGAGGTGGTCGTGTGTGATATTGGTAAAAAAGCACCTTTGATGATTGTACCCGTGAGTCTGTGTTGGTGCAATGCATGCGACGATGCTTCCATCACACAGTATCCACATCCTTCATTCACCATTTCTGCAAGAAGCTTATTGAGTGAAATCGCGTCAGGAGTTGTATGTGTGGCTGGAATGATTTTATCATTTACCTTGTTGACAACAGTTGAAAGTAGTCCGGCTTTGAAGCCGAGCTTTCTGAAAAGGTTGTATAGTAAAGTAGCCGTTGTTGTCTTACCATTTGTACCTGTTACAGCGATGATTTCCATCTTTTCGGATGGATTGTCATAAAAATTGGCAGCGATATAACCAAGTGCCTCTGCCGAATTTTGGACCTTTACATAGGTCACATTGGGATTGATAATTTCCGGGAGCCTTTCACATACCACAGCGGTTGCGCCTTTTTCAACGGCAAGAGAAATGAATTGATGTCCATCTACTGTTACTCCTGGTACTGCAACAAACAGCGACAGGGGTTGCACATTTCTTGAATCCATGGTGATGTGTTCAATAGCAACATGAGTTGATCCTGAAACTTCCTGGATTCGTGCGCGAAAGAGTATGTCTTTAAGTAATTTCACAACAGTTCAATCGTGATATATGGATTTGATTTGATGTTCGTTCCGGCAGGTACACTCTGTCGCTTCACTGTGCCGTATCCATACACCTTAACTTTCATTCCTTTGTTTTCGAGCAAATACAGGGCATCCTGCAGTCCCATTCCTACCACATTCGGCACGAGGCCTTCCTTGATGTTTCTTGCAGTAACGATGACAGAATCTTTACTGCTGCTTGTGGATATCCATTCGCTTTCACTTTTAATATCCATGGGGATATTGAGCGCACTGTAAACCGTTTTTAATTCTTTTGCTGAACCACTTTTGGAAACTGGAATGCGTGTTTGTGCAAGTACGAGTGAATCGGATTGAACCACTGGTTCATGAAATTCCATTTGTGTGCTGAAAATTTTATCTGCCAATTCCTTGAACACTGGCGCTGCCACAGCACTACCGTAGTAGACGCCGCTGCGTGGATCATTGATCACGACAATGCATGAATACTTTGGTTCATGTGCGGGGAAGTATCCTACAAATGATGCACGGTATCTCGAGTTTTGATATTGACCATTTTCGTTCAACCATGCGGTACCAGTTTTACCAGCTACTTTATAGGGAGAATTCTTAAAGACATAATCTGCTGTTCCGCCTTCTTCCATGACACCTTCCATCATCTTACGGCACTTTTCGATGGTCGATTCTTTGCAAAAATCTTTTTTGAGAATTATTGGTTCTGACTCTTCGATGCTTACACCATTTCTGCGAATCTCCTGGACAAATTGAGGTCGGACCATCTTGCCATCATTCGCTACGGCGTTGTAGAAAGCGAGTGTCTGAAGAGGCGTGCATTGGGTTTCATATCCGATGGCGAGTTGTGTAAGGCTCAATCCACTCCATCCTTTGTCTTTCACCGTTTTGTATAACACAGGAGCGGTTTCACCTGCAAGATCAATGTTCAAAGATTGGCTCACACCAAAAGCATGCAGTTTGTCGATGAACCGTTGCGGGTTTTTTTCGAAAGAACGTTTCACCAGAAATGCAGTACCAATGTTGGATGATTTTTCGAAGACTTGTTCTGCGGTGATGGTTCCATTGCCGCCTTTGTCCCAATTGGAATCCTTCATGGGTTTGTTGTGGAAATACGCGATACCATTTCCGGTTGCCACAGTGTCATCCAGGTCAATCAATCCATCATCAAGGCAGGCCATCAATGATGCGAGTTTCATGGTTGATCCAGGCTCTACACTTTCGTGAATGGCATAGTTGAGTCTTTCACCGTATTCGCCTGTTTCAGGATTGAGTGAAAGATTTGCAATGGCGCGTACAAATCCTGTTTCAACTTCCATCAGAACAGCACAACCCCAGGCAGCGCCGTGTTGTTCCAGTTGTCTTCGAAGAGCAGCGTGGGCTACATCCTGCAAGTGAATGTCGATGGTTGTGATGATATCTGCACCGGGTTCAGGTTCTTCAATGAAGTCATTGGTCATCGGTTTCCAAACACCACCTGCAATTTTTTCCTGAAGCTGTTTGCCTTTTTTTCCTGCTAGCAATGCATCGTATGCAAGCTCGATTCCTACTTTGTGTTCAGCGCGTTCCATACCAATGGTGCGTGCTGCGAGTGTTCCAAATGGTTGATCCCGTATATATTTCTGGATGAACACAAATCCACTTTTGTATTGTCCTTTTCGGATAAAAGGAAATTCTTTGACTTTTTGTAAATCGTTGTAGTTGACGTGATCGCAGATTTCTGCATATCGGTTACCATCTGCATGGGCTTTTTTGAAAATCGCTCTGTATTCAGCCGGAGTTCTATCGCCAATCAATCTAGAAAAGCAGAGTGTGAGAGAATCAATTTTCGCAGTGTATTCTTCTTTGTCGTATTCTGCTTTGGCGTCCCAACGAATTTCATATTCAGGTACACTTGTCGCAAGGAGGCTTCCATCACTGGAGAGAATTTGACCTCGTACAGGTTCTATCTCATTCACTTTATAGGTGAATGATTGAGCAAGTTGTTGCGCAGATTCATCCGGGAAAAGTTGAATCACAAAAACTTTGATGATGATCGCAACAGCCAGCACGCAAAGCCCCGCAAAAATCATCCAGGCTTTTCCATGGATGAGATTGTTTGGAGCATCCGCAACTCCCGCCTCCTTCCCGTCAGAGGAAGGAGTGGGAGCATTGGGTTGGTTGATATGGATGTTATGTATGTCCTTTTCGGTCATACCGCCTCTTAATTAGTCTTCAAAAAATTCTTCTTCTACGTCGATGATTTCTGGTGGCTTTCGAAGTTCATGCAATCCCATTTCACTGATTGCTTGTGCTACGTTGCTCTGTTGTTTGCTTTTTTCCAGATCACTTAATGTGGTGTTGTATTGTGATCTCAGTTCATTGAGTTCCTTCTGCAGTCGTGCCTTTTTGCGTTGTGTATTTTCGAAGTAGTACACAAGTCCGATATTGATGAGAAAGAGTGCTACGAGAAATGCAATGAACGGCATGTGTTTCACCATGCCATCTCGTGCGAGGAATTCGCCGCTGAGGATACGCTGGATGAATTTTCCTGCACCAACTTTTTTCTTGGTTGCTTTTGCAGAAATATCCGGTTTCCCCGATTGATCAGGTATCTTGAATTCGTTCATTGTTTTCACTATCGTCAGGGTAGAACAGGTTGTTCTTACCTCGAGGTTTCATTTAGTTTTTCAGCAATCCTCATCTTCGCACTGCGAGATCTTGTATTTGCTGCTATTTCATCTTCATCCGGCAGAACCGGTTTCGATGAAAGAGGTTTGAAAGGCCTGTGTAGGTTTCCAAAGAAGTCCTTGTCTGGAACACCTTCGAAATTGCCTGTTTTCATAAAGTCCTTCACCAACCGATCTTCTAGGGAGTGATAGCTGATCACCACCAGTCGGCCTCCAGGATTGAGCACATCGCTGCATTGTTTCAGAAAATCCTTCAACACTTCCAATTCTTCATTCACCTCAATACGAAGTGCCTGAAACACTTGCGCGAGTACTTTATGTTCTTTCATTCTGGGAAGATGTTTTTCAATGGCTCGCCTCAATTCTTCACTGGATCGCACCGGTCTTGCATGAACTATGTCCCTTGCCATCCGGCCCGCGCCGTTGATTTCACCAAATTCCCTTAAAATTTTTCGCAGATCTTCTTCACTGTATTCATTCACCACTTTCGCAGCAGTGAGAGATCGTTGTTGATCCATGCGCATATCGAGAGATGCATCGAAGCGTATGGAAAAGCCCCGGTCTTCGCTATCAAACTGATGGCTGCTTACTCCGAGATCTGCGAGAATTCCATCGACTTTCTCACATTTCATCATTCGCAACCAGTTTCTCATGAATCTGAAATTCTGGTCAACGAAATGAAAGCGTGGATCCTGAATGATGTTCTTTTTAGCATCAGGGTCCTGATCGAAAGCGATAAGTCTTCCCTCCTTAAGTCTTGTCAATATTTCCCGTGAATGACCTCCGCCGCCGAAAGTCACATCTACGTAAACCCCATCGGGTTTGATATCAAGTGCGTCCACAGAAGGCATCAGCAGAACCGGCCGGTGATAACCTTCTTCTTTTTTAATGGTGGACATATCTTCAAATTCACATACAGGGTTGAAGCTGTATGTCTTTTATTCCTTGTCAAATTCATCCTGAACTTCATCAGCCAATGAGCCGAAGTCGAAGTCGGGATCATTAAATTTCTTTTCACGTGTTTCTTTATTCCACAACTCCATCTTTTGTCCTACACCACATACAACGAGTTCGTTGTTCTTCTTCAAGTCCACCTCAGCATATTGTAAAAGGTGTGAGGGAATATTGAGTCTTCCCACTGCATCCAATTCCAATTCCGTAGCACCGTTCAGAAAATGCCGGATGAAGTCGGCGTGTTTTCTGTTATTGGGGTTCATCCTGTCCAGTTTCGCAGCCATCTTCTCCCAGGTGGGTTGTGGATAGATCACCAGACATTTCGTGTAGATGTCGCGATTGATCACCAAACCCTGGTGTATAACTTCTTCCAATGACTTGCGCAGCTTCGCCGGGAACAACAATCTTCCCTTGTTGTCCAGTTTGCATGGATATTCTCCTAATAGCTTCAGCATGTTGTCGATCCGGCGTTGACGGGCACGAAAATACCTACATTTTACCACATTTTACCACGAAGGGCTGATTTTTGTCGTTTTGTTGAAAAGATGGATTTTTGAAAATGGCCAAAAAAACCAATGAAAGTGTTGAAAATACTGATATTTTGAGTGGTTTTTGCGTGAAAATTGGGTGGTGGTAAATCGTGGGAAGAATGCGGAATGAAAGTTGGGGTCGATTTAACCCCCATCGACCTGTTGAACATTGTACAGATCGGTTTCATAATAATTTTTTTACATTCGCCACTTTGGTTTTACAACCTCACACCACGTATGGACTATCATCTGAAAGAAGAAAAGCATTTTCGCTACATTGAAGAAGGTCATGGTAAACCCTTGATCTTATTGCATGGATTGTTCGGTGCGCTGAGTAATTTCAGGGATGTGGTGGACTATTTCAGCAAGTCTTACACCGTCGTTATTCCGATGTTGCCGCTATATAGTATGCCAGTGCTAACGACCGGAGTGAAGAGTATTGCGCATTTTCTCCGAGACTTTATCAAGCATAAGGGATATGATAAGGTGAATCTCCTCGGAAATTCATTGGGTGGTCACGTTGCATTGGTTTATTGTAAAGAACATCCTGAAAAAGTGAATTCGTTGATACTTACTGCAAGTTCCGGTTTGTATGAAAACGCATTTGGATCGAGCTTTCCTCGCAGAGAGGACAAGGAGTTTATCCGTCAAAAGGTTGGTCTTACTTTTTACGATCCAAAACATGCCACTGATGAATTGGTAGATGAATGCTTCGAAATTGTCAATGACAGAAATCGGGTATTGCGCATTCTCGCCTTGGCAAAATCAGCCATCCGTCACAACATGGCTAAGGATCTGCCGAACATGAAAATGCCGGCATGTTTGATCTGGGGAAAAAATGATACCATTACACCACCTGAAGTGGCAGAAGAATTTCATCAGTTGCTCACCAATTCAAGTTTGTTTTGGATTGATCAATGCGGACACGCACCTATGATGGAACATCCACAATTATTTAATGAAATTCTGAGTTCCTGGATGAAAGAAAAAGGTATTTAATACCTCACCTCAATTCATAATTCATAATTCATATTTCGTGTTCCATTTCCAATGAAAATCTCCTCCGTAGAATTCCTCAAATCATCTTCTGATATTTCTCAATGTCCGAAGGATGGATTGGTTGAGTTCGCTTTTATCGGAAGGAGTAATGTTGGCAAGAGTAGCCTCATCAATATGTTGGTGAATAAGAAGAATCTGGCTAAAACATCGGGTACACCTGGTAAGACCCGATTGATCAATCATTTTTTAGTGAATGCAACCAATAAGCCATGGTATGTGGTAGATCTTCCCGGTTATGGTTATGCAAAAATTTCTCAGACTGAGCGTGCGAAGTGGGAAAGAATGATTTGGGAATATTTGAAGAATCGTGAAGTATTGGCGTGCACACTTGTTCTTGTAGATATCAGAATTGAACCACAAAAACTGGATCTTGATTTTTGTAAAAACTGGGTGAAGCAGGTTTACCTTTTGCTATTGTTTTTACCAAAGCCGATAAAGAAAAACCGGGTGCAGTGGAGCGAAATGTGAATGCGTTCTGTAATAAACTTCTTGAGACATTTACATCTCTGCCTAATTTCATTGTTACCTCAGCAGAAACTCGAATGGGTAAAGACCAACTCTTGTCTTTGATGGAAGAAGCGATGTGAACTCTAAATATTTTCGCTTTTCATCCTACCCTTTCCAAAATTGGACAATTCAATGGAACAAACACTTCTCATGTACCTCCATCAAAAGGGAATTCGCTTCTCCCAAATTGGAGAGTATTTCGCCATCGTCGATCCCATAGGAGTTTATTTCAAGCCTTATGTCAATGTTTCTCAGAAGGCAGAGCAAGCCTATATGTGCAGGTTGGACATGAAAGTTTTTCTACCCGGAGGTGATTCATTCATTGAATCTTATGTTGGTCAGGGAAGAACATCAGAAGGTGCAATACAGCAATCCGCACAGTTTTATATTCAGTTCTGTCACAGTTTATTGGTGAAGGCATTTGGATCTGGTTTGAATGGTGATCTCGTTCATGTCTTTAACAGGAAAATTCACGGAATTTCATATGCATGTTATACCGCTGGTCCAAGAATCATGGCGGCTCCATCGAATCCGAATGTGCCTGTCGGTGATGATTTGATTGCGGTGGCGGAAGAATTCAAACTGTCTGTAGATGCTGTAATAGACTCTTTGCCTGTGAGTGGTCGATACCACTCCTACAGAGCACTTGCTGCCAGGGTCAATGATCAACCGACATCTGAGTTTTTGAAAGATGGTGAGCCTGTCGGGGACCACCATCAAATGTTTATCAATCTTCGTAAAGTGGAACATGCAGGCTACACCAATTTCAGGTATTTTGAGTTGATGGTGAGATCCGATTTACAGACACAAAAAACTACAGCCAAAAAGGAACCTGAAACAAAAAAGTTCTTTGGGTTGTTTTCAAAAAAAGCAGAAGAGTCATCAAACCTAGAAACGAACACCAAACGATTGAGAACAGTGGAGGAGTGCGCTCAAATGGCCATAGAAATCATGACGACAAATGGGCTTGGTAAGGATGGTCATCAATTGGAGCAGCTCATGTTATCTGTTGGAATTTCTTCTGACTATGCTGAAAAATTGCATGTTTTTCTTCCAATTGTAGCGATGCGTTTTTGTTATCCCGGATTTGAATGGCCAGAACAATATATGTTGGCATATTCAGATGGCATTCAGGAAACAAAGCGTTTTACAGATAATGAGTTCTATATGCGACTCAAAGAATATTTCGATACTTGGGCAGCCAAGATCGATGTTGGTCCTTTGCCACTGGTTATGGCCACGAGGTCTGCCGAATACAATATCATGAATCAAATGATGAATGAGCAAGTCCCGATGAATGCGTCCACTTTTGCATCACTCATGATTGCGCTACCGTACGATTGATATCTGACGGATTATTGATTTTTACAGCGGTGCTTTGATATTCATCTTTTCTGCGAAATAATCACAGAAGTCGCGCATGGTATCAGCCATGGGTTTTTCATTGGTCGCTCTTTCAAAGCTGTCTGCTAAGGTGAGCAATGTCTGATGAACAAATTGTTTCATTTCATCTACCTGCATTTCTTTGGTCCATAGGTCAATCCGCATGGCATTTTGTTCGGATTTATCCCATACACCAAGGATCAAAGCTTTGGCTTCGGCGCTTTTTTGATTTTCGGATGCTGACCACGTGATATTTTCCGGCACGTGATTCTCATCCAATGAGATGTCTATTTTGATCTGTTCAGATTTCATGATGCAAGATTAGTCAAGGAATAAATCGGTTCAGAAACAATTTGACCATAAAAAGAAAAATGTTGGATGATGGATGTTCTCATATCTTCGGAACCATGGAAATTCCGAATGCCGAGGTTGCTCAGCAAACCAGTGAATTGGTCACACGTATTTCGCTTCTTGTTCTTTTGCCCTTTCTGGTTGCATTTTCTTTTATTGTTTTCATCATTTACAGACGAAATCGGGAAGGGACACTCCGGCGTAAACAACTTGAGTTAGAGCTACAGGCGATCAGAGCTCAGATAAATCCTCATTTTATTTTTAACTGTCTCAATTCAATACACTATTGCATACAACAACAACAATCTGAACGCGCTGGTGACTATCTCCTGAAATTTTCCTTTCTCACGAGAAGGATTTTGGAGAATTCCTCGAAAAGACTTATTGCATTGGAAGAAGATCTCGATATTTTAAAGGCATACCTTGAGTTAGAAAAGTTGCGCTCAGGAGATCGGTTCAGCTATGAAATCAAACTTGATGAAGACTTGGATGTTTCTAATACAGCTGTCCCCATGTTGTTATTGCAACCGTTGGTTGAAAACGCTGTGTGGCATGGATTTGAAAGCAGGGGATATCAGGGTCGGATCATGATTGAAATTGAAAGCCAGGATCATGAGATTGTGATGAGAGTGACCGACAACGGAAAGGTTTCAGAGCGGTTTGAAAAAATGAAACAACACGGAAAGGAACGATCGATGGGACGAACGCTTATTTCACAACAACTTGATGCTTTGGCAGAGCTGGAAGGCAGAGAAGCGAAATTTGACTCGAAAATAATATTGGATGAAACAGGCAACCACTGCGGAATGATCAGTGAAATAACTTTGCCATTTATACCTCAATTTTGATGGAAGCAAAAGTAGAAGTAATCATTGTAGACGATGAAGTTGCACAAAGAGAACAATTGTCGTCCAGGTTGTCATCGCATTTTCCCCAACTGAAAGTGGTTGCACTTTGTGCCTCCGCCGATGAAGCGACCATCGCAGTGGCCCGACATTCTCCGCAACTGGTATTTCTAGATGTGGAAATGCCTGGAATGAATGGATTCGAATTTCTTGACTCGCTCAAAAGCATTCAGTTTGATGTAGTATTTACCACATCTCATGCTGGTTATGCGACAAGGGCATTTCGTGTGGCTGCAATTGATTTTTTGCTCAAACCTTATCCTGAAAGCGATCTTTCCGAGGCTGTTAACCGTTTTCTTCAAAAGCAGTTATCCGAACAACAACCCCGATTGGATATTCTTTTGGCTAACTATAAAAATCGTGGTGATGCGAAGATTGCTTTACCTACTTCAAGTGGTTATCTTTTTGTGAGGTTTCAAGATGTGATCAGGCTTGAATCGCAAAACACCTATACTACTTTTTTCATGAAAGATAAAAATCAGATTGTGGTATCGAGAACAATGAAGGAATGTGAGGAAATGCTGACCGATTCTGGATTTGTACGAATTCATCAATCTCATATGATTAATCTTTCCCTGGTCAAAAAGTTTACAAGAGGCGAAGGTGGCACGGTGGAAATGGAAGATGCATCTCACATCGAAGTATCGCGCCGCAAGAAAGAGGAATTTCTCGATGCGCTGAAAAGATTATAACAAATATTGAATGCATAGGAATATTTCGGGGAGACTTCATTTATCCATTTTTTTATATCCCGGCGTAAGCATTATCCGGAGTCACTATTCATGTGATATTTCCAAACGCATTGACCATTCACTTATTCCAGCATATTCATTGTTGAGTTTTTGAATGACGTCATGTTTTGGTCACGATGGTGTGCTCATCCTACAACTACCGAATTCTGATTCTTGTTTGCCGATTACTGATCAAATTCCCCGTATTCTGGTTGGCGCTGTTTTGTGCTATTAAACTGTAGATTCTTTGTGCCATCAAATCAATAGAACGATGACACAAGAACTACAAAACACCTCAACAGGCACATTGCTTAAAGATCTCAAAATGCTTTTGATGAAGGGCGAATTACCGGAACATGAATTTTCAAGATACAGTGAAATTATTTCTACGCTGCATCATCTGAATCCTCAACAGGAATACAAGGAGGAAATTCAGGAAATGAGAAAACAATTTCCGGCCATTGGTTCTGATATGATCATGCAGGGGCTTGCATTTGTGAAAAAGCACGGATATGCAGGCGACTATGAGATCATTGATAAAATTTACACCAATTGGCATAGTGATCATCCAGAGTTTCGGACATGGGACAAGTATTTTCATTCCCAGGTAGCACCTCAAGCTGTGCGTAACAGGAAAACATTCTTCAAGGAACTGCTCCTGGAAATTTCCAAAGAAAATCAAAATGAGCGGATTCATGTTCTGAATCTAGCCAGTGGACCATGTCGCGATATTCTTGAATTTTTTGATGAAACGAATGATCTGCGCTTTCATTTTACATGCGTCGAACTTGATCCCAATGCCATTGCATACGCAAAAAATATCCTAGGAGACTATGTTTCTCAAGTCACTTTTATTCAGCAAAACATTTTTCGTTTTGTTCCCACTGAGCAATATGATCTCGTTTGGTCTGCGGGATTGTTTGATTATTTTGATGACAACACATTCACCAAGATTCTGGCTCGTTTTAAAAATCAAAAGCATGTCATCATTGGTAATTTTTCTGACGCCAATCCCACGGGTGGTTACATGGAGTTGATCGGAGAGTGGTATCTCAATTACCGGAGTGCGGGTAAACTTCGATTACTCGCTAAGGATGCTGGATACAAAAAGGAACATATCCGTATCATGCACGAACCAACAGAGGTTAATCTTTTTCTAAGTATAAAGCAATGACACAGCCAATACTTCAACCAGAAAGCATGGGATATTATACTTCAAGATTGAAGAAGTTTATCCCGAGGGAAGCCCTCAGACCTGCCAACTACAAACTCATACCAATGAGTATTCATGTGATTCTTGTATTCATCTGGTTAAATGTCATCAGGATCTTTCCAATGTGGTGGGTAATTGTTGGTCTCTCGTTATTGATTGGGGTTTCCTATGCGTGTTTGTTTCTGTATTGTCATGAATTGACACATGGCACCATCGTTAGGAAACAGCCATACAGATATTGGGCAGAGTTGTTTTTTTGGTCGTTTAGCGGCATGCCGCCAACGATGTGGGAGAAAATACACAACTTGAATCACCACAAAAGCATGAACAACTATGATGATCCAGATCGGAGAACATTTAAATCGGAAAAAAACTTTTGGAATTCGGTATACAATGTTTTTATTTACCCCAATAAAACCTTACGCTTTTCCTTCACGGTCGGATTCGCTATGATCTTTTACACCAGCAAACATCTTGTGTCCGTATTTTTTCCAGAAGGAAAGAAACCAGCGATTGTCACCTTTCGTCCAGACTATACCAAAGCAGAGCAGCGAAAAATTTTCTTTGAATTTTTGTTTGTTCTGGGCATTCAAACTTTGATTCTGGCTATCCTAGGTTGGAAATTATATTTGATTGTATCACTGGTGTCATGGTTTATTTACAGCACAGGCTTGATCATTTTCATCATCACACAACATCTGCGTAATCCGAATTTCAAAGACACTGCAGATCCGTTGCTGACATCAACTTCTGTCATTGTACCTGTATTTTTAGATAGACTCATTGATTGGCATTCATATCATGTAGAACATCATGTTTTCCCCGGAATTAATTTTGATTATTACCCGGAAATCAGCAAAAAAATTCAGGAACACTTTCCTGATCGTTACCAACGTCTTCCTTTCTGGCGTGCGGTAAACGAGGCATATAGCCACGAAGTATTCGAAGAAGATCCATTAACATAAACTAATTGTACTAAATTTTCAACTATGAAAAAACTATTCATTCCTCTTCTGACAACACTCTTTCTTTTTGAGTCTTGTTGCCCAAAATGTGAAAAATGTGAAGATTGTCCACCACTTGACCCTGAACTGAAGTTTACCTGCGCTGAATTGAGTGCGGTTAATTTGATTTCATATGCCGATGCCTTGAAATATGTAGAAGCTGCATGGAAAGATCCACTTTGTAATAAAAATGCGATCAAAGATGGTATGGCAGCATTTTTTAAGACGTCAACTGTATGGGAAACATTAAACTTGACGAAAGACAGCGCCAGTTACGAAGGTATATTGTTCGTTCCTGCTGTTGAAGAAACCAAAGTTGGCCCCAATTTATATTTTTCTTTTAAATCGGAAGTCCTTTGTCCAGGTGATCCTAATGGTTATCGGCCGATACTAGCCAAAGATAAATTTTATAGGAGTGCCATTAATATTCCGGCTGCTAGACGAAGAGAGATTGAATTACCGGAATTAACCCCTGAAGAATTCTTGAAATCACTTGTAATTCCCGAAAATTCAATGCCGAAACTCGATAATGTTTTAGTGAAAAAATTATTGCCGGATAATTTCAGTTATATTCTCTCATACTCTGATTCTACAGGTTATGCAGAACATGGCTATGGTTTTATTCAGAAGGATTACTATAAAAGGTTCTTAACACAGGATGTATCTGGTGGAGCGGAAATATACGGTTACTGGGTTGTGCTGGGTTTAAAGAAGGAAAATAGGACAGAAGATATGAGAATGGTTTTTTTTCCAACCAATGACAAAGGTGAAATTCTTAAAGGTAATGGAGTCAAATGCCTTGAAAAATCCTGGCCTCCAATTGATCCACAGAAGAAATGACTTCATACGAATAAAGAGTAATGACCTTCATCCAAACTCTTTCAACTTATTCAGCATTGCTCCCGATCATCATCGGGAGCTTTGCTATTCGTCGTTCCCGTCATTATTTGTTTTTTTGGTTATTTCTGTTGTATGGTTTTTTGACTGACAACATTTCTATGCTATATCAACTCTCTGGTGAATCAAGAATAATTTATGATGTAGCTGTTGCCAATCAGAATTTGTATGCATGCGTTGATGCCATTTTTCTTTGTTTGTTTATTGGTCTTGTTTATCCTGAAAAAGGCGTCATGAAATGGTTTTACACCATGGCAGTGTTGTTGTTGTTAGGATGGCTGTTTTTTTACCTGATTGTGAAGGAATCCTGGTTTGAACACAGAACCATGAGTGCGTTCTTTGATACGGCATATCACATGGTGCTATCTATTCTGGCAGCCCTGACATTGATAAAAATAACCAGTACACGGTCACCATCTCCCAAATCGGATATGTGGTTACTCATCGGAGTTTTTTTCTACAATTTTTGTGTATTTGTGGTTATGGCTTTGCTCGATACAATCATCATCGTGGATCTCTGGTTTTGGAACAGTCTGTTCAACGTGATCACCATGTGTTTCTATGCTTTAGGATATTATGTAGCGGTGTCAACCAAAGAATCTGCATGATAACCTAAAATCTTAGCCTCCAAGTCGAAGGAATTTACCCTTCAGTCATCTTGGTTTTTGGTATTTCCATACGTCTATTCTTGTTGGTTCTGCCGAATATTGATTCAACTCGACCGTATTCTGATTTCGGTTTTTGGCCCTTAAGTCAAGGTTTCACTTTTGCTGTATAGTTAAACCAAATACACAATCAAAATGAAACAAATTAGATGTTGCCATGTATTTATCTTCATCATGCTTCAAGCGATCCTCTGTGGCCGGATCCATGCGCAACAAGTGCATATTGATCTGAAGAACAAAACAGTTTTTGTTCAACTTGAAGTCTCCAAAGGGGAAATTAAATTGAGCGCATTACCAGATACCATGGTTGTTGTTTTTCCGGACGAAAACCCGCAAGGAGTTTCCCTACGTTTTAATGATGAAAAGGCAAAAGTTGACATCAAGGGTAAACAGGTTGCAGCAGCATTCACTGTCGGTTTCGCATCGACGGACAGCAATGCTGTGAAGATTCACCTGAGTGATATCCGCTATGGAAAAGTGAAGCTGGTATTCAACCAAAACAAACTTATTGGAATCAATGACAGACTATTGGATGTGCCAAAGGAAATTGTACTGGATAAAAATAATAAGCCTCTTATTACTTTCAAATCAATGAAAGAACCAGAGACAAAAAAACCGAAGAGTCATTGGGATTCGCTTGAAACAGCACAAAATGTAATACCCATTGAGCAGGCAAAATGGCAAACTTTCATTGATTTAGTTAAGATGAAGGAGCGTTGTGATTGCGGTAAATTGTACAATATAGATGCTGAAAATTCTGATAAAGATTGTTGTCCTGCTGAGGATTCGAATTTTAATGATCGGTATAATCTTCCTTGTCAGCAGATCAATTCGGATAAAAGGGGACACGCCGTTTCTCATGCTTACGAGATCGTACTAGATCGTCGTCCGGGTGCGAAACAACCGGTGACATACCTTAAACTGGTGAAAGATAGCAACGGAAAATTCGAGTATTATAAGGTATTGAAGCGGTTCACTCCATCTGTAGATAAGGATGTTTTAGTGCGGGTGATTGGACACACCGATAGTCTTTACAAATTCATCAATTCCGAAACGTTGGATTTTATGGATTACTCTGATCAAGTGGGCGAATTGTTCCAGGTTGCTGAGCCCACAGAAGAATCAGGATCTGAAACAGCCGATTCGGTAGATTCTGATGTTCAGAAAATATCGATGCCATTGGTGAGTGCTGATTCAATGCAAACGTTTCTAGAGTACTTTGAAGAAAATCCAGGTCTAAAAGAGCGGTTAAGTTATTACAATGATTTTGCGGATCTTTCACTTTCGAAGAATTCCATTGCCACGCTGAGTGCCAATGCAGCGCTAAAGGATGTCTTTGCATCATTGTTTGAAGAATTGCAAAAACTCCAGACTGATCTGAAAGATTTGAAAACTGAAAAGGAAGAGGAAATTAAGAATTTAAAACAGAAGATTAAAGAATATGAAGAGCAAATTGCGCTTTACATCAATAATGAGATGTCCCAGCAGCGGGCAAATCAGAAGATGGCATTATCAGCAGTGTTGATGATGATGCAGGACCTCAATGTGCGTATCAGCAATCACGAGGTCATAGAGCTGGAGGTTTACCATTGTTTGAACACCATCTCTGATTTTCTTCTACAACAGTTGGGAGTTGCGATGTCTGCCGATCCAAGTGAGCTTGAAATTCGCATGAGGAATGCGGTTTATAGCCCATTGGCCAAAAAATATTTGCTCGATTATAAAACCATCATTGGCCAAATAAAATCTGAATATGAGAAAATAAATTCCAGAACAAACAAATATAGAATTTACACTTGTCAGGTTAGTACACCGAATGCAGATGCACTCGGAATCGAACTTCAGTCCAAAACCGGCAAAACGGAATTCAACAATAGCTATAGGACGAAACTTGGTTTTAAAATTGACTTTAGTTCGGGCTTGATTTATTCTGGTTTGAGTAATCCGGAATATGAATTGGTTTCACAGACAATAAGGTTCAGAGAGACAAGAGACTCAGTGGCATCAGATGGAACAATACTTACTTCTTATACTGGGAATGTGATTGATAGCACGGGACAGGTCATTCGTTCGCATGACAGCGGAAAATTCAATGCTGGTTTTTTGATACATGCATATACCAGATCAGGTCGGGCTGCAAATCTGGCACTCACAACAGGTACAGTCATCAGTGAGTCGAATATTCAATTGATGTTGGGTGGCTCTCTGTTACTTGCCGCCAGGGGAGAATATAGAATCTCGTTGTCTGCGGGATGTATCTGGGGCAAACAGAGATCTTTGAATGGAGAGTTGAGCAAATACCAGTGGTCGGCAGATCATGGCGCTTTGTACAATAGCGTACATGAAGTCAAACCGTTTTATAAAGGTGATGGGAATGTGAATGCTGGTGTTGCTGAAAAATATGGTAGTAGTTACTTTTTTGCAATCACTATGAACTTTGGATCAATCAGTGTGAAATAAATGATGTTTTTGAAAGGAGGCAATTTCATGGAAAGCGCCTCCTTTCACAACTTGCCCAATTAGTCTAATGACCAATGTGATTCTAGAAATGAGATAGTGACAAGCGATGTCATATCTAAAAAGATGATCCGATATTTTGGTGGACTTATGATTTCGATGAACTATAGATAAAACCAATGATTTTGAACAGAGTTTCGAATGATCGGTTCATAATGTAAGATGAAACAATGCATACAATTTAAATGACAGGTGCCATCAATCTCTGGATTGGAATGTTTTGAATGGCAACTTCATCAATCGGACGAATTTATTTTTCAAGTATTGACGATGCACAGTGTGATCGTAAGACGCAGATGCGGGCACACTAAGCAGGAAACCATAATGTCTGGTGGAATCAAATCGGTCTAATATTACTTTGCCAATGGCAAGCAAAGGAATTGAAAGAAACATGCCCTGTAATCCACACAAAGCTGCACCCACAATTACGGCAATGAATGAAGCCAGTGCGTTGAGACGAACTTTGGATCCGACAATTTTTGGGACAAGGAAATTGTTGTCTATAAATTGAATGAGTCCATATAGCAACAGGACATAAACCACAAATATGGGTGGTTTGGTTGCGATAGCGATGGCTACATAAATACACATGGCAATCAATGCTCCCATGTATGGGATGATATTGAGTATACCACCAATCAAGCCGAAAAGGATGGCATAATCAAATCCCAAAATCAATAATCCAATGGTATTTAGTATCGCTACAATTCCCATTTCTGTGAAGATGCCAACGATGTATTGCCTTATAATCGTTTGTGTTTCTTTGAAGATTGCGCTGATGTTTTCATCATTGCTCGCTCCAAATATTTTGTGAATGGATTGAATGAGATGTGGTTTGTAAACCAGAAACATGAAGAAATATACCGGTGTGAGTAAGAGTGTAGTGAGCACATACGATATTGAACTAAAAGTGCTGCCTATAGAAGAGCCACTGTTAGATATCGCATTTTGCCTTAGCTCTGCTAACCAATTTTCTATTGAGGTTTTTTCAATATGAAGTTTCAGGGATGTCTTTTCTATGGTGTTTTCCAGGAGAACATATATTTTATCTATGATCTGTGGAATGATGCTGCTAAAGTTTGTGGCTTGTTTTATTATGAGAATCAACATGCCTACCGAGAATATGAGTACAAGAAATAATGTAATCACAACAGCTGGAATTCTTTTTACTCCGATTTTCAATAGAAATTCAATCAATGGACTTACTACAATACCAGCAATGATTGCATAAATGATGGGCAGTAAAATTCCTTGCAGTACAACAATAAAATAAAACACCAAATACAATGACACTAGTGTGAAAGCTGTTCTGGCATATGAAGGTAATTGGTTTGTACTATTCATTTTCAGCTGTTTTCAGCGTAAATGACCTATTCGCTTTTGGCATCAGGGAATTAGTGCCTAGGATTTTGGTTGCTGGTTTTTTTTAACCAGTTGAATAGCGAATTCTATCATTTTCAAATAGAATTTGACTGTTGTTTCCGGGTATCGCTTCACTGTTTGTTGCACTACGAGATCAAGGACTTTCCCTCCAATCCGGTTTGCTAACGTGCTATTACCAGCAGATACAATAAACTTGCTGAATCCTCCAGATAATTGAAAGTGTTGAATTGAGAGTTCTTTTTTCAATGGATAGTTCGGCTAGTTTGTCATGAAGTTCCTGAAGTATGTTTTCTGGTTTTAGTTGTAATGCCGTTGTACGTGCGTGAGATTTAATTCTAATGGCTTCTATTTCCAATTCGAATTTTAACTCTTTTGAGTATTCACGCAGGGTTTGAAGATCATAAATTTCTACCATTTAGTGCTTTTGCATTATTTTTATGATGACCCGATTTTGTATTTTACTTTTAATTGATTTCAGAAGGAAGAGTTTAACCACAATAAAAACGATCAAGTAAAACCCGGCCATCACCAAAAATCCTAAATAGTTTTTTTTCAGCAAATCGCCAATATAGAGGGCCATTCCAATTGTGAGTGACAGTATACAGAGCGAAAAAGTGATGAAGGTCCAAATTGAGCCTATCAAATCTGAAATTCCGACCGCAAGTATCTCCGTGAATTGAACCCTTGCAAGCATTATGGCTTTTGTGGTATAGCTCTGTACACTGGACGCAAGTTCTTCAACTGAATCTAAAAGATTTGCCATATTCGGTATTTCATCAATAATTATTTCTAAGGACCCCACTCAGAGAAAGCTGTGATTCGCTCTTTGGTTATTACTGAACACAAGAGGTTCTTTGACTTCCAAAGTTCTTCACCTATTTTGCTTCTTCTCTTTTTGCGTTAGCGACTTCATCACGAATTGATTCGAATTTTTGAGATATTCCATCAAGGAAATCACTTAGTTTATCTTTCATGTCGTCTATGGCACCATCGCCTTTGTCAATTATTTTTTTGCGTGTTGCGGAGCCCTTGTCTGGTGCGAACAAAATACCTAGAACTGCTCCGACAGCTACGCCGGCTAAAATGCCTAATGCTACTTTACCTGAATTCATATTACTTGTTTTTCTTATGGAATAAATTGCTGTATGTTAAGCAACATGTTTCTCGTGAATCGTTCCAAACCAATGAACTGCCGAATCATGGTTATTTACTACCGAAGTTTGTCCGAATATCCTCGCATGAATGTTCTACTCATGCATGCATGAGTTTTTGATCTGTAGGATAGATTTCACTAAGAAGAGATGATTCTTATTGGGTCATCACCTGGATACATGTTGTTCGGCAAATATGATTGTACGACTGTGTATCGATGTTATACATGGTAGCATTTGTTTTACACTCTTTACAGGCGAAATAACGGCGGAGTGCATGAGGTATTTCTATTGGCTCTAAATCAAGCAACCAAGCTTTCCAAAACATCAATCATCACCCTTGAAAGTTTTGATTGTTGGATACATCATTTGATGAAAAAACAGCCTGGATAAAAATCCAGGCTGTTATAATTGAAGTTTATTTTCAAATGGCTCAACCGCAGATGGGCGCTGGTTGATTATGATTTCATGGTGTAGATGAATGATCTGTGTTATTCATCAGTTGGATTAATTCATATCAGGATTTCGTATGACACTGAATGTTCCATTAGTCACTGTAGCAGTTTCGAAATCAGTTCCAGTGAAATGAGCGAATGAGCCACTGAAATTTCCTGTGACTAACTGTCCAACATTCCCCATTTGCTGACAGGTGAGTGTTCCGCTTTCTGCAAACCACAATTCACCATTGAGGTTGAATCCGACTGCGGCATCAACATCTGTTTCCAGATCCCATACTCCAGATGAATTTCCAATCAGACTTAGGGTGATATAGTCAGAACCATCTTCAGTAGCGTAAACCAACGTGACATCATCAGAAGGACTGTAAGTTGCGTATGCCATCTGACCAGTATTGGATTGTGTGAAAGTATAATTGTTGAATCCAGCACCATTGATGGTGAGGGAAATGTAGTAATCCCCAGTTGGTTGGCCACTTCCGCACAGGTCAAAAGATCCGGCATTTGTAGAGCCACCCACTGCTGATGGAAAATTCACCGCAACACTTTCTGCAACACCGGAGGTAAGACCTATGAGATTTAGCGTACCGCTGCTTCCATCAGCTGGTACAGGTACTTGTAGTTTCCGGTATGGGTAATGTTTACATATGTGTATTGATTTCCCCAATTGACAGCGGCGTATCCATTTACATCTCCGCCATTGTTGCAGGTAATATTGAATGATACGTATGCAACACATTCGGTGCTTAACTGAATGGCGTCAAAAACATCTCCCGCTGTCATTGAAGGTACATTCACACTTGATGATGTTAATCCTAAAGCCGAAGAATTTACATATACATCGAAACTCACACCAGTTGGCACATATCGTTGAAATTCACCATTGCTTCCTGTTGTGGCTGATCCCTGTCCAACGGTTACTTGAATACCTGCCATTGGTTGACCATTGCAGTCATATACGATTCCTCTAACTTGAGCCCTGTCTGAAGGTACATCTGCATTCCATGAAGAAAAATGAGTAACGGTTCCAACATATTCTCCGCCAATAAGAGTAGCTGAACCTTCTTCCATCCATATTCCAGTTATTTCATCATAATGCCATAAGGGCATTTGAGAAGGTGCGTCCGACGCCATAGAAGCTGGAACCGGCATAGTAATCGTTGCATTGTTGCCGGAAAGTAAATTGAGTTCATTACCGCTGTTGTCTGTCAGGGTCACCATCAACATACCATAAGAAACCAGTTGTTGCATGGCATCGTCTTGATCCATTCCAATGAGGTCTCCTCCGGGAATAATATTTTGAAAGTCCAGATCGTCAGGATCGAGGTATTCGGAAGCCACATTCACGTTGCCATTGTACGCCGTTCCGCTCTCAGTGGCAATTGAATTTGGTGTAAAGTCAATAGATGCTCCGCCTGGTAAATTGATGAGTTGTCCTGCAGCCGCATTGAATGTGTAGTCCACTGAATTATCTGTCATGACAATATTCAAATTTGTCTGACTGCTCACACTGGCGATAGCGCCCAGACTTCCATTGAAGAAACCGTTTTTTTCAGTTCTGACATAAACTCTTTCGCCACAACTGACCGAACCAAATGTGAAGTATCCATGGTTGTCAGTAGTGGTGATCTCTGAACCATAAAAGACCGTCACGCCTTCGAGAAGGGAGCCTGTTCTGTCTACAACAGTGCCAGATAGATAGGTGGAATTTCCTGATGGGGTTGGTGTGACAGGTGTATCAGTATCATCCGAATTTTCCTTTTTACAGGATGAAAAGATGGTCAAAGCGATGAGTGCTACCAGACCGGCGAAGGGTTTCAGTTTGATCATATGAAATTTGAATGGATAGTTACGATTCTGTGCGAATCTATATCTCATTCTTCGTAATCCTATGATGAAAAGCATAGGCAACTTATTTATTTCTAATTAAGACATCTAACCAAGCCTTCGAGCCATTTCAACAAATGGATTGCCTTACCTATCCGGCCGATAACCCGAAAGTATTTTGAAATAGTCTTTTTCACCAATGAGGTTTGTTGGTGCAATTTCGGGATGTGAATTCATGTATTGTCTCACGATATTCCAGCCAATCCATACCCCCAATTGAGGTGCTGAATCCTGCGGCACGCCTTGTGCCCCAGTAAATGGACCATCAGCAAACCACTTGTTGATTTCAGCATCTTTGGTGGAGTACATCACTTTGTCATTCGCAATTGATTTCCAGATACTGAATTCATGGGCTTTTGCCCATTCATATTGGCGGGTGTTCCAGCTCATCATGAGAGAATCAGGAGTGTCAGGTGTAAGTGCCTCAGCGAGGTACATCAATTTACCATAAAAGATCAACTCAGACAACAGGTCTTTTTCTCATAGTATTTTCTAAATTTCCATGCTACCCAACCTTTCATGGCATCAGCCACCATGAATTTTTCATCCATGTTGTTTTTTTTGTAATTGGGAAATGCTTCACCATAAAGTTGTTTGGTGATCTTATTATCAGGCCCGAGGTAACAATCCAATGAAATTGCCAACGTAGAATCCTGCGTTGAAATATTTGCGTTCCATGCTGACTGATAATAGACAACTGTTGGAATAATACTATCCGGGAAGTAGTGATTCCAACGTTGGAGGCATTCAGACAAGTCTTCGTTGATGGACTCAATTTTGTCTTCCGTGAATACCTTTTCAATTTCATCATGTGTTTCCCGGATATCCCGGTTGTTCACAAAAGGACGAAGGAGTGTGCCAACGCTATCCGAATTGCAGGCTGCCAGCATGAGATCGTATTCCACGAAGTTGCAGAAAAAGGAACCATACTTCTGGTACAATTGTTGGCTGGCGACGGTCGGCTGATTGAAATCGATGTTGAAAAGATCGCGGTCGAATCGCCGGAAACTGATCTGTACCTGTTCCGTTTCAGGCGATAGTTCTACTTTCTGTAGTGGTTTGTCATCGTGACATCCTCCACAGCCGATCATGAATAACATGATCAAGATGGTTGTATACCTCATCATCATTTTCTTTTAGCTTTGACCTCGTTAACAATAACGAATTACAGAACCGGGAATTGTTCTCGGATATTTTTGCAAGTTTATACACGTAAAAACACCTTCATATGAAAAATCGAATTTTGTTGCTCGCAGCCCTTTGTTTATCAATTTCTGCTATGGCGCAGGAACAGGAGTGGAAGATTGCCTTGCATGTGGATCCAAATTTTTCCTGGATGAAACCCAACAATAAAGACATCGAACAAGGATCAAATAAGCTGCGGTTCGGTTTCGGTATCATGATAGACAAAATGTTTACTGAAAACTATGCTTTAGGAACCGGTTTAAATGTGATCAACACGGGTGGAGAATTGAGTTATTATTACAAGTCACTTTATAAAACAAATACGTCTTCATTCAATCAAGAAGTCATTGTAGAGTTAAACAGAACATACAATGTGAAGTATTTGGAAATCCCACTCACCTTGAAATTGCGCACCAATGAGATTGGATACATTACTTATTGGGCTCAGTTTGGTCTTGGTTTGGCTATGAACATCGGTGCAAAAGCAGACGATGAATTGACTTACGACCAAATTAGAAATACGATTATTGACGATCCAAACACTCCGGATATCGATGAATCCAGTGATACTTGGGATCAGCTGTGATCAAGGCTGAAACGTCAACAGACAATGATATCAAAGACGATATCAAATTATTCCGTTCAAGCCTGATCATTGGTGCGGGTATCGAATACAACCTCAGCGGCAATTCAAGCTTACTTGCTGGTATAACCTTCAACAATGGTTTCAGCAATATGTTGAACAACGAAGGTGTTACATTGGATAGCACAGGTAAACCGCAGATTTTTAATAAGAAACCAGAGACTTTTGATCTCAATGCCATTGGCAATTTTATATCGCTCAACGTTGGATTTATGTTCTAATCAAAGCGAGCGTATAAATAGTAACTGAGGCTGTCCATGTGGCGGCCTTTTTTTTTGGTTGTTGATCGCAACAGCAGCAAAGCCTGTAATTTCGTCGGTTAAAATTCAAAGACAGGATATGCAGTCTAAAGCAATCATTGATCACATTGTCAATTGGCTCCAAGATTATTGTGAGAAAAGTCGAACTGAAGGTTTTGTTATTGGCATCAGTGGAGGAATTGATTCGGCACTCACGTCGACGCTATGTGCCATGACGGGAAAAAAGGTCATCATGCTCGAAATGCCGATTTATCAGGCGGCGAGTCAGGTGAGCAGGGCTCAGGAACATATCGACTGGATCAAAGGAAAGTATCCTATGGCAAGCGATCACCGCATTGAACTTACGGCAACGTTTGATTCATTCATGAGTGCGGTTCCAAAAACAGAGGATCAACATTTACTGCATCTATCCCTTGCAAATACCCGTGCACGTATACGCATGACAACGCTCTATTATTTTGCGGGGATTCACCGATTGCTTGTAGCCGGAACAGGGAACAAAATTGAAGATTTTGGCGTTGGTTTTTTTACCAAGTACGGCGATGGCGGAGTAGATATTTCACCAATCGCGGATCTCACCAAAAGTGAGGTGTATGCATTGGCGAAAGAACTAGGTATAGTTCAAAGTATTTTGAAAGCCTCACCTACCGATGGATTGTGGGGTGATGATCGTACGGATGAAGAACAGATAGGAGCCAGCTATCCTGAATTGGAATGGGCCATGGCACTTTGTGAAAAGTACGATTATCGGAAACAGCATTGGTTAAAACATTTTGATGGATTTCAGCTTCAGGGGCATGAAGTCATTATTTCTGACCGACAAAAAAAGGTACTTGATATTTATGTTCGGATGAATCGTGCGAATCAACACAAAATGTTGCCAATTCCCGTGTGTACTATTCCGCCGTCGATGAAGCTCGGGATGTCGTAAGCTCTTTGAAAATATCCTCCAGTTTCTGCTCTTTCTTCGTGAGTGTCAGAATCGAAAGGCCTTGCGAAGTCGCTAAATCAGCAATGTCTTTACGAATGTCTCTGGAGGTGTTGGTCTTTATCGTCCAACAGTTTTTTCCTGTGGCTACTATACTACTTACACCAATTAGATTTTGAATCGTCGCAGGATTAATATGATCACTGAATTCCACCGTGATTTCATAAGAGCCAGTTGCGGTGAGATGTGATAATTCGGATGTTGGACTATCGGCTACAATGAGTCCTTTGCTAATGATGATCGCTCTGTCGCAAATGGCTTCTACTTCCTGCATGATGTGCGTTGAAAGCATAACCGTTTTTTCTTTACCAATGCGAATGATCAGATCTCTGATCTCAGCAAGTTGATTTGGATCGAGTCCGCTTGTAGGTTCATCAAGAATAAGCACCTTTGGGTCATGAATCATGGACTGTGCGATGCCAACCCGCTGTCGGTAACCTTTGGAGAGAGCTTCAATTTTTTTGTGAGCTTCAACACCAAGTCCTACCATATCGATCATTTCTTCTACACGCTTAGCGGCATTTTTCAACTTGTAAATTTTCGCAACAAAAGTGAGGTATTCACGAACGTACATGTCTGTATAAAGCGGATTGTGTTCGGGTAAGTAGCCAATACACTTGCGTGCATCAATACTTTGTTCGCGAACATCAAAACCGCATACCGATACACTTCCGGAAGTCGGAGGAATGTAGCACGTTATGATCTTCATCATAGTGCTTTTGCCTGCGCCATTGGGTCCGAGGAACCCAACCACCTCACCTTTCGAAATGGAAAAACTCACTTCGTGGAGAGCTCGTTGATGGCCGTATAATTTGGTTACCTCGTTTGCTGTAATCGACATAAATACTCAGTTTTCTGAAGCAAACGTAAATCAGGAGTATCGAAACTTAACCATAAGTAATGAAACTTTTCAGCCGGTTTTTACTCATCTAAAGTCATGAAGATGAGCTGAAAATGAAACATTTTGATCGATGCGCGTAGAAAAGTTCGAATCAAACAACACCCTTAACATGCATACAGAACAAATCCTGTGGAAAAAAGAAACAGGATGGTCGACGCAGGACGCTTCGACAATGAACGGGCAAGCCAATCTCGTATTTGCTTTCGGCGGTATCGATGTCATCGCCTCAGAAGACGTTCTCAAGGAATTGAAATCTCGCTATAACAATGCACATATTATTATGGCCAGCACAGCGGGAGAAATTCATGGCAAAATGGTTTTCGATAATACAGTGAGTGTAACAGCCTGTAATTTCGAACATACAAAACTCAAAGTGATCAAAATCGCCGTTGGAGAATTCAACAACAGTTTTGCGTGTGGAGAAGCGATAAGACAACAATTGGCATCTTCGGACCTCAGTCATATTCTGATTTTTTCTGATGGCATTAGTGTTAATGGCGATGAATTAGTTCGAGGTGTAAATCACGAGTTACCATCTGGTGTCGTTGTTACTGGCGGATTGGCGGCAGATGCTGGAAGGTTTTCCAAAACATTTGTTGGAGCCGATGCTTTGCCTGCGCCTGATCAGATTGTTGCCATTGGTTTTTATGGCAACCGATTACAAGTGAATCATGGCTCACAAGGTGGTTGGGATGTGTTTGGTCCTGTTCGTAAAGTCACAAAGTCTGAAGACAATGTACTCTTCGAATTGGATGGAGAAGGCGCATTGGAAGTTTACAAGCGTTATCTGGGAGCACGTGCCGCTGAATTACCGGGGTCAGCCTTGTTATTTCCGCTTTGTATACTAGGTGAAAATTCAAAAACCCAATTGGTGCGTACCATACTTTCTATTGATGAAAATGAAGGTTCGATGAAGTTTGCAGGTAATATTCCCAATGGAGCCAGTGTTCAATTTATGATGGCCAACTTTGATCGTCTTGTCGATGGTGCTGCACAAGCTGCTGAAATGTCGCTTACGGAAAATCAACCTGATCTCGTCATGATGATCAGTTGTGTCGGTAGAAAAATTGTACTTGACCAACGAGTGGAAGAAGAAGTAGAATCAGTCTGTTCAGTTTTTGGAGATAAGCCTGCTTTCACCGGCTTTTATTCCAATGGAGAAATATCACCTTTAATGAATACGGTGGGTTGTTCACTACACAATCAAACGATGACTATTACAACTTACAAAGAAGTCTGATTGTGAAAGATCTGAAAAGAACAACTCATCGATTGCTGGAACGCCAAATGAGAAAATGGCTGCCAGGCTATCCAGAAATTCCAGATGAATTTCGGGAGATGTTCAGTGCTATCAATGAAAGTTATTATCATCACGACAATGACCGTTTGTTGATGGAAACTGCGATGCGTGAAAGCAGTGATGAATTGACTACCAAAAAGAGTCAAATCAAAACCATGCTCGACGATCAAACCATAGTGATCGATTCATTGAAAGAAGCAGTGATGCGTTTGGTACCCGACACTGAAATGGGGGATGAGACCGATTTACTTTGTATTGCGGACATTCTTCAGGAATCTATTACAAGACGCGAAATTGCTGAGAGTATGAAGGAGCAATCCGATCAACGATTGCTCGAGATCATGGATAATCTTCACCTTGGTATGGTTGAATATGATTTGGATGGCCGACTTACCAATGTTCAGAAAAACTTTGCGACGTTTTTCGGTTTTAATAGTGCGGAACTAGTAGGTAAGACATCTGATTTTTTCCAGGCTGGTGAAAAACGACCAGCCGAAAAGGCTTGTCCGGAAGGATTTCATTTCTCTTTTGTGAAAGAAGTCTTTGAAGCACCAATGCGTCGCAAGTCGGGAGAAACGTTTTGGCTGTTTTGCACCACCACTCCTGTCTTCGATGCACAGGGCAATGTTACCGGAGGTGTCATGATTGTTTTTGACATCACGTCACAAAAGAAATTGGAGAGTGAGTTAAGACATGCCAGAAGAGATGCTGAAGCTTCTCTGGAAGTAAGAAAAACCATATTGGCAAACGTGAGTCATGAATTGAGAACACCAGTGAATGCCATTGTGGGAATAACTTCTTTGCTTGCTGGAACTGAAATCAACGCCATTCAGAAGGAATACATTCAAACCATGAAGTTTTCTTCCGACGGATTGTTGGTACTCATCGATGATCTATTAGATATTTCTCGCATTGAAAGTGGAAAAGTGGAATTAGAAAATATTTCGTTTTCACCAGAGAAAATACTACATGTTTTGTCGCGAAGTCTCGGATTGAAGGCGGAAGAAAAAGGATTGAAATTCCGATATGATATTGATCCAAACATTTCAAGTTTTCTGTATGGAGATCCCCACCGTTTGAATCAGGTGTTAACCAACCTCATTAGTAATGCTATCAAGTTTACGCATCAAGGTGAAATTTGTGTGACAGCTCAACTGAAGAGCAATTCTGATGATAAGCAGACATTATACATTGGCGTACGAGATACAGGAATAGGCATCGCACCTGAAAGGCAAGGAGCGGTTTTTCAGGAATTTTCTCAAGAAGATTCCAGCACCACACGCAAATACGGAGGAACAGGTCTTGGACTTACCATTTCCAGAAAAATTGTGGAATTGATGGGAGGTTCTTTAAAATTAAAGAGCGAAAAAAATGTGGGCTCAGAATTTTATTTTGAAGTGACACTGCGCAAATCCGAAGCACCGGAGAAACAAACAGAAAATTTTAATCCTGATTTGAGTGGTATCCGTGTGCTTGTTGTAGAGGACAATCCGGTCAATCAATTCCTCGCCACTTCGTTATTGAAAAACTGGAATGCTGCAGTGGAAGTATGTGCAAACGGAGTATTGGCTATTGATACTTTGAAAAACATTTCCTTCGATGTCATTTTGATGGATTTACAAATGCCATTGAAAGATGGATTTGAAACAACCATTGAACTGAGGAGGGATTTTCACCTCAAAACCCCGATCATTGCGCTTACAGCGAATGCCATCAGTGGTGAGCGGGATCAATGTCTGCAGGTAGGAATGAATGAGTATATGTCAAAGCCATTTCAACCGGAAATTTTGTATAAAAAAATACTTGAACTTGTACAAGGTAACCAAACAGAAATGAGGGCCTGATACAAGGTGTATCTTTGTCCCCAAATTGTAAGGTTGTGAAAAGAATTGCTATTCTGGCTTCGGGCGCTGGCAATAATGCCCGCAATATCATCAATCATTTTAAAGGCAATAATGATGTTCGCATTGTCTTGATTGCGTCAAACAAAAGTGATGCCGGCGTCTTGGACATTGCCAAAGAACACTCCATTGAAACATGTCTACTTAATCATGAAAATTTTTATTCGAGCGACCAGTTTTTGCAATTGTTGCTTTCTCGCAATGTAAATTTTATTGTGCTGGCCGGTTTTCTCAAAAAAGTCCCAGAGAATTTGATCAAGGCCTTTCCTCATGCGATTGTCAATATTCATCCTGCATTACTTCCTGCGTACGGAGGAAAGGGGATGTACGGTCATCATGTGCATGAAGCAGTACATGATCATCGCGAAAAAGAATCAGGAATAACAATTCACTTTGTGAATGAACATTACGACGAAGGACAAATTATTTTTCAAGCTAAAACAGTCATTGAAACATCGGACACCCCACTTGATATTGAGCGAAAAGTAAGGGCTTTGGAAATGGAGTATTTTCCTACTGTGATAGAAAAAATTTTACGGGAGAATTGAGTTATTGATTTCTGAGCAGCCAATGAGAATGGGCTGAATCTCGTCATTTTATTTTCGATAATAAGTCTTACATACAGCATATAAAGGGAAGGGAGAGCTAACCAACTCTCCCTTCATAAGTAACCCAACAAACACTGTTATCACGAATGAGCGTCGGCAGTCACCGTTTCTTTCGAATGAGGCGTACTGTTCGATGAGGCTGATTGTGACAACAATTTTTTCTGATCGACCAATGTGTCTTCATAAAACTGCACCCTACCGGTGCTGAGATCATGAATGGCTCCGATGATGGCGATTTCGCCACTTCGAATCATCTGGTCTAAAATGATGCTTCTATTGATGATGGCTTTTACCGAAACGTGTATATTGTTTCTGGTCACATTCTGCACAAAATCTTTGTTCGATGAATTGCGTTGTGCGTGATTGAGTGTTTCAGTTTCTTGATAAATGGCAGGTTGAATTTTAGACAACAATTCTGTGATGCTGCCAATTTCCACATGATCGCATGCTGCTTTTACTGCTCCGCAATTGGTGTGGCCAAGTACAACAATAAGCTTGGAACCCGCAACTTTACAGGCGAATTCAAGACTGCCTATGATGTCGGTATTCACGATATTGCCTGCAATACGCACCGAGAAAATATCACCTAGACCTTGGTCGAAAATGAGCTCCGCAGAAGTTCGGCTGTCTATACAACTTAAGATCACCGCAAAAGGCCATTGACCTTCCCTTGTTTCATTGGCTTGTTGCAACAAGTTGCGATTCACTTTGAGGTTGCTGATAAATCGCTCGTTTCCTTCCTGAAGTAATTCAAGGGCTTTTTGAGGGGAAACATTTGCTTGAGTTATGCTGGTATGTGCTTTCATTTTTTCTGTGTTTGATGTTGATGATGGTTGTTTTTAGTGAGCTGGAGTGCCACTGTATTTGGGCAATGAAATAAGTTTGACCGTGATGTTTTCAACTCTGCTGTGCTCTTGAAATCATGAATGATTTCAAGAACATCTGGATCGATAGCGGTTACCTTTTCTCCGTTGATGGTGATATGACTGTCTTCCGGAAGATCATAAAGAAATTTACCAATGCTCCCTTTACTGAGGAAGGTGATTTCTTCTGACAGGTCAATTTCGTAACGTGTTATTCCTTCGCTCGATTCAGTTTTTTTCACGGAGTAGGCTCGCATGTAATTGTTTCGAAGAATGAAGAAAATAGCCACGAGCATACCTATTCCAATTCCGCGAAGCAGATCGGAAAACTGAATGGCGATAACGGTAATCAGAAAAGGAAGAAACTGCGATATTCCCAAACGATACATCGATTTGAATAGTGAAACTTTAGCAAGTTTATATCCTGTAAGGATGAGCAATGCTGCCAGACATGCCAACGGGATTTTGTTGAGTAGAGTAGCAATGAACACCACGGCGATGAGAAGCAGCACGCCATGAATCATGGCTGATAGTTTAGTCTTTGCACCAGCATTGACATTGGCAGAAGATCTCACAATCACAGCAGTCATGGGAAGACCGCCAATGAGTCCTGAAATAAGGTTGCCAACACCTTGAGCGGTCAATTCACGGTTGGTTGGTGTGTCACGTTTGTATGGGTCAAGTTTATCCGCAGCTTCTACACTTAATAGTGTTTCAAGACTGGCAATGATGGCGATGGTCAATGCGACGATCCATACCTGAGGATTTCCAATGGATGCAAAATCCGGAAAACTGAAGAAACTGAGAAATTCACCAGCATCAGATGCAACAGGTAGATTCACCAATGTTTCACCTGTCATGTGCAAAGCAGGTATGGAGTATTCAAACCATGTATTGAGTGCCAATCCAGTGATGACCGTGATCAATGCTCCGGGTACCACTTGAAAGAACTTGTGTTTTTTCAAAAATGGTCTTTCCCAAAGAATCAGTATGGCCAATGAAACCAGCGCAATAATGATGGCTCCCGTTTGTGCAGCATAGATGGCGTTGATGATTTCTGTGAAGGTATTTGCTCCATCCATTTGTATGAAATCGAAATCACCTTCTGCATCTTTATCATAACCAAGTGCGTGTGGAATTTGTTTCAGAATAAGTATAATTCCAATGGCTGCAAGCATGCCTTTGATGACGCTTGATGGAAAGTAATATCCGATAATACCAGCTTTGATGATACCTAGAATAATTTGCAAGATGCCCGCAATGGCTACTGCAAGTAAAAAGGCTTCAAAACTTCCGAGTGTTGTGATGGCAGAAGCCACTATCACAGTAAGTCCGGCAGCTGGACCCGTTACACTCAATGGCGAGCCGCTGATGGAAGCGACAACGATACCTCCGACAATACCTGCAATGATTCCGGAGAATAGAGGTGCCTGACTAGCCAATGCAATACCCAGACAAAGCGGTAAAGCAACCAGGAAAACTACCAATCCTGCGGGTAAATCGTTTTTGAGATAATTAAAAGTAAATTCTCGTTTTTTGATGTTTTTCATAAATACCGAATGGACGGATAAATCCGAAAGTGAAGTGCTTGCGCACTATGAATTATAAAATGTGAAGTCCTCCTGAGGGAGAAATAGAATCAGCAATTCACTGATTCAGGAGGCGAAAAAACCCGGTCGGTAAAGCCAGGCAAGAGATAATAATCCTGTGTGTTGAAATAACCCAGATTGGGTTCTGCAATGAAAAATACCGGAGTGATGTCTTCATGCTTTGAATTGCATGACAACTCCTCATCAGTTTCTTCTTCTTCAATCATGGTTCCGGTAGTAGGGGTATCCACGAGTGAGATTAACTCGAGGTGATCCAGAAAAAACATGGTCGTTGTGCAGACCGTTGCCTGTCCGAACACAAATAGCATCAATATGACCAGTAGTTTTTTCAATGATTTTTCGAAGTGTTGCAAAAGTAACAATTCTACACCGAAATAGTTCGAATAGAAATGCGGGGCAGTTGGTTAAAAAAACCAAAACCATTTTTAGAAGGCCAGTGACTAATTTCGCCACATGCCCGATCTGAAAGAAATACTTTCATGTTTTATGGTTTTGTTTGCGGTGATTGATATCATCGGAAGCATACCGATCATACTCAAGATCAAAAATTCTGTTGGTAACATCCAGCCCATCACCACCACATCGGTTTCGTTTTTATTGATGGCTATTTTTCTTTACGTGGGTGAGAAATTTTTGAATCTCTTCGGGGTAGATGTGAATTCCTTTGCTGTAGCTGGTTCATTTATTCTGTTTTTCATAGCCATGGAAATGGTATTGGGGATCAAAATTTTCAAACAGAAGGAAGGAAGTGAAAAGGCTGCGTCTATTGTTCCTCTGGCGTTTCCAATCATTGCAGGAGCGGGTACATTTTCAACACTGATTTCACTTGAAGCAGAATACCATAGGATAAATATCCTCATTGCTGTTGCTTTGAATATGCCATTAATTTATTTGGTCTTACGATTGACAGATCGCATTGAAAGGTTATTGGGAGCAGTTGGCATTACTGTTCTTGAAAAAGTTTTTGGAATCATTCTTTTGGCCATCTCTGTCAAATTGTTTTCAAACAACATTCAATTTCTTTTGCAGTAAACTGAACCATGAGTTTAAAAATTCAGATGTATACTGATGGCGCTGCCAGTGGAAATCCGGGACCTGGAGGCTATGGTTTAATCTTGATCAGCGGACCTCATCGCAAAGAATTCAGTGAAGGTTTCAGACTAACCACCAACAACAGAATGGAGTTGTTAAGTGTCATAGTTGGCCTTGAAATGCTGAAAACTCCTGGTTGTGCGGTGGACGTTTATTCAGACTCGAAGTATGTTGTGGATGCGATTGAAAAGAAATGGATCGAAGGCTGGATCAAACGTGGTTGGAAAAATGTCAAGAATCCGGATCTCTGGAAACGTTATTTGGTCATTGCCAAGCAACATCAGGTGAAGTTTCATTGGATCCGCGGGCACAATGGTCATCCTATGAACGAAAGGTGCGATGAACTGGCTGTGGCAGCCAGTCGTGGAAAACAACTTCCCGCCGATTCTTGGTATGAAGCGAATCGTGATGAGGGAATGTTTTAATGAGCTGAACTCCAGTAATTCACATATTTCGTCATCCCGTTAAACACTAGGTTGAATTACATTCGCGCCGGAATTTTTCAACCTGCAAAACATTCAACAAAAAATGCGTACAGATTTATATCAAGGCCACGATTACTATCTCATGGATGAGTGGCTCACGGAAGAACACAAACTCATTCGCGAAACTGCTCGTGCTTGGGTGAAAAAAGAAGTTTCTCCAATCATTGAAGAAGCTGCGGAAAAATGCAAATTTCCAGAGCACCTTTTGAAGGGTCTTGGTGAAATCGGTGCATTCGGTCCCTATATTCCAACGGAGTATGGTGGCGCCGGACTTGATCAGATTTCATACGGACTCATTATGCAAGAACTGGAGCGTTGTGATAGCGGTTTGCGCTCAACGGCTTCCGTACAAAGTTCGCTGGTGATGTATCCGATCTATAAATACGGAAGTGAAGAACAACGCAAAAAGTATTTGCCAAAACTGGCTACTGGTGAATGGATGGGTTGTTTCGGCCTAACTGAGCCTGACTTCGGTTCCAATCCGGGTGGCATGATCACCAATTTCAAAGACATGGGTGACCATTATCTCCTGAATGGCGCGAAAATGTGGATCAGCAATGCACCATTCGCGCAAGTGGCTGTAGTTTGGGCAAAAAATGAGCAGGGTCGAGTACATGGTCTCATCGTAGAACGTGGAATGGAAGGATTTACAACTCCGACCATGCACGGTAAATGGAGTCTTCGTGCCAGCGATACTGGCGAGCTCATTTTCGACAACGTAAAAGTTCCGAAAGAGAATCTTTTACCTGGAAAGAGTGGTCTGGGCGCTCCACTTGGATGTTTGGATAGTGCGCGTTATGGCATTGCCTGGGGCGCCATTGGTGCAGCTTTGGATTGTTATGATGTGGCATTGAGATACTCTAAAGAGCGTATCCAATTCGGTAAACCAATCGGTGCGTTTCAGTTGCAACAGAAAAAACTGGCTGAAATGATTACTGAAATTACCAAAGCCCAGTTGCTCACATACCGCCTTGGTCAATTGCGCAATGATGGACGTGCAACTTCTGCCCAGATCAGTATGGCTAAAAGGAATAACCTGGCTATGGCAAAACAAATCATCAGCGATGCACGACAAGTGCTCGGTGCAATGGGTATTACCGGCGAGTATCCGGTGATGCGCCACATGATGAATTTGGAATCTGTCATCACTTATGAAGGAACACACGATATTCATCTCCTGATTACAGGAATGGACATCACAGGTTTTGATGCTTTTAAATAAGCAGATCTATACATTTGAAAAAGCCTCCGATTCGGGGGCTTTTTTTTGTTTGACATATGTGTTATGGGTATACAGAATTTTCCAATGGCATGCAAGCATGTGTAATTGAACAGTCAGGCAAGCAAGATTGCTATGAATGAAGGGCTGATTGAATCTGACCTTTGCCACCTTCGCCGCGTCTATTGATAACTAATTTGCTTTTAACAACGCAAGAAGTAGGGCTTTGTGTAATTTTGGTTGTACACATCAAAAAATTATTCTATGAAAAAACTGTACTCTTCATTCTTGATTTTATCTTTATTGTCATGTTTTTCTGCAAAAGCAGAAATCATTACCATTGACCAATCAGGTACTACCTTTTCTCCCAATGCCATCAATGTAAACGTTGGCGACGTCATTCATTTTGTATGGAGCGGAGGTACACACAACACTACATCTGTAACTGTTCCGGCAGGTGCTGCAACATGGGCTTCACCATTGACAATGGCAAATCCAACCTTGACTATACAGTGGAAGTGGCTGGTGTCTATGGGTATGTATGCACCTTTCACGCACCAAATATGGCTGGAGGTTTTGTAGCTCAAGCGGCAAGTTCAGTGATTGAATCGAATCTCGCATCGAATTTCACTGCTGGTGTTGATTACAATAATCACGTGCTGTTTATCAATATGAACAACTACCAACCATCTGCTGCTACGCTTACTCTGATTGATATCACTGGTAAAGAAGTATCTCAATTGTTGCGTCGCGAACTTGGAATCGGTGAACAAAGTTTCCGTTTTGATGTGTCGGATCGCACTGCCGGTATTTATTTCGTAAAACTGGAACAAAACAATCACATCATCACCCGCAGGGTTTTGTTGAATTGATCTGTTCATTTCAATAAAGAACTTTTAAACCGCCTTCGGATGAGGGCGGTTTTTTTGTGCCTTTTGGTTCACATCAATCTGTGCAAAACGAATAAGGAAACTATCCTACTAGTCGGGATTCCTCCTCAGATTCGCCTTTCAGGTAAATCATGAAAAATCTGCTGAACAAATTGCAAGGAGACAGGACCATTTGGATGGTCACGTTTTTTCTTTCACTGATTTCTATTCTCGCAGTTTATAGCGCCATCAGCACGCTGGCATACAAAGCACACGGAAATAACCTGCGTTTTTTGATTAAACATGGTTTGATGATCATAGCCGGTTTTGGGCTCATGTATTACGTACATCGGGTTCAATTCAAATACTTCGCTCGGTTATCACTCATTCTGATTTGGGTTGCCGCTTTGATGTTGGTCTATGCACTTGTTTTTGGTCATAATCTGAATGATGCCAACCGTTGGATTGCGATACCGTTGATTGGACTCACATTTCAACCAAGCGATTTCGCCAAAATTGTTTTGGTCATTTATGTTGCAAGAGTTCTTGCTCAGAAGCGTGATCAATTACATGATTTTCGCAATGGAGTAGTGCCTGTGCTGATACCCATTGCTGTGATTTGTGGTCTTATACTGCCAGCGAATTTTTCGACTGCAGCTATGTTGGCTTCCATTTGTTTTCTTATGATGTTTCTCGCTGGTGTTCCGTTTAAGCACATGAGCAAAATTTTCATTGCGGGTTTCGGGCTCATTGTCGCCATCATCGTGGTTGGAGAAACAACAGGATTTCCCACTCGATATAAAACCTGGAAGAACAGGATCATCAACGCCATGAATGATGACAGTGATGGGAACTATCAGACCAAATTGGCCAAATATGCCATTCACGAAGGTGGAATAATACCAAAAGGACCAGGGACTGGAAGTTCACGGAATTTTCTTCCTCACCCGTATTCCGATATGATTTATCCTTTCATCATTGAAGAATATGGTTCAGTGCTTGGCGGTATCACACTTGTGTTGTTGTATCTCATATTGTTGTTTCGAACCATAAAACTTTCCATCAACAATCCCAAGATGAGTGCACAACTTACGGCGTTGGGTTTGTCATTTATGTTAGTCATTCAAGCCTTCATCAACATGGCAGTTGCTGTGAGTTTGTTTCCGACTACCGGTCAACCTTTGCCCATGGTGAGTATGGGTGGTACTAGTACACTTTTCACTTGTTTGGCCATCGGTATTATTCTGAGCATTTGCAGAACGAAGGATGAAACAGAAGAAGAACATGCCGCATCAGATCTCCCGGGTAATCAAATGATGCCTGCCTGATCGGTATAAAATCCGACAAAAATTCCTTTCAAAAAATATTCATCTCAATGAAAGTAATCATCAGTGGTGGAGGAACCGTAGGGCATATTTTCCCCGCGGTGGCCATTGCCAAAACGATTCAACAACAATTTCCAAATGCGGAAATCTTGTTTGTGGGTGCTGAGGGCAAGATGGAAATGGAAAAGGTACCAGCCGCAGGTTTTGGCATTATTGGTTTGCCTATAGCTGGTCATTCAGCGCCGATTGACCTGGAAGAATCTGTTGGTGCCTTTCAAAGTATTGGCAAGTATGATCAAAGCGAAAAAAATCATTCGAGAGTTTAAGCCTGATATTGCCATTGGAGTGGGGGGATATGCCAGCGGGCCATTGCTTCGGGCCGCCACTTCAGCTGGAATTCGCACATTAATTCAAGAACAGAATTCATATCCGGGAATCACCAATAAAATTCTTTCCAGTAAAGTTGATCGCATCTGTGTAGCATATGAAGGACTTGAAAAATTTTTCCCCCGTGAGAAAATTGTACTCACCGGTAATCCTGTCCGACCTGAAATGACCAAACTCGAAGGCAAGAGAGAAAGGGCTATTGAGCATTTTAAACTGGATTCGAATAAAAAAACTTTACTTGTCATTGGCGGTAGCCTTGGTGCCAGAACCGTTAATCACGCCGTTCAGAAATGGGCAGAAACATGGAATAAAGAAGGGATTCAAGTCTTATGGCAAACCGGAAAAGGATATTTTGAAACGGCTAAATCCTTTTCACAAGGAATGCAAGACACTCACGTGTGCGACTTTATCAAAGAAATGGACTATGCCTATGCTGCGGCCGACGTGATTGTATCCCGGGCAGGTGCCATGAGCATTTCCGAGTTATGCCTGGTAAAAAAGCCAGCGATTTTTGTTCCCTCGCCCAATGTTTCTGAAGATCACCAGACGAAAAACGCCATGGCGCTTGTCATCCGTGATGCTGCTTTACTCGTGAAAGATATCGAAGCTAATGAAAAACTGGGTGAAACAGTTTCAGGTTTATTTCGGGATGAAAAGAAAATCACCCAATTATCCGCTAACATTGCGGGCATGGCACAAATCAATTCAGCCGAACGAATCGTGTCTGAAGTGATGAACCTATTGAAGTGATTTCATCATGAATATTGATAAATACGAAGTAATTTATTTTTTGGGAATTGGAGGAATTGGCATGTCTGCACTGGCGCGCTATTTCAATTCTCGTGGGGCAATGGTGATGGGATATGATCGCACAAGCACACCATTGACGACTGAACTTGAAATGGAAGGTATTGCGGTTCATTTCGATGACAGCACCCTCGAAATTCCAAATGCGGTAAGACTTACCGATAAAGCGAAAGTTCTGGTGGTGTATACGCCCGCCATTCCCAAAGACAGCTCTGAATTCAATTGGTTTCTGGAACAGGAATACACCATGATGAAACGGTCTCAGGTGTTGGGTATGATCACTGAAAACACCAGAACGATTGCCGTAGCCGGAACGCATGGTAAAACAACCACCAGTTCCATGGTAGCCCACATGCTCACGCATAGTGGTGTCGGCTGCAATGCATTTCTTGGCGGTATCACGACCAATTACCATTCGAATCTTTTGCTTTCTCCCCATTCAGACCTCACGGTGGTGGAAGCCGATGAATATGATCGCTCATTTCTGACATTGACACCAAGTTACAGCATCATCACAAGCATGGATGCCGACCATTTGGATATTTATGGTTCGCATGACGATATGCTCGAGTCGTTTAACCTTTTTGCACAAAAGCTCAAAAAGGGTGGCACTTTGGTCTATCGAGAAGGATTACCCCTGAATAAAGAACAACTTGATGTGTCGATCCACGCGCACAATTATACCCTGACACAAACCGCGGATTACCGCGGAAGAGATATAGAAATTGAAGACGGCCGTTACTTTTTTACTTTTCAATCTCCGGAGTACAAATGGGAAAAAATTGAACTGGGTCTCCCTGGATCTCACAATGTGGAAAACGCCGTTGCTGCCATAGCCATTTGTCTGGAATTGGGACTTTCCGAAGAACAGATCCGTGCTTCTCTCCGCGATTTTAAGGGTGTAAAACGCAGATTTGAATATTACATCCGCCGAAACGACTTGGTTTTGATCGATGATTACGCACATCATCCTGCTGAAATCCGCGCCTGTCTTGGTTCTGTGAAGGAGTTGTATCCTGAATCCCATATCACAGGGGTGTTTCAGCCTCATCTATTCTCCAGAACGAGCGATTTTGCTGATGAATTTGCGAGGAGTCTAGAAGTATTGGATGATATTCTCCTTTTACCCATTTACCCTGCCCGCGAACTTCCCATGCCCGGAATTGATTCACAAATGCTGTTGGATAAAATCACAAAACCTTCAAAAAGCTCGTCCAGAAAAGTGAGTTATTAGCAGAACTGAGAAGTAAACCGCGGCAGGTGATCGTTATGTTGGGTGCCGGAGATATTGATGCGCTTGTATCGCCCGTAGCTGTTGCCTTTTCAGAATAAGACCGATTTTCAATCAGTTTTTTTCCGTTCCTCATCGTTCCGGAAATCGCTGCGTCAATCCGGTCTGAAACAGCTCAACATGAAATCGGAAGGCAATATTCTCCAGAAAGACATTCAGCGTCGCAAAGACGCAGGAGTGATTCTGATCAACACACTGGCGGTGGTCGGTGCTGTTGTGCTTTTCACGCTTCTTGGTTTCGTTGGCAAAAACAACACGATCCCGTTTGCTGGAAACTTGATGTTCAGGTGGAGACCGTAGGAGATAAAAAATACATCGACGAAGCGTTGATCACCCGTCTCGCGACTTCCGCTACAGATCAGATTGTGGGAAAACCTGTCAATGAAATTGATCTTGTGGCCATTCACCACAAATTGGCAGAAAATTCATCAGTTCGTGAAGCGCATGTCTACACGACAGTTGATGGAAGGTGTGTGATTCGGGTACAACAACGCACACCTGTAGCGAGGGTTTTTACTTCAGCGGGTCAAAGTTTTTATCTCGACAAAGATGGATTTACCATGGCGCTCTCGGATCATTACACAGCGAAGGTTCCCGTTTTCACTGGCGACATCAACGAGAGCATGAGCGCCGAAAGTATTTTCGATCATCAGCAAGATCCTGAATTTCTCCATTCGACCATTCTTGATGAAGTATATACTCTCACCAAATTCATTTCATCCAATGAATTCTGGAGTGCGCAGGTAGAGCATGTTCATGTTTCAAATGGCGAATTTGAAATCATACCACGAGTGGGAAATCATCGTTTGAAAATTGGCGATGCGACTGACCTCGAAAATAAGTTTAGAAAACTCATGGCATTTTATGCCAACACCATACATACACGAGACCTCAATCAGTATTCTTCCATTGATGTGGAATACCAAGGACAGGTAGTTTGTGTAAAAAGATAAAAGATCAACCCGAACAGAACAAACCCAATCGGTGTAACGCGTGGTGTAGTTTCGAATATCGAAAAAACAGTAGCCAGCATTCGCACTGCTGTGGAAGAAGCCGAACGCGAAAGCGGAGTAAACATTCGCTTGGTGAATGTGGGTATTGCCGGGCAGCACATCAAAAGTCTGCAGCACCGCGGTATTCGCACACGACGCATCATGGATGAAGAAATTACCCGTGTTGATATTGACGCACTCGTAGAAGACATGTACAAGCTAGTAATGCTTCCGGGTGAAGAAATCATTCACGCACTTCCGCAAGAATTTACAGTGGACAGTGAATCGGGAATTAAAGATCCTGTAGGGATGTGTGGTGTGAGAATGGAAGCCAATTTCCATATCATCACTGGACAAATCACGGCCATCAAAAACATTTATAAGTGTGTGACCAAAGCTGGTCTCACCGTGGACGCCCTCACCCTGGAGCCGCTTGCATCAGCAGCAGCTGTTTTGAGTGAGGAAGAAAAGGAAGCAGGTGTTGTGCTTGTCGACATCGGTGGTGGTACAACTGATATTGCTATTTTTCAGGATGGCATCATTCGTCATACTGCGGTTATTCCATTTGGTGGTAACATCATCACTGAAGACATTAAGCATGGGTGCACCATCATGCGCAATCAAGCTGAATTGCTGAAAGTGAAATTTGGAAGTGCACTGGCCACGGAAAACAAAGACAATGAAATCGTTTGTATTCCTGGTCTCAAAGGACGCGATGCGAAAGAAATTTCACTGCGCAACCTCGCACACATCATCGAGGCCCGTATGGAGGAAATCATCGAACACGTGCATTACGAAATCAGAAACAGTGGTTACGAAAAGCAATTGATTGGTGGTATAGTTCTCACCGGTGGAGGTTCTCAGCTCAAGCACATGAAGCAATTGGTGGAGTACATCACTGGAATGGATTGCCGCATTGGTTATCCAAACGAACACGTGAGCAAATCAGTTGACGATAACTTGCTGATTCCTGCCATGAGCACAGGTGTTGGTCTCGTGATCAACGGACTTGAAAAGTATAGTGTTTCTATGCAGAGTGAATCTGTTCATGCTGAGCAGACACCTGATAAGAAAGCAAGTTCGCCACTTCGCGAAAAACATCGCGACAACCGTGGTCCGGCGAGCTTCTTGAATCGCATCAAAGAATTCTTCGACGCAGAGAAGAGGAATAGTTCTGAAATCAACCAAACCTTCAGCCTTTCATGTACAACCATGAAAGGCTGAATTTTTATAAGACATACAATATGGAAATTATCAAGTCACTTTTAGATTTCGTCATGCACATTGATGAGCACCTGATGGTCATGATCAGCGATTATGGTACTTTGATATATGCCATCCTTTTTCTCATCGTATTTGTAGAAACCGGCTTGATTGTAATGCCGTTTCTTCCGGGTGATTCACTGCTTTTTGCGGCTGGTGCTCTTGCTGCAGCAAACAACAACGAAGGATTGAACATTGCTGTTTTGATTCCACTTTTGATCGTTGCGGCATTGTGTGGAGATAACGTGAATTATTTCGTGGGAAAATTTCTGAGTGATCAAATCAGGAAACGAGAACGCATTTTGTTTTTCAAACGAGAATACATTACACGCACCGAAGCGTTCTATGAAAAATATGGTAGACAAGCCATCATCATGGCGCGTTTCGTTCCGATTGTCCGCACAGTTGCACCTTTCGTTGCAGGAGCCAGTCATATGCCTTACCGCAGGTATATCACGTTTTGTATTCTGGGTGCTATCTTATGGGTAGTAAGTATCTCTTTACTTGGATACACTTGTGGCAATATTCCAATCATCAAAGAGAATTTTGAGATTGTGGTATTTGTCATCATTGGTGTTTCGCTTTTACCCATTGTCATTGGTCTGTTTAAGGCGAAATTTTCAAAGTCTGCATAACCTCTAAAACTTGGATATGCGCCGTTACGGATTAATCGGATATCCCCTGAAACATTCATTTTCGGAAAAATATTTTTCGGAAAAATTCAAGCTGGAGAATATTCTGGATGCGACATATCAATTGTATCCCATTGAGCAGGCTTCGGAGATTACCGGATTGGTAGAGACTATTCCTAATCTTTGCGGGTTAAATGTGACAATTCCGCACAAAGAAAACGTGATGTGTTTTTTGGATGAAATAGATGAAGAAGCGCGTGAAGTTGGCGCAGTAAATTGTATTCACTTCAGAAATGGCAAGGCCAAAGGTTATAATACGGATGTCTACGGGTTTCGTATGAGTATCAAGCCCTTTCTGGAAAATAAATTTGAACGTGCACTTGTGCTTGGCACTGGTGGAGCATCTAAAGCAGTTACCTATGTTCTCAGGTCTTGGAATATTCCTTATTATCTCGTGAGTAGAACAAAAAGTACGGGACATATCTTTTCATGGGATGAGGTCAACGAAGAGGTGCTCCGACATTTCAAACTGATCATCAATACTACACCATTGGGCATGTTTCCGAATGTTTCCGAAATGCCGGATTTGCCTTATGATGCCTTGGGTGCTGATCATTTTCTCTACGATTTGGTCTATAATCCAATCGAGACCCGATTTCTGGCCGAAGGAAAATCTCGAGGAGCCAGTGTCATGAATGGTATGAAAATGCTGGAGTGGCAGGCAATTCGAAGTTGGGAAATTTGGAACAGCTGAAGTTGAAACATTAAATTGGCTCTTACTGAAAGGCCGTCACGGCTTACTTTCGCGACAATTCTATGGCGCAACGCACCATCATAACACCGGAGAACAATGACGCCAATTATTGGCGTGATCTCTGGAATTATCGTGGGTTGTTTTATTTCCTGGCTTGGCGCGATATTTTGGTTCGCTACAAACAAACCGCCATTGGTGTAGCATGGAGTGTACTTCGTCCTGCTTTAACTATCGCTGTATTCTGGTTTGTGGGTTGGATGTTTAATATCCCAGACGAAGGTGTGCCTCGTATTCTTTTGGTTACAGCCGCAACATTGCCTTGGCAGTTTTTTTCTGCTGCATTCAGTGAATCAGCGAATTCACTCATCAGCAATTCCAATCTGCTCACCAAGGTCTATTTTCCGAGAATGATTGTTCCAGCCAGCACAGTCATTGTTTGTCTCATCGATTTTGCCATCACCTTCGTCATTCTCGTAGGGGTGATGATCGCGCTGAGATATACTCCGGGCTGGCAGATTGCCTTGTTGCCATTGTTTTTGCTTCTGGCCATTGTCACCGCGATGGGCGCAGGATTGCTCATTGCTGCTCTGAATGTGAAGTATCGGGATTTTCGATACCTCATTCCATTCATCGTGCAATTTGGATTGTATATTTCTCCTGTTGCATTCAGCAGTAATTCGATATTTAGCAGCGAAAAAATACCCGATTGGCTGAAGTTCGTTTATTCACTAAATCCAATGGTTGAGGTCATTGATGGTTTCCGCTGGTGCATTACGGGCGGACAAATTGTTTTGAATGAAAGAGCGTTCCTCATTTCGGTATTTATATCGTTGATGTTGCTTTTCGCCGGCATCAGGGTATTTCGAAGAACAGAAAAAACATTTGCTGATATCATTTGATCATGATCAAAGTTGAACACCTCACGAAGGAATATGTTTTGCGTCATCAAACGCAGAGTTATACTGCTTTACGTGATGTGATATCCGAGAAGGCGAGAGGTTTGTTTAGTAAAAATGAAAAGCAAGTAGAGACTTTCAAAGCACTGAATGATGTGAGCTTTGAAATACAACAAGGTGAGCGTGTAGGCATCATCGGTAGAAACGGAGCAGGTAAATCAACATTGTTGAAAGTATTGTCCCGCATCGTTTCTCCAAGTGCCGGAAGGATCACCATGGATGGCAGAGTCTCCAGTCTACTTGAAGTGGGTACTGGCTTTCACCCGGAACTAAGTGGTAGAGAAAATATTTTTTTGAATGGAGCCATTCTGGGAATGAGCAAATCCGAAATCAAAAAACGTTTTGATGAAATCGTTGCATTCTCTGAAGTAGAGCAATTTTTGGACACTCCGGTGAAAAGATATTCTTCAGGTATGTATGTCAGACTGGCCTTTGCAGTGGCTGCACATCTGGAGCCGGAAATTCTTATTGTGGATGAAGTGCTTGCTGTAGGTGACGCCCAGTTTCAGAAGAAGTGTATTGGTAAAATGAAAGATGTCTCCGGTTCTGGTAGAACAGTATTATTCGTGAGTCATAATATGGGAGCCATCAGCAGTTTGTGTGATAGGGGCATCCTGCTGAACAAGGGAAGTGTGGAGTTCGATGGCTCTGCTCAAGGTGCAGTTGAAAGGTATCTGATCAGATTGAATCAAGGTACTGGAGATGGTGAATTGGCGCAACGTACAGACCGCACAGGAAATGGGAAATTTCGATTTACTTCTGTGGCCATGAAGGATCGTCAAAATAAGCATATCGAAGAGGTCTTTTCGGGCGATTTTCTGAAACTTGAATTTGGATTTGAAGCAGCGGAAAATTTGGATTTGTCCAAAATGATTTTTTCTGTTGTTTTTAATGATGATTTTCAGAATCCGGCATTGGCCTTTGTTTCGGATGAAATGGTTACCGACTTTTCTGCATTGAAGAGAGGACATCCGTTGATCTTAGAAATTCCTGAGTTACTGTTGAGGGGAAATAATTATTCCATCTCGTTGTTTGCTTCATATGGAGATACTTCTGTTGATGCGGTATGCGATAATATCAGTCATGCAACTACGGTGAATGTTCTGCCATCAGATTTTTACGGAAGCGGTAAAACAACCCGCAGCGGTCATTATGGAATTAATAAAGCCAATTATAGCGCATGATTAACGTAACCAGAACATTCCTGCCTGATCCAGATGAATACATGCGTATTCTGAAAAGGGCATGGGATAAAAGATGGATTACAAATAATGGAGAATTGCTTCAAGAATTGGAGCAAAAATTAAAATTGTTTCTCGGTCTCGATCATTTTTTGTTTTGTGGTAATGGAACCATTGTGCTTCAAATGGCACTCAAGGCCATTGGCAAATCCGGCGATGTCATCACAACTCCATTTTCGTATGTTGCTACAACAAATGCAATCATATGGGAACAATTCAGACCTGTATTTGTAGATATTCATTCATCCGACTTGAATGTGGATGCGGATAAAATTGAAGCATCCATTACCGATACTACCGTTGCCATTCTGGTAACCCATGTGTTTGGTAATCCTTGCGACATTGACAAAATTGAAGACATTGCAAAGCGTTACAATTTAGTTGTGATATACGACGGAGCTCATGCCTTTGGTGTGAAATATCGCGGTCGTGGTTTGCTCTCATACGGAGATTTTGCAACGTGTAGTTTTCATGCTACGAAATTGTTTCATACGGTTGAAGGTGGTTCTATCAGTGTCAATCATGAAAAGTGGCGTGAGAAAATTTATCTCTTCAGACAGTTTGGACATATTTACGACGAGTACTTTTCAGAAGGTGTGAACGGTAAAAATTCCGAATTTCATGCGGCTATGGGGTTGTCCATTTTGCCACACATGGAGGAAATCATGACAGCCCGCAAAGAAATCTGTGAAGCGTATGATCATGGATTAGCAGGCCTGAACATTTCTAAGCCAATCCCAAGAGAGGGTACGGTGCCAAACAATGGTTATTATCCAGTACTGTTTGAGAGTGAGGAGAAATTGCTTCAGGTGGCGGAAGCATTGAAATCAAAACAAATTTCAGGACGCAGATATTTTTATCCTTCTTTGAATGAGTTGCCTTATTTGCAAGAAAAACAACATTGTCCGGTTTCTGAAGATTTAAGTCGTCGTGTTTATTGTTTGCCACTTTTTCCTGGCCTCGATAAAGAGTCCATCGACATCATATGTAATACCATTCACGAAACAATTGCAAAGTCATGATAGTTGCAGGTTCCAAAGGTTTTGCCAGTGAAATTACAGATGTAGTGCTGGAGCATATTCGTCAAGATGACTTGTGTTTTTTTGATAACCTTTCACAGGACATCACCGATTCAAAATTCGGCAGATATAAAATCATACGGTCAGTGGAAGAGCTCAAGAATTATTTTGACCACGTTGATCGTCGTTTTGTGTTAGGAACCGGGACACCTCGCAGTCGTGTCGCTTTGTTCGAGTTGATGCGAGATTGCAATGGTGAATTACAGAGTATGATTTCTCTTCGGGCTCATATTGGAATGCATCAAAATGTCATTCACGATGGTGTTTGCATTATGCCACTGGTTGAGATTGAAGCCAACAATGTTATTGGCAAAGGTTCTCTCATACATGTGGGTACGTTTATCAGCCATGAAGTGGTCATTGGAGAGTTTTGTGAAATATCGCCTTATGTTCGATTGCTCGGCAACACATCTGTGGGCAGTTTTTCTTCAATCGGCACTGGTGCCATTGTTCTTCCTGGAGTTAAAATTGGGAGCCATGTGAAAGTTGGGGCCGGTGCGGTAGTGACGAAAGATGTTCCTGATCATTCCGTAGTGGTTGGTGTTCCTGCTTCACCTGTCATCAAATAGAATTTTGAATCTTCACCTGACATACGACAATCAATTTATTGATTTTATCATTAAAGCAAGTCATGAGCTTGGCAGGAATGATCGCTTTATCATTTACACCAACGAGTTTAAGCCTAAGTTAGATCATGTCAAACATGATGTGCCTTTTGCGCAATTTGATTCTGACGAATTCAAGATTTTAATAGGAGATATCAGACAATACAAAAACATTTATATACACTGGCTGGAAGGTAGAATTGTTGAGTTTGTAAATCAATTGCCCAAAGACATCAATGTCATTTGGTGTTTTTGGGGAGGAGATGGATTGGAATTTGATGCTTTATTGCCATGGGTATATCAGGCAAAATCATTTTCATATTTCAAAAAGGAAGAGAAGTTTAAAATTTCTCAATGGCGGAATTTGCGTACCTGGATGTACCGCAAAAGAATGAAGAAGCGCAAAACGGCAGAACATATTCAAGCCATTAAAAGGATCAATTGGTTCGCACATTACCTACCCGATGATTTTCATAAAATTGGTCATGTTACCGGTATGTCTGCGATCTTCATTCCTTTTCACTATGCCGCTCTCGAAGATCTTGCAGATATTTCTACTTCTGTAAAAGTGCAAGGTGGTCAAAATATTTTACTTGGAAATTCAGATACACTCACCAACAATCATTTTGAGGCCATCGACCTGTTGTCAAAATTGGAATTGCAAGGACGAAAAATATATTGCCCTCTTTCGTATGAAAAGGGTCGATATGCCAACATTGTAGCAAAGTATGGGAAGGCGCAACTTGGTGACCAATTTATCCCGATGCTCGATTTTATGCCGCGTGATGAATACAATAAAGTTCTTGGTGGTATTTCTATTGCCATCATGAACCACAACAGATCACAGGCGTTGGGCAATATTGTTTCGCTATTGTGGAATGGTACAAAAGTTTTCATGAGTAAAGACAGTACATTGTTTTCCTTTTTAAAAGGAGAAGGAATGCGGGTTTTTTCAATCCAGGATGAACTCATACCCGGCCATGAGAACGCATTGAATCCGCTTGAAGAATCAGATATTTTAGAAAATCGTAAAGTGCTGCAAAGTTGTTTTGGACATGAAGCACAATTGCAAAAAATCAAAAAGATGCTGGAACTGTAATCATGAAAATAGTATTACTCACCACATATTACGGTCCATTTCTGCGGAACTTTTATGCTGAATACAACCCAATCGGATTTGAAAGTTTTCAGCAACATCTCAATACTTTGTTATCGAAATTTTTCGGTGACAGCGGCTGTACATATCATCATTTGAATGCTGCAGGTCATGAATGTTTTATGATCATTGCCAATAACCGTCCTTTACAGGAACAATGGGCCAAGGAAAATTCAGTGCCTTTTACCGAAGACAATTGGCAAATGGAAATTGCCTTTGCTCAGATCAGAAAAATCTCTCCTGATGTTTTTTACAATGAAGGTGTATTTGAATATTTCGGTGATTTTACCAAACGCATATTGCCTCATTGTAAAAAAGCCGCAGCTTGGATGTCAACGCCGTTTTCTCCGGATCTCGATTTATCCGGAATGTCATTGATCCTCTCATCGACGCCGGCTTTTGTACAAGAATTTAGAAAGGCTAGAATTTTTTCAGAGTACCTTCTACCTGCATTCGATGTTCGTGTTCTTACGAATTTCAATGAAGGAATAAGCAAAGACATTCCGTTTTCCTTTGTAGGTGGATGGAGTCATGTACATATACAAAGAAAGCAAGCCATTAAAAGACTTGTCCGCGATACACCGGTGCAAATTTGGGGTTATGGTTATTTGAATACTCCAAGATATAGTCGTAAATCATGGCGTTATTACCGAAACCTGATTGTTCCTGATAACAGGGATATACTGGCAAGATATCGTGGCGAAGCTTGGGGGCTTGATATGTATGGGATTTTTAATCGGTCCTTGATGACATTCAATATTCATGAATCTCTACTCCAGGGTTTGGTGGGTAATATGCGCATGTTTGAAGCTACCGGAATGGGCACCATGATGCTCAACGAGGATGCGCCAAATCTGTCAGAAATTTTTATTCCGGGAAAGGAAGTAGAAACCTATCGATCAATAGATGAAGCGGTGGAAAAGGTGAAGTATTATCTCGATCATCAAGACAAAGCCTTGGAAATTGGTCGTAATGCTCAAATGAGGACCACAAGGGATTATAACTACACCCAGTTTGTGGCAAAATTGGCGGATCATTTCGATAAGATGCTGAAACGATGAAATGCCGCATTTATACCAATATTCAACTTGTACCTGTTGGCGTAAATCCTGTCATTATGCTCTTTCCTTTTTTCGGAGCTCCGCAGATATCAGCAGATGATCCGGATTTTGGCAGATTCGATGATTACATCAATGCTGGAAATGATTTGTTTCAACTTTCTTCCCGTGAGGAATGTGATGTATTCGTTTTACCCTTCGACTATTCTTTTGATAAGAGATTCGAGTCCGTGATACGTGAATTTATCAAGGAAGCAAAATCATTCGGAAAGAAAGTCTTATTGTTCTATAATGCCGATGATGACACGAGTATAGAATTGGAGAATGTCATAGTATTCAGAACGTCATTTTATCTTTCCAAAAAAAGAACGTATGAATATGCATTTCCAGGATGGAGTGTGGATTTCTTAAAAGCATATTCGCAGGGAACATTGCCTGAAACAAAACACACTGATAAGCCTGCTGTGAGTTATTGTGGTTATGTCGATTATGTCGATGATAGCTGGAAAATATGGCTGAGCAATTTGTTTGGTCGCAACAAGTCGAAGCCGTGGGAAAAATTGCGGGGTAGAGCAGTTCGTAATGTCTTACAATCATCAAAAGTCAAAGCACAGTTTTTAATACGAGATGGTTTTTGGGCTTCAGGTGTTGCCGATAAAAAGGCGGCACGACAGGAGTATGCAGAAAACATGATGTCTGCGGACTACGCCATTTGTTGTAGAGGAGGTGGGAATTTTTCTTACAGGTTATATGAAGTGATGAGTCTAGGAAAGATACCTGTGTTCATCAATACAGATTGTGTATTACCATGGAAGGATGAAATTTCTTGGCGTGAGATCATGGTGTGGATTGAAATGGATGAGTTGGATAGTCTGGATCAAAAGGTATGGCACTTTCATCATCTTCATCAGGATCGACTTGATCAAATACAGCAGAATATCAGAAATACGTATGAATCCCACCTTTCACCCGTTGGCTTTTTCTCAAAACTTGCGTTATTTCTAAAAGGGTAGTCGTTTTACATATCGGCCATGGCATTGTATTATTGCCTCGTGAAGCCAACAGGAAAAATACCTTATCTCAATCTGGGTTGCGGATATACATTTCATGAAGATTGGACCAATCTTGATTTTGTTTCCAATTCACCGCATGTGATTGCACATAACTTATTGAGCGGTATTCCATTTGAAGACGCCACTTTCGAGGTGGTTTATCATTCGCATGTTTTAGAGCATTTCCCAAAGGGCGAAGCGCCAGCTTTCCTGCGTGAATGCGCACGCGTGATGAAGTCGGGCGGTGTCATCCGAATCGCCATTCCTGATTTGGAACAAATCGCGGTCAATTATCTAAAGTACCTCAATGCTGCAGCTCAAGGAGATCAGCAGGCTGTTTTTCGCTATCATTGGTCTGTGATGGAAATGTATGATCAGGTAGTGCGTACAAAAAGTGGAGGTGAAATGTCAGCCATGCTTCGCAATCTTCGTCCTGAGGAAGCAGCATTTCTGATCGAAAGAAACGGCAAGGAAATTCAAAATATCCTGGATGAAATGAAGAATGGTTCAACACATTCTGGTAAGACATCTTACTCATTCGGACAACGTTTAAAATCTCTTCCTGAATCACTGCGTCATCGACTATTGCGATTGTTGATGGGCGAGGATTATCGGTTATATGCCACAGCAAAATTTCGTTCTCAGGGCGAAATTCACCAATGGATGTATGATCGCTTTTCACTCGGAGAGTTGTTGACTTCTAGCGGATTTAAAAATCCTGTCGTTTGCACTGCGTTTGAAAGTGCTATTCAGGATTGGAAAAAATTTGGCTTGGATGGAGAGGGGACGAACATCAGAAAACCGGATTCGCTTTTCATGGAAGCAACGAGGAAATAGGAAATGAAGCTGCACTTCTGCACATTGTTCAATTCAGCATATCTCGCACGGGGTTTGGCGATGTACAGGTCTTTGAAAGAGGTTTGCCCGAATTTTCACCTGTACATTTTTGCTTTTGATGATGCCACGCGAGATTATTTCCTGAAGGAAAATCTGGAATCCATCACTGTGGTCTCATTAAAAGAGTTCGAAGATCCAGAATTGCTTCGGGTAAAACCTGATCGCACCGCTGGAGAATATTGCTGGACGAGCACATCTTCAACCATACTGTACTGCATTGATACTTTTCATCTGGATCATTGTACATACATCGATGCGGATATGATTTTTTATCACAATCCAAAAGTGTTGATCGACGAGATGGGCAATGATTCGGTGTTGATCACCGAACACCGCTATACACCACTCTATGACCAGAGCGCAACGAGTGGCATTTATTGCGTTCAGTTTGTGACATTCAAAAATGATGCACGAGGAATGAAAGTTTTGAAGTGGTGGCGCGATGCGTGTATTGAATGGTGTTACAATCGTCACGAAGATGGCAAGTTTGGTGATCAGAAATACCTGGATGATTGGACAACCCGATTTGAAGGTGTTCACGTGTTGCAACATGAAGGTGGCGGTGTAGCCCCATGGAATGTTCAACAGTTTGAAATTGTGCAGGACAAGGAAGGATATCAAGTTCGAAGCCGATCTACCGGTAAAACCAGTGAACTGATATTTTTCCATTTTCATGGATTGAGGTTTTATGCAGGAGATAGGGTTGAATTGACCGGATCAGGATATTCGCTCAGCGATGATGTTAGGAAATATCTTTATCTTCCTTATGCGAGGTTGTTGTATGCTGCAGGCGATGAAATCGCGAATCAATCAACCATTACAAACCCAAACGGTGTTTCACAGGCCAAGGTGCCTTCCAGAGCTGAAAACGGCAGGATCATTTTCAATAAGAATGTCTATAACCGACTGAGGTATTTCGCCAGGCGAATTCCTGCATACCGCAGGGAGGAGAATCAACTTTATCACCGTTCGGAATTGTAAAATCTGATGGGCGGAATGAGCGGGTAATAAGTCACTGCCTGCTTAACTTAGCGCCTCCTATGGCGCAATTGATTGATCTGACCACTTTCACCGATAAACGCGGAAATCTCACCGTGATTGAAAAGGTGATTCCATTCGATATCAAACGGATCTTTTACATCTATGGTGTAGATGATTCTCGTCGGGGAGGACACCGACATCGCAAAACTGTTCAGGCTGCTGTTTGCATCAAAGGTGCGTGTAAGATCTACAATCAAGATGGTGTGAATGATGAAACATTTGTGTTGGACCATCCTTCCAAATGTCTGATTTTAGAAACCAAGGATTGGCATGAGATGTTTGAATTTACTCCTGATGCCATTCTGATGGTATTGGCTTCGGAGTATTTCGATGCATCGGATTATATTTTTGAACCCTATCATTCATGATTGAATACGAAAATCTCAAGAAGCTCAACGCTCCTTTTGAAAAAGGATATGATGATGCATGGCAACGTGTACGTCAATCTGGTTGGTACATTCTAGGAAGTGAAGTAAAACAATTTGAAGGTTCATTTGCTCATTGGCTTGGTATACGTCATTGTATTGGTGTTGCCAATGGCCTTGATGCCCTTGTTCTTTCACTTCGCGCATTATCGCTGAATGAAGGAGATGAAGTGATAGTGCCATCCAATACATACATCGCCACAATTTTAGCGGTCATTCAGGCGGGACTTGTGCCGGTTCTTGTCGAGCCGGATATTCACACCTACAATATCGACCCTGCTCTTATTCAAAAATCCATTTCTTCGAAAACAAAAGCCATCATGGTGGTGCATTTGTATGGGAAATGTTGTGACATGAAGAGCATTATGGGTATTGCCGATGATCATAAGCTGTATGTCATAGAGGATGTGGCACAGGCGCATGGTGCAAAACAAGATGGCGAGGTAGCAGGAACTTTTGGTCACCTTTCTGCATTTAGTTTTTATCCAACGAAAAATCTTGGCGCACTTGGCGATGCTGGCGCGGTGGTGACCAATTCTGATGACCACAATAAGACGGTGAGAAGATTGCGCAATTATGGATCAGATGTAAAATACTACAACGAATTAGCCGGTGTCAATTCCAGACTCGATGAATTGCAAGCGGCATTTCTTTCACATAAACTGGAAAAACTTCACGACATCAACCAACACAAAAGGAAATTGGCATCTGTTTATCGTGAACTGCTAGGCGACCAGTTTATTCTTCCTTCGGTTGATACACGGTATGAGGATGTATATCACATCTTCAATATCCGTCATGAACGAAGAGATGAGCTCAGAACTTACCTCAAAGAACAGGGAGTAGGCACAGAAATACACTATCCCGTTTCACCGGTACATCAGCATGCCATGAAAGGTGTGTTGGATCATTTTCAAACGCCAATTGCAGATGAGATTCACAGAACAACTTTGAGTTTGCCAATTTCATATTTTCATACAGAACAAGATGTGCGTGAAGTTTGTCGCATCATGAACCAATTCTGACATGCCATTTTTTACGATCATTACCATCAATCTCAACAACAAGAAAGGTCTTGAGCGCACGATAAAGAGTGTGTTGTGTCAGCGTTTTACTGATTTCGAATTTATTGTTGTGGATGGCGTATCTTCCGATGGAAGTCAGGAATTCATTCTCGAACACCAATCAAAAATCACAAAAGTGATCATCGAGAAAGACAGTGGAGTCTATGATGCCATGAATAAAGGACTTGCACACGCAACCGGAAAGTACATTCAATTTTTAAATTCCGGGGACAGTTTAAAGGATGAACATGCTTTGGAATCTATAGCCAAACAGGTGAATGGAGAAGACTTGATTTATACAGATGTTGAACTTTTGGAGGGTGATCAACTCGTTGCCATGAAATTTCCGTCGGAACTCAGTTGGCGTTTTCAAATGACGGATATGATTTGTCATCAGGCCATTTTTGCTTCATCTGCGTTGTTTCAAAAAACCGGAAAATTTGATTTGAACTATCGGATTTATGCCGATTACGACTGGCTCATGAAAGCCATTCGCAAACAAAGAGCAGCCTGTAAGCACATTCCAGGTTTTCATATCATATATGAAGCGGGGGGAATTTCAGCTACAACTGATAAATCAAAACAATTGTCGGAAAAGGATAAAATCCATGATGCTTATTTTTCACCCTTGTTGATAGCGGTATATCGCCTTTACAGATGGTTCAATAAAACTTTTCGCTGATCGTTCGTGGATTATAAAAAACTCATAAAAGATATTCTCACCTGGAATACTCCGGACTTGCGAAAGCGTGTAGATCTTTTATGCCGCAGAATCAAACGTTTCATTTTTGCGATGACGCACACATCACAAATTGATGTTCGCGACATACCCGTAGTCATCAACAATAGGAACAGACTGACATATCCGTTGATGTTGATCGATTGGCTTGAAAAAGCTGGCATGAAAAAGATCATCATCATCGATAACGCATCAACCTATCCACCTTTGCTTGAGTATTATTCCGCACTACGCACCGCGTTATTCAGCTTGAGTGAAAACATTGGACCGCTTGCCATCTGGTGGTGTATGAACTCAAAGATGTGGTCAGTGGGTTTTACATTTATACAGATCCTGATGTTTTGCCTGATCATGCGCCGGGTGTAGAAGCCTTGGAATTGATGCTCGCCGGATTGAAAAAGCACCTCACATTGGATAAAATCGGATATGCTTTGCGCATTGATGACTTGCCGGAAACTTTTGCTTTGAAGAAAGATGTGGTAAAATGGGAAGAACAATTCTGGAAGAACAAGGTGAGTGATGAGTTCTTTGCAGCACCGGTTGATACCACGTTTGCGATGTATGCGCCATATGCGCGAGGTGGCGGAGAATGCAAAGCATTTCGCACCAATTTTCCATTCGTGGCCAAACATCTGCCATGGTATGAAAACTCGGCCAATCCTGGAGATGAAAACTTGTATTACCGCGCCCATGCTGCAGCACAAAATTCGCATTGGACCAACCTTATGAATGTCAGATGAAGTCGCTCTGTCTCTATAGCAGTTATGTGGCCGGAAACGACATTCCGTATTACGTGCGTTATTACCTGAAACAACTCAATCCTCATTTTTCCAAATTGGTTTACATCACCAATGAAAGAGATTTATCGGATGATGCCAAAGCATTTCTTCGACAGGAAAACATCCATGTGATGTTGGTGAAAAATGAAGGTTATGATTTTGGTATGTGGGGAAAAGCGTTGAAGGTGGAAGAAGCTACATCATGGAATCGCATTGCATTGGTGAATGATTCTTGCATTTTGTTCAGACCTCTCGATGATGATTTCAAGAAGATCAATCAGTCCGACGCAGATTATATCGGGATGATTATCTCGGATAGGTATGCAACGCATCTTCAAAGTTTTTTTCTGATCATCAATGAAAAGGCTATTCCTGTGATGATGGAACATTTTCGTGAGCATGGTCTTATTCCCGATTACAGATTGCTCATACAGACTTATGAAATTGGCCTTACACAAAGGATGATCAACAGTGGAATGTGGGTCGTTTCTTTGTATGGAAATGAATACCGCGCACATCCAAAAAATCCTTCATTCGCATTGGTGCGCGAATTGATAGAGGAAGGTATACCTCTGATCAAAAAGAAGATCGTATTCCGCAATTATCGTGGACTCGAATATTACTGGGTGGTCAGAATGAATTTCGATACAGACTACCGCAAGTATTTTAAGATCATCCGTCAGAAATATCAGAACAATGTCATTGATCTGGAAAAAGTAATGAAGGATGCTCCTAAGCAAGGGCACCTGGATATCGCGTTGTTTGCAATCTTCAGAGCGGTTGCAAACTTTCTTCGCGCCGTTCCAGGCATACGGTGGTTATTTCATCGCATGGTTGAACTATATAAACGATATTTTCGCTAAATGAAAAGGATCGTTGTTGTTCTCATCAACTATTACAAGGAAGAAAAGCTTGCCGCTTTTGTGATGGAGCTTCTATTGCCACAAAAGGGTGTGGATCTTCGCATCCTTGTGGTGGACAATGGTTCTTCTCAGAAAGATCCTTTGAAACAGCTTCAACAACATGGAGTAGTGGTGCTTTATCCCGAAAAAAATCTTGGCTATTTCGGAGCAGCCCGATTGGCGTGGGAAACAGAATCAACACAACATGGTCTGCCTGATTATTTTGTCGTTTCCAATTTTGATTTGAGTTTTGATCCTGAGCACTTTTTTGCGGATTATATGTTGGCAGAATCCAAACAAACGGCTTTGGTTTCCGGTCCGTCGATCATTTCAGATTTGAATGGAACAGCTTTAAACCCGATGTATTTGCAACGTAATTCGTTGTCAAGAATCAATCGGTTGTTGTTGGTGACCTCTTTCTACCCGTTTTTTTGGATCTATCAACTTCTGCATTACATCAAGAGAAATATCAAGGGAAAACAACAACAAGAATTACATGGTGATGTTCAATCGTACGCCATTCATGGTAGCATGATGTTTTTTACCCGACATTATTTTCAACGCGGCGGTCATTTGAAGTTTGATTCTTTTTTATATGGAGAAGAACTTTTCGTTGCGGAACAATTGCACCTTATGGGCGAAAAATGTTTGGTTCACCTAGACTTGAAAGTGAAACACGAGGAACATTCGACAACGGGAAAAATCAAAGGACCTGGTCACATGAAATTCCTGAATCAATCGTTGCGATACCTCAAAAGAGTGTTTTTCCAATGAATCCATTTCCGCTCATATCAGTGATTGTTCCCGTTTACAACGAGGAAAAATTTATTGATGCCCTGATCGAAAATTTTATCCATCAAGATTATCCAGAAAATTGTATGGAATGGATTTTCGTGGATGGTATGAGTTCAGATAAAACACTTGAAATACTCAAAAGGTATCAGGCTAAATACTCTTTTATTCAGGTTCTTGATAATGCGGATCGATACGTGTCTTACGCTTTAAACAAAGCCATAGCCGTGGCGAAAGGCACATATATTATCAGAATGGATGCACACTCCATTTACCCATCAAACTATTGGTCTGTATTGGTGAGAAAATCAATGGAGTACCAAGCAGATAATGTTGGTGGTATGTGGGTGACACAACCAGGCGATAGGACGGATGAAGCACTTGCTATTGTTTATGCAACTTCACATCCTGTTGGCATTGGGAATGCCAGCTATAGGTTGGGAAGTAATTACGATAAACAAACGGATACCGTGCCTTATGGATGTTTTCCTGCAACTCTTTTCAAGAGAATCGGCGTATTTGACACTGATTTAATACGCAATCAGGATGATGAATTCAACGGTCGTATCATGAAGAATGGAGGTAAAATATATCTCATTCCTTCATTGAAAATCGAATATTTCGCTAGACCAACTTGGAAAAAACTGGCGACCATGTTCTATCAATATGGCTTGTTCAAACCTTTGGTAAATGTGAAATTGGGCGCACCAGCGACCTTGCGACAACTAGCTCCTCCAATTTTTGTGACGGCCATTGTACTTCTATCACTCGGTGCGTTGTTGTTGTCAATACTGCGAATTCCATGTTTGGCATTCATCGGGTTTTATGGAATTTCGGTTTTGATGGCATCACTTCATGCAGTGAAAAGATGGAACCCAAAATTGTGGTTGCTCACAGCCGTTACATTTCCGGTGATTCATTTTTCATATGGCATTGGCTATATTTTTGGTCTATTCCGATTTACCCTGATGGGTGAACATAAACGTGGTAAAATCAATATTAACTCGAGCAGATGAAGTGTTCAATACTGTCCATCATTTTTAGTCTGATGTGTTTCACGATCGCCGCACAGAACAATATCAACTCTTTCGCCCTTGATGTAAACTGGAAGTTTCGTCAGGCTGATGGTGCTGATTGGCATGAAGCCATCGTTCCGGGTTGTGTACACACTGATCTGATGAGAAACAACCGAATCAAAGATCCATTCATTGGCGCCAATGAAAAGGAATGTCAGTGGGTTGAACAAAAGGATTGGATTTATGAATCGGCTCCTTTTTGAAGTTGAAGACAGTATTCTTGATCGCGCTGTAGTACGCATGCGTTTTGGTGGACTTGATACCTATGCGGATGTTTTTCTCAATGAAAAATTATTGGTTAATGCGGACAATGCATTCCGTTCCTGGGAGTTTGATGTTCGGAAAATTTTGAAGAAATCAGGGAATGTGTTGCGGATACTTTTTCATTCGCCAATTCCAATCGCACAAGAAAAAATCAAAGCGCTCCCATATCCTTTACCTGGGGCTGCCGAACGAGCAGTAACAAGAAAACCGCAATTTCACTACGGTTGGGATTGGGGTCCGAGGTTGGTGACATGTGGTATCACCAAATCCATCGCGATCATCGCATACAATGAGGCGAGGTTCACGGATATTTATGTTGATCAGCAAAAAGTCACTGAAAAATTAGCCCAGATAAAAACAGTTTTTACAATTCACTCTGATAAAGAAATGAATTGTACCATCGTTTTTGAAATGCTGCGTACCGGAGAATATTGGTCGTCGGACGTTCAATTGAAACGAGGAATGAATATCGTTGAACTGCCTTTTGAAATCAATTATCCATATCGATGGTGGTGCAATGGGCAAGGTGTAGCCAATCAATATGAATTTTCAGTGGTGATGAAACAAGACGAGCGAATCATTGATAGCAGAAATATTAAAACAGGATTTCGTGATGTCAAATTAGTCACTGAAAAAGACAGTATTGGCGAGTCGTTTTATTTCAGTTTAAATGATAAACCGGTGTTTGTGAAAGGTGCAAACTATATCCCTTTGAAATTTTTCCCTGGTAAAGCCACCGAAAACGATTACCGAAAAATGCTCCAAAGTTGTAAGGATGCCAATATCAATATGCTTAGGGTATGGGGTGGCGGAGTGTATGAAGAAGATGTTTTTTACAACCTGTGTGATGAAATGGGTATCATGGTATGGCAGGACTTCATGTTTGCTTGTAGCATGTATCCCGCAGATTCAGCTTTTGTAGTGAGTTTAATTGAAGAAGTGAATGAACAAACCATCCGACTACGCAACCATCCAAGTTTGGCACTTTGGTGCGGCAACAATGAAAATGCTGAAGGTTGGGCCAATTGGGGGTGGCAGCAAGGATTGTCCGATCACCAGAAATTTCAGGTATGGAGAGCATACAAAGATGTTTTTGATCTCACCTTGAAAAAAGCAGTAGATAAGAACACACATACGACATTCTGGGAAAGTTCGCCATTGTATGGAAGAGCAGATAAGAGAAGCCTTACGGAAGGTGATTCGCACTATTGGGGACTCTGGCATGATGAAGAACCTTTTGAAGTATTGGTAACCAAAGTGCCGCGATTTATGAGTGAATTTGGTATGCAAAGTTTTCCTTCAGATGAAGTATTGCGGCAAATGATGACCAAAGATGCTTTAAGTTATCAAGATGAAGGCATGGAAGTACACCAGAAGCATGACCGCGGATTTAAACTGATGGATAAATACATGCAGAATTGGTATCCGAAAGTGTCGCATGATGATTTGAGTAAATACGCGCATATGACTCAAGTGGTACAGGCGGAGGGCATCGCCATGGGGATTGAGGCGCAGCGGAGGGCAATGCCACGATGCATGGGTACGATGTATTGGCAATTGAATGATATCTGGCCATCTTTTTCATGGAGTGGTATGGACTATACCGGCAAACCGAAATTGTTGCATAACTACTTGCAGACGATTTACGCTCCACAGTTGATTTCATGCATCGTTGAAAAAAATGAATTGCTCATCTATTGGATTAGTGATAATGAGTTGGCAGAAGATTCACTGAATCTTCAATTTGCGATATACGACGATCAACATATTCCGGATATGCAGAATTATAATCCACAGCTGCAAAATCTTTATCAATCTGCCCCAACACTCGTGCAACTGAAAAATGGATCATCCATCATTGCGCGAATCCCACTTTCCCAGATTTTGGGTAAAAATTCAGCGAAAGACAAACTCATTGAAGTCAATTTGACCTTCGAAGGAGCACAGATTCCGTCATACCGCCGAGTTCAGAAACTGGTACCTTCAAGTGACCATTTTTTGATCCCTGAAAGCAAGAAATACTCGGTTTTTGAGCCAAAATCAAAGAAAAAGAAGGATTTGATGGGGATTGGATTCACCTTACTCAAATAGGTTGAACCCAGATTTTGACAGCCAGAAACGGTACGTAGTTATTATTTTGTTGATGAATTAGTTACGATGAATTCATCTGAAATTCAGTACTTGTTACGATCTTTGCGGGCCCTGTAAAAAATAATTTATTCCACTACCGAATAATTTATTCCAAGCCGATAGGCATGAAGGCCATTTTTTGTATCCTCTTACTGTTCCTGTGTTGTCGATTCCATGCGGTCGGGCAGGTGTATTTTGTGGATCAGCACTTCAATAGCGCTCCATCGGTACCAGCCGGCTTTACTGGCGGAGGGGGTGCTTTTGGCAGTGGCACGGCTATAAGTAATTTCGGCCGTAATTCTCCTTCTATCCAATTTAAAGTTGACAATCAAACCCTCACCTATGGCCCATGGGGTGGGGTGGCCGATCAAGTTAGTTTTTTTCATAAAGCTTTGGCAGGAAGTGGCTCCTCGTTTACAGTTCAAGAAAGTGCGGATGGTACAACATGGACCGATGTCGCAAATGTTACTGCAATAACCACAGGGGCAACATTTACGGGTTCGTTGTTGAATACAAGTCGTTATTTGCGTTTGTCATTCCATCTGATCAGCACTAATTATGTGTATGTGGATGATCTTCGAATCAGGGCATTTACCAATGCTTGTACTGACAATATTCAAATGCTCGAGTTATTGATCAACGGTGGTTGCGGGTCATGTGAAGGCTCAGAAGAATGGCTCTATTTTGATACAGGTGGCAATCCACTGAATATTGGTAATCTGGAATTGGTCAGTCAAACGGTATCTGCTGGTGGTTGTGCATATGGTGGAAATGGTTTTGGCGATAATCTCAATACAAATTGGGTCCAGGCAGGATCCTATTCTGCCTTACAAACTACCTATATCAGTGATTTGAATGCATGGGCTGCTTGCCCGGGAGTTTTTGTTCCTGTTCCTTCAGACAATGTCATTCCAGCTCATGCGCGGGTTTTGGCTTTTACAGGCGCAACACCATCGGCACCTTATAATTTTGGAGCGATATGCAGTATCGGCACTGTTTACGTTCTTTTCGCCGATCAAACCAATTGCGGTGGCAAGTATGCAAATTCTTCATGCAGTGCAAATTGCGATCGATTCATCACACTTTTCAATCACGGTACTGGCTGTGTCGATAATCAACATTACCTCGCGAACAGTGTGAATACGTCGGTTGGAAATGCCTACATATTTGTTGCACCAAATATTGGTTATACCTCAACAGCTACTTGTGCTTCTTTGACCTTGGATGTGTCGGTGCAGAGCTTTAATGCGATATGTAAAGATGGTAAAACGGTGATTCATGCTCAGGTTATTTCTACTGCGAGTCAGGATGAATTGATGGTGGAAAAATCAACCGATGGAATAAATTTTTCGTTATGGTGTACACCTGTGTTGCAACATGATGGTGAAGTATTTTCATTTGAATGTACTTCAGAAGATTTCGATGAAAGGCCTGGTTATTACAGACTCAAAATGGTCAATGAAGATGGTGGGGTGAAGTACAGTCAGCTTGTTTTTTCTGAATGTAAAGACGAACAAAGCATGTTCAATGCGTTTTACGATGGAGAAGAACTCATCGTGAAATCATCTCGCGATTTGTTTCAGGAAGAACTGAATATTTATTCGATTACCGGGCAATTGGTGCAATCGCAGAAGATCACAATGAGTGCAGGTGAAATGATCTCATTCAATTGGAAAAATCAAGCATCAGGTGTCTACACCCTTCGTTTGAATGGATCGAATTCCATTCCGCAGAAAATCTGCATTCCCTAATCAGTTGGTTACGACAATATCTAATTTGATTACTGTTTCACCTTGTGTTTTCAATTGCATATCCACCTCTTCTGTTTTGGTAAAATCACCGTCATTTGCGACAATTCTGTATTTCTGATTCCCGGGTAAATTGATTTTCAAACGGCCAAGTTTATCGGTTTTTCCACCCGTGATGTATTTTAATCCAGAAGCGCTGTACACTTCCACATTCACACCTTTCACCATAGAACCGCCGGCGTCCGTGCAAGTGAGGAGGAGTTGACCATAGGTACTGTTTTCATATCCCTCAGCGAGCATTTTGTATTTGGATACATCGATGTGATAGATATCCCTTTCACCGAAACTATCGTCATATTCTGCAGCGATCATCAGTGTTTTGTTATCTTGTGTGAGAGAAAAAGTGGATTCTTCATTCACGGTGTTGATCGGATAACCGAGGTTGATTGGAACACTCCATTCACCATTGACCATTTCGGTTTTAAAAATGTCATAGCTACCCATGGTTTGATGTCCGTTGGAAGAGAAATAAAGTGTCTTACCATTTGGATGAATAAACACAAATTTTTCGTCTTGTTCTGTATTGACGAATTCGCCGAGATTTTTAGGATGTGACCACCCGCTGTCACCTTTTTTCGTAGAAACATAAATATCTCCCTGACCTTGTCCTTCTGGTCTTTCACTGATGAAATAAATGGTATTGCCATCAGAAGTCATGCTGATGGATCCTTCGAAATAGGAAGTATTGATTGGTCGAGGCATTTTTTCTGCTGCGCTCCATTCCTTTTTTGTTGGTCGATATTCAGAGTAAAAAATATCGCCAGTGGTGTTCACGGTATTTTTATACACATACATGCCATTTCCGGAAGGGAAGATACTGAGCACGGCATCATATGTTTCTGTGTTGAGTTCCCCTTCCACAGCAGAGGACTGCCCCCATTCGCCCGTAGATTCATCCAATTCACTGTAGTAGATGTCTTCAAAATACTTGTAGTCGCCTTGTTCATCTATCCTTCCACCTTTGGTGTCATTTCTTCGTGAGGTGAACACGATCATTTTACCATCTGATGTGATACTTGGTGTGTAGTCATCATATCGTGAATTGATGAGATTGCCAAGGTTGCTGATCGTTACATCGACAGGGTGAGCCATCATTTCCTGTGCGTACCTGCATTGGGCCAAATATTCTGTGGCAAGTTCGTATTCATAGGTGTTGGGGTTTTCCATTCCCATGAATTTCTGAAAGGCAATGATGGCCTTGTCTAATTGTGCAGTTCGGTGGTAAATCTGGCCATAAAAGAACTCAGTTTCCTTATTCAGATTAGGTTTAATGGCGATCGCTTTATCCAGATATTCCAATGCCAGACGGTATTTTTTGAGATTGTACTGACATTGTGAGATGCCATACATCGCATCTGCATTATTGGGTTCCGCTTCCAACACTTCTCGGTAAATCAATAGGGCACCGCGCATATTGTTTTCATTGAATTCATGGCGTGCAGCAATCATTCTTGGTGTTACCATGGCCTGATCCATAAAGCCCGTTTTTGTGGTGTCTTTTTGCGCACTCAATTGAAGAATGGAAGTGAGGAATATGAAAATTGTCAGAAATGGGAACTTCATGTTGGATCTGGAATAATTCGCTTTTGCTGTTCAGGTCAAATTTACTGCCATACTTGACTAAGGCCGAAGATAAAATGTTGCATGCACCGTGTTGATCATTTCTGCCAAACATCTGAGGTGTTCATTTTTCCTGAAAGTATTTTTGGGCCAAAATAAACAGGGTGAGTACAACAGAAAGCGATAGCAGATACGATGCATTGGAAAACATGAGTGTTGCCGAATTATTGCAACACATGAATGAAGAAGATCAAACTGTGCCTCATGCTGTCAGTAAAGCAATGCCGCAAATCGAGCGGTTGGTTGAAGCAATTGTCCCGAAAATGAAAGATGGAGGCCGCCTGTTTTACCTTGGGGCTGGCACCAGTGGAAGATTGGGTATTGTGGATGCTTCGGAGTGCCCACCAACATTTGGAGTTGCTCATGGCATGGTCATCGGTCTCATCGCCGGAGGAGATAAGGCGATTCGAAAAGCGGTTGAATTTGCAGAGGATGACAGAGAACAAGGTTGGAAAGATTTGTTGGAATTCGATGTGAATGAAGGTGATGTTGTGATAGGTATTGCAGCGTCTGGAACGACGCCATACGTCATTGGCGCACTTCAACAATGTCGTAAAAATGGTGTTGTAACGGGTTGTATCACCTGCAATTTGAATACACCTGTGAGCAAAGAAGCTGATTTCCCAATAGAGGTAGTTGTCGGTCCTGAATTTGTAACCGGAAGCACAAGGATGAAAAGTGGTACTGCTCAGAAATTGGTGTTGAATATGATTTCAACCAGTGTAATGATCAGACTTGGTAGGGTGCGCGGAAATAAAATGGTGGATATGCAATTGAGCAATAACAAGCTCGTTGACAGAGGTACAAAAATGGTGATGCGATTGACCGGGCTGGCATATCAGGAAGCCGAATCATTGCTCAAGGAAAAGGGAAGTGTTAGAAATGCTGTGGATCATTTCATGGCTTCAAAATAATCCTGGAAAGAGATGCATACCCTTGAACCATATTACAACTGGCGCGGATACTACATCGCGAGTGAGGATCCTGCATCCCCATTTTATGAACGGGAATATTCTGAATTTGAATTCAGCGACAAGATATACGATCATTACATACACCCGCAGTGGGACCATTTTGGTAGTCAAACACTGTTTCTGAAGGTGCTGTTTGTGCAATATGATGAAGGTTACGCCATCCTGGAGTTGATGGGCGAATGGAATGATCTACTCTACAATGACATCATGTTTTTAAAACGCGAAGTCGTTGAAGTATTAATGAATCATGGCATTACCAAATTTGTTCTCATCGCTGAAAATGTTTTGAATTTTCATTGTTCAGATGATAGTTATTACGATGAATGGTTTGAGGAAGTGAATGATGCAGATGGATGGATCACAATCATGAATCTTCGTGATCACGTGTTATACGATTTTCAATCTGCGAATATTGATAGCTATTTTATTTTGGGAGGCAAGCTTAATGATATGAAATGGCGCACCATGAATCCGGATCAGTTGTATGAAAATGTTGAAAGACAAGTGATGCGAAGATTGTCGGTTTGAATCTGAATAATTCACCAATTCATGGTGATACTTTCAAGGTTCAGGTCTAAGGTGATGTCACAGGCCTGAAAACCGGATCATTTCCGCGACTTTTTGATCTGCAGGAAAATCAAAATGCCGTTCGTGAAAGTCGCTAATTTTCATCCATCGAAATGATTCCTCATCCTGGGTATTTTGTGAGAAATCGAATTTCTTCTCAGTGGTTTTGAATTGTTGGTCACCCTTTTTTACCACCAGATAATACACTGAAATCACCTGATCAGTTGGTCTAAATTTGGATTGAACCAAAAAATCCGTTGTGTAAAAATGTTTGATGATTTCCACGTGTTGATTCAATTCTTCCATGGCTTCACGATGAACACATTCCACAATTCCTTCTCCGTATTCCAATCCACCACCGGGAAATTTGGTAAAACAATTTCCACCGATGATTTCATCTGAAATCAGAATGGCATCACGTTTTTCGTTCAGCATTAAAAAGTAAACCCTCACGTTGAAGCGATTGATCATGTCAATGTCTTGTTTTTGTTGCCCTCAACATTTCTCGCTTACCAGGAGGCCCTGGCAATCTTTCTACGAAAAGTCCAGCTGATGCGAGATCTCTACGAACCTGACCTTTCGCACAATAAGTCACCAATATGCCTTCATCATTCATCAAATCAGCTACTTTTTGAAGTATTGGTGCCGTCCACATTTCTGGTTGTGCAGGTGGTCCAAAGGCGTCGTAATAGATCAAATCAAATTTTTTGTCGGATGAAAATTCCTGAAGTTTTGCGGTTGACTTATGAAGAACAAAATGATCATGGATCACTTGATCATTTTCCCATGTTGTTGCATGAATTTTACGCAACAAATTTTGTAATTCTAACGAATTCTCGGCGTAGTTGAGGTTCGCACTGATTTCATCCGATAATGGAAAAGGTTCCAATGTGGTGAAATTAACATGTCTAGAGATTGTTAGCGCATCTTGTGCCGTTAACCAAGCATTTAATCCTGTTCCAAAACCAATTTCAAGGACATGAATAGGATTTGTATTTTCGGGAAGATGACGCAATCCAGCTTCAATAAAAACATGCATTGATTCCTTCATGGCACCATGAGTCGAGTGGTAGGTTTCATGAAGTGTTTCATGATACAACGAGTGACTGCCATCACCGGTAGTAATGAATCTGATTTGTGGTTTTTCTCCGGTGTTCACAATGAGTTGATGAGAAATGTGATAAGTGGCAATGGATGTGAAGACCATTTCTATGCAAATTTCACCATTATTAAATTAAACGTGAAGGTTTATGGCAAAGAAAAAATCTGATAGTAAAGAAAAGGTGAATAAAGTAACCAATGCAAAATCATTGGCGTTTTTGGAGAAATACATCAACAATGCAGCGCCAACCGGATTTGAGAAGCCTGGACAACAACTTTGGCTGGATTATATCCGACCATATGTCGATACCCACATTGTGGATACCTATGGCACTGTGGTTGGCGTGATCAATCCCGATGCGGAATACAAAGTCGTGGTAGAAGCACACGCAGATGAAATCTCTTGGTTTGTTCACTACATCACCAATGATGGTTTTATTTACTTGCGTCGCAATGGCGGAAGTGACCATCAAATTGCACCAAGCATGCGCGTGAATATTCACACCGATAAGGGCATTGTGAAAGGTGTGTTTGGTTGGCCTGCTATTCACGTGCGCGATGCCGCAAAGGAAGAACAACCAAGCATGAAAAATTTATTTCTTGAAGTGGGTGCTACCAGCAAAGATGAAGTAGAAAAAATGGGCATTCATATCGGATGTGTTTGCACGTTCGAAGATGAATTTATGGTGATGAACAATCGTTATTACCTCGGAAGAGCATTGGACAATCGCATTGGTGGATTTATGATTGCAGAAGTTGCAAGAATGTTGAAGGAAAAAAAGGATAAAATTCCATTCGGAGTTTACTTCACCAATTCTGTGCAGGAAGAAATCGGACTCCGTGGTGCTGAAATGATCGCCCATCGCATCAAACCTGATGTGGCTATTGTTACCGACGTTTGTCATGATACACAAACACCGATGATGAACAAGGTAGTCAACGGTGATCTGGCTTGTGGCAAAGGACCAGTTTTGTCTTATGGTCCTGCGGTGCAAAACAATTTATTAAAACACATCATTGACAGCGCCGATAAAAACAGTATTCGCTTCCAACGTGCTGCAGTTTCTCGCAGTACAGGAACAGACACCGATGCTTTTGCTTATAGCAATGCAGGTGTTGCAAGTGCTCTGATTTCTTTACCGTTGAGATATATGCATACCACGGTGGAAATGGTTCATATCGATGATGTAGAGCGCGTTATTCAATTGATTTACCATTCATTGAAATCAATCAAAAACAAACAAGATTGGCGATACATCAAATAAGCCATTCAACACATTCTAATTACAAACGTCCTCTTATCACAGAGGACGTTTTATTTTCGCCCTCATGAGAACAAAATTTGTCTTGATATTTCTGATGGTTATTCAACTGTCTTTTCAAGCTCAACGCCATCAAAAACAAATCACCTATTCCACTGCAGCCACTCAGGGAAACGAACGATTGGACGGATTGCGTAAGCGACAGCTTCTGAAGGAAAGCAGTCTCACGAATCATATCCCAGTGAGGAATATTGGGCCATCGGTGATGGGAGGTCGGGTAACAGATATCGAAGTCGATCCTCAAGATCCAACACACTTTTTTGTGGCGTTTGCAAGTGGCGGACTATGGGTCACGTATAACAATGGCACTTCATTCACTCCTATTTTTGATCATGAAATGGTGATGACAATCGGTGATTTTGATGTGGATTGGCAACACGATGAAACCATTTGGATTGGCACTGGCGAAGTGAATTCTTCACGATCATCATACAGCGGAGTTGGAATTTTTGTTGGAACAAAACAAAAGGTGTCTTCAAACAATGCTGAAACATGGAAATGGGAGCATCGCGGATTGGCAGATTCACATCATATAGGCCGTGTCATCATTGATCCTCGTGAAAGCAATGTCCTATACGTAGCTGTTTTAGGTTCGCTTTATTCAGAGAATCCTATGAAGGGTGTTTACAAAACAACTGATGCTGGTAAAACATGGACAAATCTGAAACTTGGCAATAGCAAAGTTGGTGTCGTGGATATGGTCATGAATGAACAAAATCCACTCGAATTATTTGCTGCTTCTTGGAACCGAAGTCGACAGGCCTGGAAGTTTTCCGGCAACGGCGATGAAACAGCCATTTGGCATTCTTTGGATGGTGGTGTAACCTGGAAAAACATTTCTTCAACTGCCATGGATGGCATATCGGGGTTCAATCAAACACCCGAAGAAATGATCGGTCGTATTGGCCTGGCGTTTTTACAAGACAAAGATGGTAAGCACCTGTATGCAATGGTTGACAACCAATCCAATCGTGCGGATACGGCCAAGAAAGAAACGAAAGACGTGCTTGTTCGGAGAGACTTTCAAAATATGAGTGTCGCTGATTTCGCGAAAATTGACACGACCCAACTCAGTGTATTTTTAAGAAAGAATGGATTTCCGCAGGAATACACTGTGGAACATACCATAGCTGAAGTGAATGCGGGCAGAATTGTGCCAAATGATTTTTACAAATATCTCAGCAATGCCAACGATGATATGTTCAATACACCAATTGTGGGTGCTGAAGTTTATCGTTACGATTTCGAACACACTGGATGGAAACGCACACACGAAGACTATTTGGATGATGTGGTATTCACCTATGGATATTATTTTGGATTGATCAGAATTGATCCTTCAAATCATCAAAGAATTTATATTGCCGGAGTGCCACTGCTTTGTAGCAATGATGGTGGCGCTCATTGGAAAGGCATTAATCCGGATAATGTGCATGTGGATCATCATGCCCTATGGATCGATCCCAACGATTCTGGTCACATCATCAATGGTAGCGATGGTGGCGTGCAAATCAGTTATGATAATGGCGAAACATTCATCAACTGCAATTCGCCCATCGTTTCTCAGTTTTATGCAGTGCAAGTCGATATGGCAACGCCATACAATGTGTATGGAGGAATGCAAGACAATGGTGTCTGGTATGGTTCATCTCAATCAAACAATCATGTGGGTTGGAAAATCACCGGGCATCACGAATTCAGCGAATTGATCGGTGGCGATGGCATGCAGGTAATGGTAGATACCCGAGATAATTACACCATTTACACAGGTAGTCAGTTTGGTGAATACATGCGTACATCATGGGATTTTAAAAACAATAAAAGTTTTGATATCCACCATGAAATGGGCGAGGAACCACTAAGGTGGAATTGGCAGACTCCTATTTTGTTGTCACCTCACAATCAAGATATCGTTTATATCTGTTCCAACAAAGTGCACCGTTCAACTGATCGTGGAGATCATTTCCAAACGATCAGTGGTGATATGACTAAATCGGATCACATTGAAGGAAACGTGCCTTATGCGACCATCACCTGCATCGATGAATCAGTTTTGCAATTTGGATTGTTGGCCATTGGAACAGATGACGGAAATGTGATGGTCTCGAAGGACAATGGATACAGTTGGGAAAATCGCACATCCGGATTACCCGCGAATCTTTGGGTAAGTAGAATTATTTTTTCACGTTTTGAAAAAGGTCGGATTTACATCACACTTTCTGGCTATCGTCAGGATCATTTTAAGCCGTATGTTTTTGTGTCCGAAGATTTCGGTCTTACATGGAAAAATTTGGGAATATCACTTCCTTCTGAGCCGGTAAACGTTATTCGTGAGGACTTCTATGACAGGAACATTTTGTACATCGGAACGGATCACGGCGTTTATTATACCTTGGATCGTGGTGCGAATTGGAAAAGTCTTTCCAATAAAATTCCCGAAGTTGCCGTGCATGATTTGGTGATTCAGTCCAGGGAAAACGAATTGGTGATCGGAACGCATGGACGTGGAATTTGGATCGCGGATATTCAATCATTGCGTCAACTAAATGATGTGAAAGATTCGATTTTAGCTGTGATGAGCATAGATGCAATTTCGTATCGAAGTGATTGGGGTAATGGTTGGTGTAAGTGGATTGAGCCGCCGGTACCACATTGGAATATTCCGATCTATACGAAATCTGCTGGGAAGATTCGTGTCGATATTTTTTTGGAAGAATTCAAATTGACAACCTTGAATTTTGAATCTGATTCGCAATCATTGAATCATTTTGAGTGGGACCTGAGCATTTCTGAGGAAGCTTCCAAACAGCTCATGGAGAAATTAAATGCAGGTAAAGTGGAAGATGAAAAGATTCAAATTGAACGTGCCACCAACGGCAAGTACTATTTGCCTCCTGGTATTTACAATGCGCTGGTAGAAGTCGGTGGCGTGAGTTCGACCGAGAAATTTGAAATACAGGATTGATCGAAATTTTGACCGCAGTGATGAAAGGAATGATCCTGGAGATGTCGCGGTATTGAGTTTACGTTGTGGCCAGTTCTGGAAAGAATGCCAATTACACCGGATCAGGCTCACAAAAATGATCAATTTTCAAAAACTTGAAAGCGGAATTCAGTCTTGCCTTTAAATTTGCCTCATGGTTTATGAAGCATCATTTTCCGGTATTCTCAGGATATTATTCTGGATTTTTGCCATCGCTTTTTTGATCAGATTGGTGGCCAATATGGCCCTCCCTCATGTGATTAGAAAAGCCGAGGAAAAAATGCGGGACAATGCACGCCGGAATCAAGATAATGCCCGCCCGTCAAGGCCTGAAGGTCATGTGACCGTAGATTCTGGCAAACATGATAGAAAAGATGAAAAGGGTGGTGATTACGTAGACTACGTCGAAATCAAAGAATAGATCCGACTATTCATCTCTGTTTACACCATTGGATTCATCTTGCAACGCCAGAATCCGGTAATGTCAATGGCTGAATGGCGTTTTTATTTGAAAATGGTTTCGATTGTCAGTGAAAAAGAGATAGCGAAAACCGTTTAAAAGGAGGAGTTTTAGCGTCGAAGTAGAATTCTTTTGCTTTTTCCGGGTTAAACAGTCATTGTAGTTGGAATAAATTCTTCGGGGCAATACGGTTTTTAAGCCGATGTCATAACTTCCCCGCCTCAAATCGACCAACAGGAATGATCAACAAAACCAATCTGCTCAAAGCATTGCCACATGTTGTGGCCATCATCGTTTTTCTTGTTATTGCCAATACTTTTTTTAATCTCCTTGGAAGCGAGTATATGCTCAAGCAGCATGACGTTCAAAATGTCATGGGCATGTCCAAAGAACTTGCAGACTATCGCTATCTGAATGGCGAAGAGGCCCTCTGGACAGACAACATGTTCGGTGGAATGCCTGCCTATCAAATCAATATTCAATATCCTTCCAATTGGCTCAGATCTTTGGATGATGTTCTCAAATTTTTCATGTCACCCACTCAAGGTTCGTTGTACATGCTGATGTTGGGATTCTATATTCTCATGTTGTGTCTGAGGGTTAATCCATGGCTGGGAATTGTGGCAGCTGTGTCATTCGGTCTCTCTTCCTTCAACCTGATTTACCTTGCATCAGGGCACACATCCAAAATCAATGCGTTGGGTTATATGGCTTTGGCCTTGGGTGGATTGATATTGGCCTATCGTGGAAAGTGGTTGGTCGGAAGCGCCATATTCTCATTGTTCTTTGGATTGCATTTGATGTCAAATCACTTGCAGATGACTTACTATTTTGCATTTGCTGTAGGATTGGTGGCGATCACTGAAGTGATCAGACTTGCCATCGGGGGAAAGTTGGTTCTTTCTCTAAAGACTAGCGCGGCATTGGCGATTGGCGGTGTACTGGCGTTGTTGCCGAATGTGGGCAATATGCTCTCAACTTATGAATACAGCCAGCTTACCACAAGAGGTAAAACGGAACTTACCATTGTTCCTCCTGGTCAGGATGAGGCCATGAAGCCAGCAGATGGTCTGCGCGATGAATACATACTTGAATACAATATGTCTGGCGGAGAATTGTGGGCGATGGCCATTCCGAATGCAAAAGGAGGATCGTCTTCCACTGCCATTTCTGAGAACAAGGATGCCTTGAATCAAATTCCAAAACAGTTGCGCGAGAACGTCGGAATGTTTGGTCAATATTGGGGTGGACAGGGTAGTTCGGCTGGCGCATTTTATTTTGGCGCTGCCATGATGTTCTTGTTTGTACTTGCCCTCATTTTTAGTAAAGATGTTTTGAAATGGCCATTCATGATTTTGACCATCTTGGTGATCTTTCTTTCTCGGAACGATATGAATGCTTTGAATGATTTTTTCATCCATAAGTTTCCGATGTACAACAAATTTAGAGATACCAAAATGATTCATGTGCTGATGCAGATAATGGTCCCAGCATTTGGTATTTTGTTCATTGATCAACTTTTGAAAGGTGGTGTAAATGCGTCATTCAGAAAATACATTTGGGGTGGCAGTGCCGCACTGATAGCAGTGATGATGTTGTTGATGGTCAATCCTCAAATGACTGGTCCATTGCTTTCTGAAAATGATGTGCAGTATCTTGATCAAATGCGTGAGCAGTACAAATCCAATCCTGAAACAATCAGGCTACTTGGTGAAATGGAAGATGAAATTATTCACGTTAGAGAATACATTTTTAAATCCGATGCACAGCGATCTTTTTTCATGATGTTGATTGCTGCAGGTTTGGTTGTAGCTATTTCATTGAATAAACTACGGTGGTATCTTTTTGCTGGATTGTTTGGAGCAATCACCATTGTAGATATGTGGTCGGTTTCTAACCGATACGTCAACGATGAGAAAAGAAAAAATCCTTCTACCGGCAAAATGGAATACAAAAACTATGTGAAGGTGGACGACCGAGTTTTTCCTTTTACACCGGATGTATGTGATCAATTTATTTTCGATCGGGAAAAAGGACAAGTGAAGGATTTTGATTCCCAAGTTTCTACACTGGAGCAAAATATGAAGGCTTATCGCGGCAATAAAAACGTCAAGAACAAAGAGCTCTTTCATATGGCAGCAGAATATGGTGTATTAAATCTGAACACCGATTACCGTGTTCTGTTGGCGAGTCGTGGTGTGTTTGCAGAGGCCAGCATTCCTTATTTTCATAAGAGTCTTGGAGGTTATCATGCAGCCAAACTCAAACGTTATCAGGAAATGATTGACTTTCATTTGTATGATGAATTGAACAGAATTACACAATCATTCCAGTCGAGAAATCCGGCCGTGATTGATTCCGTTTTGAGCACATGTGATGTGATCAATATGTTGAACACGCGATATGTCAAATACAGTGGTGAAGCTCCACCGTTGATGAACGATTCAAATGCATTCGGTAATGCATGGTTTGCAAATGGGGTGAAATGGGCCAACAATGCCGATGAAGAAATGACTTTTGTTGGACAAGAGGACTTGCGAAATGTCACCGTCGTGCACAAAGAGTTTGATCAATTGGTTAAAGAACCAACAGCGCTTGATTCAACTTCTGTGATTTCACTGACACAGTATGCAACGAAAAAACTGACCTACTCATCACATTCAAACGCGGAGGCTCTCGCTGTATTTAGCGAAGTGTATTATCCTGCAGGATGGGTTTGTAGAATCGATGGTCAGGAGGTTCCAACAGTCCGTGCAAATTACATTCTTCGTGCTGTAATGGTTCCCGCAGGGGATCATGAAATTGAATGGTCGTTCGAGCCGTCATCATACAAGAAAGGAACAACGATTAATCTCGCAGGATCAGCTTTGTTATTCCTTTTTGTTTTGGCAGTATTGGGTAGTGCCGTCTATAAAGCGTGGAAAGGCAAAGACTCCGTTCCTCAATAAAAAAATAAAATGACCGGGACTATTGTACCGCTGCTATACACCATCTTATTTGTGGTTGCGGTGCATTGGTCCCGGTTTTTTTATCTGGAAAAAATCCCGAGAAAATTTCTTACCGGAACATTCCTTTTGAAAGTTTTTGTTGGATTTATTTTTTATCTTGTTTACACAAGGTATTATGTGGATCAATCTGTAAGTGATGCATTGCGTTATTTCAATGATGCGCAAGTGATCTATCATGAATGGTCACAACATCGTGATGTTTTTTGGGCCCTCATGTTTGGCCATGAAATGAACAGTGCGGAGTATGTTCACGTTGTCGATCAATTGCATGCATGGAGCAGTGGATATACATATGGATTAAGTGATGATTGCTCTACCATTATTCGAATCAATGTCATTTTATCTTTTGTGACATTTGGAAGTTTTCATGCTCATGCGATCATTCTTTCATTTTTTTCCTTTGTTGGTTTTGTTGCATTGTACAAAGCTTTTGTGCGCTTCTTCTCTGGAAAGGAATGGTGGTTATTCATCATTTGTTTTTTATTGCCCTCTGTTGTTTTCTGGTCATCATCCGTTCTGAAGGAATCTCCTTTGTTTTTATTTCTGGGTTTCATGTTATGGCATATCATGATACTGATTTCAGATCGGCGCAAATGGAAGTCATGGTTGATGGTCATGGTGTGTTTCGCATTGTTGTTTTATCTGAAAATGTATGTCATTGTATCGATGCTGCCAGCATTGATTTTTTTGATGATTGCAGTGGTGTTTCGAAAATTGAAATTGATTTACCTTTTCATCATTGTTCATGTTTTATGTTTTATTGTCGCTCAAAATGCCCATCATTTTTTCAGTGGTGGAGATTTTTTATATGTCTTGCATAAAAGACAAACAGATTTTTACAATGTGGCTTTTTTGACGAAGGCTGGAAGTGTAATTGATATTCCTCCAATTGGCACAACTTCACAGTTCTTATTGCATTACCCACAAGCATTTTTTCTTACCTATTTCAGACCTCTTCCTTTTGAGGTAAATAGTTTGCCGGGTTTTTTTTTTCGGATTTGAAAATCTTTTGTACCTAATCTTCTTCTGTGTAACACTATTTAGTTTCAAGAGAAAAATTTCAAAAGAAGAAGGATTGTTAATCCTGTTTATGATTTCTTATTTGCTGGTGTTTGCTTCAATTCTCGGTAATTGTGTTCCGATACTTGGCGCCGTGTTGCGTTATAAGGTAGTGGCGTTACCATTTCTGTTGATTGTTTTGACAATGCTCATTGACAAAGAACGATTGCCTTCGAAGATTAGAAGGTTTATCTAAAAGAAAATTTGAAAATGTTCTCTGAATATTTATTTCGATTTGATCGTCAGTCGACGAATGGCATTCAAATGTGAAAAGATGACCACAGGAACTATGAATGAAGGTAACCAAATGAATGGGAAATGCATGACAGCATAGTTTGGTTGTGTAAAGTCCCAGAACTGCAATGGTGATGGCACAGCCCCAATGCCTCTGATGACCACAGCAAGCACAGATACAAGTCCGAGGATGTTCCAAACTAAAAATACTTTGCGGTTGATTTTCTTAAAATTAAAATATAAAAGAGCAACGATAGGAGCGGTGCATCCGAATATGATATCGAAATTGTAGCCTTCAAAGGTCATACTCCATGGTAATTGTCTTTGTAGTGCAAGCCAATAAAGGCATAACTCAACTGGCAGTCGCACAATATGAATCCATGTAAGTACGCGAAGAGACAGCTGATCTGTCCATACTTTTAATCTAGGAACGATGAATACGAGTGTCATGGTAACAAGCCAACTGATAACTGGAAAGGCAAGGTGAGGAGGTACTGTTTTTCTGTCCATATACCATGCATTCAAAGAAAGTGTACTTTGAAAAATGATCCATAGTAATGAGAGCAACGCTACCGCTACTGCTCTGTTTTGAATCTTTTTTGTTTCAGCAAACATGCATGATACCACGAACATCAGGTAAGTGACGAATGTGGTCAGAATAAAGACGAGGGTAATATGACCAGGTATTTCGAGCATGATAAAATTTTGCCCCGAAATTAGAGCCTCCTGATGTAATCATGAATAGAATTGTACAGATCATGAATTTGATCCTGATCATGTCGTTTTCGATGATTTTTCATAGATCGAATTCACTGCTGAAAGCTTTATACAGCTTATAATCGGTCAATTAGAGCTGTTTCGCCATTTCTCTTAACCCAGGTAAACTTTTCATGTCCATGAATGATGTAGTTTTACCACTCGAATGTCTTGTACGATTTACTCAACGCTCAACAAGTATTGCAAGACTTCCGATGCATCGGAAATTGATCTTGCTGTATCTACCGAAATTTTTCATTCATATCGCGATATCAATTTCACTGATTGGGCAAAAGTGATCACCAACTCACATCGGTTTTTGTGTTTGGACTACCTCAGCTCGCTTGAAGATGCCCACGATGAAGGCCTTGAATTGAGGTATGCTGTTTTCCGATCGGGAGATGATGTCATAGGTGCTGCCGCTTTCCAGATTACGCATTTCACGACCTCTGAAGACGCATATCAAAATGTCTTTCTTCGTGCCTTGAACAAATTGGCCTCCGTCATTCGGGGTAAGCACGTTCACAACATCCTCATTTGCGGCAATGCCATTGCAACTGGTGAACACGGATTCAACTTCAATGTAGCTTTGAGCGATCAGCAAATCAGTCATTTGATTGCAGGAGCAATGCGCATTATCGCCAAACAGGAAAAGGAGAACGGGAAGAAGATTTGTGCTATGGTAATCAAGGACTTTTATCCTGCCTCGGCCGGTGTTGCTGATCAACTTAGTAAAGCGGGTTTCAAAAAGTTTCAGGTTGATCACAACATGGTCATGCCTATCTTGAAAGAGTGGACTACATTCAATCATTACCTAGAAGGGATGAATACGAAATTCAGAACCAAGGCGAAAGCCGCTCTGAATAAATCAAAAATCCTCGAAACCAAGTTTGAGACTGCAGAAAGCGTGAAAAAATTGATTCCCCAACTTACCGAACTGTACGAAAATGTGCACAACAAAGCAGATTTTCGATTGGGTAAATTGAATCTGGATACGCTACCACTATTACTGCAACACTTACCAGGTCATTTTTTTGTGCAAACCTATTGGTTCGAAAACAAACCTGTTGGTTTTATGTCTGCCATGGTCTGTGGTCCCATGATGGAAGCACATGTCATCGGCATCGATTATGATTTGAATCGCGATTACGCCATTTATCAGAGAATGCTCTATGATTATGTTGATTTGGCCATCCTTAATAAATGTGAGAGAATTGTTTTTGGAAGAACCGCCGCCGAAATAAAATCGACCATCGGTGCATTTCCAGTTGATCTGACATGTTGTTTTTTACATCAACAGCGCATTTCCAATGCATTGTTGTCCAGAATACTCAACTATGTGAAGCCATCCGAGTATCCGCAACGTCAACCGTATAAAGCAGAAGTTTTACAGCAACTACAAACAGACGAACTTCAAAAATCAATCTCATGAAGAAAGAATATTCCAATGGCGAAGTGATTGTGGTTTGGGAGAATACAAAGTGTATTCACTCAGGTATTTGTGCAAAAGGGTTATCTCATGTTTTTAAGCCAAGGGAAGTGCCTTGGGTAAAAATAGATCAGGCATCTACGGCGGAAATCATCGAACAAATCAAGAAGTGCCCTAGCGGTGCCCTCTCCTTCAGAATGAATGAATGACATGAGCGCATTCAAACTATCAAGTTCTGAGTTTCGGATTTTCAATATGCCTTATGGCATCACGAATTGACTTTTTTTCCAAATTCTTACGAAATGCATCAGTAAGATTGATGCCTGTCTGATTGGCAAGACAAATTAAAACCCACATTACATCTGCCATTTCATCCCCAAGGTCTTTGTTTTTATCGCTGTCTTTTTCGCTTTGTTCTCCATATCTTCTGGCGACTATTCGCGCTAATTCGCCCACTTCTTCTGTCAGGATCACCATATTGGTGAGCTCATTGAAGTACCGAACTCCTGTGGTGGTAATCCATTGGTCCACTTGTTTCTGGGCGTCTTCAATGGTGAGTTGATTCATCATGCGTAAGATTTTATAACAAAGTTAATCCGAAGGCATTGTTTTTTGTTTCCACTTGGCATCAGATCATACCCTCAATAAACTTAAGTGAGGCATCCATATGCTATTTGAAATGAGAACAATTTACAATAGAAACTGATTGTGAATCTCCTTGTAGAGTGAGAATAATAGCCCCTATTGGTTGTGTTTTAACGAAATAAACAGACCTGTGTTGGATGTTTCTAAAATCACAAGTCAGGCACAACATTGTATAGAATTGATTTGCGTCCGTGTATTGATGTATCCTACGCAAACCTGTGGGCATACATACGGATCACCCAAATTTTTTCATCATGAAGAATTCTATTCTGATTTCTGTTTTCAGTCTGCTCGCATGGAGCGGTATTTCTCAAGTATCATTTTCTGATGTGGCTGCCTCGCAAGGAGTAGACATTTCTGGAAATAAAGATGCCGGTTTTTGTTGGGCTGATTTCAACAATGATGGCTATCTGGATCTGTTGGTGAATACCAATGATGGTTCAGTGAATACGCGTCTCTTGTTTTCTTCTGGAGGTACGTCTTTTACTGATGTCACAGCAACAAATGCTGCATCGCTCGGCACAACAACCACGGAAAGATCCGCCATTGCTGCCGATTTGAACAATGATGGATACCTTGATTTTATTGTCAATACGTTTAATGAAGTCAACATTTGGTTGAATCAGGGGCCTTCTTCATCTCCTGCCTATAGCTTCGGTACTGCACTACAGGATCCTGATCAGTCAATCACTTCCCTTACAGGTGGTATCAATTCGGAGGGGATAGTGGTTTTAGATTATGACAATGATGGTGACTTAGATATCGTGTTGGATGATCATGTATTCGGAGTGGATATTCTCTCGAACGATGGAAATGGTCAATTTACCCAAGTGGATAATTCTACCACAGGTCTTCCAACTGGTGGATCAGGAGGCGATTATGCAGCAGCCGGTGACTATGACAATGACGGGTATGTCGATCTCTGTCTCAGAAGAAATAGCAATGATGACATTTGGCACAACAACGGTGATGGTACCTTCTCTTCTGCATCATTTAATGAAAGTGCAAGTAACTCTAACAAAGGTGGCGTATGTTGGGCTGACTTCGATAGCGATGGTGATCTGGACCTCTTTTGGGCAGACAACTCCACCAATCAGATATGGAGAAATGACAACGGGACATTTGTAGCAACTGGCGAACCAAGCACTTCTTCAGGTGTGGTTTTAAGTGGTTCTACCATTGATGGTGTTACTGCCGGAGATATTGACAATGATGGCGACATCGATTTATTCCTTGCCAATGTCCATACAGAAAGTTATCTGTTTCAAAATGACGGAGCATCATCTTTGACTTTTAGTCAACCTGTGGCCCCAGTCAATTTTGGCATCAACCCCGCGGGAAATACACAAGGCGCTTCGTTTGTAGATACTGATAATGATGGTGACCTTGATCTCTATTTGAATATGTCCACTTTGGACAATCAACTTTGGCAGAATCAATTGAATGATCTCAATTATCTGCGCGTTCAAGCAAAATGGGATTTCGGTGCTTCAACTTATGCCATTGCAAACGGTGCAAATGCAGCTCTCTACAATTGCGCTGGTACACGAATTTCTCCTTTGATGAATCTCGCAAGTGGAGAAGGATATGGTACGTTCGGAAATCCAGTTTTGCATTTCGGTGTGAGCGATCCGAATGAAGAAGTTTATGTTGTAGTTAGTTTCCCAAATAGAAATGGAGTGAGAACAGTAGTTACCAAAGCTGTTGTACCTTCTGCTCTCGCTGGTCAAGAGATCACCATTTATGATACGGATTCATCGGATGGATTCGCTTGCCCTTCTATTGCCCCTGTGGCCAATGATGATGTTGCTACTACTGACGAAGATGTTCAGGTAACGATATCTGATATCGATGGTAATGATACTGATACAGATGGAACAGTTGATCCTTCAACGATCGACCTCGATCCAATCACTGTAGGACAACAAACTACAATCACAACTGCCGAAGGATCGTGGTCAGTAGATACTGGTACAGGTGATGTGACATTCATTCCTGCAACAGATTATTTTGGAATAGCAAGCATCAACTATACCATTGAAGACAATGATGGCAATGTCTCAAACATTGCTCTTATAGAGGTGGTAGTGAATTCAGTGGTTGATCCGTCTGATGATTACGACGGCGATGGAATTGAAGACCTCAATGACCTCGATGACGATAATGACGGTATTGAAGATATCGACGAATGTGCTTCAAATAATTCAGTACAGTATGAAGTCATCAATGGTGGATTCGAAAGTCCTTCCACTGTAACGACATTCCTTGTGATGTCTGAAGCTTTGGTGGACGGTTGGGAAACAGCAGCCGCAGACAGTCAAATCGAAATCTGGCAATCTGGCTTCAATGGAGTGGCGTCATATGAAGGTGATCAGTTTGCAGAACTCAATGCAAATCTTGTCGCAGCCAACTATCAGGATTTGATCACCATTCCTGGTGAGATCATTTCTTGGTCATTTGCGCACCGTGCAAGAGTTGGTACGGATGTCATGGCATTCAAAATTGGTTCTGTAAGCTCATTTGACTTTTCTCAAAATTATTCCGCAACAACGGCTTCTTGGGAATTTCACTCAGGCACCTATACTGTTCCTGCTGGTCAATATCTCACCCGTTTCTGGTTTGAAGCAGTGAGTACCGGTAGTGGTTCTGCATCTGTGGGTAATTTTATTGATGCATTTGCCGCTTCTCCGATCACCTGTGTCGCCGACAATGACGCTGATGGTGCATTTAACTCAATGGACTTGGATTCCGATAATGATGGTATCCTGGACGTTATTGAGGCTGGTGGAATTGATCCGGATAACGATGGAATGATCGGCACTGGTGCAATCACAGATACTGATGGTGATGGACTTTCTGATCTTGTAGATATCGACAATGGAGGAACGGCACTTATTTTACCAAATACGGACAGCAACGGTTTAGCCGATTATCTGGATATTGATTCCGATGATGATGGTATCGTAGATAATATCGAAGCGCAGTCAACAAGTGGTTATGTTGCCCCTTCTGGTGTTGATTCAAACAACAATGGTTTAGACGATGCTTATGATAGCGCTGCTGCTGGAACATCAATTGCTCCAGTGAATACAAACGGTCTCGGAAATCCTGATTACACTGACACAGATACTGATGGAGATGGCATAAACGATGTCATCGAAGGTTGGGATACTGATGGCAATGGATCAGCGGAAACGACCGCTGCTGGAACGGATGCTGATGACGATGGACTCGATGATGCATTCGATACCAATGACATTGCTTCGAATCCTACAAATGGACAAACTCCAACATCATTCCCAGATGCAATCAATCCAGGTGCTGACCGTGACTGGCGTCAAGCACCAGGTGCTGATACTGATGGTGACGGAATAATTGATGATGATGAAATTACTGCTGGCACTGATCCTTTTGATCCTTGTGATCCAAATATCAATGCTCTTGCATCGAACGATTGTGATAACGATGGACTTGATAATGCGGGAGAAATTACTGCTGGTACCGACAACACAAATCCTGATACAGATGGCGATGGAATCAATGATGGTGATGAGGTAGTCGGAGGAAGTGATCCGAATGATTCTTGTGATCCGAATGCCGGTGCAATCGCTACAGACGATTGTGACAGCGATGGTTTGGATACAACCATGGAAACTTTATTCGGAACAGATCCAGCCAACCCAGATTCGGATGGCGATGGTTTTGACGATGGTTCTGAAGTTCTTGGAGGATCTGATCCATTGAATGCCTGTGATCCTGATCCACTCGCTATCGGTACTAACGATTGTGATGCGGACGGGCTCTCTAATGATGACGAAACAACGAACGGTACTGACCCCCTTAATCCTGATACTGATGGTGATGGTTTGAATGATGGCGATGAGGTCGCTGGTGGTTCTGATCCGAATGATTCATGTGATCCAGATGCAGGAGCATTGGCTACAAATGATTGTGATTTTGATGGATTAACAGCCGCTGATGAAATTCTAATTGGAACCGATCCAACAAATCCTGACACCGATGGTGATGGATACAATGATGGTACAGAAGTAAACCTCGGATTTGATCCACTTGATTCATGTAATCCTGATCCGTTTGCTCTTGGTACAAATGATTGTGATAATGATGGTTTGATCAATGATGATGAAGACATCGTCGGTACCGATCCGCTTAATGCCGATACAGATGGCGATGGCGTAAACGATGGCGATGAAGTGTCTGGTGGTTCTGATCCGCTCAACTCTTGTGATCCGAATGCTGGTGCTCTCGCTTCAAACGATTGTGATAGCGATGGCCTGGACTCAACCATGGAAACGCTTTTCGGAACAGATCCAGCTAATCCAGATACGGATGGCGATGGTATTGATGATGGCACTGAAGTGCTCGGTGGTTCTGATCCTTTAGATGCTTGTGATCCCGATCCACTTGCTATCGGTTCAAATGATTGTGATGCTGATGGTCTTTCAAACGACGATGAAACCGTAAATGGTACAGATCCATTAAATCCAGATACTGATGGTGATGGTTTCAGTGATGGTGACGAGGTTGCTGATGGCTCTGATCCTAATGATTCTTGTGATCCAAATGCTGCAGCGCTTGCCACCAATGATTGTGATTTGGATGGTTTGACTGCTGAAGATGAATTCTTGATCGGCACTGACCCTTCAAATCCTGATACCGATGGTGATGGTTACAATGATGGCTCAGAAGTTGACCTCGGATTTGATCCACTCGACTCATGTAATCCTGATCCATTTGCGCTGGGTACAAACGATTGTGATAATGATGGTTTGGTGAATGATGATGAAGATATCGCAGGAACCGATCCACTCAATCCGGACACCGATGGCGATGGATTCAATGATGGCGATGAAGTGAATAATGGTTTCGATCCACTCGACTCATGTGATCCAAATGCTGGTGCAATTGCTTCCAACGACTGTGATAGCGATGGTTTAGATACCGCTACTGAAGATTTGTTAGGTACTGATCCTGGCAATCCAGATACAGATGGCGATGGTATTGATGATGGAACGGAAGTTCTTGGTGGTACTGATCCACTAAATGCTTGCGACCCTGATCCATTCGCATTCGGTTCCAACGATTGTGATGCCGATGGCCTCACCAATGACGATGAATTGCTTTACGGAACTGATCCACTGAATCCTGATTCAGATGGTGATGGATTAAATGATGGCGATGAAATTGCCGGTGGCTCTGATCCAAATGATTCATGTGATCCAGATGCTGGCGCTCTTTCTTTCAACGATTGTGATTTGGATGGATTGACTGCTGCCGATGAAATATTGATCGGTACTGATCCTGCTAATCCTGATACCGATGGTGATGGATACAATGATGGTGCTGAAGTAACGCTCGGATTTGATCCGCTCGATTCATGTAATCCTGATCCGTTTGCACTTGGAACAAATGATTGCGATAATGATGGTTTGGTGAATGACGATGAAGACATCGCTGGTACCGATCCACTCAATCCTGATACGGATGGTGATGGTTTCAATGATGGTGATGAAGTAGCAGGTGGTTCAGATCCTCTGAACTCTTGCGACCCGGATGCCGGTGCACTTGCTTCGAATGATTGTGATAGTGATGGTTTGGATTCAGCAACTGAAGATTTGTTCGGAACTGATCCTGCCAATCCAGATACAGATGGCGATGGATATGATGATGGTACCGAAGTTCTCGATGGAACAGATCCATTGAATGCATGTGATCCTGATCCATTTGCAATCGGAACAAGCGATTGTGATGCTGATGGTCTCACCAATGACGATGAATTGCTTTACGGAACTGATCCACTGAATCCTGATTCAGATGGTGATGGATTAAATGATGGCGATGAAATTGCCGGTGGCTCTGATCCAAATGATTCATGTGATCCAGATGCTGGCGCTCTTTCTTTCAACGATTGTGATTTGGATGGATTGACTGCTGCCGATGAAATATTAATCGGTACTGATCCTGCTAATCCTGATACCGATGGTGATGGATACAACGATGGTGCTGAAGTAACACTCGGATTTGATCCGCTCGACTCATGTAATCCAGATCCATTTGCGCTGGGTACAAACGATTGTGATAATGATGGTTTGGTGAACGACGATGAAGACATCGCTGGAACCGATCCACTCAATCCGGATACGGATGGTGATGGTTTCAATGATGGTGATGAAGTAACCGCCATCAGTGATCCATTGAACCCTTGCGATCCTGATCCTAATGCTGTGCCTTCAGAAAATTGTGGTACTGCAGACGCAAATGATGACTCTATTTTGACTTCTCTCGATACTCCTGTCAACGTTTCGGTATTGGGTAATGATAGTTTTGGTGTTGATGGTGCTGCTTCACAAGCGATCACTGTAATTTCAAGTAACAATGGTACAGCCACTGTGAATGATGGAGGAACTCCAAACGATCCTTCTGATGACACCATTGATTTCACACCGGATAGTGGTTTTTCTGGAACTGCTGATTTCACTTATGAAATTTGTGACGCTGAACTAGATTGCGATCAGGCTATTGTTACAGTTTTTGTTGGAGACTGTCTTGATTTCGCATCGCTAGATTGCGATGGCGATGGTATTACAAACGGCGACGAGGTTACAAATGGAACCGATCCTTCTGATCCTTGCGATCCAAATGCTGGTGCAGTAGCTACTACGGATTGTGATTCGGATGGTCTGAATGCAGGTGATGAATTACTTGCTGGTACAGATCCTGCTGATCCTGATTCTGATGACGACGGTTTTGACGATGGTAGTGAAGTTACAGGTGGTAGTGATCCATTAAATCCTTGTGACCCTGATCCGAATGCTATCCCTTCAGCGAACTGTGGTACTCCATTCGCGAACGATGATAGCTTTACAACACCAATTGATCAATCTATTTCTCTTGATGTATTAGATAATGACTCATTTGGCGTTGATGGTGCAAACTCCGGATCCATTGTAATCATTGCTGTTGTAAATGGTACAGCGGCAGTCAATGACAATGGCACGCCTAATGACCCAACGGATGATACGATCGACTTTACGCCTGATTCTGGATTCATTGGAAATGCCGAACTGACGTATGAAATATGTGATGCTGATGGCGATTGCGATCAAGCAATTGTTACCATTGTTGTTGGTGACTGCCTCTCATTGGGAACAGGTGATTGTGATAATGATGGAATGACCAACGATGATGAAATCGCCGGTGGCAGTGATCCTTTGAATCCTTGCGATCCTGATCCGAATGCAGTTCCTTCTGCAGATTGCGGAAGTCCAGTTGCCTCCAACGACAACTTTGTGACTCCAATTAATACAGACATATTGTTAGATGTTCTGGCTAATGACGATTTCGGAACTGACGGTCCTTCTTCATCATCAATCACAATTGTGAGTGTGACCAACGGAATTGCCACAGTAAACGATAATGGAACTCCTAACGATCCTTCAGATGATAGTATTGACTTTACACCAGATAGCGGATTTATTGGTGACGCAATATTGGTATACGAAATTTGTGATGCTGATGGCGACTGCGATCAAGGTCAGGTAACCATCGTTGTAGGTGATTGTCTCTCTGATCTGAATGCCGATTGTGATGGTGATAATCTCACCAATCAGGAAGAAATATTGGGTGATGATGGTATCGCTGATAGCGGTGATGAAACCAATCCTCTTGATGCTGATACGGATGATGATGGTTTCAACGACGGTTCGGAAGTGGCCAATGGAAGTGATCCAAACAATCCTTGCAGTCCGTTCCCATTCACAGCTGATCCGGTTTGTGACTTGGACGACTTCGTCATTACAAATGAGGAAACTCCTGTTTCAGGAACACTTGTGGAAGTTTCAGGTATGACCTACTCTGTGTTCATAGAACCAGCGAACGGTACAATTGTTATCAATGCGAACGGTACTTACACCTATACACCAGATCCGAATTTCTTCGGAACAGATGTCATCACATATCAGGTGTGTGAAGGTGTCGTGTGCGATTTATCTACATTGACCGTTCAGGTGAATCCTGTAAATGATGCGCCTACAGCAATTGATGACGAATATTATGTGACCACAGGAAGTACTTTGAATGCGAATGTGGGAGACAATGATCTCAATCCTGATAATGATAACCTCACCTGGTCTTTGGTGACCAACGTAGGTACTGGTACGCTCACATTCAACAATGATGGAACATTTACTTATGTATCTGTATCCGGATTCCTCGGTGTAGTTACATTCACCTATCAAGTTTGTGAGGGTGTTGTTTGTGATCAGGCTGTTGTAACCATCAATGTGACGGTGTCAACTCCTCCTGTTGCACTAGATGATGACTTCACGACTGATGAAGATGTTCAATTGGATGGAACAGTTGCGACCAACGATTCGGATGTTGATGGTGATGTTCTGACATATTCCGTATTTATCGAACCTCTTAACGGTACGCTCATCCTGAATGCTGATGGTACTTTCACATACATTCCTGATGCAAACTTCAATGGTACAGATTCCTTCACTTATGAAGCATGCGATCCTGCCGGTTTCTGTGATGACGCTGTGGTAACCATCACGGTGAATCCAATCGACGATCCGGCTGTGGCTGTGGATGATGAATACAATACAAACGAAGACACTTCATTCGATGGTAATGTCAGCGACAATGACTTCGAACCAGAAGGAGAAGAAATCACATTTGCTTTGGTTGGCGATGTGACCAATGGTACTCTCGTATTCAATGCTGATGGCACCTTTACTTATACACCAAATGCCGGATTTATCGGAACAGATGTGTTTACTTATACAGCTTGTGATCCGGGTTCACTCTGCACAACGGGTACTGTAACCATCAATGTGCTACCAGTAAATGAAACACCAGTAGCTAACGATGATGAATATTTCGTTGGAGAAGATGATACGCTGACTGACGATGTCAGCACAAACGATACAGATGGTGATGGTGATGTTCTCGTCGTGACATTGCTCTCAGATGTTTCGAATGGTACGCTTGTTCTCAATGCGGACGGTACTTTCACTTATACTCCAGATGCGGATTTCTTCGGAACTGATTCATTCACTTATACTGCTTGTGATCCACTGAATGCATGTGACGATGCAACAGTTGTCATCAATGTCGTTCCTGTGAATGACGCTCCTGACGCTGTTGAAGATTTCTACACGGTTCTTGAAAATGAAGTATTAAACGGCAACGTCACAGATAATGATATCGAAGTGGATGGTGATGGAGTAACCGTTACGCTTGTTGACGGCCCAGCAAATGGATCAGTTACCATCAACACTGATGGTACATTTACCTATACTCCAAACGTTGGTTTTGTTGGTACTGATGTCTTCACATATATCTCTTGTGATCCTTTTGATGTGTGTTCAGATGTAACGACTGTTAATATCAACGTTGTTCCAGACAACGGAGCACCAATCGCTGAGGACGATACCTACGCTGTAGACGAAGATGGAAATCTATCGGATGATGTGAGTGCTAATGATAGCGATCCTGATGGTGATGCATTGACCTATTCATTGGATACTGACGCTTCGAATGGAACTGTGGTTCTGAATGGCGACGGTACATTTACATACACACCGGATGGTGACTTCTTCGGTACAGATTCTTTCACATATGTGGTTTGTGACGTACTTTCATTCTGTGATACTGCCACTGTAGTGATCACGGTGAATCCTGTTGCTGATGCCCCTGTCGCTGAAGATGATGTGGTGGAAGTCAATGAAAATGATTTCCTCAATGGATTCGTTGGTGTGAATGATACTGATGCAGATGGTGACGTACTCACTTTCACTGTGGGCGATCTTCCTCTCAACGGTACACTTGTATTCAATGCCGATGGTTCTTACACATATACTCCAAACTCTGGATTCCTTGGCACTGATTCATTTACATATGTAGCTTGTGATCCTGACAGTCAGTGCGATGAAGCTACTGTGACTATCAATGTAGTTCCTATCAACGAAGCACCAATTGCTGTAGATGATAACTACGTGGTAAACGAAGACGAAGTATTGAATGGCGATGTTTCTGAGAACGATAGCGATCCGGAAAATGATCCACTCACTTTCACTTTGTTTGCAGATGCAACAAATGGCACTGTCGTAATCAACGCAGATGGTACTTTCACATATACGCCTGATCCTGGATATATAGGTCCTGACCAGTTTGACTATACCGTATGTGATGATAACGGACTCTGCGATTTTGGTACTGTATTTATCAATGTTATTCCTGTCAATGGAACTCCGGTGGCTGTGGATGACGTAAATTCTGGTGAAGAAGACGACACTGTGAGCGGCGATGTTAGCACCAATGATTCTGATCCGGAAAATGATCCACTCACATTTAACTTGATCACACCTCCAAGCAATGGAACGGTTGTCTTGAACAGTGATGGAACATATACTTATACTCCAGATCCAGATTTCTTCGGCACAGACACTTTTGTGTACGAAGCTTGTGATGGAAATACTTGTGATCAAGCATTGGTGACAATTACCATCAGCCCGATCAATGATGCTCCTGACGCTATTGATGACACCTATACTACTATTGAAGATACATCACTAAACGGCGATGTAACCGACAATGATGTTGATCCGGATGGTGACAATCTTACTGTGACCGTTGTGACAACAACTTCAAATGGAACATTGGTTCTGAATGCGGACGGCACATTTACATATGTTCCGAACCCAGGATTCTTCGGTACTGATTCCTTTACTTACGAAGCTTGTGACGCTGAAGCTTGTGATACTGCCACTGTTACAATCAATGTGGATGAGTTGAATACAACGCCTGTTGGTGTGGATGATACTTACAATGTAGATGAAGACGGTGTCCTCTTCGCTGACGTAAGTACAAATGATTCGGATCTCGATGGTGATAATCTTACTTACACGCTTGTAACGGATGTTTCCAACGGCACTCTCACATTGAATGCGGATGGCACATTTACATATGTACCAGACGCTAATTTCAATGGAACAGATTCATTCACCTATTCAGTTTGTGATGATGACGGTAACTGTGATACAGTAACTGTGACCATCAACGTAATTCCTGTGAATGACGCTCCAGTTGCTCAGGATGACACCTATACCATTGATGAAGATTCTACACTTGACGATGATGTGAGTGACAATGATTCGGATATTGATGGCGATAACCTCACTTATGTTGTTCTCGATGATGTGGACAATGGAGTGTTGGTGTTAAATGCTGATGGTACATTCACATACATCCCGGACACTGATTTCTTCGGTACAGATACGTTCACTTATCAGGTTACTGATGAGGGTGGCGTAACATTGACTGTTACTGTAGTGATCAATGTTTTACCAGTTCTCGATCCGCACGCAGAAAATGATCAGTATACTACTGATGAAGATGTGTCATTCGATGGAGATGTAAGTGACAATGACAATGATACCGATGGATTTATTTACACCGTCACTGATGGTCCTGATCATGGTACATTGATCATGAACGAAGACGGTACATTCACTTACATACCAGATCCGAACTACAATGGTTTTGATGATTTCACTTATGAAGCTTGTGATCCAAGCGGACAACCTTGTGTTACTGCTACTGTTACAATCATCATTGTTGCGCAGCCAGACGACATCCTCACGGTGCCTGCAGGCTTCTCTCCAAATGGCGATGGTGTGAATGACACCTTCATCATTGAAAATATCGACTCTTATCCTGCGAACAACTTGAAGATATTCAACAGATGGGGTAATATAGTTTATGAAGCAGATGGTTATACATCATCTGAATCATGGAATGGTACGACTACCGTTGGTGGTGTTGTAGCAGGCTCTAAAGTTCCCGAAGGCACCTACTTCTACGTATTGGATCCAGGCCCATCAAGCCTTAATCCTAATATGGAACAAGAAGTGGTTTCTGGATATATCGTAATCAAATACGAAAACAAGTAATTAAAACATGTATTCATTCAAGAAGATGACTATGATGAAAACATATCAATCAATCCGCAAATACATCGTATTGGCGCTGGCTGTTTCGCTCACAGCAACTATGGAAGCGCAATTCGATCCGATGTTCACGCAGTACATGTTCAATGAACTTGTAATTAATCCTGCCTATGCCGGTTCAAGAGAGTGCTTGAGCACTACTGCATTCTACCGCGAACAATGGGTTGGTCTTGATGGAGCACCATCAACCATTACCGCTTCTGTTCATGCGCCTTTTATGCAGCAGAAAATAGGAGCTGGTATAACCGTCATGAATGACAAGATTGGTGTGAGCAATCGCACTGGTGTCAATCTGAATGGAGCTTATCGGATTCAAATGGATAATAACACATTGAGTTTCGGTTTGCAGCTTGGAATGGTGAGTTTGAGTGAAAACCTCTCGAACCTGAATTTGACAGCAGATAACCAGTTTGCAATGAGCACAGGTAAAAAAACAGCGCCCAATTTTGGTTTCGGTGCGTTCTACACCGCTCCAAAATGGTATGCAGGGTTTTCGATTCCGAGAATGCTTAAGAATAGACTCGATGTTTCCAATGGAAGCGGTGAAGTAAAGAATTCGCTCGAAATGGATGATTTCCACTACTTCATCACAGCAGGGTCTGTTTTTGATATCGCACCTACCGTGAAGCTTCGTCCGAATATCATGCTCAAAGCAGTGAGTGGCGCACCAATGGAAATGGATTTGAGTGCCAATGCCTTGTTCAATGATTTTATTTGGGCAGGTCTTTCATACCGCACTGGTGACGCTATTGCCATGTTGCTCGGAGCGAATATCACCAAACAATTGAGAATTGGATATAGCTACGATTATTCGCTTTCTGCTCTACAAGATTTCAATACCGGATCTCACGAAATCATGCTTGGTTACGATTTCGATTACTCTAAAGACAAAGTGATCACACCGCGTTATTTCTAATCTGAATACTCCTCATGAAAAAATATATTCTCGCTGTAATCATCGCTTTAACCTCCTCAGCCTTGCTGAATGCACAGGTGAAAGCAGGCAATAAATTCTATGACAAGCTTGCTTATAAAAAGGCGGCGACAGCATATGAAAGAGCTGTGAAAAAAGACAGCGCTTCTGTAGAAACCCTTTCGAAACTCGGCGATTGCTATCGTTTTCTCAGGGATTCAAAGAATGCTGAACGCGTCTATGCAAAAGCTTCTACAGTTGCCGGTACACCTGCCGTGAACATCCTCTATTATGCTGAGGCACTCATGCAAAATGAAAAATATGCAGAGGCTAAAACACAATTGGAAAGGTTCAAATCGATGGATGCTGGAGATGTGAGAGGAACGAATCTAAAAGCGGGTATCGATAATTTATCTGCTATCATGGCTAAGAGTGGCGCTTATGAAGTGAAAGCAACTAACCTCAATTCCAAAGAATCGGATTTCAGTGCGGTGGCTTATGATGGAGGCGTCGTATTCACATCCAATAGAAAAAATGTGGAATGGATGGATTACTCCCATTCGTGGACAGGGAAACAATTCTTCCGACTTTATCATGCAAAAGGCAATGACGCTAGTTTCGGTGGAGCAACTTTGTTTGCCAATGACCTCCAAACGAAATACCATGATGGCCCTGTTTGTTTTAGCAAGGATGGAAAGCAGATGTATTTCACCAGAAATAACATTGAAGATGGCAAAGTGAAAAAGGATGAAAAGGAAGTGGTAAGAATGAAAATTTTCCATTCTGTAAAAGGTGACAAATCTTGGGGAATTGAAATTCCATTTCCATTTAACAGTGATAAATACTCATGCATGCACCCAGCTTTAAGTGCTGATGGAAAAGTAATGTACTTCTCTTCAGATATGCCCGGCGGTCAAGGTGGAATGGATATCTGGAAGACGGATTGGAACGGAACTACTTGGACCAACCCTGTGAATATGGGTACCGCGGTGAATACACCTGGCACGGAGGTTTTCCCTTTTATCTCTGAAGAAAATGTATTGATGTATTCATCAGATGGACTACCTGGAATCGGAGGTCTCGATCTTTTCGAAATGAGCGGCAACAAACCTGAAAACATTGGTGCACCTTTGAATAGCTCTTATGACGATTTCGGCGTGTCTTACAATACAGCTACAAAATCTGGATATTTCAGCAGCAACAGGAAAAATGATCCATTGAATGATGACATTTATTTCTTCACCAAAGTTTGCACGAACGCTACTGTGCTTGTAGTAGACAAAGAAACCGGTGAACCGATGAAAGAAGCGCAAGTGAAAATTTTCGAAAATGGAACTGAAATCGAAGGTGTCATTACTGATGAAACCGGGAAATTCACCAAGTGTTTGAATCCTTTGCGTAACTATGAGTTCAAAGCAAGTAAGGATAAATTCAATGAAAGCAATTCTACTTTAAGTACTGCGCAGTTATCGTCTGCTGCAGCAACTGGTGCGGAAGTAAAACTGGAACTGAAAAAGATTCCTGTTATCGTGAATATCGCCAATTTGTCTGGTCGTGTTTTCAATGCCGATGATAAATCAGCTGTTGCAAATCAGAATGTAACTGTATTGAATAAAACCAATGGAAAGGAAATGGTTCTTGTAACTGACGCCAATGGATATTTCAAAGCAGAAAACCTCGAGTTGGAATGTGAGTATGAGGTCAAAACAGTGAAGAAGGATTGTGGTGAACCAAAGGAATTTTTTACCACATATAAAATTACGGGTACAAAAGAAATCAAAATTGATCTGCCTTTGTTATGTAAAGGCGACGTAATCAGAATTGAAAACATCTACTATGACTACAACAAATCCGATATTCGTCCGGATGCTGCCGTGGAATTGGATAAAATTGTAGTTATTCTCAACAAATATCCTTCAATGAAAATTGAGTTGCGTTCACATACAGATGCACGCGGTAAGGACGAATACAACTTGAAACTTTCTGATAGTCGTGCCAAAAGCGCAGTGAAGTACATCGCCAGCAAAGGAATTGATGCGAATAGACTCGTGGCAAAAGGATATGGAGAAAAGGAATTGCTCAATAAATGCGTGAATGGCGTGGAATGTACTGATAAGGAACACGAGGAGAATCGTCGCACAGAATTCAAAATATTGTCGATGTAAGATTTTGTCGGATCATTTATCCGCCTGTTTTGTTCATGGAAAGCCACCGCAAGGTGGCTTTTTTGATTGGCAACCTATGCATCGATTGGATAGTCTATTCAATGTTAAACCAACCAAATGAGCCGGTCGAGTCGACTTATTCATGACTTGGTTTTGGTCATTCTGAAGGTGTATTTGGTTCTGGAAGTAGCGATGAATTGCACTGTCATGTTTGTCACAAACCATTTTGGTCATTATGAGCTGATTATCATAACTTTGTAGATTCAATTGAGGGTTTGTTAAATCGTTTGTGTACAAGGTCTTGCGAGGGCAAACAATTTTCTCAGAAGATCGTATATGAGCAGATTTTAACAATGAAAGAATTTATGATCACGAATTTTTACTCTGGACAGATGACTAAGGGATTTTTTAAAGGTTTGGTTTTGTCATTATTTACAATGGTGACTGCTTTAGCTTACGGGCAAATCCCGCCTACGGCTATTCAAGACGAAATCTTCACTTACGACAGTGAAAGTGCGAGCGGTGATCTTTCGGAAAACGATTTGAATCCATCGAATTCCACACTCACCTATACCATTTTGCAAGGAACTTCGCTCGGAGATCTAACGGTTAATACAGATGGAACCTGGCTTTTTATACCTGACATCTATATCTCTGGTGCGAATGATACTCTGATTTACCAAGTCTGTGATCAGTTGAATCAATGTTCTCAGGATACCATTAGGCTCTATATTCAGTTTCACAACAATGTTCCTGAACCTGCAGACGACTACATTTTTGTAGAAATGGATACTCCGCGATTTGGCAATGCTACTGCCAATGATTTTGAACCGGATTATCTAACCGACCCAGTGAGTGGTATCGATGAATATGCGAACAGTTCTGTACCAGCGCATGGTGATTTGATCATGTTACTGGATGGAACTTTTCAATACACGCCTGATCCTGGATTTACCGGCACTGATTCTTTTTATTATGTCATGTGTGATCCTTGCGGTTCATGTGCCTCGGCAATCGTACATATCACCGTTGTAGCGAATAATGAAGAACCTATAGCTGCCAATAGTCCATTACTGGCTGCTTTTGAAGACACTGAATACAATGGTGATATTTCAGGATTGGTAACAGATCCGGAAGGTGATGACCTCGAATTTTCGGTGCTAACATCACCTGCACATGGGGTCGTTTTGATGAATAGTGATGGCACTTTCACCTATTCACCAGATGCAGATTTTCATGGTAATGATAATTTCATGTATCTCGTTTGTGATATCGTAGGTCAGTGTGTAGTCGCATTTGTTTATCTCGATGTACAAAACACCAACGATGCTCCGGTTGCCGTGAATGATACTTCTACCGTAAATGAAGATAGCGTGAACAACAGCGGAAATGCTGCTGCAAATGATGAAGATGAATTGCCTGCGTCGCTTGTTTACGACATTTATGTCGCTCCACTTCATGGAACAGCTTCTATTTCATCCAATGGTGTGTTCAGTTATTCTCCACAGTCCAATTACAATGGACAGGACTATTTTGTTGTAGAGGTTTGTGATGGCTTTTTACTGTGCGATACATCTTCTGTTTTTGTCAATGTGCTGCCTCTAAACGATCCTCCTGTCGCAGTGATCGATGATTACTTTGGTTATGAGGATTATCCTGTAACCGGAACTTTGGACAACGACACCGATATCGATCTGGATGACCTCACGTACACTGCTATTGGAAGTGTAACAGGAGGAACATTCGAAGTTGAGAGCAATGGCGATTTCACTTTCACACCTAATGAAAACTATTGGGGATTTCAAACCATTTCATATCAGGTTTGCGATCCTTTCATGGCTTGTGTGAATGGCACTTTGTATTTAGAGATTATTGAAATCAACGACAATCCTATCATCAACCCAGATGAAGTTTCTGGTGATGAAGATGCCGTAATCGTTGGTAATCTTCGAACCAATGATATCGAACCCGATGGCGAGGAAATTTTCTATTTTTCAGTGTCAGCACCTGAACATGGTGTTTTGGACTTAGAAGACGATGGAAATTTTGTTTACACCCCCGATGAGAATTGGTTTGGTCAGGAAGTCATTTCGTTTTATGGATGTGATCCTTGTTCGGTTTGTTTTCTTACAACCCTTACCATTAATGTTAATCCGGTGAATGACGAACCAACCATCGATCCTGTGTCATTCAGTACCAATGAAGATATTTCATATTCTGCGAATATTTCTTCATCTGCTTCTGACATCGAAATCGGTGCGTTGACGTTTTCCATTGAAACTCCTGCTTTGCACGGTTCAATCTCAATCACCAGTGGTGGAGTATTGACCTATGTTCCTGTTTCGAATTACAACGGTTCAGACCTAGCAGAAATTACAGTATGCGATGCTCAGGGTTCCTGTGCAACGAATGAGGTGACCATCACCGTGAACCCAGTTAACGATCCGCCCGTGGCTTCTGATAGCGAAGACGCTACCATGGAAGACCACATCCTAAATGGAACCATCACTTCTGCAGCAGATGTTGATGATATGAGTCTAACGTATGCCATGATTTCACCTCCAATGCATGGCGAAATGACTTTGAATCCGGATGGCTCATACACTTACGATCCTGATCTGGATTATCACGGAATTGACTTTATCACATTTGAAGTTTGTGATGATGATTTGTCTTGTGACGCTGCGGTTTTCACCATTACTGTGCTACAGGTTAATGACATTCCAGTTGCAAATGATGATCAAAACGTCACTTATGAAAATGATAATTTATCTGGTACCGTGGCGGATAATGACCAAGATGCCGATGGTGAAGAATTGTCATTTGAAATTATTGCTGATGCTTCTCACGGCACCTTTGTTCTCCAAAGCAATGGTGATTACACCTATGTGCCGGATATGAATTACAATGGAAATGATCAAATCACTTATATTGCTTGTGATGCTACGGCGGCGTGTGATGTGGCTGTCCTCAACATTACCATTTTCCCTGTGAATACGGCTCCTGAAGCTGATAACGCCGATTTCACAACCAATGAAGACATTCTCCTCAATGGTTCATTGGCGGGTTATATCTCCGATGTGGAAGGTGGAGTCATGATTTTCACAAATGTGACATCACCTGCTCATGGAATTTTGTCACTCAATGTCAATGGTAGTTTCACATATCAACCAACTTCCAACTATTTCGGATCTGATCAATTTACCTATCAGGTTTGCGATACTGGTGATGCCTGTGATCAGGCTGTCGTTAATATCAATGTGAATCCACAAAATGATACACCAATCGTAGCGAATGAAGAAGATAGTTTGTTGGAAGACGAAGTGTTTAACGGAGACCTTTCATCAAATGATTTGGATGTAGAAAATGATGTGCTCACTTATGGTATTGTACTGGAGCCAACGAATGGCGCAGCGATTATTGGTACAGACGGCATTGTCACTTACACACCAGCAGGCGATTTCGTCGGCGATGTGTTGATCGTCTATGAAGTTTGTGATGGTGTAACATGTAGCAACGGTGAAATTCTTCTACATGTTTTACCTGTGAATGATGGACCAATTGCTCAGGACGACGAATACAGCGCTATTGAAGATATGACATTATCGGCGAACGTAGTTTTGAATGATGAAGACATCGATGACGAAACTTTGACGTGTTCACTTCTATCAGGTGTGGCCAATGGTACTTTGGTCTTCGGTAGCGATGGAAGTTTTACATATCTGCCAAACGCCGATTTTAACGGAGTAGATTCTTTCACCTATGAGGCTTGTGACTCCGGCGATCTTTGCAGTACTGCAGTTGTAAATATCTCTGTTGATTCAACAAATGATTTGCCCATTGCGGGTGATGATGTCTTCAATATCGAAGAAGACGCGTCGCTCATTGGTGTATTGAATGATAACGATGTTGATCCCGAAAATTCTGCATTGACTTATACCATCGCACAAGGTCCGACCCACGGTGCATTATCTGTGGCAATGGATGGTGGTTTTGAATACACACCTGAAGAAAATTTCTTTGGTCAGGATAATGCCCTCATCAATGTTTGCGACGCATTGAATGGATGTGTTACTACAGATCTTCACATTCTTATCAGCCCATTAAATGATGATCCAATTGCAGTTGGAGAATCGATTTCAACTGATGAAGATGATCCCATCTCTGGTTCTATTGCTGGAAATGATACCGACATTGAAAGTCTGCTTTTAGAGTATCAAATCATCACAGCTCCTGAACATGGTGAGTTGATCTTGGGTCAAAATGGTGATTATACTTATTCTCCCGACTTGGATTTCCATGGTAATGATGTGGTTGTTTATCAGGTTTGTGATGATGACAACGGTTGTAGCTCGGCAACTTTGAATATTACTGTTCTACCAACGAGCGATAATCCAGTGGCTACTGGTGAATATGTGCATGTACTCGAAGATACTTTTAACGAAGGTGATTTGTCTTTGAATGATGTTGATGCAGATGGTGATGTACTCACCTATGTCATACTTACACCACCTTTTCATGGCGAGTTTTTATTGAGCGACGATGGTACATATGTCTACACTCCGGTGCCTGATTATTCTGGAATGGATAGTATTTACTACAGTGTTTGTGATCCGACAAACATGTGCGATATGGCTGTGATTGTTTTTGAAGTAGACTTTGGAAATGATACTCCGATCGCCTTCGATGATAGTTTTGAACTTGAACAAGATTCTTTCTTTGAAGGAAATGTTGCTAGCAATGATGTGGAACCGGATGGAGAAAATTTATACTTCACACTTTATGAGGACAACACCAATGGCATTTTTAGTCTGGGCGAAGATGGCACATTTACTTATTTGCCAAACGACGGAGCGACTGGTACGTTCACCGCAACTTATTATGCATGCGATCCATGCGGTGTTTGCGATGAAGGACTGATTACATTCGTTGTGGTTCCGATTGGAGAAGGCAATACCGCACCGGTGGCATTCAATGTTACAGAAAGTGTGTGTCTTGGCGGAACACTTTCCATTGATCTGGATAACTACGTAGGTGATATCCAGGATGTAGATGCAAATCTTCATTTTACGATTGATCAACCTTCACATGGAACGATGACTTTCGATGAAGAAACACATATTGTAGAATATTCTGCCGACACAGATAACACCGATGATGTTAGTTTTGGTTATTCTGTTTGCGACAATGGAATAGTTCCCATGTGCAGTAGCGCTTTGTTGAATTTGAGTTTAATGCCCATCATTACACCAGCTGTGAGTTCAACTGAGTTCATGAACGTTACATGCCATGGAATGGCCAATGGAAGCATTGATATTACCATGCAATCAGATCAAAGTGGATTGTCATTTGATTGGTCAAATGATTCTATATCTGAAGACTTGTTCGGTTTAACTCCTGGAAATTATCAGGTTGTTATCAGTAATGATGAAGAATGTGGAGGAACCACTACACTCGATTTTACCATTGCGGAACCAGAGGTGCTTGATGTTGTCATTGGCTCTTCTAACAATATCAATGATAGTGGCAATGGTGCCATTGATATAGTGATTACTGGGGGAAACACACCGTACAGTATTACATGGTCAGGGCCAAATTCATTTGAATCACAAGAAGAAGATCTCACGAATATTGATTTGGTTGGTATTTACCACGCTGAAATCGTCGATTCACTTGGATGCACAGCAGATGTGGAATTGGAAATTACTGGTATGGCGGAATTGAATGTAAACGCATTCTCCATAAGTCCAAATCCTTTCCGCAACGAATTTCTGATTACTCCACAAGCAGGTTGTTCAATGGTGTTGAGTTACCAGATCATGGATGCAGCAGGAAGATTGATTATTGATGTCAATAACATGACATCCGGAATCATCACCGTTGATGCTTCAAAACTTGCTGTTGGTTGTTACCAACTGCGCCTGAACACCAATGCTGGAGTACAGATGATCGGTCTGATCAAAGAATAATTACTTACTGAGGTATAGATTACGCTCTGTGTAAATCTGTCTGAAGAATGGATCTCGTAGATCTTTGATAAAGCGTATGGCTTCGCCCGTGCTCTTCATCTCTGGTCCGAGTTCCTTCTTCACTTCAGGAAATTTCTCATAACTGAAAACCGGGATCTTAATCGCATATCCATTGCGTTTCGGAGCGAAGTTGAAGTCTTTCACCTTCTTGGCTCCAAGCATAACTTTAGTGGCATAGTTCACATAAGGTTCATCATATGCTTTCGCAATAAAAGGAACCGTACGACTGGCACGTGGATTGGCTTCGATGATATAAACCACATCATTCTTGATCGCAAATTGTATATTGATCAGACCAACAGTATGCAGTGCTTTTGCAATGGTTTTGGTGTGTTCCTCAATTTGAGTCATGACAAAATCCCCAAGATTGTAAGGAGGTAACACTGCATAGCTATCACCGCTGTGAATACCCGCTGGTTCAATGTGCTGCATGATTCCGATGATGTAGACATCAGTACCATCACAAATCGCATCGGCCTCAGCTTCAATTGCTCCTTCAAGGAAATGATCCAGAAGTATTTTATTGTCGGGCATATCGTTGAGGATATTCACGACATGTTCTTCCAGTTCTTTTTCGTTAATCACAATCTTCATCTTTTGGCCGCCGAGCACATAGCTTGGTCGAACCAATAGTGGAAATCCTAAATCACGTGATAATTCTACCGCCTGCTCAGCGCTTTCAACCACTCCAAAATTTGGATATGGAATATTATTTTCCTTCAGAAGATTAGAAAAACTTCCTCGGTCTTCTGCAAGATCCAATGACTTGTAATCCGTACCAATGATTTTGATGCCGTATTTATCGAGCTTGGCTGCAAGCTTGAGTGCTGTTTGTCCGCCAAGTTGAACGATAACGCCTTCAGGCTTTTCATGTTGAATGATGTCATAGATATGCTCCCAGAAAACTGGTTCAAAATAAAGTTTATCCGCAGTGTCAAAATCCGTTGACACGGTTTCCGGATTGCAATTGATCATGATGGTTTCATAACCACATTCCTTTGCGGCTAGCACTCCGTGTACACATGAATAATCGAATTCGATACCTTGTCCAATGCGGTTAGGACCGCTACCCAACACAACAACCTTCTTTTTATCTGAGACCACACTTTCATTTTCAGTTTCGAAAGTGCTGTAATAGTATGGGGTCTTCGCTTCGAATTCTGCTGCACATGTATCTACCAGCTTATACACTCGGCGAATATTCAATTCATGTCTTTTCTTATATACTTCACTTTCGAGACAACGAAGCAGGTGCGCGATTTGACGATCTGCATATCCTTTTTGTTTGGCTTCAAACATGAGCTCGGAAGGAATGGTATCCACACTGAATTTTTCAATTCGTTTTTCGGTGAGAATCATGTCTTCGATTTGTTTTAGAAACCAGTGATCAATTCTCGTTTTTTCCTGAATGGTTTTGAATGGTATTCCCAATTTGATCGCATCGTAGACATGGAACAATCTGTTCCAGCTTGGTCTTTCAAGAGAATGGAGAAGTTGCGCCTGATCGCGCAATTCACGTCCATCCGCACCAAGACCATTGCGTTTGATCTCGAGCGATTGGCAAGCTTTCTGAAGCGCCTCTTGAAAACTACGACCGATACCCATTACTTCACCAACACTCTTCATTTGCAATCCGATCTCGCGATTGCTGCCAGGAATTTGTCGAAATTCCAACGAGGAATTTTTACAATGACATAGTCCAGTGTTGGCTCAAAAAAGGCAGAAGTTGATTTGGTAATCTGATTGGTCAATTCATCCAGATGATATCCAATGGCGAGTTTCGATGCGATTTTAGCAATCGGATAGCCCGTTGCTTTACTGGCCAAGGCAGATGAGCGAGAAACACGTGGATTGATTTCAATGGCGATGATGTCTTCCTGATCATCAGGACTGACCGCAAACTGAACATTGCATCCACCAGCAAAATTTCCAATGGCTCGCATCATGCGTATTGCCATATCGCGCATTTTCTGATAAGTGGTATCAGAAAGTGTCATGGCTGGTGCAACGGTGATGCTATCTCCGGTGTGGATGCCGATTGGATCAAAATTTTCGATGGAACAAATAATGGTTACATTGTCGTTGGCATCGCGAAGCAACTCCAATTCGAATTCTTTCCAGCCCATCAGCGCTTTATCGATCATAACCTCGTGAATAGGAGAGAGGTGAAGTCCGCGATCTAGCAACTGATCAAATTCACTTTGTGTATGCACAAGTGCTGCACCACTACCACCAAGAGTATAGGAAGGACGAATACACAATGGAAAACCAAATTCTTGTGCAATTTCTTTTCCTTCGAGAAAGCTTTTTGCGGTCTGTTGTGGAGCCATTGGAACTCCGATTTCACCCATCAATTTCCGGAAAGCTTCCCTGTTTTCGGTTATTTCGATGGCTTGTGTATCTACTCCGATCATTCGCACCCCGTATTCTTTCCAGATGCCCATTTCTTCGCATGTCATGGCGAGATTCAATCCGGTTTGTCCGCCCATGGTAGGCAAAACCGCATCGATTTTATGTTCTTCTAGAATACGAATGATGCTTTCCGGCTCAAGTGGTTGCAGGTAAACATTGTCAGCAACAACTTTATCTGTCATGATGGTGGCAGGATTGCTGTTGATCAATGTGACTTCAATCCCTTCTTCACGAAGTGACCGTGCGGCTTGTGATCCACTGTAGTCAAATTCGCATGCTTGTCCGATAACGATAGGTCCTGAACCAATGATGAGGACCGATTTGATGGAGTTGTCTTTGGGCATTTTTTTTTTATCTGACCGGAACCAAGCATGTGCTTTGGCCTGTCAGTTAATCAAAAATGAGTGTGTTTGAACTCTGATTTGAATTCGGCTGCGAAGATACTCTGCTGTTCCTCCTTTGAAACATCAATCTATAAACAAATGTGGATAACCGTCGGAAAGCCCGTCCGGATTGGGTTTTAGGATGTGGCGCATCTTGAAGTGCCAAATTTTCGAACAAAATGAATGGCCATGGAATCGTTATTTTCGTGCCCATGCTGCTCAAGGCACTTCCAGTATTTCATGATCCAGACGTCGCTGCTTTGTCTTGGGCGATTGCTTCTGCTCCTTTGGTCAAAGAAAATTGCGGAGAATTGCCGATCATCGATGAAGAGTGGTGTGATCAGCAATTGGAATTGCATCTGGATTGGTTAAAACAACTGGATAGCGATCCTTCACCTTTGAAAAATTTTATCCAAGATGATGATGCCAAACTTTTGGGAAAAAGATTCGAATCGCTATTGGCATTTTGGTTTGAACAAAGTCCACATTTTGAATTGATCGGTCGGAATATTCGGTTTGAGAATTCAGGTGCATCGGGTGAAGCGGATTTCCTTATACGCGATTTGATAGATGGCGAATTGATTCATCTCGAAGCTGCATGCAAGTATTACATCGGTCTGCCATACTCGCCCAAACGCAATACATGGGTTGGACCCAATGGCATTGATAGCCTTCAGTTGAAATTGGAGAAGTTGCGCAAACAAGTCAATTTGTTTCGAACGACGCCGGGAAAGAAATTTTTAGAAGAACATGGACTAGAAATTCCAGGCAGAGCTGTTTTGCTGAAAGGATATTTTTTCATCCGTTGCAGTCATTGTCCATGCCTGTTGCTCCGGCAGATGCTCACCGTCATTACAGTGCCGGCTGGTACATTCATAGAACAGAACTTTCCTTTTTTGATCATGATCCTGAGCAATGGCTTGTTCTACCTAAGTCGCGTTGGATGTGTCCTTTTCATTTTCATGACCGTGATGTAAGTGTTTTGAATGGTCTTGAAATGATTGAGCAAGTTCATCGTGAAATGAATCTACATCAAAAGGCGGTGTTGATCATTCAGGTCGAACGATCGGATAATATGCTACATGAATTGTCGAGGGGTTTTGTGATTCGGTAATAGCCCGAATGCAAATTCTGAAATGAAAGAGCAACGAATACCTCGATCAGTATTTCATCAATGAGTGGTCTACAGCATCGATCCAAGCCATGATTCCACCTGAGAGTGTATAGACATTGGACAGTCCAAATCTTCTCTCAAGTTCATAAACCACTGCTTCGGATCTTCTACCTGATTTGCAGTGAATAATCACTGGAATATCCTTGTTGATTTCGGCGACCCTGTCCATCACTTCCGCCATAGGAATATGTAAACCACCTATGGTGCAAGTTTCAATTTCATACAATTCACGGACATCAATCAACTGGTGTGGGGTGTTGTTTTCTTTCCACGTTTTCAGTTGTTCAACAGTGATGGATTTCATGTTTATGCTTTGTATTTTGCTACGACATCTTCAGGTTGAAAATCGAAAAAGGTATCGCCACGAAGTCCTATTCTGAGGCACTCCAGCGGGATTACTTCATTTTCGGCAATATTACCGAGATTCACATTGGCACCAAATTGTTTGATGAAGTAAACCTGTTGTGGTTTTTTCGGTGCTTCCCAAATGATATTTTCTGGTTTGACGTTTTTAATGATCTTATTGATCAGCATCACGTGAGCTTGTCCGCTTGGACGATAGATTCCCACAGTGCCACTTTCTCTTGCTTCTGCAATCACTTTCCAGGAACCTGCAATCAATTCATTCTGCATCATTTTGATCCAGCGGGCAGGGGAGATGAGGATACCTTCTTCCTTAGAACCTACTTCTGAAAGCACGCAGTAGTTCTTCGCGAATGAGGTGATGATTTCACATTTTTCATCATGTGGAATAACCATACTTCCATCGGAAATCTCAACGGTTTGCAAACCGAGACTATCAATGTATTTTTTGTAGTCATCAAGCTGATTGCGCACCAGAAAGGCTTCGAATAAGGTGCCGCCAACATAAACCCTCATATTGGCCTCGTGATAAAGTTTCACTTTATCCTTCACATTTTTAGCAAAAGCTGAGGTTCCGAAACCAAGTTTCACAATGTCAACCTGTTCTTCTGCTGAGTCAATCAGGTCTTCTGCCTGGCGTAAACTGAGGCCTTTATCCATGACCATGGTAAGCCCGTGTTGTCTTTCCTTTTTGGTTCTTTCGGGAATGTTTTTTAGCTTGAAATTCATAAGGCCAATCGTCTTTTGGGTGGGCAAATATCGTAAGATTAGTAAGTGTACATTGTACAATTACTGACATTCCTCATGCCACGTGGGTTTTGGTGGTTTTTAGGGTGAAAATCGGGTCAGGTTTTTGGCCCCGATATTTCTACAAAAAGCAGATTTGTCCGTATTTCCGGGTAATAATCTTCAAGTTCTTTGAGTCCTTCGGGATTTGTGGCGTGCAGACGTAACATCAACTCTTCTGCTTCGGCAGTTTTACCACTCATCATCAGATAAGCCACTTTGCGATAGCCGATATCATTGCTCTGTGGGCAATTCTGCCAACCAGTAATGATGATATCCATGGCCTTCTGAATATCGCCTTGTTGGGCGAAAACATCGGAATAATCCAACCAGATATCTTCATTGTCCGGGAAAAGCACGATACAACTTTCTCCGATGGCTTCGGCTTCAGCGAATCTTTCCAATTTTTTGAGAAACTCCATTTGAAAAACCTGATAGTCCGGATTTTCCGGTTCAAGCTGAATGGCTTTTTCGATGTATGAAAGTCCATCGACAGTCTTTTCCATCAAATCGAGTGTGATACCCATTCCAAGAAATGCATCTGCGTTGTTTTCATCGAGTGAGATACTTTTTCTGTAGTAAAAAAGAGCTTTATCGAGCTCATTCATTTTTTCAAAACACTCTCCAATATGACAGTAGACGGGCGATTGTGGTTGTTCGAATGTATAGGTCTCTTCAAAAACCTGAACGGCTTCCTGAAAACGATCCATTTTGAAAAGCGTGTGAGCTTTGTTGTAGTATGCAGGTGTAAAATCTTCCTGAATGGCGATGCAGAAGTCATATGCTTCCAATGCTTCCTCCAATTGTCCAAGCTTCTGATAAGCGTTGGCCAGATTATACCATGCAGAAAAATTATAAGGATGATGTTCAGTGAATCTTGCGAAAAACTCTACCGCTTCCGCAGCTTTGTCGCCGATATCCAAACAATATGCGAATTCGTACAACAGAATTTCATTTTCAGGATTGAGCAATATGGCTTCGGCTAAAATTTCTTGTGCCTTGTCAAATCGCTCCATGTTTTCATATTCCAATGCGATTTCCAGATAGATCTCATCTTGGTATTCTCTGGTGCCTAAAGCCAACGCCTTTTTCAGGAGTTGAATCGCAGTTTTATGTTCGCGTTGCTGACTGTAAATCGAGGCGAGGGTCAATAACACTTCTTCATTGGCATCAATTTTCTCAAGTACCTTTAGTCTTGTCAATGCCTTGGTCAAATGTCCGAGTCCTGTCAGGATTTGAGCTTCCCGAAGCATCAAGGTGAAATTTTCCGGAAATAGGGTATAGGCGTATTCGATGACCTGAAGGGCCTTCGCGTATTTATTATCGTCGAAATAAAATTCAACAATTTCTTCGAACTGTTCTACGTCGAAGTAATAAGACTCATTCTTCTCGCGCATCTGCTCATACCTGCTCACCAGTTGCATCGAATGATCCTGTTCTCGGTGTTCTTCACTCATCTGTTAATTGTCAGGGTATGTTAGTCACCTCAAATTTACGGATCAAATAAGGGCTATCTTGTTTTACCGAAATATTTTTTTTGAGTAATCGACAAAGTTGTGAACATGAGTGCTTTATCATCATCTAGCGTTGCCCTTTTTCAACCTTTTTTCATCAACCCCACACCCTCACCCACACCCTCACCCACAATTCATCATCCATAATTCATAATTCATAATTCATAACTCATAACTCATAATTCATAATTCCTCAGTATTTCACGAGATAGTAGAGCAACTTGACAAATTCGTTATTCGCCATGATGAGTCCTTCTTCATTTTGCCACCAGTTGTTTTGATCATAATCGACTGCAGCAGCACCATGAAAAATAATCTGTATTCCGGCTTCTTCAAATTTTTCTTCAAAGACCCATCGAACACGACGCATATGAAATGAGCTCGATATGATGGTGATTTTTTTTATGCCCCTTTGCTGACAAAACTGTAAGATTTCATGCGATTCATCCATGGTGCTATGAGCACTGGTCAACGTATCTATTTGTGTTGCAGGAATTCCTTGACTTACCATCCAATGTTTGGTGAGTTCAGCTTCGAACATCATGGTATCTAAACAAAGAATTTGATATGGATAGTTACCTCCGGTTGTCGCAAATTGTTGATCAGGAAATTGTTCGAAGACTTTGATGGCAGATATGCCGCGTTCATAACTATTGCCACCCAAAACAAAACACATTTCTGTTTTCTCCAATGGATCAACGGCTACCAAATAATTGCCCATTCCCCTCAGAATTTTATTTCTGAAAAGAAAAAGAACAATCAATATCAGCATGAAGACTGATAGGATTTTGAACCAACGTTTGGACCAGAGAGCGCGCATTTGAATTATGAATTATGAATTATGAATTATGAATTATGAATTATGAATTATGAATTATGAATTATGAATTATGAATTATGAATTATGAATTATGAATTATGAATTATGAATTATGAATTGAGCTGCAGGAAGCTTAAATTTTAAATCTTAAATCCTATATGATTTTCATCCAAGGTGAGCAGAGTTTATCGATTTTCATTTTTTCATTGCACATATTTACCGAAGCCAGTGCATTACGTGCATTGAGGAGGCTTTGTTGATCGATGTGATAATCGTAGTTCCATTGTGTATTGCGCAACCATGTGCGAGCTTCTTGCATGCTCATGTCGAATTTTTTGCGCAGATGCACAACGCTTGAATTGTCTTGTTTGAAAGAAATGCACTCTGCATTCATGATCGACATGAGTTGTTGAACGTCATCTGGTCGTGACTTCATCACATTCTCACTTACGATCACCAGAAATCCACTCCATGGTGCGCTGAATTCTCCCACCAGATTGAGTTCGCCGCTCTTGACGTGCGGACGTGTCATGAATTTTTCCCAGAAAAAAAGTTGGGTTTCGTTTTTTACCAACGACTGCACTGCGCCATGCAGACTATTGACGATGGTGAAGTTTTTATCATTCAGTGCTGCTCCTTTTTGTTGAGCGTGTATCATCGCCATGAGATGTGAACCGGATCCCATTCTCGATATGGCGTATTTTTTTTTCAAAGCTTCATCTGCAAGCTTGATGCGGGAATTTGCGCCGGAATAAATTCCCCATACCAAAGGGGTTTCAATGTACACTTTAGCAATTCGCGCTTTCAATCCCTGACTTGCCGCTGATACAAAACCTTCTGTCAGGAGAATCGCAATGTCAAGTTCTCCATTGCTCAGCGCTTTGGTCATGGCACCGGTTCCACCCGCATAAAATGTCCATGACAATTCAATACCCTGTGCGGTGAAAATATCATGCTCTGCAGCAAGTTGCCAGGGTAGATTGAAGTGTTCCGGTACACCGCCAATTCTTAATGTAGTTTTTGCCATTCAGAAATTTATTCGGTCATCTCTCCCAATTCATACTTCATACTTCATAATTCATAATTCAATAAGTTCCCGCTCGCTTCCTCAACAACCATTCAGCACTAAGCAAAAGTAGAATCAATGCGAGAATCCAACGATAGTTGATGAGTTCATTCAACTGTTTGTTTTCATAAGATACAGAGACAATGTCTTTCTTGTTTTTGATCAACTCTGTCAACGATGATAATGCAGATGGATAAATCATTTCGCCGTTGTTATCGGCTGCGAGTTGGTACATGAGTCTGTGGTCAGCAATGGTATGAACGACTTCCAACTGCAGTGGACTTATGCTGAATTCTCCGCGTTCTTTCGGTATGGTTGATTCGCCATTCACAGAAGCCTCGTAGTTGTAGTTACCTACAGGTAGCTGACCTGCGTTAAGTCTATACCGGTTTCCTGTCACCGAGAAGAGATAGTTGTATTCTTTTCCATCCTCACTGATGATGCGCATGCCAATTTCTTTGTTGGTAATGGCTTCATAGCTTTGGTTGTAGAGTTCTGCATCAAAAATGATTTGTTCGTTTTCATAAAAATCATTTTTACCATTCACACGAAGCAGGCTTTTATCTTCTTTCGCTGATGAGTATTGCACCAGTTTCGTGATCAGTTGATGAAATGCATCATGTGATTCGAATTGCTGAAATGCGGTAAGCTTCCATCGCCAGATACCTTCGCCTGCAATGAGTCCGACTTTGGTGTCATTCACCTTGTTGAATGATATCAGTGGTTTGCGTGTTTTGATTTGTCCAACTTGTTGATAGATCAATGGACTAACACCCGGACTGAAAGTATAATCACCGAATGGAACAGTAAGTGGAGGCATATTGCGAAACATGTTTCTCACCTGTTCATCCAATGTAAACAAGGTAAATTCTTCCGCGAAGTATCCACCTATATCTGTTGCGTTATTCATGTAACCATTCAAAGAATAACCGAGATTCATTTTGTTGAAGGCGTTGTAATCTGTTGCATTTCCCCAAACAAACAAAGATGGAATTTTTTGTTCCAGCGCATTGGTGATAATGCTTTGTCCCATCGATCCGGCAGCAGGAAGTTGATGAAAAATCACCAGGCTGTATTCATTGATGTTTCCGTTGAAATCTTTCGCTAGTTTGACATCTACTTTGTAGCTTTCATTGCTCGCAATTGCGTCGCGCATGGCGTTGATGTCCGGATGTGGCGCATATGCGAGGATCAGGACCTTTTGTCTGCTGTCCAACACATCGATAAAAACATCTTTGTGATTATTCGCAAGGGTCATTTCACCATCAATACCACTGAGATGTACCGAATATTTTTGTAATCCTGTTTCTGTTGCATCGAAGGTGAGCGGAATGGTTGTGGTGTAACGATCGCCGCTGAAAGCAATGTTTGAGCTGTGAAGCACATTTCCTTTTTTCGAAACAGTGAGGACTGCATTTGCACCTGCTGCTTTTCTTCCTTCAACGGTGATTTCCATTGGAAACTTATTGCCGAGGTAGGCCAGTCTGTTTGTTGCAACTTCTGATATTAGAATGTCTTTGTAAACCGTGGTATCACCGAGAGCGACAGTATAGACTGGTACATTGAGTTTTTTGTAAGCAAAAACCGGATTGCTTCCTTTGTTGTACAATCCATCCGATGCGATGATGATGGCACCAAGGTTTCTTCCGCTGTATCTGGTGTAGATTTCGTCAAGCAGTCCTGAGAAATCAGTAAGCTGATCTGTAAAAGAAAGTGAATCCAATCCTTCTGAAACTTGATCCCCGAAATGAAGTGTTTTTATTTCGTAGTCATCTCCAAATTGGGTGACAAGCTCACGAAGTTTGTTCGCATACTCGTTGCGGTAATACGACGAATCTTTACCTACTACGATGGATTCTGAATCGTCCTGAGCAATGACGATAACAGGTTTTTCTACATCGTAGCTGATCAGTCGTATGAGTGGTTTCAGCAGGAAAATGGCGAGTATGGTTACGCATGCAAATCGAAAAAGGCCGAGCACCGTTGCCAGTGTTGTGCCATAAGTACGGTTAAATCGGTCTTTGAAATAGAGTGCACCGGCATATGCAGCACCTGCGATGATACAAATGACTATGAGCCATACAGGAGCCTGAGTTATGATCGACATCTATTATCTCTCGCTTAAAAAAATGTTTGTGAAAATTACATCAACATACCACCGCAAACATGCAGCGTTTGACCTGTGATATAAGAACTCATGTCGGAAGCCAGGAACAATGTGGCGTTGGCGACATCGTCGGGTGAACCACCACGTTTCAGCGGGATGGCATTGCGCCATTCCTGAACGGTTTTTTCATCAAGGGCTCCGGTCATTTCAGTCTCTATAAATCCAGGTGCAATGGCATTGCAACGAATATTGCGCGAACCAAGTTCGGCTGCAACACTTTTTGTGAAACCGATGATTCCGGCTTTGGAAGCTGCATAGTTTGCCTGGCCTGCATTGCCTTTTACACCGACTACAGAACTCATGTTGATGATGCTGCCTGCTCGGGCTTTAAGCATGGGTTTGATCACGGCCTTGGTCAGATTGAATACGGATTTCAGATTCACGCGCATGATTTCATCCCAATGTTCTTCCGTCATTCTCATCAGTAGATTATCGCGGGTGATACCTGCATTATTGACCAAAATGTCCACAGTGCCAAAATCACGCACCACATCATCAATAAGGGTATGCGCTGCTGCAAAGTCAGCTGCATCACTTTTATATCCTTTGGCAACACCACCTTTCGCTGCAAGTTCGGCTTCAAGTGCCCGTGCTTTTTCTTCACTGCTTGCATAGGTGAAGATCACCTTAGCACCATGATCGATGAATTTTTCAGCGATGCCTTTGCCGATACCGCGCGATGCGCCAGTGATGATGGCTACTTTTCCTTCGAGTAGTTTCATAGAAGTTTAGAATTGCTTTGAATGGTCAAATATAACCTTGTCAGACGGGATGTTCAAAGTTCAAGGTTCAAAGTTCAAAGTTGACAGGTAAGAAATACTCAATTGTAAAGAATCTCCTTCTCGACCTTCGACGTGGGACGCCTTCGGTGTAGTTGGTTTCAACACAGGGGGCGCAGTGGTTTAGCAGAGGATACTGTTTTTTTGATTCTTCTTGAAGCGATGTAATATTTATTGCACCAAATCATTTTTGAGCGCAACCAAATATTGGCGCAACTTTGAACTTTGCGCATTGAACCTTGAACCAAGCCAGTTAATTTCCCAGCCCCCCCGCCTCAACAACAATCTCCGCCACATCTTTCACGGCAATGGAATTTTCTTTTTCGAAATGTTTTACACCATCGGTGAGCATGGTGTTGCAGAATGGACATCCAGCTGCAATAACGTTTGGAGAAGTTTCGAGGGCATCTTCAGTACGTTCGACATTTACTTCCTTGTTGCCGGGTTCGGCTTCTTTGAACATCTGTGCTCCACCCGCACCGCAACACAAACCATGTGCACGGCTGCGTTTCATTTCCACCAATTCTGCATCGAGATTTTGCAGAACTTCACGTGGTGCTTCATACACGTTGTTGCCGCGTCCGAGGTAACAAGGATCATGGAACGTGATTCGTTTTCCAGAAAATGATCCACCGCCTTGGATGGTGATTTTTCCCTCTTTAATCAGTTGATTGATGAGCTGCGTATGATGCAACACTTCGTATTGGCCACCCAGATTGGGATATTCATTCTTCAAGGTATTGAAGCAATGCGGACAACCGGTTACAATTTTTTTTACTTCATATCCATTCAACACCTGGATGTTTTGCATCGCCATCATCTGAAATAAAAATTCATTTCCTGCACGTTTTGCAGGATCTCCGGTGCAAGATTCTTCTCCACCCAGAATCGCAAATGAAACATTGCAATGATTGAGTATTCGCGCAATGGCCTTGGTAATTTTTTTTGCACGGTCGTCGAAACTTCCCGCGCATCCAACCCAAAATAGAATTTCAGGAACCTCGCCGCTGGCAAGGCATTCAGCCATGGTCTTTACTTTCAGTTCACTCATGTGATGATGTTCTGTCGTGTCGTTTTTATTAATCTCGAAATACCTGCACAGTAACTTCCTTTTCAACAAAGTCGGTGAATTTTCCTTCAAATCGCGTTGCCCTCACCAGGTGATTATCGATCCAGTGATAATTACCTCCACGTGGTTTTCCGAAGATGATTCCGTGGTATTGGAATCCGCTTTTTTTCAACCAACGTTCTGTTACATCGCGATGTGCTTCCGTACGTGAAGTGAAAAAATAAATGATATGCCCTTCATCAAACCACTGATTGCACTTCTGAAGCGCATCGGGATAAACAGCTGCATCTTCCATACGTTCGGGTTCTTCATTCGGAATATCTTCACCAACTGTTCCGTCGATATCAATCAAAAAATTCTTGAGATTCGCCGGCAATACCGGTGATTTTCTTTTGCCGTCCTCTTCAAGGGATTCAATAAGTTCTGCCATGTCGTTGTTTTGGATTAGCTGTTTCTCCACTGATCGCGGTCAGATGCACTCATTGCCCAGGGTGCGCCGTTATTTTCAATGTTGTTGAACATCGTCGTAATGCTCTCAGGAGATTTACTTTCCTCCATGATGAGGTATCTCCTGAGATCTACAATGATCTCCATCGGATTGATGTTGATTGGACAAGCATTCGTACAAGCGTTGCAAGTAGTACATGCCCAAAGTTCTTCTTCACTGATGTAATCGCGCAGGAGGGAACGTCCATCGTCCTCCCATTTGCCACCGTTGGCATCCATTTTATTTCCCACTTCTTCCAATCGGTCACGTGTGTCCATCATGATTTTTCGTGGTGATAAAAGTTTACCCGTCTGGTTGGCCGGACATTCTGAAGTGCATCTTCCACATTCGGTACAACTGTATGCATTGAGCAATTGTACCCAGCTCAGATCCGTCACATCCTTCACGCCGAATCGTTGCGGTGTGCCATCGGAAGGAGGAACTGCTGCGGAGGGATCCAGCATGAGTTTTACTTCATTGGTTACTGATTGCAGGTTATTGATTTCACCTGCAGGTTTCAGTTTGCTATAATATGTATTTGGAAATGCCAAAATGATGTGAAGGTGTTTGGAGTAGGTAACATACACCAGAAATCCGAGGATACCGATAATGTGAAACCACCAGCAAAAACGTTCAACGAAGATGAGTGTGCCATTGCTGTATCCATCCATCCATGTTGCAAGATGTGACGATACAGGAAATGCACCCGCCGTGATATAATGTTCAGCTCCTCGTGATTGCAGGATATAATCTGCTGCATTCATTTTGAGGAATGCTGTCATGAGGAGAATCTCCGTGATGAGAATGAGGTTCGCATCTGTGGTAGGCCACTTGGCTAGTTCACGCATATTGAGGCGCTTGAGTTTCTGCACATTTCTGCGGAGCAAAAACACCACACATGATAAGAGAACGAGCACTGCGAGATATTCAAAACTGCCAATCAGGAAATTGTAGAAACTACCCAAGAACGACAACACGCGATGTGTTCCGAAGATACCGTCCACTACAATTTCGAGTAACTCAATATTGATGATGACAAAACCGACATAAATAAATACATGCATCACTGCGGCGAGAGGTCGCGTAAACATTTTTCCTTGTCCCAATGCAACGCGGAACATGGTATTCCAGCGTTCTGAAGTGTCACCCTCTACGGTTATATCACGACCGAGGAAAATATTGCGTCGAACGAATGAAAATCGCTTCCACGCGAGATATCCGGCAACGCCAAGTAAAATGACAAATAGTATTTGTGCGATCATATGATGCAATAACAATTTTAAACAACAGAAGTTTCCGCAGTAGCTGCAAATAAAGGAAGACTGTGCATCATCTCATTCACTTTCTTTCTGACGCCTTCAATGGTGGCTTGTTGATGACGTCCCGTCAGAACTTCATCAATCAATGAAGCTACCGTTTCCATATCATTTTCTCTGAGTCCGCGGGTGGTGATTGCTGGTGTTCCTATGCGAATTCCACTGGTTACCATAGGAGATTTATCGTCATATGGCACCATGTTTTTATTTACAGTAATATCTGCTGAAATCAAAACTGCATCAGCTTCTTTACCGGTGATGTTTTTATTTCTGAGGTCAATGAGGAAACAATGGTTGTCGGTTCCACCGCTCACAATTTGATATCCACGTGATATCAATGCATTGGAAAGCGCTGCCGCATTTTTCATCACCTGAATGCCATATGTTTTGAATGATGGTTGCAGAGCCTCACCAAAAGCCACTGCTTTTGCTGCAATCACGTGTTCCAGCGGTCCGCCCTGCATTCCAGGGAAAACACCGCTGTCGAGCAGAGAAGACATCATGCGTATTTCGCCTTTGGGAGTTTTAATGCCAAATGGATTTTCGAAATCTTTACCAATCATGATCACGCCACCACGAGGACCTCGAAGTGTCTTGTGGGTCGTGGTTGTCACGATATGGCAATGTTGAAGCGGATCATTGAGAAGTCCTTTGGCAATGAGTCCAGCGGGATGCGAAACATCCGCCATGAGTAAAGCGCCAACCGAATCAGCAATTTCTCGAAAACGTTTATAATCCCAATCCCGACTGTATGCGGAAGCACCGCATATCAATAGTTTTGGCTTTTCCCGATGAGCAATTTCTTCCACCAGATTCATGTCGACACGACCTGACTCTCGATCAACGCCATAAAAAACAGGACGGTATAATTTTCCCGAATAATTCACCGGGGAACCATGCGTGAGGTGACCACCTTGTGAAAGGTCAAGTCCCATAATGGTATCGCCGGGCTTCAGGCATGCGAGCATTACAGCACTGTTGGCATTGGCGCCGGAGTGAGGCTGCACATTGGCCCATTCTGCACCAAACAATTCTTTAAGACGGTCAATGGCCAATTGTTCCACCTCATCCACCACTTCACATCCACCGTAATAGCGTTTTCCCGGAAGTCCTTCTGCATATTTATTGGTCAGAACTGAACCCATGGCTCGCATCACTTGATCACTTACAAAGTTTTCAGAAGCAATGAGTTCAATGCCGTGTTTTTGTCGGTTGTGTTCCTGATTGATGAGGTCGAATACCTTTTGATCCATGGGTTTGATTTTGCTGACGAAATTAAGGGCGCTAGGGTTATTTCAAATACAGAAAAATCAGGGTGGTTTAAATCTCACTTTTTCTTTCTGGTTCCATTATTGCTTGAGAGGAAGTAATTTTCCCAACTCAAATAAATGGCCGAGATGAGGAGTACTTTATTGTTGTTGATCTTTTTTATTTCTAATATGCTGAGCGCTCAGGATAATGTGAGCTTTCATGTCAAGAACGCGCCTGCCACTTCGAAATTGATCCTTGAATATTTCTTTGAGGATGGCTGGAAAAATATGTGGAGTAAGGAATTAGACGCGGAAGGGAAGTTGAATAGCATGGTCAATTTCGATCATCCCGGTCAGTATCGGGTCAGAATTTCTTCCGATCCGGAGAAATGGGGAGATTTTTTGATCGGACCTGATTTACTTGGTAAACCGAATCTTCGCATCGAAACCGATTATTCTTTGCTGAAAAAAAGTCCAATCAATATCGTTGGCAACATCGAGTCCGAACCTTATGCGAAACTGATGCCGGCGTATAACCAACTTACTTTGAACCCGGATAATCTAATTCGCACCGAGCTCAAATACTTGCAACGTGAACGCGATTTTTTGATGCTTTGTGATTCTATTTCCAAAGCATTTCCAAAAACATACACCGCCTCATTTCTGTGCAAACTACTTGGTGCTCCAGTAGCACCGGCTTGGCAACAGACGACACTTTCAGTGGATAGCATTCTCGCTTTTAACGCCAAACATCAATGTGATATCGTGCCTTTTCGCGATAAAAACATCCTCTATCACATTGGTACCATCCGCAAATTGAATCTTCACTACGAATATTTCAATACAAATCACCGTGCGGAAGAATACATCGATCAGATCATGACCAAAGGCTTGGCCGATGAAACTGTTTCTGCATGGTTGTTTCGTTTTATGCTCGATAAACTCATCGATCATAAAGATGAAGAAGCACTCACTTATTTTCTGACATGGTATTCTTCCGATTGTACGGAAAATGATCACACCACTGCAGAGACGCGAAAGTTATTGACGGCACTGGATCACTGTAAACCTGGCAATACCATTGAGTTTCTCAATCTTCCAGATGTCAATGGAAAACAAATTGGATTGAAAGATGTCTGCGCGAAAAACAAAATCACCATCATCATGTTTTGGAAAACGAATTGTTCGCATTGCAGAGAATTCAAACCTGAACTGAAGAAGATTTATGAAAAATATCACGCGTTGGGTGTGGAAGTTTATGCCATTGGCACAGATAAAACAGTGGATATCTGGAAACCTGTTGCCATAGGTGATGAAGTGCCTTGGATGAATGTTTATCTCGATGCTTCACCACGTCAGAATTTCAATAGCCGCTTTCCGGTTCCAAGCACTCCGACCTTGATGGCCGTTGATCGAAACGGTGTTATTCTGCGTCGAATGATTCAGCGAAGCAATCTCGAGGCTATTCTCGATGAACTACTAAAGGAAGTAAAATAACATGGAAGGCAAAAACCACCTTGATGCTGAAACAAGTCCATACCTGCTTCAGCACAAGGACAATCCGGTGCATTGGTTTGCCTGGCACGAAGATGCTTGGAAGAAGGCTCGCGATGAAGATAAATTGGTGCTGATTTCTGTTGGTTATAGCGCCTGTCATTGGTGCCATGTCATGGAACATGAAGTCTTTGAAGATTTTGAATGTGCAGAATTGATGAACCAACATTTTATCTGCATCAAAGTGGATCGCGAAGAGCGCCCCGATGTGGACAGCATATACATGGATGCTGTGCATCTTATGGGTGGAAGAGGTGGATGGCCTTTGAATGTTTTCGCTTTACCAGATGGTCGTCCGATATATGGCGGCACCTATTTCCCAAAGGTGCAGTGGTTGGGCATTCTCGATAAACTCGTTGGTGTTTATCGTCATGAAAAAAATAAAGTGATTGAATACGCAGATCAGTTGGCCAAAGGATTAACTGAGCTGCATGATTTCAGCGACCAAAGTCAACACTCAAAAGAGGGACTCCTATTCGTTCGCGAAAAAGTCAATGAATGGATGCCTTCCTGGGATCTTGAGTTGGGTGGTCAAAGACGCGCACCAAAATTTCCTATGCCGATCACGTTGGAGTTTCTTCTTCGGTTTGGTCTCAAGGAAGAAAGTCTGGCTTGCGTTTCACACGTTTTTCTGACCTTGGAAAAAATGGCAAGAGGAGGTATTTATGATCAACTTGGTGGAGGTTTTTGTCGATACAGTGTCGATGCATTGTGGAAGGTGCCGCATTTTGAAAAAATGCTATATGACAATGCTCAATTGATTTCATTGTATGCACACGCATATGCCGCTTCGGGCGATCCATTGTTCCGTCGTATTGTTGAGCAAACCATCCTGTGGGCAGAGCGTGAATTGAAAACCAAGGATGGATTGTTCTGTTCTGCTCTGGATGCGGATTCGGAAGGTATAGAAGGGAAGTTTTATTGTTGGAGTGTAGATGAGTTTCGCAAAACCACAGGTGATGACGCCGAATTGGCCATAGACTATTTCCGTGTAGGAAAAGAAGGTTATTGGGAACATGACATGAATATTTTGTTGTGTCATGAAAGTGATCAATCATTCGCTGAAAAACACCAGTTGTCATCAGAAGAATTTGAAGCAATCAAAGAGCGATTTTGTGAAAAACTTTGGAGTGTACGCGAACAGCGTGTTCGCCCTGGCCTGGATGACAAAGTGCTCACTTCATGGAATGCCTTGATGATTGCTGCATACCTTGATGCTGGCAATGCATTGGGTGAGGAGAAATACCTCGTTGCTGCCGAAAAATTGTTCGAGAACATCAGGAGCGTTTTCTGCGAGGGCGAGATCATTTATCGATCTTATACAAAAGGCAAAAGAAGCATTTCCGGTTTTTTGGATGATTATGCATTCTACATCAAATCGGCCATTGCATTGTATGAGTCAATCGGCAAAGAAAAATATTTACAAGAGGCGAAATCTTGGACAGACATTGCTATTCAAAGGTTTTTTCAACCTGAAACAGGAATGTTTGTGTATGCTTCAGAACAAATCATAGGTGTTGCGAGAACTGATTCTGAAGACAACGTCATTCCATCTTCTCTTGGCGTGATGGCGCAAAACCTACAGATGCTTTCCATTCATTTTGATCATCAGGATTACCGAGAAAAATCGCAGAGACTTGTGCAGCGCATAACTCCTCGGATTTCCCACGGTTCGGCTTATAGCAATTGGCTTTTGCTGATGTTGGATTTACATTCTGTTGCACATGAGGTGGTCATTTGCGGCCCAGACGCCACGTCAGTCCTGAAGGAAATGAAGTCGAAGTATTTACCTGAATGTCGTTTTGCGGCATCAACAAATGAAAGTGAATTGCCACTCTTCGTAGGAAGAAATTCAGCAGTGACGACCATTTATGTTTGCACCGGTCGTGCCTGTCACGCTCCGGTTCATACCATCGGAGAAGCCTTGGCACTATTGGAAGAATCATAGTATGATCGTTTTAAGGAAAAATTTATACATGCTGCTCATCACCCTGATGATGATCGCTTCATTGAATGGTGAAGGTCAGATCATCGACAACCGCTATGGCAATGCCTTCAAGGATGAAATGTTTTTTAGTCAGCAATTTCTGTGGGTCAATAAAATCAAAACCATCACTGGCGTTACAAGCATCAAACGTCCGAATAGACCCATCGAACAGCGACCCGACATTGTGGTGTATCGTTTCAACGAAGTGGGTTTGCTTATCGGGATGGATCAGGTATCCAGCGTATTGAGTTTGGTCGATAGCCTCACCATTGAATACAAACGCAACGATTTAGGTGAAGTGGAGTTGAAGAAGGAGACAGGTACCCGAGGATATTTTACCACACAATTCAACTACGATGAACACGGTCGGTTGATTCGCATGGACTACGGCAAAGCCGAAAATATTTCTCAGGAAAAAGGTAAGCTCGCACCAGGTCAGATGATCAACATCAATTCTGAATCCTTCTCTTGGACTGATGCGCAGGGTGGCATCATGAAACGAAGCAATTTCAATAACTATGGTTTGCATTATTCCAACTATACCATCGTGAGAAATACACTCGGCTATATTGAAAGTGAAACAGAAGAACTCATCATGAGTGGCCGCACAGTATCGCGCAAGTACGTATACAACGATCATGGTTGGGTAGAGCGCATTGAGACCACAGACAACCTGAATTCTACTGGAAAGGTGCAGACCTTTCAATACGACAAATTGGGCAACCTCACCAAAGTGGAGTTTTTCGAAGGAAAAATCATGAAACGTGAAATCGAAATTCTCTACACTTCAACCATGTTGATTGAGGCATTCTTGGATCACGATATGCAGAGTCAGGATATCGAGATCATCAAGTTCTCATACGAATTTTACAAATAGTCCGTTCACCAGCCATGCGCTATCTCCGACCACTCCTGCTGATCATTGTCCTGGTTTTCGCCAGTGAGAACATTCATGCACAAAGGAAACGCGAGAAAAACAAAGTGACACCTGAGTCCGGTGCGCAGAAAGAGGCCAAAGCCATGGAGCAGAAGCAGTCTGAATACAATTCGCGTAAGGATCATCACATGGAATCGCAGGACAAAGCCACCCGCAAGCGGATGAAAAAGAACCTCAAAAAGGCCCAACGGCATTCCTGGGGTAAAGATGTGCCTTGGTATAAGAGGTGGTTTAGGAAAGACAAGTTCAATTGAATTATGAATTATGAATGAAGTGTGCATTTATATTTTGAAAATCAAGTAATAATTATTTCCAGGTCCTAATTTTCCGCCCCGAATATGTCCATATCCTCAACCATCAAATCCAAGGAAGTCAGAAAGGCGGTGCTGCGCATTTTTCTCGTGTACGCTGCGGTAATTGGCATTTCTTGGTTTTACCTGAGGTGGTATACCGATCATGGCGAGTTTGTATCTGTTCCGGATATGAAGGGCATGACCCTCGATGAGGCGATTTCATCCATTGAGTCACGGGGATTACACTTTACCGTAATCGACAGTATTTATGACCGGAAAGCAACACCGGGAACCATCGTGGATCAAAGCCCAGTGCCGGAAAGTCAGGTGAAAGAAGGTAGACAGGTATTTCTCACCATTTACAGACTTAGTCCGCCGATGGAAAAACTGGGCATCAAACAAGGAGATTATGCCGCTGTGGCGATGATCAAATTGAAAAACAAAGCCATCGATTTTGATACCCTCTATGAAGACAACAACACATTTCCGGGGAGTATCATTCGGGTTACCCAAAAAGGGAAGGGGCTCAAACCTGATGCACTTATCCCACGTGGTACCAAAGTGACTTTGGTTATTGGCAGGGCCGCCAATACCCGAATCATTGTCCCTGATTTTACTGGAAAGTCTTGTGCAGAGGTACAAACCATCCTCGATACCCTCAATCTGATTTGCAATTGCCGTTTCGAACCCAATATAGTTTCTCCTACCACACAAGATTCTGCTACTTTCCGCGTTTGCCGCCAGGATCCTGTTCACGACCCGGAAATAGGGACAACACCAGGTAGGATTGTAGATTTATGGCTTTACAATACTCCATGTTCGCAAGAAACGGATCAGGACTGATATTCGCCTTTTATCATGAGAATGAAATTACTGACATTAACCGCACTGTTTACTGTGTTCAACCTGATGGTTTTCGCACAGGAACGTGATCGGAAATTATCATACAATCAGCAACAAGCTGAGTGGTTTGCCAAAGAAAGAACGTTTGCTCCGCGCGCGGAACGTGGTGGTGGTATGCTTTCACTGCCATTTTTCGATGATTTTTCGAGATACTCGTTGCCAACCAATAATCCGGATATTCCACTTTCCTATCAGCGATGGTCCGATCAGGGCGCATTCATCAACAATACTTTCCCGATTTCACCCCTCACGTTGGGTGTAGCAACACTGGATGGTTTGCAAAGTGATGGCACACCTTATCATGATACACTTTGGTTCGAGACGATCTCCGAGTCTTACCTCGAATGGGGACAAGCTGATTCGCTCACTTCATTGCCCATCGATCTCGATGGTTATACCGCAGAAGACAGTGTTTTTCTTTACTTTCATTATGAATCCGGAGGTTGGGGCAATGCGCCTGACGAAGATGGAATATTGGGTGCGCAAGGAGATTCTCTTACCCTCGAATTTTATACGCCATTGCAGGCCGGTGAATGGATGCGTGTGTGGGAAGTTCAGGGAGGCGCTGCCACGGATACTTTTCAAGGGGTATGGATTCACATAGCCGATCCACTTTTCCTACAAAGTGGTTTTCGTTTTCGGTTTAAAAACTTTTGTACCCAACAAGGTGCACTCGATCATTGGCACCTCGACTATGTGATGATTGAATCAGATCTTCACCCGGATACTTATGAATTTGACGAGGTATCTGCTGAATATCCTCAAAACACCCTTTTGAATTTTGGCTACACTTCCATGCCCTGGACCCATTTCCAGGATAACCCGGGATTGTACATGGCCGATCAACTGACTTACTACAACCGCAACCTTGGTCCTAACGATGAAAACATCGCAACGAGGTGGAAAGTGAGTTATGAAGGATCGCAAATTTTCGAAAGTGATGTGGATGTCGATGGTCAAAACAACGCCAACAGCGAAAGGGTTCGCACCATGTCCACCCAAGGTTTCGAATACAACACACCAACTAATGTCGATTCTGCATCATTCACAGTTTGTGTCAACTTCAATCAAACCGATGCGCATGTATTCAATGACACCACTTGTTTCGAACAAAAGTTTTCGAACTATTATGCATATGATGATGGAACGGCAGAGCGTGCATATGGATTAGAAAATGCAGGTGGAAAAGTTGCCATGAAATTCAGTTCTGCCATCGCGGACACACTCTTGGGTTATTACATGTACTTCATACCGGTGCAATATCTCGCAACCGATCAATCTTTCATCATTCAGGTGTGGGACGATAATACCGGTCAGCCGGGTAACCTCCTCACCGATGACCTCGATAATTTCAACTATTCAATTCCGCATTATTTTGAAGGTGGTCCGAATTTGTTTGTCTACTATCCTTTGTTGCAACCGATTTTTGTTGATGCCGGAGATTTTTATGTTGGTTATGTGCAACAAAGCGATGTATCACTCAACATGGGGCTTGATAAAAATACGGCAGCCAATACCACAAAATTGTTCTTTCAATTGCAAGGTAATTCGACATGGAATCAATCTTCCATCGCTGGTTCCGCGATGGTGAGACCAGTTTTCAAATCTGGGTTGCCCCAGTGGGTTGGTGTTGAAGAACAAATTGTAAATGTGGGTGAAATATTTCCAAATCCTGCACAGCAATTGATTCAGTTTACCTTGCCGATTGACCACAACCAATACCGTTGCAGTTTGTTCGACATGACGGGCCGATTGATTCGTGAAGAGATGACGACAGGAAATGGTGTAGCTTCGATGGATGTAAGCACACTTGATGCTGCTCAATACATGTTGAGGGTTACTGACATCAAAACAGGTGGTAGTGTAGTTCGCCGATTTATAGCGGAATAATCGTGATTCAAAAAAGAAGAAACCTTGCAGGAAGATTCCATTGATAATTCGCCCATAGAGAGCGATGATGATCTGTTTGAACATCATCGTATCGTTACAGATAAAGGCCAAGGTCTTGTAAGGATAGATAAATTTCTCTTTGATAGATTAGAAAAGACATCACGGACACGCATTCAGGATGCATGTGATCATGATTTTGTTCGTGTTAATGGCAAACCGGTAAAGAGCAGTTACAAAATCAAACCGATGGACGTGATCACCATCGAACTGCCTTATCCTATGCGGGAACTGGAGTTGATACCAGAAAACATCCCACTGGAAATTTTATTCGAAGACGATGATTTGATCATCCTCAATAAGCCTTCGAATATGGTTGTTCATCCTGGACATGGCAACTATACCGGCACTCTTGCAAATGCTTTGATTTATCACCTTCAGAATTTACCGGTTCGCAGTGACGCACATCCTGGACTTGTGCATCGTCTCGATAAAAACACAACCGGTGTGATGGTGATTGCAAAAACAGACCGCGCACTGGTCAGCCTTTCCAAGCAGTTTTTTGATCGCACCATTGAACGACGTTATGTTGCATTGGTATGGGGAGACCTGCAGGAAGATGGAACGGTAATCGGCCACACAGGACGCAGTTTGCGCGATAGAAAAGTATTTACTGTATATCCTGAAGGGGATCATGGAAAACATGCCGTGACACATTATAAAGTTCTTCGCCGTTTTGGGTATGTAACCATGGTAGAATGCAAACTTGAAACTGGGCGCACACATCAAATTCGTGTGCACATGAAACACATTGGTCACACTTTGTTCGGTGACTATGAATACGGTGGTGATCAAATATTAAAAGGAACAACATTCGCCAAGTACAAACAATTCGTTCAGAATTGTCTTGATATTCTGCCTCGACAAGCCTTACATGCACGTTCACTGGGCTTCAATCACCCAACAACCGGTGAGTGGATTTATTTCGAAAAAGATCTTCCAGACGATATGAAGGAAGTTATTGAAAGATGGGAGAAGTACATCGGAACGAATGAAGGCCGCTAACCAGAATCAAATGGGAAGATCGTTTTGACAACTATTTTTTTGTATCCGACATCACAAGAGGTTTGCGCAAGTCTGAAGTCCACTCACCATAACACTTTTACATTTCGCAATGCTTCTTCCGTCATCAAACGATGACCTGCCTCGACAACGTGCATATGTTGATCACTTCCGATCATTTTCGAAAATTTTTTCCCGAGATATGGTTTGATGATACTATCATATTTACCAAATACCATGTGGAAAGATTGTTCACGTTTTCGGATGATCTCGGCCAACATCGGCAAATGTGGGAACATGTTTTTGTAGATCAACCATGCATCGTAAACCTGCCAGCGTTTTTCGCGTGTGTCCAAATGAACATGCACAAATCGATGGAGTTTGTCGTGAAGAATTCCAACCTTATTCAACCATTTCGCAACGGCAAATAATCTGGATGGATTGTCGATGATAGAGCGGTATATTTTTCGACCTAGTGATGTTCCACTGGCAAATCGATAGAGCATGTTGACTTTAAGTCCATCGGGAGCGAGAAGCAAAACACGGTTGACATTTTCAGGCATCAATTGCAGTGTCATGAGGCAAACTCGACCTCCCATCGAATAGCCGATCAGGTGAAACGTTTTTACTGAAAAAAAATCCATCAGAGCAAGCATGATGCTTTTCCATTCACTTTGTTGCAGTGGCTCATGCGGAATTCTTTCCGGTGAAAAAAAACTTTCACCATGCGCAAATAACGAAATGGAAATAATGCGTTGATTGGGTTTCAGCCAAGTTTCGAAAATGATGAAATCTTCAGGCTTTCTTCCGAAACCATGAAAAGCAAAAAATGTTTCTTCACCTTCACCGATCTGGATGTATTCAAGTTTCAATGCGCGATATGTGAATAGACCTTTCATTTGTTATATGCTCTTTCTGCCTCAACCCAATTCCTGATCATTTGTAATCCATGCGGTGTCATCACACTTTCCGGATGGAATTGTACACCACAAACATTGTAATGCTTATGTCTGATCGACATGATTTCACCCGATTGATCACGCGCAGTAACGATCAGCGAAGAGGGAAGTGTGTTGTCCTCGATAACCCATGAATGATATCTGCCAACAGTAAGGGTGGAAGGCAAATTGCGATACAGGATGTCGGGATGAACCACATCAATGGAGGATTCAATTCCGTGATGCACTTCATCCAGATTTCGGAGTTTTCCTCCGAAAAATTCTCCAATGGCTTGATGCCCGAGACACACTCCAAAAATGTTTTTGCTTTGATGCCACATGCGGATTACCTCCATGGTGATACCTGCATCGACAGGTAATCCAGGACCTGGAGATAACATGATGAGGTCGAATTCACCGGCATCTTCGGCACTCATGGCATCATGTCTAACTACCGTTACCGGATCATCAGTGATCTGTTCAAGATAGTGATGCAGGTTATACGTGAAGCTGTCGTAATTATCGATGAGCAAAATCTTCATGCCGTCGCAAATGTATCAACTGTGGCGGCGGATTGGATGTACTGGCATGAGTGGGCGTCTTTTCTTGTAGTATTCTTGCATCCTGATTTTATGACTGAAGAAAATCTTTTAAACGAAGAAGAAATTGTTGAGCCGGCATCGGAGATGTGGCCACGCTATTTCATGCGCATTTCCTACGATGGAACGAATTACCACGGCTGGCAAAGGCAATCCAATGGTCATAGTATTCAGGCGGAGATTGAAGGTGCGCTGAGGAAACTTTTGCGTCAGGAAAAGTTGGTGACAATTGGTTGTGGTAGGACGGATGCTGGTGTACACGCCCGCGATTTTTACCTTCACTTCAATGCCGAACATCACATTGAAGACCTCGAGACGGTTTTTTTCAAATTAAATATGATGCTGCCCCATGATATCGGACTGTTTCGAATCTGGGAAGTGCCGCATCTCGCTCACGCCAGATTTGATGCCATGGAGCGCAGTTATGAATATCACATTCATCAACAACGCGATCCATTTGTGGAGCGATTTTCTACTTTTTATCCGTGGCCACTCGACATGGATAAAATGAATGAAGCAGCCGTATTATTATTGAATTACCGCGATTTTGCTGCTTTCTGTAAGTCGGGAGGTGGACAAAAAACGACATACTGTGATGTCAGAGAAGCGCGTTGGGTAAAGGATGATTACAAATTGGTTTTCCATATCACCGCAGATCGTTTTCTGCGAAACATGGTGCGATCGGTTGTAGGTACACTCATTGCCGTTGGTCGAGGTAAAATTGGGGTAGATGATTTTCGCACAATCATCGAGGCAGGCAAAAGAAAGATGGCGGGAGAAAGTGTTGACGCCCGAGGTCTTCACCTCACCAGAATCATCTATCCGGATATGGATCGGATACGAGTCTGAGATTCAATGATCATTAAGAAAATGCTGAGGTTGCCGAAATTCTCAGCGTTGTCTGGATGGTTGATTCAAAGAGCTCGGAATTGCCTCTATTCATGGGAAAATTCACAAAAACCACGGAATTTCCCAGATTTTTCAGAAATTAGCGCTCCATAAATTAATGCCATGAAACTTCATACTACACTTTTTATCGTTGCGATCGCATGTTTCTCAATGGTTGCCAATGCACAACAAGATGCACCTCGCAACTATCAAATGCCAGGAAAATGGCTGAAACTTGACGCAGGAAGATTCACGATCGAACATCCTGATTCTTGGTTACAAGATGTTTCCGGTGATGCTGGGACGACTTTTTTTGTTCACACCCCACTTTCTGATGAAGAAGATAATTTTACCGATAACATCAATCTGCTCGAGCAGGTTGTAGGTCCGGAACATTCGCAATTGGATGCCTATGTAGACATGTCGGTTGGAAATATTCCCGTGTTCTTCACCAATTCAACCATCATTAAAAAGGAAAAGAAGAAGTTGAACAAGCGTGATTTTTACATGCTGGAATACACTGGTGATCTCAATGGTTTCACCTTGCATTTCATCCAATACATTACGATGTTGGATGGCAAAGCGGTTATCCTCACTTTTACGGCTCAACCTCGCGATTTCGATTATTACAAAGATGCAGCAATCAAAGTGATGAATTCTTTCAAGATTAATTCCTGAGAATTTGAGCTACAGCGGGAAAGCTTTTGATTTTAAAATATTTCTGCGGCTATACAGAAAAGGCAAACCATACCGGGTTGCCTTTTTCATTACTATGGCGCTTGTGTTGTTGCTGGCAGCCATTGTCGGCATTCGTCCGGGCTTGACACGTGATATGCTCGACGTAGGTGTGCGTGATCACAACAGTGCACTCATTTTTCGATTGTCGATGTGGTACGTGGTCATCATGATCATTGAATCTGTCATTCAGTATGTACAAGCACAATTGGCCAATAAAGTCGCACAATCAGTCACATTTGATTTACGCGCAGAACTTTTCAGACATGTACTGAAGTTTAAGCTCAGTTATTATGACAAAACTCCAGTAGGGCAGTTTGTCACCAGATTGATTTCAGATATCGATGGAGTTGCTGATGTTTTCTCTGCAGGAATTCTCGATATCGTGCGTGATTTTCTCAAGTTGTTTTTTATTGTCGGATTTATGTTCTGGCTCGACTGGCAACTTACCCTTTGGATATTGATTCCAATTCCCATTTTATTTTATGCCACACGACTATTTCAAGTTGCAGTAAAGAAGTCGTTTAACGATGTACGCAATCAAGTTGCGAGGATCAATGTATTTATACAAGAACATGTTTCCGGAATGAGCATCGTGCAGATATTCAATCGCGAAAAAGAAGAACAACAGAAATTTCATCGGATCAATCAGGAGCACAGGGATGCGCATATTCGCGGAATCTGGGCGTACAGTGTTTTTTTTCCAGTCGTAGAATTGTTGTCTGCTTCTTCGGTTGCACTCATGATTTGGTGGGGTTTGCATGAGTCAATCGATGGCCGCATGACTCCTGGTAAACTGCTCGAATTTTCCACTTTTATCACCATGATGTATCGACCTATTCGCCAGATGGCCGATAATTTTAATGTATTGCAAATGGGTGTGGTGAATGCAGAACGTGTTTTTAAACTGCTTGATACAAACGAATACCAAACGGATGACGGTCAAATTCAAAAGATAGAACATGGTGGAATTTCTTTTCAGCATGTTTCCTTTTCTTATTTACCTGAACAGGATGTCCTTCATGATATCACCCTGGAAATAAAACCGGGTGAAATGATCGCATTCGTCGGCGCAACGGGTTCCGGAAAAACGACCATGGCAGCCTTGATCAATCGTTTTTATGATATCGATCGGGGTCAGATTTTTATTGATAACAAACCCATTCGTGATTATTCTTTTGCGGCACTACGCAGTGATATTGGCCTGGTGTCTCAAGATGTATTTCTTTTCAATGATAGTATTTTCAACAACATCACGCTTTATGATGACCGTATTAGCAGGGAATCTGTGATTGATGCCAGTAAAAAAATTGGCACGCATGATTTTATCATGAAACTACCCGGTAACTATGACTACAATGTTCGTGAGCGAGGTGGCATGTTAAGTGCAGGTCAGCGTCAACTGATCTCCTTCATCAGGGCTTTTGTGCAGAATACACGTGTCCTCATACTCGATGAAGCCACTTCATCCATTGATACACAATCCGAGGCACTGATACAATATGCCACAGAAAGTATCGTAAAAAACAGAACAAGCATCGTGATTGCGCACCGACTCTCTACTGTCAGAAAAGCAAATAAAATTGTTGTTTTACATCACGGCCGAATTATGGAAACAGGAAGTCATGAGACATTGCTCGCGTCAAATGGTATCTACAAAAGGTTATTTGAATTGCAATTTCAGGATGAATGAGGATGGTTATGGAGCCTCACTCTAACTTGATGTGAATTTTATACGCGTTATACCAAGGCAAAACATCATGCTCGAATAAAGAATCCACTTATGTTTTTCGGAATCTCCAATGAGTCACATGGCAACACCAACAAGTACAGCAGGAATAAATACCCTCAAGATGCCGATCGCCAGTTGATGTTTCTTTCATTCCATCAATGATGAATTAATCCCCTCAATTCATCATTTAAATGGGTATTAGGAATTAGGTATTGGGTATTAGGACCGCAGAAGGAAGTGCATTGACATCTCCATTCTCCCCTTCATAATTCATAACTCATAATTCATAATTCATAATTCAATGATGCGTTATTTGATGAACGGATAAACCTGCGTACCACCACCATTTGTGATTCGCCACAAATAATGTCCGGAACTTAAATCCAATTCTCCAAGGACAATTTTGTGTTTTGTAGCGGGTAAATTTTCCTTCAGAATTTCTTCTACCACACGGCCTTGCTGATCAAGGATTTCTATGGTGGTTAGTCCTGAGGTCGTGAGTTCGAAACTCAAGACCGATTGTGGTGAAAGTGGATTGGGATAGCAACTGATGCCAAATGGATTTTCCTCTGTTCTCTCAGTTACACCTGATGGTGTGAAACCTACGAATAAGACAGTTTGATTACCTGAATTGGGAATGGCCAAGGTGTCGATTTCCTCCGCATACGCAATATCAGCTGGTGAACTTAATGTGCCGCTCACAGTCACGATCTCATTTACACTGAAATCGCTGTTGTATTTGGTGATCCTGTTTGGTGACCATGAAGCAATGTAGTAGTTGCCGTAATTATCGTTATCAATACCATCAATGTTGCCAACCATGGTGTTATTGACCAAAGTAGTAAGGCTATAATCACTCAATGAAACGGATTTGATGGATGCATTTGATCCCCATGCCACAAATACGAGTCGGTTATTTGTTTCGTCATAACAGATTCCATTGGGTGTAGTGACGGTATTCGCTACGATCTGCACATAAGATGGATTTGCCCAATCGGTAAAATCAATTTCATAGATTTTTTTGGCAGTGAAATCTGTTACCCAAATTCGGTGATCTCCATCACTGGCCATCCCATTGAGAAATTGTGCTCCAGTTATGGTGATGGAAGATACCTCTGCTCCGGATGTTAGATCATAAGCTTTGACTCCTGTACCCACGATGGAGTATAGTGCCGTGCCCATCACCTCCATGCCGTAATCGGCTTCGGGATCAGAACCGAAATAATCGATTTCATTACCATCATTATCAACAACAATCACATTAGATCCATTACTGGCAAGCCAGCGGTGGTTGGTGGCATCGTAGTCTACCGACTCCAATGAAGTGAGTTGTTGTGAGTGAAGAGTAGAGAATAGTAACAATGCAGAGACTGCAGCGTAGATTTTTTTCATGCTGATTTCAAATTTCCTTTCCTCAAAAATCGACCAGATGACCCTCGATACGAGAAAAAAAAGCCCCTACTCATGGAATGCTGACACAAATCCTATTGTCGGATCGAAAAATTCCGGTTGCAAACCCAAGGAACCTAAGGCTATCGCTGTAATGTGTGCGACCAGAAGAATACTCACTTAACAAGCGGGCAAAACGGGTATTTTTACCATGTGAACCCCGAGATTTTCTTTCTGTAACTTGCTTTTTTGAAACCATAAATAACCTGTATGAAAAAATTTTTACTTGGCCTGATCATGGCTTTGCCATTTACAGCCATGACGCAAAGCGTCGTTTTCAACGAAATCAATTGTGACAATCCAGGTGGACCAGATACACAGGAATTCATCGAATTGTTTGGTACACCAGCCTTTTCTCTCGATAGTCTTGTCCTTGTCTTTTATGATGGTCAGAGCGGACTGAGCTATGCTGCTTTCGATCTTGATGGATATTCTCTCGATGAAAACGGATTTTTCGTCATAGGTAATGCCAATACAACTAATGTGGATCTGATCATCGGCAACGCCACCATGCAAAATGGACAGGACGCCATCGCTATTTATCACGCTGATGCAACCGATTTTCCAGATGGAACAATTCCAGTAAATACCGATCTCATTGAAGCAGCGGTTTATGGCACAGGTGATCAGACTGCGACCAATCTCATCACAGGTTTGGGACTTGATGTTCTCGTGCCTGGTTACACGCAATTGGATGAAACAGCACAACAGGGTGGTGCAGATAATTCTTTATCCAGGATTCCAGATGGCGGCGATCCTTATGTTGGAACGAGCTTCATTTTACAAGGTGTTACACCAGGTACATGGAATGTTCCACAATGCCTCGGAGGTGGAATTGCTTTTGACGATCTGAGCACAACGGTTGCACTTTGTGACAACGTAACCGCGGAGCTAATTACCTTTAGTGCTGATACCAATTCGTTTGGTGATGGTGTGTTTTATGTACTCACGGACGCTGCAGATCTTATTCTTGAAGTATTGCCAAATCCTTCCTACGAAGTGAATAGCATGGCTGCAGGTACTTATCATATTTATGCAGTTGCTTATAATGATAGTGTCAACGAAGCATCTACTTCGGTGGGTTTGCCAATTGCGGGTATTACATCGCCTTCATGTGTTTCCATTTCTGACAATGCTCTGGATATTGTAATCAATGTTTGTTCCGGCTGTATTGGTGGAGAAATCAGCGATAGCAATGGTGATAATGTTTATGCTGGATGTGCATTAACTGCTACTACTATCCAATGGGCCAATACTTCAACATCGCAAGAAGCTTCATACATCTACATCATCGCAGATGTCAATGATCTTATTGTTTCTACCTCGACTGGTGCAATGGATCTTTCAACCTTACCAGCTGGTGACTATATTGTCTATGGTGTTTCCTATTCCGGTGAAATTGATGCTGCTTCTGCTATGGCTGGTATGCCAGCCACGGGCGTGTTCGCTACTGTTTGTGCTGACTATGCCGTAAATACATATGCGATCACACTTTATGACTGTGTATTGATTGATCCTTGCACTGAGCTTTTCTTCTCTGAATACATTGAAGGTAACAACGGAACCAAAGCGCTTGAAATTTTTAATCCTACTCCAAATGTCGTTGATTTGAGTGCATACAGTGTTTGGCAATATTCAAATGGTTCATTCACTGCAACGGATACATTGTTCCTCTCTGGTATGTTAGATCCGTATGAGGTATATATCATTGCTAATCCCGGTGGTGGCGGCGGTCCCGGTGGTGGTGCTGCTGATCCGGAAGTCCTCGCCGCAGCGGATATCATCGATGTCATTTCAAATTTTTCTGGTAATGATGCAGTCGAATTGCATCACGATTCAACTGTCATCGACGTCATTGGCGTGGTAGGTGAAAATCCCGGAAATCAGACCGGATGGACTGTTGGAACAGGATCTACGAGAAACAACATCATCGTAAGACAAACAGCCGTTCAATCTCCAATTAATATCTGGGCAATTTCAGAAACGCAATGGGATGTTTATGCTGCTGATGACTATTCACACATCGGTTACCACTTATTCGATCCTTGCGGAAGTGATATTATCGCCGGTATTGTTACCGATGATTTTACGGTGAATGAAAATGCAGGAACGGTGTCATTTGAGATACTTTATGAGAATGTAACCACCCCAACGGTTGTCGATTTGTTGATTACTGGTACAGTCGATGGTATTGATTATACCCTTACAACTCCGGCACAGATCACATTCAATGAAGGTGAGGCAGTGATAACTTTCTCTTTTGACGTCATTGATGATCTCGATCTTGAAAATGATGAAACCATCACTTTCACACTTTCTTCTTTGGAAAGTATTTATTGGATTGATACTGACATTACCATCACCATCATTGCGAATGACCTCAACTGTGATGGAGGAAATGTTCAGCGTGCTTCTGGGTTCGGTCCTGTAACGCAATGTTCTGACCTTCCAAATACGGCCATCGATTTGATCAATACCACTTCGATGCCAGCTGCACAATACGTTTACGTAGTAACGAACATCAACGACAGTGTTTTATTTGTTTCAGCATCTTCACCTGTTGATATGGATGCTTTGGGTGCAGGAACTTTCCACATTTACGGGTTGTCATTTACAGGAACACTCGATCCTACCACAACGGAACTGAATGACCTCGTGCAGGATATCTCTTCTGACACTTGTGCTTCACTGTCCAATAATTTTATCACTGTATTCAGAAATCCATGTATCATAACAGGATGTGATGGTGGCGATGTCCTACTCTCTGATGATACTTCCATCATCACCATTTGCAGCGATGATATGACTGACATATGGGAATTTTACTCGACATCACAATCAATTGATGCGTCGTATTCTTTTGTACTCACTGATGACCTTGATAACATCATTGAGTTGATTTCCTCGCCAGTTGATTTCAATACGTTGCCTGTTGGCAATTATCGTGTGTATGGGATCTCATACCTTGGTGATATTCAAAGCGCCACAATAGAGGCTGGATTGCCTGTTTCTGGGATATTGGCTGGCGATTGTATTGAGTTTTCAAATGGCGTCATCGAAATTTTTGTTGCTGATTGTAGCGCCGTTCCTTCATGTACATTCTTGTTCTTCTCCGAATTTGTTGAGGATACCCAATCCAACAAAGCGTTGGAACTGTACAATCCTACAAACAGCGATATCGATCTTTCAGACTATACAATACAACAATATCAGGATGGTTCGAATACACCAACCGCTACGCTCACTTTGAGTGGTATCCTTCCTTCACATGATGTGTATGTGGTTTTATCGAATGGCAATGGCCAGAATCAGGCAGATCCGCTCCTCACTGCTGCGGCTGATATTCAGGATGCAGTTGCAAATTTCACAGGAAATGATGCGATTGAATTGTTGTATCAGGGCAGTGTAGTCGATCGTATCGGTATTGTTGGTGACAACCCAGGCAATTTTGGTTGGAATGCCGGCAATTTTTCTACCTCAAATCAGGTCTTGGTTCGCAGACCGCAAGTCATTGCCGGAAGTCCAGATTGGACAGTTTCTGCCGGTCAATGGTTGGGATATGATCAAGCGGATTTCAGTCACATCGGTGCGCATGATGCTTTATCCTGCGTGACAATTACCACTCCAACAGCAGGTTTCGAATTGTCAGAACTGAATGTGTTTGAAAACATAGGCACCATCACGGTGAATGTTGTGGGAACTGATGTGAGTGCTGATATTACCCTCATCCTGGATGTAAGCGGTACTGCAGCGAATAGTGTTGATTACAATGCTATTTTCCCTGTTGTCATAACTTTCCCGGCAGGAACTTCTACTCAGTCATTCGATATTTCACTGGTTGATGATTTAATACCTGAAGGTGTTGAGACCATCATTTTGTCGCTCTCCAGCTCCAGCGTTTTCACTTGGTCCAATCAGCAAATGACCATCAATATCAGCGATCCGGTGGGTGTCCAAGAATTTAATACAGGAGGGGTGAACATTTTTCCTAATCCTGCCTCAGATTTGTTGCAGATTACCGCCGATGATCTCATCAGCGAATATCAAGTGTTTCATGCGGATGGCCAGTTGGTATATTCCGGCAATGCCAATGGCACCAGATCAGTTAGAATAGACACTGCTGCTCTGAGTCAGGGATATTATTTTATCTCTGTGAAAACCACGCGAAGTGTGTCACGTATGGCTTTCACCATTGTGAAATGACCCCGCAGGAAATTTTTAGTGTTTTGATCAAAGGCCGGCCTCGCCGGCCTTTTTTCTTGTCATTGGATATATTAGCCGGAAATTATGAATGAGCGTTTATACAATCTGGATTATTTGCGCGGACTAGCTGCAAGTGGCATCATGCTATTTCACTATATGTCCAAAACTTTTGGTGAATTCAACGCAGATTCTTTTATGGGTCGCGTAGGTTTATATGGAGTTTCCGTGTTCTATGTGCTCAGCGGTCTCACTCTGTTCTATGTCTACCATGATAAAATGAAACCTGGTCTGGCCGACATCAAAGATTTTTTTATCAAGAGACTGTTTCGAATCATGCCTCTCCTTTGGTTGGCCACTATCGCTTCGGTTTTTTGTTTCAATGGAGGAATTTTTGAATGGAAAAAGGTATTCCTCAACCTTTCGGGTTTGTTTGGTTTTGTGGCATGGGATCAGGGCATTGCTGTTGGGGTTTGGTCTATTGGGAATGAACTGGTGTTTTATGTTTTTTTTCCGCTTTTTGTCTTGCTGAGCAAAAGGATCAAACCAGTTTTTGTGCTCTTTAGCATTGCGGTATTTGCGATCTATTGCTACTTCGCTTTTTATATGGTAATCGATGAACTGCCTTTTAAAGCACGCGGACAGCAATACAATTATGTGAATCCGCTGAATCAACTTTTTCTGTTTCTCAGCGGATACCTCATTGGCCTTTTACTTCGTCGTGTCAACATCAATCCGCTTATCAACGCGGCTATTCTTTTAGTAGGATTGGCCATCTTCATTTTTTATCCTGTTCATGGAGATCGCATTCATCTGGTTGCTGATTTTCCCCGTCTGGTGCTTACGTTGAGTTGTATCATGGTTTGTATAGGATTCTATAAACTCAGATTTCATCTGCCCGGTATCGTGGACAAAGCACTTAAACTATTAGGAGAAGCAAGCTACTCTGTCTATCTTTTGCACATGATTGTTTTCCAACTCACCGGATTTGTTTTTGACTATGTTCGAGGTCACTTTTTTCATGTCCCGGAATTCGTTCGCTTTTTTTCTTCGATCATTCTCACACTTGTATTCAGTTATTTTGTTTATCGTTACTTTGAAAAATATTTTATCAGGCTTGGAAAAAAGGTGAGCACATCTTTATCCACTCAATGACAGTTTTTGATCACCACTATATTTGTTAACGTTATGGAATTGCCAATTCGATTTGTAGATAAAAAATTGAATGCTGAGCTAGAAGCAGTCGGTATGCTTAAAGCTTACCATCATGAAAGTGTTATCATGAAACCTGGCGACATTGTGGAGTTTCTCCCAATTGTGGCCAAAGGAAGTCTGCGCATTGTATTGCAAAATGCGGCAGGGGAGGAGTACTACCTCTATCACATTTTCCCTGGTGAAACTTGCGCCATGTCCCTCACTTGTTGTCAGGCCATGAAGCGCAGTGAAATCAAAGCAGTGGCAGAGGAAGACAGTGAGTTGTTCATGATTCCAGTGCGTTATCTGGATGAATGGTCTCACTATCCCGAATGGCAAAAATTTGTAAGTGATACACAAGCACAACGTTTTTCTGAGTTATTGGAAACAGTCGAATTGATGGCTTTTTCAAACCTGGATGAACAACTCTGGAACTATCTCATTCACCGAGTACAGGCAACGGGAAACAAAGTGCTTTCTCTCACACACCAGGACATTGCGCAAGAACTCAATTCACCTCGTGAAGTCATCACGCGATTGCTTCATCAATTGCAGAAAAAAGGTAAAGTGGAATTATCGCGTGGTATGATCACAGTGCACAGTCAACTGTGATAATGGTCACTCTGCTTTCATGATGTCCGCCGCAACTTTGCGGAAAATAACGACACATGAAAAAGAATATTGGGACCATAGATAAAATCATTCGTTACGTAGCGGCGATCTTGTTTGGTGTATTGTACGCCACAGGTGTTGTTACTGGTACTGCTGGTGTAGTCATGATTGTATTGGGTGCTGTGTTCATTTTAACCGCCACCCTGGACTTCTGTCCACTCTACGCCATATTCGGAATGTCAACTTGTAAAACGAAATCATAATGCAAGCTTGGATCATTTCAAAACGTCGTTTACTGATTGGAGTGTTGGTCGGTATGATTTCCGGTTATATATACTACAAATTCGTAGGTTGTTCCAGTGGTTCATGTGCCATCACTTCTAATCCTGTAAACAGTATCCTCTATTTCGGATTGATTGGTGGATTGATGGGAGATATGTTGAAAAAAAATCAAACAATAAAGAATACAAATCATGAGTAAAAAACCAGTGATCATCGACGTGCGCACACCAGCCGAATTTATGGGCGGAAATGTGGCAGGTTCAGTGAATATTCCACTTCAGGAAATTCCAAATCGAATGGAAGAAATCAGAAAAATGGATGGGACAATTTGGTTGTGCTGTGCCAGTGGCAACAGAAGTGGACAGGCAACTGCATTCCTTCGTTCTAACGGAATCGAATGCGAAAACGCGGGTTCCTGGCTCGATGTCAATTATGAAATACAATCAATGAAATAAACAATGGGACTACTGAGTAAATTATTTGGACCAAAAGCTGATTTTGCAGCTTTGGTAAAAGCAGGTGCTACCATCCTCGATGTTCGCACGCCAGAAGAATTCAAACGCGGTCATATCAAAGGTGCTGTGAATATTCCCCTGCAAAATTTGCACAATCAATTCAATCGACTGAATAAAGAGAAGACCATCATCACCTGCTGTGCAAGTGGTATGCGAAGTGCTTCCGCGAAAAGTATGCTTAAAAGCGCTGGCTTCTCGGATGTTCACAATGGCGGTGGTTGGATGTCACTCAATAGCAAAATCTAATATCATGGCAACGATTTCTTTCGCAGATCTTATCAAGGGTGATAAACCAGTACTTGTCGATTTTTTCGCCGAATGGTGTGCTCCTTGCAAAATGATGAAACCAATCCTCGAAGAGTTAAAACAAAAAGTTGGGGAGGAAGCACACATCATCAAAATAGATGTGGACAGAAATCAACCTCTTGCTGCATCATTGAACATCCGCAGTATACCTACGTTGGCGATTTTTAAAAATGGCAATATCGTTTGGCGTAAAACTGGTGTGTTGGATGCTGATCAGCTTTCAAGTATTCTCGGACAGTATAAGTAAATTTGTTTTCTAATAATTGATGATGAAAAAAGTTCATTTTATAACACTGGCAGTGTTGTTTTCTTTCGCAATAGTTTCTTGTGCACAATCCCAAAAGGAAGGATCGAAGGATCAGAAATCCGGATCTGGTACGACCAAAGGAGAAGTCATTGCTCTGAATGCTGTTGAATTTAATCAGCAACTGAGCACCACCGCTGATAAACAAATCGTTGATGTAAGAACACCTTCTGAATTTGAAACCGGGTTTATTGCTGGTGCGGTGAACTACAATATCAACGATCCTCAATTCAACAAACAAATCGAATCTTTGGATAAATCGAAACCTGTTTTCGTGTATTGTTTGAGTGGTGGTCGAAGTGCAAGCGCGGCGGAAAAGATGAAAGAAATGGGTTTTGAACACATCTATGAAATGCGTGGTGGAATGATGTCGTGGAAAAATCAGAATCTACCTGTGGCATCCGGCTCAGCAGCTATTGCGGCGGATAAATTCACACGTGCTGATTACGACAAATTGGTTTCTGCCAATAAACTGGTCTTGATCGATTATTACGCTCCATGGTGCGCACCTTGCAAGAAAATGGAACCAGTGCTTTCAAAATTGGCGGAGGAATTCAAAGGAAAAATTGTCATTTCCAGAATCAATGTGGAAGAAGCCAAAGCGCTAACCAAAGAAATGAAACTCGAAGCTGTTCCTGTGATCACGACCGTGAAGAACGGTGTGGAAACAGTTCATGTTACGGGCTACCAATCGGAAGAGCAGTTTAGGGCACTCATCGCAGAACTGATGAAGTAATCGAAGTTCGTTGGGTTTCTTCTGGTTTCCGGCATTCGTTGAAAAAACTTGACATGTCATCAGCATCACGTGCCGAATGAAGGGTAATTTCGCCCTGTGAAATCATTTTACAACAGTAATTTTCGATTGGGTATTCTTGGCGGTGGTCAACTCGGTAGGATGTTGATACAAGAAGCCGCCAATTACGATATCCGAATCTCCGTGCTCGACCCTGGAAAGGACGCTCCATGTAGTGCTATCGCACATGAATTTTCCTGTGGGGACTACAACGATTTTCAATCGGTTCTTGATTTCGGACAACATGTAGATGTCATCACCATTGAAATTGAACACGTCAATACAAAGGCTTTATTTCAATTGGAAAGTCAGGGAAAAAAGGTGTTCCCAAAGCCGGCTTTTATCAAAATGGTTCAGGACAAAGGCCTTCAAAAAAACTTTTACCGTGATCATCAAATACCCACTTCTCCTTACCAATTGATTGAGGACAAATCGGAGTTGGCAATGCAATCATTGAAATTTCCCTTCGTCCTGAAATCACGAACCGGTGGTTACGATGGTAAAGGTGTATTGGTCATCCGAAATGAGAAAGATTTAGAAGGTGCGTTTTCAGGACCTTGTGTGGTGGAAGAAATGGTGAATATTCAAAAGGAAATTGCAGTCATCGTTGCACGCAATGAGGCTGGTGAAGTTTCCTGTTCCCTTTGGTCGAAATGGAGTTTAATCCTGAAGCGAATCTGGTGGAATTTCTTTTCAGTCCCGCTGAAGTCAGTCAGGAAATCGAAACTGCCGCTTTTCATATCGCTGAAAAAATTGTTGTAGAATCCGAATTCATCGGTCTGCTCGCAGTTGAGTTGTTTGTCGATGAAAAGGGACATGTCATTGTCAATGAAATGGCTCCAAGACCACACAACAGCGGTCACCATACCATCGAAGCCTGTGTCACTTCTCAATACGGTCAATTGTTGAGGGCGGTCACCAATATGCCATTGGGAAATACAGACCTGATCCGTCCCGGTGTCATGATCAACTTGCTTGGTGAAAAATTATAGTGGCCCAGCCATCTATGAAGGCATGATGGACGCTTTGCGTATTCCCGGCGTTTATTTTCACCTTTACGGTAAAGCTGAAACGCGGCCATACCGGAAAATGGGACATATTACCGTGACGGATGAAAATCTGGAAGCTGCAAAAACAACGGCGAAGCAATTGCTCAAATCAGTTCGCGTTATCGCGTAATTCTTCATATTTTGTTGAAACATTGGGGGTTTAATGAAGGTGCAAATGATCACCTTTCATCTTCCTCTGGATAACTTCGCAACATGAAACAATATCATGATCTGCTGCAGCATTTGCTGGACCATGGCACGGAAAAAAGTGACCGTACGGGCACAGGAACGCTAAGTGTTTTCGGATACCAGATGCGTTTTGATCTGCAAAAGGGATTTCCACTGCTGACCACCAAAAAGCTTCATACCAAATCAATCATTCACGAATTGTTGTGGTTTCTCAAAGGTGATACAAACATCAAATACCTCAAAGAAAATGGTGTGAGCATTTGGGATGAGTGGGCCGATGAAAACGGCAACCTCGGGCCAGTATATGGCTACCAATGGCGCTCATGGCCGAATCCGGATGGAACGCATACAGATCAAATTCAAAAATTGTTGGATGGTTTGAAAAGAAATCCTGATAGCCGCAGACATATCGTTAGCGCCTGGAATCCTTCTTTCATAGACCAGATGGCTTTACCTCCTTGTCACTGCCTATTTCAGTTTTATGTGGCTGATGGTAAACTGTCTTGTCAGTTATACCAAAGAAGTTGTGATACTTTCCTTGGTGTGCCTTTCAATATTGCAAGCTATGCACTGCTAACGCTCATGATGGCTCAGGTTTGCGATTTGCAGCCAGGCGAATTCGTCTGGACTGGTGGCGATGTTCATCTGTATTCCAATCACATTGATCAGGCAAGACTGCAATTGTCTCGCGAGTTTCGTGAACTGCCTACGCTGAAGATCAATCCAGAAATAAAGGATTTGTTTGCATTCACTTTCGATGATTTTGTTTTGGAAAATTACGATCCTCACCCACATATCAAAGCTGCAGTAGCTGTCTAAACCATGGAAGAAAACCAAGATTTGAATCCTGCGCCAACAAGTGTTCGCATTGCGATCATCGCTGCCATCGGCAAAAACCATGAACTCGGCAGGAACAACGAGTTGTTGTGGCACCTCAATGAAGACATGCAGTTTTTCAAAGAAACAACTGTGGATCATTACGTGATTATGGGGCGAAAGAGTTTTGAGAGCATTCCTAAAAAGTTCCGGCCATTGCCCAATCGCGTTAATGTGATCATCAGTCGTAATCCGGATTTCATGTACGAAGAATGTTACACCTGCGGAAGTTTAGAAGAAGCGATTGAACTTGCTGGTGTGAATGAAGAACCTTTGGCATTTATCATTGGTGGTGGAGAAATTTATCGGCAGGCGATTGAAAAGAACTCGTGGATGAAATGTTTCTCACCATGGTCGATGCGGCTTTTCATGATGCTGATACTTGGTTCCCAAAATTCGATCACATCCAATGGGACAAAGAATTGATCCGAACCATCCCTGTGGACAGCCAAAATGAATTTGCCTGTGAAATCTGGCACTTCAGAAAAAAATAACCTTAGGTTTAAACCTTCGTATCCGACCTTTGTCCATATGGCACAAAACCAATTTGATATGAAAATGAAAAACATTTGGTGGATCGCTCTGGTATTCATCCTGGCGACCATGGCTTCCTGCCGCCGCGACAGGAAAGAAACACTGAGCAATACCATTACTGTTGACAACAGCACAGCAGAAAACCTTTACTCTGATCTCTTCAAAGTGGTGGACAATGTTTCTGCCAGCGAAGATGGTATTCGCGATGAAGAAATCGGCTGTATTGATACCATCATCGTAGATACACTGAGTTCTCCTCGTTCTGTGCTGATTGATTTCGGGGATGATCAATGTGTGGGCGATGACGGCAGAACACGCACAGGTCAGATTTATGTCACATACTCTGGGCGCTACCGCGACGGAGGAACTGTTATCACCATCACACCTCAGAATTATTTCGTGAATGGTTATCAGCTGAGTGGTACCAAAACTGTGACCAACCTCGGAGAAAATGGCGATGGCGATCTGCATTATTCCATTTCTGTGAATGGCTCTATCACGGCACCTGGCAGTGCATGGACTTCCCAATGGCAAAGCGATCGCATTCGAACCTGGGTGGAAGGTCAAAGCACCATGACTATCTGGGACGATGTCTATGAAATCACAGGATCGGCAGAAGGGGTTAACAGAAACAATGTTCCTTATTCAATCCTGATCACAAGTCCACTGCGGGCTGAAATCGGTTGCCGCTGGATTGTATCTGGTAGCATGGTTCTCACTCCGGAAGACTATGATCCACGTGTGATTGATTTTGGTAACGGCGAATGTAACAATGGTTTCACCGTCACTGTAAATGGAGAAACCAATCAATACGGTTCTGAAGATTGATAAATAATTTTTTGAAATAGGAAAAGCTGCCTGGAGACAGGCAGCTTTTTTTTGTGCTGCATTTTTACTTGCACGAAGTTTTTATCGCATTGACATCTTTTGATCAACAAGAATGATGGTTTGATACTTCGATTCGATTTTGTTCAAGGACCTTCTACTTTGATTTCAATGATGCATATTTGTCCGCATGTCTGACAATTTTTTTATTCAAGGAATACAACATATTACCGATCTGGAAGGCTATGATCACATGTTGTTTTTGGCGGCATTGTGCGCTCCTTTCACTTTTAAGGAATGGAAAACTGTATTGTTGCTCGCTACCGCATTTACCGTAGGTCACAGTGTTTCCTTGGCATTGTCAGCTTTGGAGCTAATACATTTCAATCGCGACCTCATCGAATTGTTGATCGCGATCACTATTCTGCTCACCGCTTTGGTGAACGTCTTCATCGACCAAAAAGGAAAAATATCTGTGTGGTCCTATTTGCTCACGACTGGTTTTGGTATCATCCATGGAATGGGCTTCTCGGGTTTTTTTCGAATGATATCGGATGATACGGGTTCATTCATCCGTCAACTTTTGCTTTTTAATCTGGGGGTAGAAACTGGACAGATTTTGATCATTATGGTTTTTTTAGGGATCATGTTTTTAGCTGGTAAAATGATCGTTCAACATAGAAAGCTCAGTTTCGCTGTTTCGTTGTTCTCTGCCGCTGTGGCTGCCTGGATGGTGTATGGTCGGATTTAACGAATGCAATTGGTGTATTTTGGTGCAAATGAATCGCCGAAAACAGACTGGGAATCGTAATTTTGTGGCCTGATAAGGAAAATGCTCAGGAAGATATTCATCTTACCGGTAAGGCTGTATCAATACTTCATCTCGCCTTGGCTTGGTGGGAACTGTCGGTTTCAGCCGACTTGTTCTGAATACACCATCCAAGCCATCAACGAGTGGGGTGTATTGAAAGGAACCTGGCTGGGCATCAGAAGAATGTCCAAATGCCACCCTTGGGGCAGTCATGGGTATGATCCGGTACCTCAAAAAGAAAATCATAAACATTCAAACTAATATGAAATCAAGTCAACTTTTTTTCTCAGTCATTTTTTCATCACTCCTTTTTGTTGCATGCGTTTCGGCAGAAAGTGAAATGTTGAAACAAGCCAGAACCATTCAAAATGAATTGCTGTCTCAGGTTACCTCTTTGGATTCATCCATGTCTGCGAGATTGGGTGTCCTCAATGAAGAGCGTGGTGTTATGTCTGCAGATACAACCATGAGCACCGATTCTCTCAAAATGCAACAGTTTATGATGATGAAAGAGAAGATTGATAATCTCAGCAACCTTCAGTCTTCACTCACCGATTGGAAGAGTAATTTGAAACTCCTTCCTTCTGTGGATGAAATGGGTAGCGGAGCAGAAAATCCTTTCGGTGAAAAAGCGAAGGATCAGGAAATTCTTCAGGAGATCAAAAAATCACAGGAAGATTTTAATGCACTTAAAATGAAGGCTGATGCCGCAATGAAATGATGCAGCAACGCCCTAGGAGAAATAGAAAATCAGAAACCATTCGCGAGATGGTCACCGAAACGCGTGTTTCAGTTTCAAATTTGATTTTTCCATTGTTCGTAATGGATGGCATGGGCAAACAAACTAAGATCAGTTCAATGCCAAATATTGCCAGATTTACCCCAGATCTATTATACACCGAGGTGGAAGAATGCATGAACCTCGGTTTGAAATCCTTCGTGATTTTCCCAGCGGTGGAAGATGCGCTCAAAGACAAGGAAGCAAGTTATAGCTGGGATCCGGACAATTTCTACCTAAAAGTTATACGGGGAATTAAATCTCGTTTTCCAGAAGTTTGTCTGATGAGTGATGTGGCCATGGATCCGTACAGCAGTGACGGCCATGATGGATATGTGGAAAATGGTGAAATCATCAATGATCTTACCCTCCCTATTTTAGGTAAAATGGCTCTGGCTCAAGCTGAAGCTGGTATTGATATTCTCGGCCCCAGTGATATGATGGATGGTCGTGTTGGTTTCATTAGAAACGTTCTGGATGAAAATGGATTCACCGGTACGAGTATCATGTCATATACAGCCAAATACGCCAGTGCCTATTACGGTCCGTTCCGCGATGCGTTGGATTCGGCGCCAAAGTTTGGCGACAAAAAGACTTACCAAATGAATCCGGCCAACAAGAGAGAAGCGCTTATCGAAGCGGAATTGGATGAAGCAGAAGGTGCAGATTTCCTCATGGTAAAACCAGCATTGTGCTACCTCGATATCATTCATTTGCTGAAAGAGAATAGTCATTTGCCAGTCGCCGCGTACAATGTGAGCGGTGAATACGCCATGCTCAAAGCAGCAGGGGAGAAGGGTTGGATCAATTATGACAAAGCCATGCTTGAAATGTTGTTGAGCATCAAAAGGGCAGGTGCTGATATCATCCTGACTTATTTCGCAAAAGAATTCGCTATGAAAACAAAAAACGGCAGTGTGTAACTGCCGTTTTATTTTTATCTAAGAGGTAGTTGTGATTCTATGCCTGTCTGATCTTGGTAGCAAGTTCGGCAAGTTCGTCTTGTGTCATTTGAACCCTTTCAGCACTGAAATTGATGTCCTTCATAGTGTTCAAAGGAACGAGATGCACATGAGCGTGAGGAACTTCCAAACCGATGATCGCTACACCTATTCTGCGGCAAGGAACGGCTCGCTGAAGTTTCGCAGCAACATCCCTTGCGAAGAGATTAACATCGCGCAATAGTTGATCATCGAGATCAAAGAAATGATCAACTTCTTTTTTGGGTATCACCAAAGTATGACCTATGGCTACCGGAGTAATATCCAGAAAGGCGATGAAGTCATCATTCTCTGCAATCTTATGACAAGGAATTTCACCTTGAATAATTCGGGTGAAAATGGATGCCATTACCGGGAAATTTCAAGTATTTCGAACTGCACTTTACCTGCAGGAATCTGCACTTCTGCTACATCACCTACTTTTTTTCCGAGCAAACCTTTGCCAATAGGTGAATCAACAGAGATTTTCTTTTCTGCAAGGTTTGCTTCGTTCTCAGCAACCAGTGTGTATTCCATCACAGCTTTGTTGTTGAGGTTTTTAATTTTCACTTTCGTCAAAATGAAAACCTTGCTGATATCTACATTGTTGGTATCAACCAATCTAGCGTTGGCCAGCAACTCGTCCATTTTGCTGATTTTAGCTTCAAGCAATCCTTGTGCTTCTTTCGCTGCATCATATTCTGCGTTTTCTGAAAGATCACCTTTGTCACGTGCTTCGGCGATTTGCTGCGAAATTTTTGGACGCTCTACCATCTTCAATTGATGGAGATCGTCTTTGAGTTTCTGTAAACCTTCGGCGGTGTAATATGCTATCTGTGTCGCCATGATAATGTTGTTGGTATATAAACAGATAAAAAGAGAAAACCCGTGAAGGGTTTTCTCTTTTTATCTGAAAGCAAAGTTATGAAAAAAAATTAGATGTCAATATGCACGCCCAAGCTGTGCACACCACCGAATGGATTGGTGAGACGGTAGGAATAATCAAAACCAAACAAAGTTCCGTTTTTTCCCGCTGGGATCTGTACGGTTAGTCCAGCAGACGGACCAACATAAACAGTCATTGTTTCTTCCTCATTTCCGATATTGGTTTCATACGCATATCCTCCACGCAGAATGAAACGGTTGTTAAAACTGTACTCGGCGCCGATTCCAAACTGGTCGCGTGTGAAGGAATTAGAAGTGAATTGTAGGTTACCTGTTAGTTTTGACTTTTCGCTGAAAATGAAATCATAAGCGAAACCAACATTCACCATGGATGGCAATTCGAATTTATCAGCACGCTGATCTACGGTGAGTGAAGTTGTATTACCTGAACCGGTAGAAATGGTACCGTCAATGGAAAGACCATCTCCGCGATAGCGCATTGGTGGGCCTACATTTCTCAGTGCAATTCCAAATCGAATATTGTCCTTTTCGCCTGTGACATAGCGAATACCTGCATCAAATGCAATTCCTTGTGCCTTTACGTTGTAGATGGCTTCAGAAATCAATCTGGCAGTGATACCACCATAGATGCTATTTGAGAATCCTTTGGCGTAGGAAAGTCCAATATTGGTAAACACAGGCGAAAACGTTCCGATGCCACCTTCTGGAAGGTCAACTTCTGTAATTGGAATTTCTCCAAAGCTCATGCTGCTTACAGAAATACCCAATGCACCTGATTCACCTACTTTTTGACCAAAACCAAGGGCGTTTATTTTAATACCAGAACCAACCAAATATTGGTTATTGGTAAAAGTGAGTTCGGTCTTTCTGACAAAGGCCAAGCCTGCTACATTCAGAAACATGGCTTCAGGACCATTGACAGAAGCCATGGAAGAATTGCCAAGTCCTGAGCTTCTGGCCCAAGGATTAACCAGGATATGACTGGCACCAGCGGAACCAGCGCGGTCGGGATTACCGGCATTTGCTGCCATCGTGGTTCCCAACGCTAATATGATGATGAATATCTTCTTCATAAACTCGATCGTCTCAAAATTGTTAGAATGAATCAAGGTCAATAGGTCTCATTACACCGAACCATTTGAGGATTTTTTCCCCAACATCCGGAACATCAATGTGTATGATGTACGTGCCGCTAGCAATCGGAATGTTTTTGTGGTTTTTAAGATCCCAATCCAATGAAGTCGTCGGATCTGCCTTTTTGAAGGTACGAATCAATGTACCATTCAAATCGTAGATCTTCACTGTACATACATATGGAAGATTGGTAATCTTCACCCTGTTGTCCAGTTTTCCTGTTTCGTATGAGCTAAACGCGTAGTACGGATTCGGAACAATGCTGATCATGTCAAGCGCACTTTCGAGTGTTTCGGCATTGTTGATCTCAGGTGCAATGTTTTTGGTTGAGAAGCGATACAGCGGTCTCCATTCATTCTGAGAATTCGCCGTGGATTCGATCGCAGTATCATTGTGTGAATACCTGTTGTACTGTTTCGCAACACGCAAACGAACCCTTGTTTCAGTTGGAATGAGTCCATCTTCTGGAGTAGTGAGGCCAGCTGCCAATGCAGATCCAACCCATGTACATGCTCTGAACATTTTCTTCATCTCAGAGCTTGATGGACTCTGTGACAATTTATTGAACATGAAACTACCTTCATCATAACGTGGCATATAGTCTTCATCTTGTGGATCTCCACCAGGATCTTGTGCTTCATTGCGTATGTTTTTGAAGACATAAATCCAATGTTGTCCACCAAATACTGGTTTACCAGAGCTACCGAAAATTCTAGATCCAGGATTCCAGATCATGTCATTTCCGTTTTCACCGGTCAACCATGAATCTTCTCCAAAAGCCATGTTCAGTCTTTCACCTGTACCGAGGTCAATGGCATAGCCTGGGAACCAACCCATACCCCATGATCCATTCAGTTCACCATCGGCTTGGTTATAGCCTGATTCCAAGCTTGTTTTACCGTTTTTATCTACAGAACGGTGCAATCTCATTTGCATCTTTTCTCCTGCGGAAGGTGCTCCAGAAGGCATGTCTGATTGCACATCAATCAGGTCTGGAATAGGTTGCATCTCAAGAACTGGACAACGTGTCCATTTGCTCTTATCCGAAGTGAATACGATATCCACGTTATTCAATCCACGAATATTACAGATATATGGGGAATTGGTAACCGGAATCACTGGTGTGAGATCGCCTTTGAGATCAACTGTAGTTGGTGCTACGTTGTTCCTCCAAGAAGTATCATTTGTGGCATCCAGTTGAACTGAATAACCAGCAAGACAATACGGTGACCATGTACCTTCGAGTACTTTTTCGAAGAGCTCTCCACCATCAGTAAATGGTGAATCTCCTGATCCTTCTTTATAGTCATCATAGATTTTTTCCTCGTCAGAAGCATCTTCGGTAGATTCAACAGTTCCGGATCTTACCCAGTTCATTTCGGTGAATCCGTCTTCATCAGGAATACCAAACAACCATGCTCTGCTCGGGTCAGCAAATTCCATAGTTCCTTCCAACAGATCGGCCATGTGTTCTACCACAATTCCGTCTTCATTGAAATACTCATACTGGCCCCAGGTAATACTGAAACCATAATCGAGCAATAGGTCTTCACTAAGTGTTCCGAATGCGCTCACTGAATTGGTAGTCGAATTGTTTTCCAAATTCGTCAATTGCCAGAACATAGAGTCAGCAATAAACTCAAGATCTGGATCTTTAAGAGCTAACGTGAATTCTGCAGAAGGTACACGAAGTGGATCTACCACTTTGATGTTCACAGGACCTGCACCAGGCATATAGTCCAATTCTTCGGCGGAAAATGGTGCTTGTAACAAAGCCGCTTCACTTTCCGAGGTCAGTGTCATTACATTTCTACTGTTTCCTTTACCCTCCAATCTGGTGAGATATACACCTTCGCCATAAGCAGAGTGAAGTATAGTTCCACCTTCTTCTGGAGTTACATTGTGAGGTATAGCAACGATTTTCGAGATTTCACCCACGGCGCCTTTACGTGATGCCTTGAATACATCATCTTGTCCGGTGCTATTGGTGAGGTCATATGGCGCATAATTGTTGAAACCATACGCAACCACCATGAAGTAATAGGTCTTGTGATTGATCAGTGAATTATCTCCAAGTGCAAATGCATCTTCAATAATTCTGAAAGAATGACTGAGTCCTTCATTATTTCCCTGCACCATAAGTGAAGGTGTAATCAAACCAGTTGTTTGATCACGGTTATAATTGATGATCTCAATGACTTCATTTTGAATATCACACTGTGCGATAAGACGTGCTTTGTCTACGTCGCTCAATTCCGCATTGCTCACTTCGCTGTTCGCAAGCTGATACACAAGATATCCTTCGAATTTGTAACTTCTTTCGTCAAGGGTAAACTGAGTACCATCCTGCAGACTGTCTGGAATTGAAGGGTCAAACTCGCTATAAGTTTCGTGATAGTTGTTCGACAACGGATTCTCGTTGGTCAACATCAGAATAATTTCTCTGTCGAGCTCCTGTACGGTTACGTCTGGAGCGTCTGGACCATTGACAAGCTCAAAGCAGTTATCAAAGAGTGATTGCGCTTTATCATCTGCAAGGCGAAGAAGTTCAACGCTTTCGAATGGATCACCACCAACAGCGCGAGCCCAAACCACACCAAGTGTGATGTTGTTCTTTGATCCTGGCTTCAGTGTGAAAGGTCCGGCAGATTGAATGAATCGACGGTCATTTGGAAGGTTACCCGCAGTTTGTTCTGTCCATGGAATTGCCGAGGCAGGTGGTACAACACCGAAGGTGCTCCAGTTATAGGGGTCGGTATCTCCAGGAAACATGTACTGCGCAGGAAGTGTGGCAATGACACCTGAGCCATTGGCTCCATTTCCGCCGAATACCATGTCCGCACCGTTTTTCCAAATACCTTGAAGGTAGTTATAGAAGTGTTGTGGTGCATCTGGTTCACCATTGATTGGGTTCTGGTTGTTGTTGTAGTATACGAATCGACGCATACCGAAACGCTCGTTGTCGATGATGGTATCACCATAACCAATACCCAGACCTTTGTAAGGAATACCTTTGTTTGCAATGGCTTCATTAATGTCTTGTGTCAATGGATTGGCCAAAGTATCTCTGTCTTGGTAAGGTCCTTCAAAGAAGTCAACACCCACGGCAGGAGGATTTTCACCATATCCAAGAGAAGAAGATGTTTGCTCATCAAATGCATCTCCGTTGTAGCAATATCCCAAACCGCGCTGAACGTCACAACCTACGTAGTCATCGATGGATGAACCCAAGTCAGGGTCAACCCATGAACCAAAGAAGGTATTGGTAAGCGTCTGCGAACCTTGGTTGATCAACGTATAGTTCAAGAAGGTCATGTTATTCACCTCATCATTGGTGGTGAAAGCAAAAGCCTGAGCACGGATTTCCATACCGATGGCCTGACCTTGTGATTCTGTGTGGATATTACCCTTGTCATTGAAAATCCAGAAGAAGTTCTGGTCACCATACAGTGGAACTGGTGTAGAGTCAGTTCGTTGAGCACAATCGATTTCACGCAAAAGTCGAACCATGGATAGTCACCATTTTCAGGATCATAGATACCATTGAAGTTAAAGTCCTTGAATGATCCCAAATAGAAGTCCTGATTCAAAGAAGCATTTCCGTGTGCCGGATAAGTGCTGAAATACGATGGCATCGCATAACCATCAGGGAAAACTTCATCAATTTCTTCCTGAGAAGCACCAGCCTTGATCAACGACCAATACTGATAATGCTTTTCGGCATCTTGACGCAATGACACAAAGAAGAAGTCATAATCCAAACAAGTTTGAGAAGTAACCTCACCTGTTTGCTGGGTCAATGGACCAGGCCAGTAATCATTACCGTCTTGTCTGAATCGCACTGCAGCCAGTTTCAATGTCTGGTCGAGGGATTTTCCTCCAAGCCACAAACCACCTGCATAAATAGATGATACGCCTTGTTCGTTGTCTGCTGGTTTTGGAACAACATAAGCAGCGCGACTGTTTTCACGGTCCTGCCACATGTTACCCCCAGTTTCAATTCGCGCACGAACGTTGTTCCATTCCAAATCGCGCAATCCTGTGGCCGGAGCACATTGTGCTGCCCTTGGGCCTTCGGATCCGTTCAAATGGGGATCATTGTTGTTGGACAATCCTGAACCAACGTACTTGTAAGCAAAACCTTGCACGGAAACCAGGATGGCAAGGGCGAGTGCGGATGTCAGTTGATATATTCTCATTGTGATTATTTCCTTATCTGTACTGCTATTCTAATTAAAAATCAAGACGAACACCAAGACGGATTTGACGTGGTTGTGCCAAACTGTTCGGATTGTTCACATACATGGAGTAATAGTTCTTGAAGCTTTCTGGGCTGTTTTGACTCTCGATATTCTGCTGTGCACGTGCTGAAGCAAGATATCCATCATCTTCAGGAATTCCTGTAAAGCGGTGTACGCCTCTCACGTTGCGTGTATTCAAAAGGTTAGTCACCCAGAGGTAAACATTCAGATTAGCGGTCTTTTGTTTTTCTCCTTCTTCACCAAATTTCAAATTGAAATTTCTGTCAAGATTCAAGTCAACTGAAAACTGCCATGGCAGACGTGCTCCATTGATCGATCCTTCTGTACTTGGTGAAATTTCACCTGTAACCGGAGTAGCGAATTGTTGTGGAGTATATGGTGTTCCTGAACCGAGGTTAGCCACGATGTTGGCACCTGTATTGGCCAAAAGCTGGAAGTCAGAACCTTTCAACACTGGTCCATTGTAGTCTTTGCCACCACCGAAACGGTAGTCAGTGGTCAAGATGAAACGGTGACGTTGATCGTAACCGAATGGATTGATACTTCTCAAGTTTGGAAGACCAGCATTGATCAACGCTGCCTGTGATTGTGAAGTGGATCCTGTACCATCTGCAAACTGCAAGGTATAGGATGCATTCATACGAATGTTACCTGTACGACGTAAGTCGTAAGTCAATGTGAGACCTTTTACTGTACCAAAGTCAATGTTGTCAAATGCACGGTAAGCAATTGGATATGCTCCAACGAATTTGCGCATTTGAATCATATTGCGTAATTCGCGATAGAAAGCTTCGATTTTCAATGAAGAGGTCTTAGACAATACCTGCTGGAAACCAAGTGCATAGTCAACCGTACGTTCTGGTTTCAATGCTGGATTAGCAACCAATGGATTGCTTTGAAAACGCATGTTGAGATAATCAGCAGGGTTGAATCTTGCAGATTCTGTAGGGCGCTGTGTCAATACATCATAGTGTGCAAAGAATGTAGCTTCATCGGAGATAGGGAAGGAGAACGCAATACGTGGCATCACATTCACCTGCCGGTTTGTAATCTTTAAATGCTCCGGATGTGAGCGCATCGTCTTTGTCAACTTTCAAGTATGGGGTTGGATTACCTGAACCGCCAATAGATGATGGGTCAGTGATCTCTTGACCAATATTGTTGTACCAAGTGTTGCCATCACGATATCCCATGATGGTGGTTGGCTTGTTCGGATCATCAACATAAACGACGTAATCGCTTCCTATGTTGTCAGGGTGTTCTACATCTGTGCCATTGATAGAAGTAACTTCTGACGCAGAATATGCTTCACTTACCACGAATGGATCTTTAAGCACCGGCTGGTTCGCATCATAGCGGTCAACACGAATACCAACGTTAAAGATCAAATCGTCAAATGCAAACTTGTCCATCACATATCCTGATGTGTAGATAGGCTCATAAGCACCGATAGGGCGTGCGTTGTAAGTCAGATTTCCAACTTGATAAGTCTCAGAGAAGAAGTCATCAACAGTTGGTTTTTTGCCTTTGAGTTTATTGCCATGGTGGTCATAGCCATAATAAACCACATAGTCATTACCACTATTCAGCAATTCATCTGCACTGAACCAGTCGATTTGCATAAAGTCAGGCTCGAGATTATCGATGTTCAGATAGTCGCCACCACGTGGATCTAAACCAAGTGCTTCACGGAGGTGATAGTCAAATTCTGATTGGTTTGATGCACCGACCAATGTGTTGTAATACACATAGTAATTGTCATCAAGATAAACTATGGTAGAATCGTAATCTCCCTGGTTGTCGATTTTTTCAATGTGTGAATTGGTCTGAAGACGAGCCAGATTCCAAAGCCCAATCGGAGCTACGGCATAACCCGCGTCTTTGCGTTGCTCGTATTCAAAACCGATCTGTACGCTATGGTCACCGATATCCGCGGATCCATTACCAGTTACCCTGAATTGTCCATTGGAGAATTCACTGTAATTGTTGCTTGGCGTACCGATATAACTGTACAATCCGTAGGTCGAGTTCGGAACATCACCGTTACGAAGTCCGTTTGCACCGGTAATGTTATTCAATGTGGCGGCAGGATTGCCTGAAATCGTTGCAATAGCACCTTCGTCTGCCAAGAAAATTTGATTGCGGTCAGTGATCAGATTGCCGTATGGATCATAGATTTGAGACAATGCAAATTGATAATTGCCAAATGACTGTGAACCGAGGAAATAATTCTGGTCAATAGAAGATAGGTCCGGGTTGTAAGATGAAGGTGTATAGAAAATATTGATGTCCTGGAAACCATTTTGTTGATAGTAAGATCCAGGAATCTGCGAATAGGTATTACCTCTGATGATATCGAAATAGCCCACATGGCCATATCTGAATAGGTTGTCACCATGATCTTCGTCTTCGCTTCTGCTGAAAGATCTGGAATAGTCAACCATGACATTGTAGAATACGTTCTTCAAATTTGAAGCAGAAGCTTCATCGCCTTCAGCGTTTTTGAATCGCTGACTAAATCTTGCATATGCTCTCCAGTCGAAGTTTGTGCTGAGCTGGTTGTTCTGTGAATTCATCAAAGAACCACCCCATGTAAAGTCATGTCCTCTTGAGTAAGCTCCAGTTGCACCGAAAGTCAAAGTCACATTTTCAGAGGTGTTCACGTCGATTTTCGCTACAAGGTTGGCAGCTTGTGAGCGAACATTCAAACGGGTTTTGATTTTTTCAAAATCATCTTTGGTTGCGAAATCGGTATTGTAAAGTACACCCGAAATACTTCCGTCTTCACTGATGTTCGGACGAATTGGAGAGGAGAGATAACCATCAATGGAAGATTGTTTCATGCGCATCAGTCCGCCGTATTGTGGATCTGGATCTACTACATCGGTGTAGTTTCCTGAAAGGAAGAAACCAAGCAATGGACGAACCTTCGCGCCGTTTTCATCTTTCTTGAACAACAACGGACCAGACAACGAACCTTCAATCAGGTTAAAACCATATCGGTCAAGACCTTTAGCAGTTTCTCCTACTTTATAACCAGAGGTGATGTATTCAACACCACCGGTATATTTTGCTGATGCATTACGAAGAGAAACGTTAATTACACCACCTGTAGCATCCCCGATATTCGCTGGTATACCACCTGTGATAACCGAAACTTCTTCGATTGCTGATTTAGGAAGTGCGGATGAACCGCGAACTTTAATACCATCGATATAAACCCAGGTTGAAGCTTCACGCGCACCACGGATAGAAATACCGTTGTCTGTTCCTGTTGCTCCTGCTACAGTTGTAGCAAGGCCACCAATGGAGCGGCTAGGCATGTTTTTCAAATCCTCACGGGTGATGGTACCTCCGGATGATCCACCATCTTTATCAATAAGTGGAACCTTGTAGTCGAATACTTCCACAGTGGTCAATTCGACCCCTGCAAGCATTTCAGCATTCAACTCGGTGATTTTTCCCGCTTTAATAAGCACACCAGTCGTTTTTTGCGCCTGATAGCCTACAAATTGGAATGAGACATCATAGGTACCCGGTTCGAGGGGTTTGATGGAATACTTTCCATCGATATCGGTGATTCCGCCGTTCACGGTATTACCGTTCAGCGAAACAACCACCGTTACGAATGGAAGGGTTTCCTTGGTGTCCTTGTCGAACACTTTACCCTGTAGAGTACCGGCATTTGTCTGGGCCAAAGCCGCAGCAGATGTCAGAAATAATAGTGCAAGTACTGCGTAAAACTTTTTCTGCATAGCAGACGGGTTAAGGAGATTAAAACTGGTCTAAAAAACAAGCGGGCGCTAAAATATCTAATCCTCGTAGACAATCAGCACCATTTTTTTTTCTGGCAAGGGGTCGCAAATAACATCTCATTTTCTTTTCACAGCAAATCTTTTTTTTCGATCTGGCTAAAGTTTTGAAAATGTGGTCTTTGAACATTGCCATGCCCAAATGTACGATGAGGTTTAACACTCGTTGACATTTCCAGTTTGGAGAAAATCTGAATTATCACCTATCCACCACCCTAATCTTTTCTTCTGAATCGGTAAAAACGACTTCAAATACCACGCACTGAGCACGATATCAATAAGGTATTGGGGTATTCACTGTCTGTTTTGTTTTTCGAAGTTGCCATTTGGATTGTTTTTGTGGTGGAAAGAAAAAAATTCAGTGAGTCCATTCATGGGAGTAATTTTGCGCCATTGAGAATCGTTGCGCAAATACCACATCCGCAGATGAAGATTTCCATCTTTTCATGGAATGAAAAATACATCATCGAAATTGAAGCGGGTCAATACAAACAGACTTATAAAATCAGTCAGGACAGTGTCGCCGGACTCGACGATGTAAAGGCTTTGTGCAGCGAAAACCTCATCAATCAAACCATGGAACGCTTCCGCGCCATGCATCAGGATTTTAGTGAAGCTTTTCAAAACATTCAGAGAACTACATAAATATGCTTTCAAAAATTTCCCTCTCCATCTCTTTGCTACTTGCTATCGCCGTGGGCTATCTGCTTTGGAATTCATCGGCTAATTCTACTTCCTCACACACCAACGAAACGGTGAAAGTTGCGCCAGCTTTTCAAGGCGATTCTGTAAAAGCAACGGTGGTCGCTTTTGTCAATGGTGATTCGTTGAACGAAAAGTATCGTTTCATTGCCGAAAAGTCCAAAGACCTTGAAGTGAAAATGAAGGCTGCGGAAGAGCGTGTACAGAAAGCATACGGCTCTCGTCAAAAGGATTATAACGACATGATCCAATATGCTCAGGAGCATCCGGATATGCCGGAAACTGAAGCGCGTGCCCTCGAAGAGAATATTGCCGCTCTACAGGCCGAATTGGATGGTATTCAACAGCGTGAAGTGGGCGCTCTCAAAAAAAAGGATATCGAATTACAGGAACAATTGATGAAAAGAATCAATACTTTTTTGAAGAAATACTCGGAAGAAAGGGGCATTGATTACGTCATCAATAAACAAAGTGAATTCCAGGTTTTATTGTACGGTAATGATGCATACGACATCACTTCAGAAGTGATCGCCGGTTTGAATGCTGAATACGAAGCTGAACTTCTTCAAAAGAAACCATGAGTCTCGCCGTTCAAAAATTAAAGCAAAACGTCGCTGAATACATCATCTTCCTTTGGCAAATGGAAGACCTTGTCCGGGCAGTACACTTCGACATGGTCGCTATCGAAGACTTTGTGAGGTCTTTTACTCCTGATGAAAAAACTTTTGCGGAAGAGAAGAAATGGTTCGAAGACCTCGTGAATGCGATGAAGACGGAAGGTGTTGAACATCGAGGTCATATTACCGAAGTACACGAAATCATTTTCGAATTAAATTACCTGCACAACACACTTTCCAATCTCGTTAAGGATAAATCTTATCTGGAACTTTATCGCATGGCTCAGCCGAATATCAAAGAATACCTCCTCAGAACTGACGGTAAAAGCACCAATGATGTTGAGGTGTGTCTCACCGCACTTTATGGCATGCTCATCCTTCGTCTGAAAAAAGAACCCATTTCAGATGAAACTGCTGCAGCTATGCAAACATTCTCCAGTCTATTGGCCAAACTTGCTCATCATTACAAACTCATGAAACAAGGTGAAGTGAATTTTTCACTGAACTAGTTGTTTGGAGAAAATCGCATTCAATCCATTTTTTCATGGAAATAAAAAGGTCCCGCTTGAGCGAGACCTTTGATTGATATGGATTCCAGCGTGTCGTATTAAGACAACAGCCTTTGTCTGAGTATGAATTCAAATTGTTGGTTTTGCCTTTTCAATTGTGAAATGAGCTTTTCTTTTTCGAAAAAATGCGGCATTGTTCCCACGCTTCACTCACCATTCTGCTGATTTCTTTCATGTTGAATGGCTTGGTGAGGATCCTGAAAACCTTTCCTTTATTGATGGCTTCCATCACAGGTACAAGTTCCGTGTACCCCGTGAGGAGAATTCTCTGTACATCGGGATAATCTCTCGATATACTTTCAAGGAATTCTACACCGCTCATGCTCGGCATATTGTGATCGGTAATCACAATCTGAATTTTGTGTTCACTGATCAAATTGTATGCTTCAACCGGATTATTGGAGGTGTAAACCTCAAACTGATCCCTGAAATTGGCACGGAAGGTTACGAGATTCGCATCATCGTCGTCAAGATACAGCACGCGGGGCATCTCATTCACATCCGTCATCCTGTTGGCCTGTGGCATGTTCATGGTCATAAATATTGGGTTTTTCTTTTGTTCGCATGTGTTTACGGTGCGCTTCCCTGGATGGTTTCATTTTTCACAAAAAACTTCCCTAAGCGTTTTCATAGGGTGGAGGTCAGGCGTTAAGTCGGGTCTTTTTCTTGAAAAAAGCTTTTCCTCGGTGAATCGCTGTTGTGAATCTGATCAATTGCTTCGTCAGGAAGACAGATCACCATGCTATTTTTGGCCATCCTTTTTTTGATATGAAAAAAATCCTTGTCCTTGGCGCAGGCCGCAGCAGCACTGATCTGATCCATTATCTGATTTCCGTTTCTGAAGAAAAAAAAATCAAGATCCGTGTTGGTGATATCGACATCGAAATGGCCAGACAGAGGACCGGAAATCACCCGGCAACGGAGTGTTTTGCCCTCAATGCTTCTGATGACGAACAACGAAGAAATGAAATTTCTCAAGCTGATTTGGTGATTTCCATGCTTCCTGCTTTAATGCACGTGGCTGTGGCCAAAGACTGCATCGCAGCAGGAAAAAATGTGATCACGCCAAGTTACGTTTCTGATGAAATGTGGACCTTGGAAGCTGAAGCAAAGTCCAAAGGTGTGCTCCTTTTGAATGAAATGGGAGTGGATCCTGGTATCGATCACATGTCGGCCATGAAAATCATTCATCACCTTGAATCTTTGGGAGCGGTCATTGAAAGCTTTGAGTCTTTCACCGGTGGTCTCATAGCTCCTGAAAGCGACGACAATCCATGGAATTATAAAATCACCTGGAATCCACGCAATGTGGTACTGGCTGGATATGGTGGTACAGCAAAATATCAGCAGGATGGTGAACTGAAATTTATTCCCTATCACAGACTATTCGAGCGAATCATTCCCATCAACATCGATCGTTATGGAAGTTTTGATGGCTACGCCAACCGCGATTCACTGAAGTACAGAAAAATTTATGGGTTGGAGAATATTCCAACATTGTTGCGCGGTACGCTGCGCCGCAATGGATTTTGCAAAGCGTGGAATGTTTTGGTACAACTGGGACTTACCGATGATTCTTTTGAAATTGAAAATCCGAATAACATCACCTGGCGCCAACTCACAGCTTCTTTTCTCAATTTGAAATCTACCGATGATGTGGTCAACGGCGTGCGCAATGATCTGAATGTGGATGCAGTAAGCATGGAAAAACTGGTGTGGCTTGGGATTTTCAGCGATGAAAAACTCGACATCGAAAAAGGTACACCAGCTGTTGCATTACAAAAACTCATCGAGAAAAAATGGATTCTCGATAGCAACGACAAGGATATGCTTGTGATGTGGCATCGTTTCAGGTATCAATTGAATGGCAAACGCATCGAACTTCAATCTTCAATGGTTGATATTGGATTGTCGCAAATGAATACCGCCATGTCCAGAACTGTTGGATTGCCTATTGGCATTGCAGCGATCATGGTTCTCGAAGGAAAACTCAAACTGACTGGCATTCATATGCCGGTTATTCCCGAAATTTACATCCCCGTTTTGAACGAACTTGAAAAATTCAATATCAGGTTTGTTGAAACAACCATGGAATTGTGATGTACAAATTTCTGATCACCACACTTGGCTTGCTCATGCTGAATACCGCGGTATTTGCGCAACCTGGTCGCTGTCCGAAAATTCCTGAGAAATATGTTTGGGAATCAGAAGCCGATTATAAAAAGGACGAAGACGTGGTCAAAAAAACACTGAAGTGGCTGTGTCAGACTCCATACGGAATCGATGTAGAACAACGTGGTTTGGCCAATGCTTATGTGCTCGAATGGCTCGCCGGTTCTCCATCCATTCGTCTTGAAATCAATACAGCGCACATTCAATTTGCGGAGTCTACACCTGATTTATTTTTCTCATTCATTCATGGAATGGCTTTGTATAAAATGGAACATCCAACTGCGAAAGATGAACTATCCCTGTACAACAATGGTTTTACTGTCGTAGCAGAATTGGCAGCTCAAAGCAAGGAGTATTCTAAACAAAAAGAATTGAAGGATCTGCTGAAAGCTTACAAAAAGGGAAAAGTGAAAGACTACACGCGCGCAGTGTTGAATACGAATGAAAAAATTTGATATCCCGGAAAAATTCAGATCAGGACTGATTGGTGAAGTTAAACTTCGACGCAGATTGTCCGATCCACGCAAACAAAATTTCGATCCCGGGATTTTGGACTTTGGCAATGTCCGAATCGTTCTGCCCAGACATTTTGGTTTTTGTTATGGCGTAGAAAATGCCATCGAAACTTCTTATCGGGCCATTCGGGAGAATCCCGGAAAAAGACTTTTTTTATTGAGTGAAATGATTCACAATCCGGTGGTGAATGACGATCTCGTAGCCAATGGTATTCGCTTTATCATGGATACGAAAGGCAATCAACTGATCGATTGGGACGAGATCACTTCTGATGATATTGTGATTATTCCTGCCTTTGGCACCACGGTTGAAATTGAACAATTGTTGGAGAAAAAAGGTGTTGAAGTCAAGAATTACAACACCACTTGTCCATTTGTAGAAAAAGTATGGAAGCGTTCATCTGAAATTGGAACGAAAGGACATACCATCATCATCCATGGGAAACTTCATCATGAAGAAACCCGTGCTACCTTTTCGCACAGTTATCAAAACGCTCCGGCTGTGATCGTACGCAACATGGCAGAAGCCGAGAAGTTGGCTTCATTCATGGTTGAAAATCCGGATGTGGAGGCTTTCGAAAAAGAATTCGGGAGAAAAGTCTCTGCCGGATTTGATGTGAAAAAAGACCTGGCCAAAGTAGGGGTAGTCAATCAAACCACGATGCTCGCCACCGAAACACAATCCATCAGCGATTTTTTCCGTGTAGTGATGCAAAACAGATTTGGCGATTCATGGAAGGATCATTTCGCAGATACCCGCGATACCTTGTGTTATGCCACCAACGACAATCAGGATTCAACCTTGAAATCACTTCAAAGCGGCGCCCACTTTGCTTTGGTAGTCGGTGGATACAATAGTTCGAATACCGCGCAGATTGCAGGAATTCTCGCCGAAAAAATGCCTGCGTATTATGTCTCCGGTCCGGAGGATCTGCTCGACACTCAGAAAATTCGACATTTTGATTACCCAACCCAGAAAATGTCGGAAACCAACAATTGGATACCTTCTCAGAATCCACTGGTAGTCGTCATTACAAGTGGTGCGTCTTGTCCGGATACCATCCTCGAATCTGTCTTGATCAGACTGCTCGAATTAACAGAAGCAGAACGCGAACCGGCGGAAGCTTTGGAAAGTCTTATTTGCTGAGCACAATTTCCCCTGATGGAACGTAGTTTTGTGGCTGTTCTTAATTGAGTATGGCAGATATCATCAGTTTGTTACCAGAAGCGGTAGCCAATCAGATTGCAGCAGGAGAAGTCGTTCAACGTCCGGCTTCTGTGGTGAAGGAGTTGATGGAGAATGCCATCGACGCTGGTGCTTCGCAGATCAAACTGATCGTGAAAGATGCCGGTAAAACCCTCATTCAGGTCATTGATAACGGCCGTGGAATGAGCGAAACCGACGCCAGAATGTCTTTTGAAAGACATGCCACTTCCAAGATCAGAAAGTCCGACGATCTTTTTCACATCGTTTCAAAAGGTTTTCGTGGTGAAGCTTTGGCAAGTATCGCCGCTGTGGCTCAAGTCGAATTAAAAACCCGACAACGCGGAAGTCAATTGGGTACTTCCATTGAGATTGAAGCTTCAAAGATTAAATCGCAGGAAGTAACGCAATGCCCGGAAGGCTCGGTCTTCAGCGTGAAAAATCTCTTTTACAATGTTCCGGCAAGAAGGTATTTTCTGAAAAGTGATGCGATTGAATTTCGCCACATCCTCGACGATTTTCTCCGCCTTGCATTGACTCATCCAGAAATAGAATTCATTTGTACCAACAATGGCTCTGAAGTTTTTTCACTGCCGATAGTTCCAATTCGTCAACGTATTGTCCACGTTTTTGGAAATAAATACAATGAAAAACTTGTCCCGGTTGAGGAGAATACCGATATCGTTTCAGTTACTGGTTTCGTCGGAAAACCGGATGCTGCAAGGAAAACCAGAGGTGAGCAATACTTTTTCGTGAATCATCGCTTCATCCGCAATTCCTATTTGCATCATGCAGTGATGAGTGCTTTCGAAGATTTATTGCCAACAGGTCATTTTCCATTGTACCTCATCTACCTCACCATTGATCCGGCGCAAATCGATATCAATATTCATCCTACCAAAACAGAAATTAAATTTCAGGATGAACGTGCAGTGTATGCCATCATTCACGCAGCGGTGCGACGCGCCCTAGGACGTTTCAATATTTCACCTAGTCTTGATTTTAACCAGGAAAATGCCATCACCATTTCACCACCTAGAACGTGACAAGAAATGGTGGAGCCGGAAATCCGGGTGAACAAAGATTTTAATCCTTTCACCCCGGAAAATCATCGAAACGAACGCTCAGAAGCGATGCGTGGTTGGTTTGAACGTCGTGAACAAGATCAAGGTGGATGGAAAGAGTTGCATCAAATCAGTCTTGAATTGAATCAGAAATCGGCGCAAATCGCAAGGCCTTCATTGGATGATGAAGCCATTGCGATCACCGATGAAGAAGGTTTTGATTGGAATGATGACGCGCCGATGTCACAACTTCATCGTCGGTACATCACCGTCATTACTCCGAAAGGTTTGATGTTGGTAGATCAACAACGCGCCCATCAGCGAATACTTTACGAAAAGTATTTCCAACACATTGAAAAGGGCAAAGGACATTCTCAGCAATTGATGTTTCCGACTTCATTGCAATTCGGCGCAGCTGATATGGCCGTTGTCATGTCAGGCTTGAGCGAACTTACAGCCATGGGATTTGATCTGGTACAAACCGGCGATCTTGAGATTGAAGTACTCGGTGTGCCGGCCGATGCAGGTGCGCGTGATGCACAAAAACTCATGGAAGATTTTCTCGAGCAATGGAAAAATGACAATGGCGCATTGAAATATTCACCAAGGGAAAAAATGGCCTGGGCACTTGCTGCAGCTTCTTCCATTCGATATGGTCAGATGCTCACACAACCGGAAATGTCTTCACTCATTCGTGATCTTTTTCAATGTGCCATGCCGTACGCAGCACAACACAACAAACCAACAATTTTGCAGATAACGCTCGCGCAATTGGAGCAACAATTCAAATAAAATATGTTTCAGAATCTTCCTGTTGTTACCAAAAATCTGATCATCATCAATATCATCTTGTTTATTGCATCTCAGGCCATGCCTGATTTGCAAGTCTGGCTCTCCGGATTTTACTTTCAAGGTGGATATTTCAAGCCATGGCAAATCGTGACACATATGTTCATGCACGCAAACGTTGGGCATATATTCATGAACATGTTCGCCTTGTATATGTTCGGATCAGCACTCGAAATGCAATGGGGTGCTAAACGTTTTCTGAATTATTATTTGCTCTGTGGTTTGGGTGCATTCGGTTTACACGAATTCATCCACTACATGGAAGTGACAAAACTGATGGCTGCGCTACCTCCGGAACAACTTCAGGATGTAATCTTGAACGGATTTGATGCCGTAAAACAGGGAATGAACTTTACCAATGTCGAAATGGCCCGATTAAATGAAGCCATCAATGTGAGCAGCGTAGTAGGTGCTTCAGGTTGCGTATTCGGATTGCTCACCGGATATGGTGTGCTTTATCCGAACCGACAATTGATGTTGTTGTTCCCCCCGATGCCTATCAAAGCAAAGTGGTTGGTGATAGGTTATGGTGCCATTGAATTGTTGCAGGCATTTCAAAACAATCCTTCTGATAATGTTGCGCATTTCGCGCACCTTGGTGGTATGGTGATTGGTTATGTGATCTTGAAAATCTGGCAGTCACAAGGAAAATTGTATAGCTGAGCTTGGGAATCTTCAACGACATAAAAAATAAATTTCGCTCAGGAGATACCGTCACGCAATTGATGGTCATCAACGCGAGTGTTTTTGCATTGATCAATCTTGTCTTGCTTTTCGCTTTTTTTGATCAGGGTGGCAAGAGTTTTCTGCACCGCATACCTGAAGATCTCACCCTTGCAGCTTCATCCTCACCGTATGGTATGCTTCTCCGGCCTTGGAGCCTCATCACACATATGTTCGCACATATTCAGTTCGGACATTTTTTGTTCAATATGATTGCGCTCTATACCATGGGTCAGGTTTTTGTCTCAGTGCGAGGTTCAAAACCACTGGTCGCTGTTTATGTGATGGGTGGATTATCAGGATATCTGCTCTTTGCTTTGGCGTTTAATTTTATTCCGGCATTCGCTTCGCGTTTTGAGAGTTATGTCCTCGGTGCTTCTGCCGCAGTGATGGCAGTGACCACTGCTGCTGCTACACTGAAACCTCGTCAGCATATTTTTTTATTTGGCGCCATCCGTCTCGAGCTTCGTTGGTTGGCCGTCATTCTCGTATTACTGGATCTTGCCAGTGTGAGAACAGGCGTGAATAGTGGCGGTCATATAGGGCATTTGGGCGGTGCATTTTTTGGATATTTTTATGCGACGCAATTATTGAAAGGAAAAGATATGGGATCATGGTTTTCAAAGATGATCGATAAAATTTCGTCCTTCTTCAATAGAAGGAGAATGAGGGTGGTCACCAACAATGGTCGACCAAAATCCGATGAACAATTCAACATCGAAAAAAAACAAAGACAAAAAAGGATTGACGAAATCCTCGATAAGATCAGCCGTTCAGGTTATGATTCACTGACCAAAGAGGAAAAAGAATTTCTATTCAGAAATTCTCAGAAGTGAAAGTTTTTTTGTCCATGTTGTTGTTGAATATTTCCCAAAGGTGAGTTATTGATTCGGTAACTCTACATCCACTATTCTTGTCTGGATGACTGAAAACAAACCGGTACAAAAAAAGTCACGCACCAATTGGTTCTTCATGTGGTTCAATTGGGGTGCTATTGTTGGTTTGGTATTGTCCTATCTGGCTGCGCATATTCCTCCGTCATCTTTCAGTTACACTGCACTTTTTGGATTGGCTTATCCTTTTATCTTGTTGGTGAATATTGCCTTCATCGTTTTCTGGTTCTTTAAAAAGAAAAAGAACATGATCTTCTCCGGTCTGGCTATCCTGATCGGAATTACCCACCTCACCGACTTTTTTCAAATATCATTTAGCGGTACACCACCAGAGAATAAACGTGATCAGATCAAAGTGCTCACATACAATGTGCATCTCTTTGATCTGTACAATGCCAAATCCGGGAAAAAAACCAGAGATGCCATCTTTGATGTATTGGTCAAAGAAAAGGCGGACGTCATTTGTTTTCAGGAGTTTTATCATTCCGACAAGGAAGGTTATTTTGAAACTCGTGATACACTACTGGAATTTTTGCCCAATAAGTTTTATCACGAACGCTATACCCATGCACTCACCGGAAAACAATATTTTGGTGTGGCGATGTTTTCGAAACATAAAATAGTCAATCGCGGTTATGTGCCGTTTGCCAGCGACGTAAATAATTTTTGCATCTACGCGGATATTCTGCTCAATGGTGATACAGTGCGCGTCTACAATGCACACTTGCAATCCATTCGCTTCAGACCGGAAGATTATGCATTGGTCGACGGCAATAAAAACAACGAAGAAATTGAAAGTGGTGGAAAGAGGATTTTGCGCCGATTGACAACCGCTTTCATCAAACGTGAAGAACAGGTCAATCGTATCGCAGAAAACATCCGTGAATGTCCGCACGAAGTCATTTTGTGTGGCGATTTTAATGATACACCATTGTCTTACACGTATGAAACATTCACCGACCTTCTGAAAGACTCATTCAGCGAAGCGGGGAGTGGTATTGGCAATACTTACATTGGTGTGTTTCCATCCTTTCGCATCGATTACATCATGCACAGCAAAGGATTTGAATGTATCGAATATGCTACGCTTCCCGAGAAACTGAGCGATCACCACGCAGTCTCATGCGTCCTGAAGAAATCAGGGAAGAAGCACTGATCTTGATTTCAACTTTTCATAGACGGTGGTCGTGAGCAAAAGCATAAACATGCCATAGGCGATATCATCAACAGGCATACTAAATATTCGAATTCCCAGATTTTCGGAATTGTTATACCAAACAATTTTTTCGCGAATTTCTTCCGGGTGTATATTGATCAATGGATATTCCCAAAAACTGATTCCAGTGAGGATGCCATTCGATAAAATAAATGGAATAAGAATGATCACAAACATGTGCATGAATCGCACGAGATGTGTTGGGCGAATGAAAAGCAAATGAATAAAAAGAAAACTACTGGCCAATAGATGTGCGGTGAAGGTGTATGCTTCATCAGTATGCATCATGGCCGTGATCAAAAAAACCACGGCAGCCATCCATGATAAGGTTTTATAGATGATTGTGCCTTTGATTTCCTGAAAAAGCACTTGAAAACAGTGATAGGTGAAAAGACATGCGTAGGGAATACAGATGAAAAACAAATATTCTTCTAAGGGCAAACCTGCCAGTTTAATTCCGATAGTATATGTTTCATTGAAGCCCCAGATTCCTCTTGATGTGAAAAAAATATCCCAGGGGATAAAAACAAGCATCATCACCGCGATGGAAATGATCGCCGGTTTGAAATGTTTGATGAACTGAAGTCTTGGATGAAAACTGAACAGAAAAGGTACCAGAAAACATCCAAGATTGACAAGCAAATAATAGTAGTGTGTCATGTGGTCCGCTGTCACGCAGAAGTGGTGGTTCTTTTATTGGTCCTATATTGTTGGACTTCTTTGAAGTATTTTATCGGAACCCACAACATCCCAAAACACTCACCATCTTCTTTTCCGAGGTGTTTGTGATGAACCTTGTGTGCTTTGCGAATGGCCCGAAAGTAGAAATTGTCTGTTCTTTTAAACCAATCGAAACGCTGGTGAATGAGCACATCATGAATGAGGAAATAACAGAAGCCATAAAACATGATTCCCAATCCAATAAAAAATCTCCAATCGAATCCCGCTGCTGCACCGAATAACATGAGCAAAAAACTCGGGATGGCAAAAATCAAAAAGAAGGCATCGTTCTTTTCGAAGAAACTTTTCCCAGGGGTATGATGATCTTCGTGGAAATACCACATCAGACCGTGCATCACATATTTATGTGTGCACCAGGTGACACCTTCCATGATGATGAACGTGGATAATGTGATGAGGACACTGATCATGACACCGGAATTTGTTTTTCGTAAATACTCTTCTCCAACAGAGGAATGGCTATTCGAAACCATACCGTAAATTGTTCTGGATGTTTTTGCATTTCCTCCTTCACAGATTCGAGGTGCATCCATTTCCATTCACTCACTTCTTCCGGATCTGGTTGTGGCGCATCATTGTAAACACCTGCAAACACATGGTCATATTCGTACTCTGTGAGATCATTCCCAACTTCAGCCTTATAGGTGAACTCAAACAGTTTTTTGATTTCACACTGTATGCCCATTTCTTCTTTGAGTCGGTTCGTTGCGGCTTGTGCAATGTCTTCCCCAGGACCAGGATGCGAACAACATGCATTGGTCCATAATCCTCCACTGTGATATTTGCCTTCTGCTCTACGATGCAACAACATCTTACCTTCTCGATTGAACAAAAAAACTGAAAAAGCTCTGTGCAACAGGCCTTCCTGATGCGCACGGAGTTTTTCCATGGTGCCCACCACCTCGTCCATTTCATTCACCAGTACAACCTCATTCGTCATGATATGCTGATGTTTTTCAATTGATTTTTTTGATTCTTATCCAGTACTTCTGAAGCCATCATAAAAGTTTTCATCCGTATACAATATTCGCGTGAAGGTAAGTATTGTCCGGCGGTCAAGTGATATAACACCACATCGAAATCTTCACCTACATGATTGCGATAACCGAGTAGGGCAGGAACTTCACTCTGAATAGAAAACCGCAGAAACCTGATTTCCGGATTATTCGGGTCGAGTTTCACAGCTTCTTCAATTTTGTCTTTGCCATCTGAAAAATAGCGCAGCTTGTCTGAAATTCCTTCTGCTACTTGTGCTTGCATGGCAGTGGCAACGCCTAAATACGCCAAAACAACAGCGTCTGTGATTTTTTCTTTTTGTGCTTGAGCATAAAAAAATCGAATGGCCACGTCATCTTCTGCACGCCAATACATTTCGCGCAGTTGATCTTTTGATGCAAAACCAGAAAGCGTCAACAGGATAAGCGGTATGACAAGTAAACGTAACATTACAAGAGGTTGAGGTTGTTTCTGATATAACAACTCATCATGAGTGCAAGTTTCTTCTGATTCGGAATGCGTATGCGCTCTTCCATGATGCGATGACTTGGCACCAAACGAATTTTCATGAAGAGTTGTTTGTAGTACATATATGCTACCAATACGCCGAGTCTGGCGTGTCTTGGCAACTTCAATATTCCTTCGTAGGCGTGGTTGAAATCGCGTTCGATCTCTTTTTCAATTTCCGCTTTATCACATTCTGAAAAATTCCTAAAGTCAAGATGGGGGAAAGAGGTCCGACCGAGATCAATGTAATCTGCTTTTAAGTCGCGTAGAAAATTGATTTTCTGAAACGCCGCTCCAAGACTCATCGCATGTGGTTTCAGACTTTGATAAAGGGTGTCATTGTTTTCGGTAAAAACGCGCAGACACATCAGTCCGACCACTTCGGCACTTCCAAGGATGTAGTCTTCAAAGCCTTTGCGGTCATAGTTTCTGCGCTCAAGATCCATCTCCATGCTGCGTAAGAAAGTATCTACAAGTTCCCGTTCGATGCGGTACTCTCTGCAGGTTTTTTGAAAGGAATGCAAAATGGGATTGAGAGAAATGCCTTCGTCAATTGCCCTGAATGTGTCTTCACGGAAACGCTGCATCAATCTTACTTTGTCATGATCATGAAAGGTGTCCACAATTTCGTCGGCAAAACGAACCATGCCATATATGGCACAAATGGGATCACGCATGGATTTGTCCAACATCCTGATTCCAAAACTGAAACTCGTGCTGTAAGCATGAGTCGTGATCCGGCTACTTTTATATGCTACCGCATCGAATATTTCTCTTTGATTGTGTTTCATTTTAGTGGTGTTGGAGATATTGTGAAACTTCTGAAGCTGCGATCTGCCCGCTGATGATGCTCGGTGGTACTCCCGGACCTGGTACAGTAAGTTGTCCGGCATAAAAAAGATTTTTCACTTTTTTGTTTTGCATTTTGGGCTTGAGAATGGCTGTTTGTTTGAGTGTATTTGCAAGACCATACGCATTGCCCTGATAAGCATTGTAGTCTTTGCTGAATTCTTCGTGTGCATAGGATCTGTAGTAAACAATGTCCTCTTCACGTATGTTTTCTCCGGTGTGTTTCTTGATCCGAGCCAGACAGATGTGGAGATAATTTTTCCGCTCTTCTTCAGTGCTGGTTAATCCGGTGGCGACAGGTATGAGGATAAAAATGTTTTCCATCCCGGCAGGCGCTACTGTGTCGTCTGTTTTCGATGTACAACAGAGATAAAACAAAGGTTTCTCTGGCCAACTTTTTGTCATAAATGTCATTGGCATGTTCTCCGAAGTCTTCGTCGAAAAAGAGGTTGTGATGAAGCAATCCGGGTAGTTTTCTATTAACGCCGATGTAAAAAATCAAAGAAGAAGGCGACATGGTCCTATTCTTCCAATAGTTTTCATTGTAGTTGCGAAACGGCGCATCCATCAGTTTTTGTTCCACATGCTGGTAGTCTGCTGCCGCCACTACAGCATCGGATACCAGATGAGAATTGTTGTACAACACACCTGTTGCCTTTTTGCCGTCGATCAGAATTTTGCTCACGTCTGCATCGGTGTGGATACGGACACCAAGTTCAACAGCCAACTTCGTCATGGCCTCTGCGATTTTCAACATGCCTCCTTTGGGATACCATGTTCCCAATTTGATGTCGGCATAATTCATCATGCTATACATCGCCGGTGTACCACTTGGTTTTGCCCCGAGAAAAAGCACCGGAAACTCTAACAACTGCAAAATTTTCGGGTGCTGAAAATATTTTCGGGCATGTTTTGAGAATGATGAAAACAGATCGAGCCTGAATGACTCACACAATAAGGTCGGGTGCATGAATTCCGTAATACTGAGCGAAGGTTTCCAAACAAAGTCCTTCATGCTCACATCGTATTTCACCTTGGCTTCGGATAGAAATTCATCCAGTTTAGGCCCTGAACCGCTTTCGAGTTTTTCAAATTCATTGCGCAGGGCTGTGTAGTCTGCAGGTATATCCAATTGACTCCCGTCCTCAAAGTATACCCGGTAAGATGGATCGAGCCTGGTCAATTCGTAGTAATCGGAAACACTTTTCCCAAATCGGGCAAAAAATTCTTCGAATACGCCCGGCATCCAATACCAGGATGGCCCCATGTCGAAGGTAAAACCATCGCTTTGAAATGATCTGCCTCGGCCGCCAGTGGTGGCATTTTTTTCGAGCAGGTCCACTTCAAATCCACGTGATGCAAGGCTACACGCAGATGCCAGGCCAGCGAAACCACCACCTATTACTGTAATTCTTTTCTTCGAGGAGAACGCCATGCGGTATAAACAAACCAAGTGCAGGTTTGTTCATATGAACGGATTTCTAAAAGTCGGTTGATTTTAAAGAGGGGAAGTGCCCTATGGAAGAAAAGGAATATTCCGCATGTGTATTTACAAAACAGAAAGACCAATCGGAGGATTAAACAGAGGGGAAAACAGAATGCTCGCTAAAGATTACTTCACCCGTAATTTCTGACCCGGACGCAGGGTAGAAGATTTCTTCATTTTGTTGAGCTTGCAGAGCTTGTCAACAGTGGTTTTGTTTTTACGGGCAATGGCAGAAAGTGTATCGCCTTTGCGAACCGAGTAATACTTTTTCGCACCTCTTGCCTCGATTGCTTTAGGGTCGATGGTTGGTGTTTCGAGGTGTTTTTTGTTCAGTGTGAATTCCCAATCGCGCAATGATTTTTTCGAAGGATCTACCAAATAATTCGGATCAATCGGTTCGCCCATGTAGCGTACTTCAAAGTGAAGGTGTGCTCCATACGAACGGCCGGTGTTGCCTCCAAGTCCAATCACCTGTCCCGCTTCCACATGATCTCCGGGTTTTACATCGCGTTGTGAAAGGTGAGCATACAATGTTTCCAGTCCGTTGTTATGGCGAACGACAATAACATTACCGTAAGTCGAGTGATTTTGCGAAATGCGCACCATTCCTTCGAATGCTGCTTTGACCTGATCTCCAGATTCTAAGTCGATATCCAGCCCTTTGTGCATCCTTCCCCAACGTGGTCCGAATGGCGAAGTCATATCGCCTTCTGCCGGATAATGGAAGTCACAATCAGAATAACACAATCTGAAATCCACTCCATCGCCTACAGATTCCATTGCATTTTTCGACGCAAAGAGGTTTTTGGTATCCCATCCGCAATACATATCGTAAGCGGGAATGTGTGTGAGTGAATCGTAAACAGTCGCGAGAAAAAGTCCGGATGAAGCTTCATTGAACAAAGTGGTTTCCACTTCCTCTTCATCTTCTGTCATCCCACCGATATGTGGTTCCTGCATAACCCATGATGCTGAATCTTCCATCAATTCAACAGCCGATTCAACCTGAGCTTGTGCCAATGTGGCGACAAGTACCAACGGTACGAAGAGATATTTCCAGTGCAGGGTTTTCAACGAGGCGCAAATGTAATAAGACATGAGGTGGGTGGGAGGGGTGGTTTGTTCAAAACTTGTCAATGAAACGTTAATGATAAAGAATGGTTTTTAAGCTTTAGACGAAATGGAATTATTGCCTGATCAACAGGAAAATCACTGCCTTGAATTTTGAAAATTGATCAGGGCTAACAATTCGGTAGCTTTCTGTTACTTTCTCCTCATTCACCGGAATTGCAGCCTAATTTTGCCTTCTTTTTTTGCTATATGGCTGTAAAACTGGATATTATGGCAATCGGGGCCCATCCCGATGATGTGGAAATCAGTGCTGGCGCCACTGTGGCCAAAAGTGTTGCTTTGGGTCAAAAAGTTGGCATTGTCGACCTCACCCGGGGTGAACTCGGTAGTCGGGGCAGTGCTGAATTGCGTGAAAAGGAAGCGTCAAACGCCTCTGCGATTTTGGGTCTGACTGCGAGGGAAAACCTCGGCATGGCAGATGGATTTTTTCAATACAATGAAGAAAACTTGAGGTCAATCATCACAGCGATCAGGAAATACTAACCAGAAATCATCTTGTGTACAGCCCCTTCAGACCGACACCCTGATCATGGTCGTTCTTCCAAACTGATTCAGGATGCTTGTTTCTACGCGGGATTGTTGCGCATTGAAACGGTATCTGGAAATGAGTCACAGAAACCCTGGAGACCAAAAGCGGTGTATTCATATATCCAGGACCATTACCTCAAACCAGATTTTGTCATCGATGTAACATCTTTTTGGGAGAAAAAAATTGAAGCACTGAAATGCTACTCGAGTCAGTTTTATTCTGGAGACGACAAACAACCGATAACCCCCATTTCCGGGAGCGAATTTTTTGATTACCTCTATGGAAGAGCCCTGCACATGGGCCGCCCCGCCGGATTCATCCTCGGCGAAGGCTTCATCGCTCACCGCACCCCTGGCGTGGAGCATTTACTCGCACTCAAGTGAGTATGTGAGAGGTATCAGGTACTGGGTATTAGGTATTAGGACCGCGAAGGGAAGTGTATTGGCGAACTCAATACTCACTTCTGATAAAAGCTAATTCATAATTCATAATTCATAATTCATAATTCATACTTCATAATTCATACTTCATAATTCATAATTCAAGCCTATTGTTTCCACGTTTTCGGCCCTTGCGTATTCTGCTTCATCACCGCGATGATTTTATCGAGATCCATTTGAATGCCTTCACTTGGTTTTCTGGTGAATGAATACATCACTTTTCCTTCTGCATCGAGCATCATGGCGTGGGGTATTGTTCTAACTCCACAATCATAACTCAGCATTGGTGCACCACCGCCGAAAAGGAAAGTGAATTTTTGTTCCTTGTGATCTACAATGTAATTCTTGAATGTTTTGAAATCATCATCCATGCAGATGGCTACAAAAAGAATTTGTCTGCCATATTTTTCATAGAGATTTTGCATCATCTGCATTTCTTTTATTGAGGCAGAACTCCAACTGGCAAAGAAGAGAAAATAAACGGGTGTACCATGATGGTCCGACAATTTCCATTTATCGCCGCCTTCATCAGGAAGAATAAAATCAGACAAGATCCATCCTTCTTTACATTTCCTAAGTTCATCAAGCGTATTGCGAGCGATCTGCTTCAACGCAGTCATTTCATTTGGAAAATTCATGAGAGATTTTTCGATGGAATAACTGGTAAATGTTCTGTCGTAATAAATGTCGTGAAGTCCTTTGATCACTGCGAGGCACCTTACCTCTTTGCCCAGACAAGTTGAATCTCCTTCAAACAAAGTCACAATTTTCATCGGATCTCTTTCCTGATTCACAGCTTTGATGATGGCGCTCTGCAATTCCTTTTTGCGTTGTGTCAGAAAGTGATGGTAGTACGCATGAAAACAACTCATATACGATGGGTGAGTAGGTTGAATTTTTTGCGACATGAAATATTCGTGGTAGAATTCATTTCTGTTCATGCCCGACATCAATTCCAATTCTCCCAGAGAATACCGAACATAGTCTTGAAAAAACACATTGCTGTAATGAGCTTGATATTTGGTGTTGGTTGTCGTTACAAATGAAGAAACCACCTCACGAAAAGAAACTGCCGGTGCATGAGTAGCCGTGCTGTCTTTGTTTCCGGCTCTTTTGGTCAGATCGGTCTTGTTTGATTTTTCTCCCAAAGATTTAAGCCATGCTTCCGAACCATGGTATTCATCCGCTGCGAAGTCATAGTAGTGTTCACTGATAAAACTTGCATATTCCGCGTTGAAGTCGCGAATGAGCAGATTGATATCATGATCGGGAAGACCTTCAAAGGCTAATTCCACTGATGTTTTGTCGAATTTGCGCACCGTACCAGCGGTCACTGTGGGAAAGTTGATGGTATAATGTCCGCCAGGAACGACATAAATAGAAGCTTCAGTGCGTGCGATGCTGAGGATATACACCCCTGTTTCTGTTGGCGTAAACTCCAAAGCGAATTGTCCATCTTCGGCGATATCAGCTGATGCGATGACAAGGCGTTTTTCAGAAATGTAATCTTCGAGTTGAAAGGCCACGATTTTTTTTCCTGCGTAACCGGTGGCTTTGCCGATGATGGTCACAGGTTGAGCCAAACCCTGCCAAGACAGTAGTAGAAACAGAAATGAAACGAGGAGCCTATTCATAGATGTTGACCTTCGTTGGTACAAACTGAGAAACATCGCCTTTATTTTTAATAATTTCCCGAATTACCGTGCTGTGAACCGAAGCGTATTCAGGATCTGTGAAAACAAGGATGGTTTCCAGTTCTGGCCACAACGCTTTGTTCATGTGTGCGATGGTTCTTTCATATTCAAAGTCACCACCATTGCGAAGACCGCGTAACAAATATGTTGCCTCATTTTTTTTACAGAATTCCACTGTGAGTCCATCGAAAGTTTCAATGCGCACATGAGGCAGATCAGCGAAGGTATCCACCAGCCATTTTTTGCGCACCTCCAATGAAAACATGGATTGTTTAGTGGTGTTGACGCCAATGGCCACAATCACTTCATCAAACATCGACGCCCCACGGCGTACAATATTTTCATGACCTCTGGTAATCGGATCAAACGAACCAGGGAAAACAGCGATACGTTTCATGTTACAAACATATAACGTGTGGTGGAACTTATGACGATTCACGCGCGAGACGACGGAATAGCACAAACAGAACTGTCTTACCGATTACATCTGGATAAACAAAGCCATCTTTCAATTGCCCTGACAGTGTCATGATTCGCATTTCTAAATCTCCGTTGCACTGTGGTTGTGAACTGGGGAATTGCATCATACAAACGTGCAGCAAAGCGGTTCATTTCAATGCCATCTAATTCCCATTCACGATGATGGAATTCGGAAAATTGGTCGCCACGGTCGTAGAGCTTGTTACCTGAACGCCAATATTCTAAACCATAAGGGTAATATTCGTGGATGTTGCGCAACGTACCTTGTTTATGCCTGATCGTTAAGTTATCGAATGTAACGAGGTTATCGGAGAAATTGTTGAGGTAGGTATAGATAAATCCTTTTAGATTGTCAATCTAAATGCCCTTCACAAAAATCGGTTACCACACTTGTTATGGGAGTCTTACAAACATCTCCAAAAACGCTTAACGGTTTTAAGAGAAATTAGTTGGACAATCAATTTTTGATCTTTCATGAAAGCAAACAGATAGCTACCAATATGATTTCTTCCATAGTTGAGTATTTGTTTTTAATCATTCAGGTTATCGATTTGTCTTTCATTTAGACTGTTTGATTTCTTTTTTCGAATTTTTTGTAATACGTTGTTTTTATAGAATTCAATTACCACAGGAGTATCATTTTCATAGTAAACCCAACGGCCATGTTTGACCCCAGGATGACGTCTGGAGTATTTTTCCTTGCGAAGATTCTGGCCGTCTCTATCGAAATATTTCCAGATACCGATTTTGGCAAAAGGTGAATCGAATATTTTTCCTTTACTATCAAATTTACCATTGTCATGATACGTCACAAAATCTTGTTTCCCCTGATTTTGGTAAGTGGACAAAGCAAGTTGTCCATTCCGATACCATTGTTTAAACTCGCCATAAACTCTGCGTGTAGAATCATTACATGCTTTTTCCATCATAAGCCCGTTTTCATATCGGCATTCTGAACAGCCAAATCCAAAAACATCGAACTCACCAACGCAATAAATTCCATGTTCGTAATCATTCAATATTGATTTACCTATTGAAATGCCATTGCGAAAAGTATGCTGAGAAATTATTCTGCCAAGTGAATCCCAATCAATTAACTCTCCATGTAAAATTCCATCTTTGAAGTACTTTTGACTCATTAAGGTACCATTTGAAAAATAACAGGTCATCTTAATAATTCCCTCTGAAAGTGTGTCGTATTGGCATTCCTTGTTAATCATCATTTGTCCGCTAAGGAGATGAATCCTGATGAAGCAAAACATGAGCAAAGCTGAATATTTCATAAATATGCTATAATTTATTTCCATGTAAAAGTGCCAAAGCTAGGATCAGAAAGTAATGGAGGTTCGTCAACGTCCAATATATCTGAATCCGATATTCCGAAGGAGATTAGGGCATTACGCATTCTTTGTCTTAAGATTTCCGAATTGGTACCATTACCTCCATAAATCTTGACTTTGAGTGATAACAATTAATGCGGTTCTAGCTACAACTTTTACGCCACCTTGCACTGGATCTTCACTAATCCTGCCATAACGATCAGGTCTTAATTCCATTGGGAAGCGTGGTGGAAATGAAAAAAAGTCTTCTAAGGTTACAGGCTTACTTAATTCTAAATTGAACGAAACAGGTAATGTGTTACCTCCCCTTCCTTGAATTGGTGCAGGAATTGGTGGATATGGTATAAAGTCAATTGCATAAGCCCATGGAGATCCCCAAGGATCCTTATATTGCACCCTATAAAATAATGTTTGATAACGAATGTTATCACTCGGAGGTGCATAAGGAGCAATTCCGGATGATCCATTTGTTTGGTACCATTGCTCAATTTTTTTGCCTTGAAAGTAATTAATAAAACTTCCATTAGTCGAGAAGTTCCTAGTATTGGAGTTTATGCTTGAGTTCCCTAAATTGGAACCAAAAGTTATGAGCGCAATAAATCCGTAGGTACCGCCTTTATATGCAGGTTGATTAACATTTGGGCGATCTATCGGTCCGACAAGGTCATGTTGAACTGATGCTGATTGCATTACCAAAATCGCCACCATTATTGCCTGGATTATCATATTCAAGACTTGCTGTTTCCGTTGTTGCTTGGCAGACATTATCCATTGCTCCGAAACCTTTGCAAGAATAATTTTCTGATTTACGTTATCCAACCTTTTCTGCAGTCAAAATTCTGTAACAAACCTTGTAAGGTTGAGCCAACGAATTCAACTCCCTTGAAGCTTGACTTTCCAATACCTAACCATTGCCGCACCGCCAACAGGCCGCGCCGCCACTCACATATGAGAAAAGCATCTTAATACAACCCTTTGTCCAATCACTCAAATGTATCCTCGCTCTCCCATCAGGATCGACAAATTCACCGGATCGCCGCATGAAGCGCCACACAAGGCGAGTGCATTTGTTCAAGAGGATCCGCGTGCCATCTTGGCAATCATTGGATCATACCTTACCTTGCAGCAAAGCGGTTCATTTCAATGCCGTCTAATTCCCATTCACGGTGGTGGAATTCGGAAAATTGGTCGCCACGATCGTAGAGCTTGGTACCCGAACGCCAATATTCCAAACCGTAAGGGTAGTATTCGTGGATGTTGCGTAATGTACCTTGTTTATGCCTGATCGTTAAGTTATCGAATGTAACAAGATTATCGGAGAAATTGGTGAGATAGGTATAGAAAAATCCTTCTCCAGGCATAGTGAGAAGTTGGGTTTGGAGTTTTCGAAAACTTCGTTACAGCAATATAAACCTATTACCGTGCCGAATTACAATCAGGAAAACGGAATTCTGGGGTCAATCATATTTCAATTTGTCATCTCAAATTTGTCTGTTATAATTATAGGTAGCTGAAATAGATAAAATGGAATCACCAACAATTGTGCAATGAACCATGAAATTAGAAACAGGCGATGGGCCTTCACTAATATCTTCATCTCGTAAGCCGAAATCAGAATCAAAATTTGTGTTTGTAATACCCAGATAAATGACACGTTCATTGAGCTTTGTTTCACCAATAAAACAAAATGTACTGTTCGACGAAGGCATTTTATTGACGCTATAGATAAAATAGCTACTAGTATCGTACTTCAATTCTTTTAGTATAACACTAATCGACTTGTCATCGGAAATCTTATTCGAATAATCTTGAACAATTGTAATCAGATTTTTCGATAAAGCAAATTGAACCTCGGATTTTTCCTGAGAACAAGAAAATTGAAGGTTACATAAGAATAGGAAAATAAGTTTATAAGTGTATTTCATTTCTTCTTTGTTCTAATGGGGCCGGAGTCCCGATTTTTTCAGTATAATCAATGCCATCTTGCTATTACCGGATCATACCACCTTGCAGCAAAGCGGTTCATTTCAATGCCATCTAATTCCCATTCACGATGATGCGGTCATCGCCCAACTGCAACTTGGAATATCTATTAATTTAAATACACTTCCTGTAACCCGAAACAAAAAGTCATAGCAAAAACACGATTCAGCAATAAGTGGATAGAGAGAACATAATCACTCCAATTGGCATCGTTCCTTTAACCCATATAACTCCGTCAAAACAACATTATGCCCAATAAATTCAGAGGACGCAATGATTCCAATAAGGTCGTCAATCACCTTCAAAGCTTCTTCTTTGTCCTTTATAAAATACGTTTTGCCTGATTGTCATGCGCACCTAAAAATAGAATTCAATACCGTGCTCCTTATGAGAAGCTTGACCATCATCAGAACTCGGCAAACTAAAAAAAGCATTGATTGATAAAATTCAACCATTGAACTATCCGTTAATCTTACCCACTTTACATCCTTCTTGTCATACTCGAGTTTATTCCAGCGCTTGACGTACTTGTGTATAAGTGACAAACTATCTACCGGATAATTTGAAATGATCAATGGAGCGATGTGTGGATCAGTCAGTGCAGTTGGTCTTATAGCTAATATTTGCCCTGTCCCAATTTTGGCGGCAGCTAAAACTAAAAGCAGAAATACAATGTGCGGTCTTATTAAATTCATTGCATTCTGTTTGATTTAATGGGATTGTTCTTGAGTATTTGTAAGTGATATTCTGTTGGAGTATGCTCAGCATCGTATTGAAAAACTCTTCTCCGGGCATGGTGAGGAGTTGGGTTTGGAATTCTTCGAGTTCGTCCAATCAGGATAAGCATGATCAATAATGTTTGTCAATCACCAATTTCGACAATCTTAGTTAAGGCTTACTGATAATTGCTTTTAATAAAGTCTTATCGCATACTATACTTTCGTGTTTTAGTACATAGAAATAAACGAAAGTATGCACGGCAAAACAAAATGTTGAAACTTGATTTATTTAGATCAAGTTGATGCATTTTCTAAATCCAAAATTAACGGATGAAAGTCATCTCTGTTTTCGATGTTTGTCTGCAGATTCCTGAATCCAGTGCACCAAACGTACAAATTGGTTAATCTTTTATTGACACTGCTAAAATCCATACTCTCAATCTTGACTGTCGTTCTTTCTGTCCATTCGTCAGCAAAAGCAACGATTAATTTTTTAAGAGTGCTTTCATTTATCGAATTAAAGAAATTAAACAGTTTAGGATTGCTTGGTGTTTCTTTATTCCATTCCGAAGCCATAAAATAATCAGAAACTTCAATGATAAGCGGGTAAGAGCAGAAAAAATCACCATCCTTATATTTATCATCTATTAATACGCCCAATTTGTGTAAATGAAAATAATTCTCCAAGGACTTCATTCCGTATTCAGCATCTATTCGGTAATCCTGAAAATTCCATACCACACGCAAATTATTTTTACTTGCTATCTTTTCAACAAGGTAAGCATCATCAATGCTATAAACGCCTAAAACAATTACATCCATATTTATCTTCCTCCAAAGGTTCTTATTGAATAACCGCCTTGACTATTCGCTGCCTGCCTTAGCATATCAAAAGTGTTCTGATCGAAAAATGAAACTTCAGAGGCTGCTCTTCTAATAGGTCCTTTTGGTGTAGTGTGCTCAATGATATTAGCTATGGTCGAAATTTTACTACCATGACTACCTGGCTGATGAACTCTAAAAATATCTATACCGTCTTTCATTACAGTTGCATTTCCACCATATTTATTTTTAAACTAATAACTAAATCATCCGCTGTGCGTTGAGTAAACTGAACTGCTCCTGTGGCCATTTCAGCCCCCGTATCCACCACCTCATCTGCACTTCCACTCGGCATAGCACCCGGTTCAAGGTCATCTATTACCTTTCCATATTCTGCAGCATCAACTGTCACTTCTGCTACTTCATCAGCGCTCCTCCTAAATGCCCCTCTAATTGCCCTCCAAATTTTCCCAATGCCTTTTCCTATTTTCACTACTCCAGCTCCCCGCAACTATGGGTATTAAGGATGCCGTTGAAAGGCTCGCACCAACTGCATCACCTCTACACAAAGATATTATCAAACTTCCACCATCAGCAATTTCTCCTATAACTGGAACCATTCCAGCTATATCTAACACCAATTGGACAGCATCCCAAAAGCTATATCCATCGCCGGGATCAGGATCGCCATTCCCCGAAAACAAAGAAAAGGAACGACTAAACATGCGACCACTCATAGATGCGCTGCCCGCCCCCAGAAACGCCATCCCAACACCACTATGACTTCTTATCTCACCCATCAAATCATCTTGCCAAGAAGCGGTGACATCACCACCCACACCAAACTTCGAAGACAATGAAGAAATACTCTGCAGCAAACTAACCCCACTCGAAATCGTCGACACAGCATTTAAAACACTCTGCAATGTCGAGCCTACGAATTTTATACCTTGAAGCACTTTTCCAATACCAAGCATGGCTCCCGTTCCAGCTGCCCCACCGCCATACATGAGAAAAGCATCTTTAATACAACCCTTTGTCCAATCACTCAAATGTATCCCCGCTCTACCATCAGGATCGACAAAATTCGCCGGATCGCCACACAGCGCCACATAAGGCGAGTGCATTTGTTCAAGAGGATCCGGCGTCCCGATTTTATCGGGATAAACTATGCCATCTGGCTATTGTTGGATCATACCACCTTGCAGCAAAGCGGTTCATTTCAATGCCGTCTAATTCCCATTCACGATGATGGAATTCGGAAAATTGGTCGCCACGGTCGTAGAGCTTGGTACTCGAACGCCAGTTGCCCAGTTCACATCTAAACTATTCATGGACATTCTAGTTAGCTTCTTTTATTGGCTATTGCAGTAGGTGTTTCTCAATCTCTTCTGAAAACAAAGGTTGGCTTAAGTGGCCTCTTCTTAAGACTTAAGGTATCAGTATACAACGCGATAACAGGCCTTAAAATCTTGAATTTTTCGGTGTCGCTAATCAGAACTGTTGCGGTAGAATCCGCTTTCAATAATTTGAAATTGCTGAAATAGTCGCTGAAGGCGACGCGCTCAACCCCATTGCTATCAATGGCACTATAGAAGCCGTAGAGTAAAATATCAAAATCAGCGCAGCTCAGATAATAGTCGATCGTGTCAGAGTTTACAAATTCAAATTTTTTGAATCGATAAGACTTGCCATGATCAAATAAGAAAGTATCCATCAAACTTTGGAAATTGACGTAAACAGAAGTGAAAGTAGAGTCATTAAGCGATTTTAGTTCCAACATGGATTGAGAGTGTTGATCATGGTTCCTGCATGAGTAAACTACAAGGACAGCAAGCAATAATATTTTCGGATAATTTTGAGTCTTCATGTAGGAAGTATTTATTTTTTAATATTCGAATTGCAATAATCTGAGAAGTGCTTGCGCCAAAGAGCAACATTACCAATTGAAATATCCTTTTGACTACAATATTGATAAGCCTTAAATAGAAGCAAGTCGCGTTGTGTAAGCTTTTGAAGTTTATGTAAAATTTTTGGGTTATCCGAAAAAAATAATTTCCAATTATCACCATCTCATAATAAATTGGGGGAGTTGTTGTCATGGCCATAAAAGTCAAGCCATTTTGGATGAATCGGTTTAATTCCATAAAGATAGCTATACATTCGAGTAATGTATTGATGACTAAGTTCGTGAATATTAATCAGAGCGACAGCATATTCAAGTGAAGAATTGATATTTGTAGATTTTAGCAATTCGTCTATATCTTTACATTTACTCACATTGGTGTAATTAGAAGTAAAGCTTGGCCCTGAATCAAAAGGATCTGGGGTGGTATTACCGGAGTGCCTATCCATTAAGTTGCCTCCATCGCGTATCGAATGCATCGAATCACATGTTCTTAAAGCCATTGTATTGTTTAACGCGCTAGCCGTTTTTTCATTTATTACGCTTATATCAAACATATCTGCCATTTCATTAAGTGCTAAAATATCTTGCATATGAGAGACCATTTTCGTCAGATTAATGTGAGCGTTTATAGTCATGTCGACAATATATATGATAGGCTTGGTTGGATTCGTGGATCCAGGATTTCCCTCCAATTTACCTCCTTGAAACGCCAACCCAACACCACTATGACTTCTTATCTCACCCATCAAATCATCTTGCCAAGAAGCAGTGACATCACCACCTACACCAAACTTAGAAGACATTGAAGAAATACTCTGCAGCAAACTAACCCCCACTCGAAATCGTCGACACCGCGTCCCCTGTGTTAAAACCAACTACGCCGAAGGCGTCCCTCGCCGCAGGCGACCCTGATGCCGCCGCCACCCAAACGCTCCCTCGATTTCAGACGCGAATTGCTGCATTCATCCTTAGTTTCGCGCATTGAAAATCATGGGCACATTCAATCCCGAAATAGCAGCACAGGCAATGATTCCGAAAGAATTACTCGGTCAGGCCTCATCGTTGCATTTTTCTCTACACCTGGCATCCGACAGCACCGAGGCTGCATTGTCGGAAGCTGCTGGAGGTGAATTGCATTGGGCACACCGTCTTCTCAGGGAAGAAACTTCTCCAGGTGACCTCACATCTTCACTCGCTGATCGAAACTGGAATGAAAAAATATTCCGTCGGTGTACAGTGAGTTATGATGCCGAACTCTTTACCCTCGTGCCTTCCGGATTTTTCTCCGCGGAAAAAGCATCAGAGTTATTGTCATTCAGTTCGGGTAAGTCTTGTCGCCGTGTCAATCACATGGCCCTGCCGGAATGGGATGCCGTGATGATCTGGGAAGAACCCATGGATATGGCCACCATACCGGATATTTTTCCAAATGCCCGATTGATGCCTTCTGCTTATCTGGTGATGAAACATTGCAGCACGGTGATCGATCGCAACACAAATACCATTGCGCTTCTGCGTTCTGGTTCGCTTGTCAATCTTTTTGTTTTCAAACAAGGAATGCCTGTGTTGGTGAATGCTCATCAGATTCATGATGATGAAGATATTCTCTACTACGCATCGAATGCGGCCATGACATTGGGAATTGATTTTGAAAATTGTGATATTCTCTTATACGATAGATCCATCGATGTCTCATTGGTGAATTTGCTCAAACACTACAATCGACATATTAAAACCATGTTCAGCGATTCAGAAGGTGAGGTAAAGGCCGGATTCATTTCACACCTGCATGTATTATGCGCATAATTTCCGGGAAGTTAAAAGGCCGCAGCGTGTTGGTGCCGAAAAATTTCGGTGGCAGACCTACCACTGATTTCGCTCGTGAAGGATTGTTCAATGTCCTGCACAATTTGATCGATTTACAAGGATTGCGTGTTCTTGATCTTTTTGCCGGTACGGGAGCATTTGGACTGGAATGTATGTCACGCGGTGCGACATCTGCTCGTTTCGTGGAGCTTTCACCTTTGCATGTGAAATTTATCGCCGACAACATTCGTCACTTCGAACTAAAAAATGCTTCGGTGACGAAAGGCGATGTATTCAAGAGCATTTCTTCGATACACGAAAAATTCGATTTGATTTTTGCTGATCCTCCGTTTGATCTCGATGCGCTGGATAAATTACCTGATATGATTCTCAAGTCTGATCTCCTTGCAGAACACGGAATTTTCGTGCTTGAACATGGGAGAAATCAAGAATTCAGTCAGCATCCATTTTTTCTACAACATAGAAAATACAGCAATGTGCATTTCAGTTTTTTCTCGAAAGAGCTGAGTGATGAAGAGGAGTGATATTGGTTTTTTATGCTTGCGATGTAGTGGACGCCTTCGGCGTAATTGGTTTCAACACAGTGGACGCAGTGGTTTCGCAGCGTACACAGTTTTTTTGTTTGTATGCAAAATGGATTTAGTCGTGATCACCAATTTACATTTGCAATTAACCTCACCTCCGCGCAACTTTGAACTTTGAACCTTAAACTTTGAACTTTGAACTTTGAACTCGCTATCGCCTTCGGCGTAATTGGTTTCAACACGGTGGACGCGGTGGTTTCGCAGAGTACACAGCTTTTTTTTATTTTTTGAATCTTTATTCAAAACAACCTTTCTCACTCAAACTTACATTTGCCATAAAACACACCTCCGCGCAACCTTGAACCTTGAACCTTGAACCTTGAACTTTGAACTTTGAACCTTGAACACAAATCACCTCCGCGTAATCTTAAATCTTAAATCCAAAATAAATTAGCTTCGATCACCGACCATGCAAAAGAGCTCACAGATCAACGTCTCATCAGTTTCATGCAGAAATTGCATGTCAACTTTGGTTTTGAGCCTACGCCCGGACAAGAACGGTTGCTTTATGCGTTTACGCGGTTTATTTATTCGGATAAGCCACGATGCAGTTTGTTGGTGCGAGGTTATGCCGGTACGGGTAAGACAACATGTGTGAGTGCTATGGTGAGGTCGCTGGAGGAATCGGGTATTGGTGTGTTATTGCTCGCACCTACTGGTCGTGCGGCGAAGGTGTTGGGAAATTATTCTGGTAGAAAAGCCTGGACCATCCACCGCGAAATTTATTCCCGACGCGCCGATAGATCCGGTAAGGGTTGGTTTGAACTTCGTGAAAACCAACATCGAAGAACAGTCTTTTTTGTGGATGAAGCTTCCATGATCGGTCGTGGTAATAGCAATCCGGATGCAACCGGATTTAATGATTTACTTGAAGACCTCATTTCTTACGTGTATAGCGACGACAGTTGTTCGCTCGTGCTGATTGGTGATGGCGCTCAATTGCCTCCTGTGGGCAGCGATAAAAGTCCAGCATTGAATCTTGATCTGCTTCAAAAGGAGTTTTCTTTGAATATCGCCGCAGTGGATCTCACCGAAGTCATTCGACAAAAGGCGGATTCTGGCATTCTCGCCAATGCAACTGCTGTGCGAAATCTGGTGATCAGTGGTGATGCCACTTTGCCACAATTCTCCACGGAGGGTTATCACGATGTGATTCGTGTCGACAGCGATTTACAATCTTATTTTGAAGAAGCGTATAGCAGATACGGTAAAGATGATATGATCATCATTACACGAAGTAATAAACGTGCTAATCTTTTCAATCAACAGGTCCGTGCGCGTGTGTTATGGCATGAAGAAGAAATCAATGCCGGTGATCGAATGATGGTTTTGAAAAACAATTATTTCTGGCTCAGTCAATATTCGTCTGAAGCAGGATTTATCGCCAATGGTGATACCATTCAGATACAGCGTGTATTGCGCTACGAAGACAGGGAAGGTTTCCGCTTCTGCAAAGCCATAGTAAAATTGGTCGACTTTCCCGATGAAGCGGAATTTGAAACCATCCTTCTGTGCAATACCATCAACGATGATCATCCTTCTTTGTCTCAGGAAAAAATGGCGGAGTTAGGTAATCTCATTGCGTTGGATTATCCCGACATCACACAACGTGCAGCACTGCGCAAAAAAGTTTTCAGCGATCCATATTACAACGCACTGCAAGTGAAATTCGCTTATGCCATCACTTGTCATAAAGCCCAGGGCGGACAATGGCCCTGTGTATTTGTCGATCAGGGTTATCTCACCGATGAAATGGCTGGCATCGAATTAAGTCGTTGGTTCTACACCGCCGTAACCCGCGCCAGTGAGGTGCTATATCTTGTGGGGTTCTCCGAGAAAATGTACTCTTGAATTATGAATTATGAAGTATGAATTATGAATTATGAATTGTGAGGTATGATTGAGGTTGATGGGGAATATTTTATGGCATAAGTGGGAATTGTATATGTGCGGGGGGATGGCAATACTTGCAAAAAGTTGTGTATGTCAAAGAATATGATTCATGATAAAAGTTTCTCTTTTGCGGTGAGCATAGTTAGAAAATGTCGTGAATTGGCTGATTTGAGAAAGGAATATGTGCTTTCAAAGCAGCTTATGCGAAGCGCAACAAGTGTAGGGGCTATGATTCGGGAATCAAAATTTGCTGAATCCAGAAAGGACTTTGTACACAAACTGAGTATCGCGCAAAAGGAAGTGCACGAGACGATTTATTGGCTAGACCTTCTTGAAGCAACGGATATTTTGAATAAAAATGACCATAATTCATACTTCATACTTCATAATTCAAAATCCCAACCTCATCCCCCCAAACTACGTCAGCACAATTCATAATTCATACTTCATAATTCATACTTCATAATTCAAGGGTACGCTGTGACTTCATGATAAAACATCATCTCAATATAATGCGGTTCGTTGTAGATGACAGAGCCGGGTTGGGGATGGGCTTCTTTGATGCGGATGGTCCAGTCGGGGGTGGTTTGACTTTTGGAGGAGAAGAGATAAAGTTTTTCGATGGAATATCCTGCGATGAAGATGACGGATATCGTGGCGAGGAGTCGCAGTGGAATTTTTCGCCAAGTGATATGATGTTGTAGAAAGTATCCAATGATCAGAAAAATGGCTGGTGCGAATATCATCAGATATGTTCCGCGTTTGATTTCGGCGATTTGAAAGATGAAGAAGGGTATGATGATCCATGCGGATAAAACTATCCACTTCCTTTCCTTCGTTTTGATGCTGAGGTAAACGACGTAGGCGATGAGCAAATAGGTGGTATATCCAAAATAGTTGCCGAATACGGTGGGGTAGGTATACCAGGTGGCATCGTTGTGCGGATCGTTCAAATGCAGCGGATGAAAGATGGCCTGCATCATGTGGTTTGTTTCTGCCGGAAAATTTTGATGACAATGTTGATACCACAGAAGGACCGGAATAGCAGCGGTGACGAGACTGAGCGCATGTCCAAGGATGGTGCGGAAAATGTTTGCGCGGTGGATGTGCAGCGTGAAGGAGACGACCAACAGGAGCAATGACGGTTGCCATTTCGTGAGAAAAGCCATACCGGTGATTGCACCAAACACGATATAGTTCATCCATGTGAATTCCGTTGTTCTTATTTTGAAGAGATAGTACCATCCCACATTCATCACGAATAGAAAACACGTTTCGATGCCATCGCTGGAGAGTCTGCCGGAGGCGAGATCGGTGAGCATACCATGGGTACCGGTAAGCATGGCGGCAATGAGGGCAGTGCGATCATCGAACAATGACCGACCGATTTGAAAGACCAACAGCACCGACAACAAAGAATAGAGTAGGGCAGGGAGTCGCACGGCGTATTCGTGCGTGCCAAATAATTTGATGGACAAAGCCATGCCCCATAATCCAATCGGAGGTTTGCTCAGCCAGATGTGGTTGTTCGTCCAGTCGTGGTAATCGTATGGCCGCACAGGATCTTCATACAACATCGGAGTGAGGGGGTGATCTGCCAGGTGTTTCGCAACCAGGGCGTGGTATTTTTCATCCCAGTCGTGCAGGTAGTGGTCCGATGATGTGAAGAGTCTGATCGTCAGTGACACGGCGATAGCGATCGTCAATCCGGTCGTGATGTGGTTATGGCGATATGCCCTGATAAAATACGCGACACCGATGAATAAGATCAGAAGAGCAATAACAAATAACGCAGAGGAAGGGTAGGCATAGCAGAAAACAGTTTTGATCATCTATTAAAGGCATTGAGCAGTAACAGATGAGATACAGTCTTACTCTAAAATGCCCTCCAGTGTTTTTTTGAGGAGATAGATATCCAGCGGTTTTTCGAGGACACGTTGCACAAGGTCGTAAGATTCGGCGAGGCGGATATCGTTGCGGTCGATGCTGCTGGATAACATAAAGACCTTGAGTTTTGTTTTGATTTTTTCCGGCAGTTTCGACAATTCATCGAGACATTCAAAACCATTCATGCCCGGCATCATGATATCGAGCAGGATCACATGGGTTTTGGTGGAATACAATTCCTGATTGGCATTGATGGCTTGCAGGAATCTGGTGGCGTTGTTATAGGCGTGAATATTGGGCGTGATGCCGGACAATTGCAGCAGCTTCGTGTTCACGGCAATGTCGATGTCATTGTCGTCCACGAGGTGAAAGATGATATTGTCGTTGATCAGGCTCATGCCTTATTCGGTATTTCAAAGTAAAACGCGATCCCTTTCCTTGTTCACTGCTGGCGGAAATTACGCCGCCGAGTCTTTTCACGGCTTGTCGGGCGATATACAAACCCACGCCGCTACCTACATTTTTATCGGTATTGGAAAAAAACATTTCGAATACCGTGGGCAGTATTTGCGGTGAAATGCCGACGCCATTGTCCGACACCCTCACCACGGCTTTTTCCTTGTTCTGCACCACCGACACATCTACGAAACAAGGTTGTTTTTTGTTGTCGGCAAATTTGATGGCATTCGAAACAAGGTTATTCAGAATCATGCGAATTCTGTAGGTATCTGAGCGATAGACGCTGTTTGCGGCAATGTCCTTTCTGAAGGTAATGTTCACATTTTCCGCCAGATGTTGGTATTTGTCGAAAACCTCATCGATCAGTGATTCGAAGTTGACCTCTTCGATCAGCTCTTCGCTGTGGTTGTTTTGATAATAGTGGATGATGTTTGTGGCGAATTCGTTGAGTCGGTTTGCGCTTTTTTCGATCATGTCGAAATAGGCGGCAGACTTTTCATCCGTTCCTTCCATTTTGGCCACTTTCACCACGCCCATGATCGAGGCGACAGGTGCGCGAAGGTCGTGGGAGGCGCTATAGACAAACTTCTCAAGTTCGGCATTGGCTTCACCCAGTTGTTTGTTTTTTTCGATCAGTTCTTTATCCCTGCGAAATTTTTCGAGGGCATTTTCGACGCAGATTTTGAGGTCGTTGGCATCCCAGGGTTTGGTCACATATCTGTACACCTGACCCTTGTTGATGGCGTCGATCACCGCTTCGATATCGGCATAGCCGGTAATGAGGATGCGCACGGCATCCGGGTAATCGTGGAGGATCATTTCAAAAAACTCCACACCGCTTACATCGGGCATTTTCTGGTCGGAGAAAATGATCTGGATGTTTTTCGAGTTCAGGATCTGAACAGCATCTGGTGCATTGGTAGCGGTATGAACATCATAGTCCCTGCGAAACAGGGCTTGAAATGACAACAGGTTTTGTTCCTCATCGTCGAGGTACAATATTCCAATACGTTCATTCATGTAGATATGCCCTAGGCTGCGGAGAGGCTAACTCCTTTTCGGGCTCGGGGCAAATGTACGATAAACTCACTTCCTTCGCCGGGCGTTGAGATCACCTCAATTTCGCCGTTGTGTTCCTCTACAATGCCCATGGAGATGGACAATCCAAGGCCGGTACCTTCGCCTACACTTTTGGTGGTATAAAAAGGCACAAAGATTTTTTCCTTCGCGGCATCTTCAATCCCGCAACCATTGTCCTTCACCGAAACGTGTACATATTTTTCATCGTGCCACGACTTCACAAATACCTGCCTGTCCAAGGTACTCCTTCCCGGCATCTTCGTCGCCTGCACCGCATTCGCAATCAAATTCGCAATGACTTGATTGAGCTTGCCGGGGAAGCATTCGATGAAAGGCATGGCTGGATCAATTTCTTTCGTGAGATTGACATTTCCTTTGGTCACGCTTTTCATTACCACGAGTGTGCTTTGCAGACATTCATTGATGTTTGCTGGTACAAGTGTGTCTTTGTCTGCCCGTGCGAAAATGCGCAGTCCCCTCACAATTTCTGCAGTTCGTTTTGAACCCTCTTCTATACCTTGTAGTAATTGGTGAATTTCCTTTTGCACAAAATCAATGTCGGTTTTTTTGTATTTCGCTTTCAGATCATAGATTTGGTCTGAAGTCGGCTCATCGGGCAATTGGTAATATTCATTCAGGAGACCAACCACATCTTCGATATCTCGGTGCAGTGGACCCACATTGCTTGTTACGAAATTGATTGGATTATTCAGTTCATGAGCGATACCGGCTGTCATTTGACCAAGACCTGCCAGTTTTTCAGACTCAACCAGTTGTTTTTGCGTCAATCTTAAATGATCATATTGAGATTGAATTCGTTCTTTAGCGTCTTCCAATTCGGCGGTACGTTCATGCACCTTCACTTCAAGATTTCATTTTGCGACTGGATCATCTTAATGCGCTCTGCATCCGATTGTTCCTTCTCTGATTTCAGTTGATTGATCTTGTCAGCCAAACCGAAAGAGAGTAATATGCCTTCTACTGCAGATCCGATGGTCATAGTGTTTGAAGTAAGCGTGTTATATGGCACAATTCCAAAATCTCGCAAGACGAAGACTACAATACCAATTAGGAATGAACTCCAAGCAATCAGAAGATTTCCAGCTTGACTGTTTCCTCTTCTCCAACAATAGAACGCAACATATAGCACGAAGAATGCACTAAATGAGGCTATCATTTGAAGTACATTGTATGAAAAATTAAAATAGCCGAAAAATGCTGGTATGACAACAAGTGGGTAAATAAAGAAAATTATATAGAATACTTTCAGAGCCCAAGGTGCGTTTTTTCTTACCTGTAAATAATTAATGATAAATATCGAGCCTACGATACCGACTGCTGCAGAAAATACATAAACAGAATATCTTTCAATTTCAGGATTATTCGCCCAAAAGAATCTAAGTGTATACCCTTGAAAATTCGCCTGAGTGAAAAACACAGTCAAAATATAACCTACGTAAAGTATATATATTTTGTCTTTTGTTTTAATGAAAATCAGCAATGCTGAAAGTAGCATTGCGAAGAGTATCCCCGAATATAATCCAAAATACAAGTCCTTTTTACTAAGTTCTTGAAGTATTTGATCATGAGTTCCAATGGCCAATGGTAACTGAACCTGATCACCTGAATGAATCCTAAGTAGAAAAATTTTTGTCGTGTTTTCGGGTATACTTAATTTGAAAATGTAGTTTTGGTTTTTAATTATCCTATCAGATATTCTTGTACGATCGTCAAGTGTTTTGGAATAGGTGGAATCAAAGAATTCAACCTCATCTAAGCTTGATTGTCGAAGATCTAATAGTAATTCTTCATTCGATGTTTTATTGGTAACTGAAAACTTGACCCAATATGTATTTGTAGTTACACCAAGATTAGGTACCGACAGGTTTGCATATTGATAGTTTGTCGCACTAATTGCTTGAACTGGATTCATTGAGCCAGTTGAGTCACATAGCACTTGAATCGACTTACCAAAATGTTCGATTAGAGTACCGTCATAAATAACGGTTTGACACCATAGTTGAGGTGCAATTATTGATAATAGGATAAAGAATGTAGTTTTCAACTCTAGTGCTTTTTGGGCACTTCTACGAGAACTCCACAAATAAGTTGTATTCGACGGTTAATTCTTTACCTTGAGAGGATTCTACGCAGGATTGATTGGGTTGTTCCATTAGACTAACAATTCGTCTGTGGTTTTCAATTGTTGCAGAACTAATTTGGTGTATGTCTGGAATTTCCAAAACAGAGGATATGAATTTTTCGTTTGGATATGGAAATTTGCCTGCCTCACCAATCTCCGTTATCTCATTAAATCCTAATTGTTTAATCATGCGGAGCGTGTAGGGTGCAGAAAAACAAACAAGTGACTTGGTGTTAAATTGGTTTGATAGTGATACTGAACTTCTTGCTAGAAGAGGACTAATTCCTTGACCAAACACTTTTTTCGCATTCCATAAGCCACAGGATTCAGAAATGCCTCCTGTGTTTTTTCTCTTATTTACGATTTCAATTATTTTTTCATCTTGATCTTTGATAGCAGATACAATAGGTAATTCGAATGAACCATCATATTTATGAACTCTAATTCCTCCAACGACAGAATCATCCTCTGCCGTTACTATTATGGCAATTACGTTAGGATCACGCATCCATTCTGGATAATTGCTTGTTATGCTTTCAATTCCTAAATCGGTTAGGATGCGAGTATGACCTTCGTGAAATGCTGTCGCTAATTCAGGGTTAGATAATGCATGAAATGCCTGGAACTTGAATGTCATACAATAATTGTTTTTGCATCTAATTCATGTCTAGGGCTTCTATGTTGATTAGGCTCGACTCCATTAGTTCTCATCATAAAAGTCAATCGCCAATCACTGGGAATATCTAGTAATATTGAGATTTCAGTCTGAATTTCTCTTAAATTATTAAGAGATTCTTCTGAAAGGTAGTTGTTTTTATCACTATTAACAAGGCTAGTCATCATTGGAATTACAGTCATTGGAAAAATTCCTAACTCTGCTTTGGTTGCCAATAGCCAGAATCGCTCTATTAGCTGGCCAGTATTTATTAGGTCAACTTGGCCATAACCCTTAGTTAATGTGTAGCCAATTGAATCAGCGTTTTTGAAGCACTTTGAACTAATTTTCTCAAGCGATTCACCCCCATCAATGGTATTCAGGAAATTGATTACATCAAGTCTGTTTACAATGTTTAATCCCATTCTGTCTAAAACATTTAACTCAAATTGATTGATATCTAAACCATCCTTTTTAGAAGTACTTTCTTGAGTAGTCCATCTTATCTCATGCTTAAAGAATTCTTGATGTCCTTGAGTATTTAGAAAACGAATACGGTCTGCTTTGCAGATCAGATTACCAATTTTTTGAATTTTACTAGGGTCTTGTTCGAATTTTAATTTGATGAATTCGGTGGAAAGCTGAGCTTCACTTTGTGAATATATCCTTTGATCTCCTCGGTAATATGCGCTATTGGAACGCGTTGTACAACGAGAATTAATTTGATCGGCTAAAGATGGTTCTTGACTTGAACTCTTATAAAAACTAATGGAAGCAACGGCAGGAAAATATGAATCGCCTAAGTATTCGATTTTTGTCGCCCATCCTAGTGCTTTTGATTGTTGTTCGATATTCTCGATTGAACAACCAACATTTATTAATGAGGCAATGTTTAAATTGTCACTGAAGGCTAATGCTTCCTTTTTATCGATCAAGACAATAATTCCACTGTTTTTAATTACAAACTTCCATTTCTGATTATTACCCGCAGACGGAGCTTTTATGGCTGCAGAAAGAACTTTTTGCAATACATCTTTAGGTACTTCATCTTCAACTTTAACCTGTATTGATGCGCAAATGTTGAGTATTTGTTCAACAGACAATGGTTCTTCGAATTTGAAATCAATTGATGGCTTATCGGGTACGGCAAAAATTTCATTTAAATCAATCCATGTCCTACCTGATTTAATTTCTTCACCTAATAATAGTCTCCTGGAAATAGCCGCTGAGGCTGCTCCTCCAAAAGTTACGTCACTATATAACTGAGGCCAGGTTGTTATTGAGTCACCAACTTGTAAACCAGAAGCTGCCAATCGAGTAGAAAGAGAATCAATACCAAGAATCGGCAGGATATAGGGGAGTTTCTCCTCTGAGGTTTTCAGACTTGCATAAAATTCTAACGGAATGGATTCATTGACTAATCCATGCAAAATGGGATAGTTTGCATCTAAATCAAACCTTTCTATGTCGATCATTCCTCGATCACTTGTGTCCATAAGCACTGGAATGCAAGATTTTTTGGCTTCAATTCGAGCCAGAATTTTTATTTCAAGACTATCACATTCTTCTATTAGAAGATCGATCTTACCATCCGCATGTATAAAATCTCTAATGTTTTGGGAATTTATACCACCATCAAATATTACGACTTTCAGATAAGGATCTATTTCCATTATAGCCCTAGCGACAATTGTGGTTTTTAGTAAATTAATGTTGTCTATGGAAGAGCGAATCCTGTTCAAATTACTTAGTTCAAGGAGGTCGAAGTCAGCAATCCTAATCTCACCACATATTCGCTCTTGAGCTATTGCCATTGCTATTGATTGACCTGCGCTTAAGCCAATGATGCCTACTTTTTTTGATTTAAGCAACTCTTGCTCTTCTGGAGTTATTTTATAGCAATTCCTAATTGTTCTTACTTCAATAAACTCCTTTTCGTCTAAAATATGAATTAGTTTATTACTCCACTTATAATATACCCAGACTCCGTATTCTTCAATTGGCACTTTGCCAACATGGGAGCTTATTAATTCATCATATTCAACTTCGCTAAGTGATTTATTCGGGTTGCGAAGTTTAACAAGATCACGCAATTGGGAATTGATTGAATCATAAATCTGGATTGATTTATTTGTATTCAACAAATGCTCAAGTGCCTGCGATTCCGATGCCCTAGAAATTCTGAAAATATCTGGACAGCAATCATTAGTCGCGACATTACCTTGATGCCGCAGTATGTTAGTTAGGTTTGACGACATCCTAGAAAAGGCTAATTTCTTACAATAATAACGAAATGAATTGCGAGAAGCAAGATTTCGTGAAATCCTTTGAACAATTTTTTCTCTGAAACGTGCAAGTGCTGTGAGTTTGATCATAGTCCAGACTTAGAAGTTAAATGTGGAATTATCCCTGTTTTGTTGGTCAACGGAACAAAGTGTAGTTTCTGAATGATTAGGGAGGGGATGCTATTTTGAGTTTTCTGCCCGGTGCATTGTTGGAATTTCTATATTTTTGTTGATAAGTTTGCGGTTGATGCAGTTGCGAATCAAATCTTATCACATTACCGGATATGGTCGTCGTCAATTAGAAAAACCAAAATTAGCAGCAATGAGTTGATCTTTCCTACTTGGAAGGCAGTTATGATGAATTTGCTTGGTCTTGACACAGGTGATAAACCAATGTCTATACAGTATCGATTGGAGGATTTTAATTCGACAATGCAGTATCTTGATTTTGTTGGACAAACGTTGAAGTTCAGTGATATCACAGAATTATTCCAACTTTTTGCGAATCAAGAACTGGGTGAACTCAAGGATAATTCTGTTTCTGAATTTATTCACAAGTTTAAATCCATCTGCATCGCAAAAAATCAATTTTATACGGTATATGATATCCGAAATGGAGTCTTCGTTGAAGTAGATCCGAAGGTCAATAGCGCTCTGGGTATTGTCGAGAATGATTTCAATTTGGCGGCAATGGTTGGGCTCGATCCGAATAACCATCTTTTTCATCCTGAGGATATCAACCACATGATCAGGTGGGCTAGTCTGGCGTATTTTATTTTTGATTTTCCGTTTTTTCAGTGGGAAACTGCTGAGATTTATTATAGCGTGACATTTCGTATTGGCACCGAAAGGAGTACAATGGAAAAATTGCGGAAGGCATCTTATGTAGCTTTAGAAAAACGATGTTATCCTTTAGTAAGTGTGGATTCGAATGGCGCCAAAAAGCCGGTTTGTCATGTCGACCAATGGTCGGTATTAGATGCTAGTAATTGTCAGTATGTGAAGCCGAAATGGGTGATTAGCGGTGATCATTCGGAAATGATCAACGATTTGTTCTACCTTTTCAATGCCTATTTGCTAAATTTCCCTATGAAATACCTGCTCATGCTCAACGAAAAAATGAGTCATGACAGAAATAAAGCTGTCGCACATTCAATCAATGAAAAGCTATTAAACTTGGCAGGTATCGAAACGGATTTCGACGAAATTCAAATTGGAAATGCGTTAACAAAAACAGCAAGGCAAAAAGTAGAAAATACATACAATCAATGGGATAAAAGAATGCGCGGCAATACCGTTACTGTTCTTTCGGACCAAGATGCAGTCCACTATGCAAAAGCACTCGGGTTGTTACCGATTCCACCTGAAATTGTAAATAGAATATATAAGTTGTTATGTAATTGAATAAATTTCAAACATTACCACGATCAGCGAATGCGATGCGGTAATTTCAAAAATCAACGAAAAGCTCACAGAGTTGACCTTCAAGAAAGGCGTTGAAGAACACAGACGCGACAAGATGGAGAGCTCATCGGCAAATGTCCTGGCAGATCTTGCTACAGCAGAAGCAGATTTGGCACAGATTACAGAACGCCTGCTCACCATGCCTGAAGGCAATGAACGCGAAGAAGCGCAGATCGAGAAGGACCGTCTTACCTACCGCGTTTCGTATCTGAACGGCCGTAAGCGCAACTTCGACTCTTCTGAGCTGATTGAAAGTGTATCAGACATTCTGGTGTTCGAAGCGAGTATCTCCAGCCTCACGGTTTTGAAAACCGACGCTGAAACCCGCAAAGCCGAACTCCAGGCCCAGGCCCCAGCCGCCGCTTAATCATATACACTAAACCTTTTACCTTGAAAAGCCCCGCCGAAAGCGGGGTTTTTTCGTGGGGGAAATATTCTATGCTGGTTGAAATTTTATGGCTTGGAATTATTATGATTTGAATGAGTTAACGTTTTGGCGCTTGGCGAATAAGCGGATTTCGAAGCACTAAACTGTCTGCCAGCACTGCACTTGGTAAGAAGCACAAAGCCTCATGTAACCGTTGATCCATCAATTTCTTGCAGGTGCTGTTATGCGTAGTTATTTTTCTTTCCGTAAGCTCTTTATTAGTTGAAATATGCATTTTTCAAAGTCTGTGTCGTTTTTCAAGTCTGTATTGTGGAATGTGCTAAAGTCTATCGAATTCAATGACTTTAACTCCTCAATATTTTTCCAATATTCTTCTTGTATTTCTATGGGGCGGATTTGGTCTTTAGAAACTTCAAAAAGATAATTGTCAATATGAATTGGGAATAGAACGTCTTCCCAAGTCTTTTCTTGTTTTCTGCGTCCTTCTGTAAGTTCAAAGTGGCATGCTTTGCTTTTCAAAGAATCCTTTGAAGCGATAAATAAAACTCTATCTTTTTCTTTTACTCCTTTTTCCATTATTTTTTTTAATGGCTTACCACCGGGTGCGTCCTTTTCCCAGAGAAATGTAAGAATTCCTCTTCGCATTAATTCTTCATTAATTGTCTTTGCAAACTGCTTGTCTGCAAAACTGTAGGATATAAAAATTGATTGAAACTCAATTTTTGAGGTTAATCCAATTAAATAGTCTTTGATATCAGTGTTATGAATACCAAAGAGTTTTTCGAGAACATCTGCTTTTTGATTTGCTGAGTTAATTATTGTTCTAATGTCAATTAGATTAAACTCATTAGCAGGAGTTTCGTTATTTTCAGTTAAAGTTTTATTGGAGAAGACGCAATCCGAAAACTGATTTAATGATAAGCTGCAATTCTCAAAAACACTTATAGAAAAATCTACTCTATCAAAATTCGATTCTTTAACAAGGCACTCAATAAAATCAATTTCGTCTTTTTCTGCGGATTTATTAGGCTCAATATCAAGGAAAGCAATGTAGCTATTGAAAAATGAAAAATCTCTGCCTTGACCAGGTCTAATAAGCAAATCTAAAATTTCGCCACAATTAATAAATAAAACTTTGGATGCTTTAACGTCTGCTAATTCTAGTCCTGTAATTATGCATGCTTCAAACTGACATTGAATTAAATCTACATCTATGAACTTTGACCATGTAAACGTACAATCTCTAAAATGACATTGCAATAATGTCGCAGAGGAAAAAAATGTATTGTGAAATGTGCAGTTATAAAAGATGCAGTCCTTAAATTCTGTTGATTCAAAATGCTTATTATTTAAGTCAATATTTAATAGGTGTGCATTCGTAATATTAAGCATTCCTCCTCCGACATGATACCTAGTCTTGGAATAATAATCTTTGTCTACTGGGCCAGTATTAATCCATTCTAAAAAATCTTCCTGGTTAGTAATTTCTTTCAATATGGTGGTGTTTTATAATTACGCATAACGTTTGGGGGCTTGGCGAAGGTGGCGATTACGAAGCACAAAACTGTCTGCCAGCACTGCACTTGATACGAAGCTCAAATGTTCAATTAACCACTGAACCACTGAACCGCCACTTTCGCTAAGCCCGTGTTAGCTGTAGTTTTATTTCCATTATTTGTCTTCTTCTTTCCTTTTCCATTCGGGAAACTTTCCCATTTCCGATATACTTTTTAGCCATTCCTTTATTTCAGGTGGACAAATGTCAGTTAATAACATCTCCTTACACATAGTCATTGTTTTCCCTTTAAATCAACTTGCTGTTGAATGGAAGGATGAGCTAAACTGCGAATTATGTATCCCCAATGCTTTTAGGTCGCTCAAATTCATTTTTCCAATTTCCTATGTAATACAAGCAAGCTTCTCTTAAAAGTTCAGGTCTATCCATGTGGCTGAAGGTTAAGGAATAAAAAAGATTTCGATGAATTGCCTTATAATTATTTAGTAATTTATTTACCTCATTTTGCCAATCTGTAAGTCGAAATAATGGAACTTTCATTACCTGTAAGTAAAAATGGTATTCCATCTTTTTATCTATATGATAATTCTTATTTATTTGTTTAAAAATGTTATTTGCCTGATTATCAAGGTGTGGAACATTAGCTGCAATTTGAAGAGCACGATAAACAACTCTTTGATTTCTTTCACCATAAGGAGAACTTAAAATGGCTTTGGCAATATCTGAGGCGTCTTCTCCTAATACATTAATACAAGTTGAATAGATTGGAAACCTTTTCTCGGCCTCAGGCATTTGAAGAAATTCTTTAGCTTTCTCTTTTGCAAAAGGGGTGTCTTTGATAAGCTGGAGACAAGTGGTAATATTGTTTTCAAATCTGAAAGCCTCAGGCATTTGAAGAAATTCTTTAGCTTTCTCTTTTGCAAAAGGGGTGTCTTTGATAAGCTGGAGACAAGTGGTAAAATTGTTTTCAAATTTGAAAGCCTCAGGCATTTGAAGAAATTCTTTAGCTTTCTCTTTTGCAAAAGGGGTGTCTTTGATAAGCTGGAGACAAGTGGTAAAATTGTTTTCAAATCTGAAAGCCTCTAGGCATTTGAAGAAATTCTTTAGCTTTCTCTTTTGCAAAAGGGGTGTCTTTGATAAGCTGGAGACAAGTGGTAAAATTGTTTTCAAATTTGAAAGCCTCAGGCATTTGAAGAAATTCTTTAGCTTTCTCTTTTGCAAAAGGGGTGTCTTTGATGAGTTGGAGACATAATGTAAAAATTTCTTGAAATCCATAACGATTTAAATTCAAGAAATTGATTGCTGCATTCCTTATGTTTTCATTCTTTTCTCTTAATCGTTTGAAAATCTCTGATACAATCATATGATGCGATGGAATTTGCATTATATCCAACATAGTTTTATCATTAATTTCAGACGAAAGATTATCATCAGTTAACAGGCGATAATAATTTTTTATTACTACTTCTGTTTTATTTCCTGCAAAAATAATGTCCTTTAGCAGCCGAATTTGATTATCATTTGCAAGATTTTGTTTTATCCAGTGAACAACTGGTAACCACATTCCATTTTCTGAACTGCCAACCCCGATAAGAGAATTCAGATAACTTAACCTAGTATGCTTTTCTATTTCTAGGAATTTATTAGAGAAGAGTATTTCTGTAAAAAAAAACGAACTGCATTTTGATTTTATCAGAAAATTGCATAGTTCTATAACTTGATCATGCTTCACAGTTTGCACCTTTAGTAATAAAACCCTGTATAGGAGCGAAGCTAAATCTTCATTTGTATTTTCAGTTGTTAAATACACCAATACTTCATTAACTGAGATTAGTTTGAATTTAAGTCTGCTATCACCTTCAATGTTTTTCCAACCTTCGTCAGCCAAGGTGTCGTGAAGAAACTTTAGTTTAGAAATTTGGATATCTCTTTTCTTCTTGAGAAGAATATCAAAATACCGTCCGATGACAGAATCATTTACTAAAAATTCAAGATTTTGTTTTAATTCAAAAGGTCTATCAACCCCTGAATACTTTTCTGCAAGAACAATGACTGCTTCAGGGGAAAGAGTAATAAAATAATCTGCATAAATATTGGCATATACATAGATTGCTTGGGCAAGTCCCTTATAAAATTGATTACTGCTCTTAAAAAGTAGATTATAATCGCTTTGAATTACTTCTAGAAAATAGTTTGTAGCTTTTTCAGAAATTTTAGAAACATCGGCATATTGGTAAACAAAAAGCGCTTGAAAGAGTCCTGATTTTAATAAAAAATTCTTTTGTTCTATTGAAAACTTATATTCCCAATTGGGAACCCATTTGGTAATGTAAGAGAAAAGTGCGGCATTTTCGTTCGGTAACAAAGAATAAGCGATGCTTTTCGATTTAGAATAAGGTGCATTATTGTTCGGTCTATCACCAATTAAAAGACGAACATTGGGTTTGACTTTAACTTTCTGTAATAATGTATTAGGCGTGATTTTGTCATCTGTCTTTGAGAAATTCCTATACCAATCTTCAATCACAAGAAGATAATTCTCATTCGGATTGTTCTCAATATCATAGATCCATTCATTCGCTAAAAAATCTTTAGCATTATCAGCTATCCAATAGACAGTATAATTGTTTCGTAGGTCAATAGCAATTCTTCTAAGTAATACCGATTTACCACATCCTCCATCTCCATTGACGACCGCAGTTATTGGCATATCACTAAAACGATTGGTAAAAGAGGTACTAATTGCTTGGCAGATATTTGAATAATGTTCTCTCGGAGCATCCCACCTTTCAATAACACCATACCATTGAACGAATGAATTACTGCTGTAAAAATTTAGTGGTTGCCAATTTTCTTTGTCACCTCTAGCTAATTCCTTCTGGACAAAATCATCACAAATCCATTGTGCACCAGGAACGGAATTCAGATAATAACGAAGTAACCATTTTGATTGGGCAATGTCTTCTTGTAATTGATTCCAAAACCATGGTATAACTTTTAAGTAATCATCACTAAGTCCATTGCATGCGTCTTGAATTGCAGTATTGGTGTTAATACTAACAGCAAAAACGAATTGCTTTAGGTCTGGAAATTTTTCGATAGCATGTTTTAAATCCTTTTTAAGTTGGGTAATTAGGATAGCATCAGCCCCGTCTTTTTTGTATAACTTACATTGTAAATACCTGCCATTGTGATAAGCTGAATAAATATCAATACCGTGTTGTTTTTGACCTTTCCTTCCGTAACGATAATATTCTGCACCATACTTATCACGCGCTATTAAAAGGCAAAGGCGTTCAAACTCGTCATCTGTAGTTGGAAGCGGTATTGAAGAAGGTCTCTAGTCCATCTATTGGTGTCTTGAAAAATTACAGCTAACTAGTATATATGTCCATTCACTCGCCTCCATATTCAATTAAGCATGCAAATAAACCAATCCTCAAATTTCCGAATATTATACCCTCCAACCCCCATCGATCTATAGGCTTGTTTTCAACACCTCAGATAGAAGGCCTACTTCAGCGCATGATCCCATGATTTTTTTCCATTCAAACAATCATATCATCCCATACAATTCCCCACCGTCATTTAACCCACCTTCAAAAAAATCTTTACCAAAATTTGGAATTGGGCATTTTGTGGAAGGGTGGGGGTAGCATCTTCGCCCCACAAACAAACTAAAACCAATATCCCATGGAACTTTATCCAAACTTGAGGTTGTTGCGCATGCACAACAACTACAAACAAGATTACGTGGCCGATGCATTGGGCATCAGTCAGCCGGAGTACAGCAAACTGGAATCGGGTCACCGCAAGCTGGACGCTGTCATTGTGCGGGAGTTGTGCAAGCTCTACGACGTGGCCAGCGAGGTGATCTTGCAGCAGTCGTCCATGAAATCCCCCAAACCGGGCAATGCTTATGTACGCGACCACCCTGCCATGCTCCTACCCAAACCTGACCTTTCTCATGTACCCCGGGAAGTCCTCGATCAAATGATGTATAACTATACCCACCTGTTGGAAAGCTATATTCATCAACAAGGGGTACAAGAGGAGCTCATCCGGCAATTTATACGCGATTCAGCATCGGGAGACAAGAATTCCCAAGCCGAAAATTTGACCGAAAAGGCCTGAGACCAACCTCTTACCCCGGTCAAATCAAAATTAAAATTTGCTCCAACCTCCTGAACCTAACTGTTATACTCTATATATTTGGTTCCACTTCACAAACGGAATCTTTAACCAAAATCTACCTCATTATAGATGATTCGCCTTCACCGGCGTGATCTTTAACCAAAACTACCCACTCACTGTCCGCATGGCGCAAACTATCGGCACTGGAGAGATGGATTTCAGGAGCATAGCCCGGAATTCTGTTCAACCAAAACCTACCCGAACAGAATCTCCGGGTTTTTTATGGTCATCACTTGGCTTTGATTTATTCCTTTTCAAGATCGATATCTATATGATTGTGTGCGATGGTAAGGTGAATTACCAAACGCTTGAAACCACAAAACCACAAAACCACAAAAACCACAAAGAAATTTCACACAAAGCGCTCAAAGATTTTAATACCCCATAAACCCATCCCTTCAAACATTTCCTCTCACCCTCTCCTCTCCTCTCCCAATCCCACACCCATCCCAATTCATACTTCATAATTCATAATTCATATTTCATACTTCATAATTCAAACAGTGTATCCATCCGCAAAAAGATGTGCATTCGCATCTCCATTCTCACCCCATCCCAATTCATAATTCATAATTCATAACTCATACTTCAATTCATAATTCATAACTCATACTTCAATTCATAACTCATACTTCAATTCGTAATTCAAACAGATTATTACATCCGCAAAAAGAAATGCCCTCGCATCTCCATTCTCACCCCCTCCCAATTCATAATTCATAATTCATAATTCATAATTCAAACAGTGTATCCATCCGCAAAAAGCTGTGCCCTCGCCTACCCCCCCAAAAAAATTTACACAGACAAATCAAAACGACGCAACATGAAAAAAATTTACTTGTTATTCTTAATGGCACTGATCGGATCACAGGTTTACTCACAAACCGCATCTGCAGTGGTTTTCAGTGAAAACGGAGAGAAGTTTACCATTACACTCAATGGCGAAAAACAGAACGCTGTTGCCCAGAGCAATGTGAAGATTTCAGGCCTTACCGGAGAGTATTACCAGGCCCGCGTCGATTTCGAAGACGCTACCCTCACCGATTTTTCCCATAACAATTTTGCTGTGGTCAAAGGAGCTGAGGTGACATACGTGATCAAAAAGAACAAAAAAGGGGAGTTTGTGCTGCGTTGGCACAGTCAGACCGAGCCAGGCGTAGCGTCAACTACACCTGCTCCAGCCAGCACGCCTAGCACAGAAGTGAAACAAATCGCTGTGGTGGATGACGAAACCGGCGATGTAGATATGGATCATTCTATCGATGTGGCACCGGCTGATGATGGCGTGGAAACGACCGTGGTAAAAACCACCACGACGACTTCTGCCAAGCCTGCGGCTACCAAAACCCAGGGCAAAGGAGAAAACGTGAATATGAACGTCAACATTGGCGGTGTAAACATGGGTGTGAATGTGAATGTGGAAGAAAATGGGATGGATATGGACATGGATGTAGAAGAAAACTCTTCAACTACCGTTACGACCACGACCACCAAGACCACTACTACTGCTAAGCCAGCGGCTCGTCCGGCTCCAAAGCCAGCGGCTACTCCGGCACCGGCACCAAAACCAGAAGTGGTGGTGGTAGAATCGAAAGGCGGATGTGTATCGCAGATGAGTGGCGCTTCATTCAACAGTGCCAAATCGAGCATACAGTCTAAGTCATTCGAAGATTCCAAGATGACCGTGGCCAAACAAGTGACCAAGGCCAATTGCCTCACGGTAGATCAGATCAAAGAAGTGATGAGTCTGTTCAGTTTTGAAGAATCCAAATTGGATTTTGCGAAGTACGCCTATGACTATTGCTACAATCCTGGCGATTACTTCCTGATCAACGACGCATTTACCTTTGAGTCGAGCATCGACGACTTGAATAAATTCCTCGAGTCAAAGTAAACCTGTCGAAATATCCCGCTTTGGCCGGATATTGCGCCACACGAGCTAAACATGGCAGTTTAACCACACAAGTTATGATCAAGTTTTTTTCTACATATTTCACCATCGCGGCGCTTGGCCTGCTCATCCTCACCGGATGTAATGGCAGCAAGCATTTCACCAAGATGGGGGCGAAGCAGGAAGCAGCCGGTCTCGTGCATGAGGCAGCAGGCAGTTACTTCACCGCATTGCAGAAGAAGCGTGCGAATGTGGAGGCCCAGATTGGACTGAAGAAAAACGGTCAGCTTGTGTTGAATGAAATGCTGAATGAATTTGCGAAGACCAAAAACTTCGGTACCAAAAAAGAAGCGGTATATGCCTATCACAAGGCCCGCGACTACAGAGACAGGGTACAGGGAGTAGGTATCACACTTCAATTGGCAGATTTCTACCAGGCAGATTATGAAGAGGTGAAAGGAGCTTATCTCGTAGATCTTTATGATAGCGGTACCACCTTATTGGAAGAACAGAAATATGCGGAGGCTGAGGGCGTATTTGCAGAAATCAGATCACTTGATCCGAACTACAAAGACGCCAAGGATCTGGCAGACATCGCTTATCTCGAGCCGCTTTATTCTGAGGCGAAAAAATCGATGGATGTTCAGTATTACAGAGCAGCGTATAGCAACCTCGAGAAGGTGATTGCCCGTAAGCCTGACTACAAAAATGCTGTAGCGATGCGCAAGGAGTGTCTGGAGAAAGGGATGTACACCATTGCCATGATCAATTTCCAGAACGCCAGTGGCGTGGAAGGATTGGATGCCAAGGTTTCTGCCTATACCCTGGATGCCCTTACCGACATCAAAGATCCTTTCCTGAAGGTGGTAGATCGTGAAAACATGCAGATGATCATCAACGAACAACAATTGCAGTTGTCAGGGGTGATCGACGAAAATACCGCCGTTCAAGTGGGACAATTGATCGGAGCACAAGCCTTGCTTTCGGGCACCGTATTGAGTTACTCCGAAAAACGAGGTACCCTCAAATCCAAGGTGAGAAATGGTTATGAAGAATACCAGGAGAGGGTCTTGAACAAAACCGACGGCAAGTATTATATGCAGCCACGTTACCGTCCAGTGACCTATACCGAGTATTACAACTCCAATACCTGCACGGTGAGTTTCCAGTACAAACTGGTGAACCTGAAAACCGGTGAGATCCTGAAGACCGAGATCATCGAAAAAGAAGTATCGGATGAAGTGTTGTACGGTCGTTATGATGGCAATGCTGGTACGTTGGTACCGGCAGGACAAAGTGGTCCGAACCTGAACATTTCAGACCGCAAAGCACTGCAGTCGTTGATTGGCGGAAGACAAGATTTGAAATCCTCATCAGAATTGAACAATACCCTTTTCGGGAACATCAGCAATCAGTTGAGCAGCACCATCAGTGGTGTGGTCAAAGAAATCGTGAAATAATATGAAACCAGACATTGTACATATTCAATACGGACGAGTCCTATGGCCCGCTGTAATTGCAGTGCTGGTATCGCTGATGTCATTTAGCGGTTGCGGTGATGCCAAAAACATTCAGCAGGGAGATAAAGAAATTACGGCGCCTGCAGAGGCACCCGAGTGGGTAGGGCAGAGGCCGCATAGCGGATCGTATTATATCGGAATCGGCACATGCAGCAAAACTTCACAGCCTTTGGATTATCAGACCATCGCCAAGAAGAATGCATTGAATGACCTCGCCTCTGAAATCAGTGTGCGGGTGCAGGGCGAAACATTTCTCAATTCGCTTGAGGTGAATAAAAACTTCAGTGAAGAATTTATTTCGACCATATCTACCACCACCGATGAAAAGATAGAAGACTATGAAGTGGCGGGTATCTGGGAAAACGGCAAAGAATACTGGGTGTATTACCGATTGAACAAGGCGACATACCAGAGTGCCAAACAACAGAAAAAAAACAAAGCCCTGAGTGCAGCAAACGATTACTACACGAAAGGACTTTCGGCAGAGAAAGAAAGGAATATTCCGGCTGCCTTTGACCTTTATATGCATGGTTTGTTCAGTATGAAAGAATATTGGGCCGAGGTGAATGAGTTTTTAACCGATAGCGGAAAGGTGTATCTCGACAACGAAATATACAGTTCATTGCAGCGGGTAGGAACGGGTCTGTCGATCAGACCGGCCACCACCAAAGTGGTTCTTTCATCCGAAAACAAGTACAGTGCAGATATCCCGGTATCGGTGTATTACAACGGTGCCGGTGTGAGAGGAATCACCACTACTTACTCCTATGCCCGCAATGCTTATATGAAACCAAAGACATCCATAACAGATGACCAGGGCAAGGTGATGGTGAATGTGAGCAATGTGAGTACGACAGAAAAGATGAATGCCCTTGATCTGAAGATCGTATTGGAGTCATTATTGGCCGCAGACCTCGATAAAAACATACAGCTTGGTTTGATCAAAAACATCAGAACGGAAAGCAAACAATTGCCGATAGAGGTATTGATGCCATCGTTTATGATCACTGGCGAAGAAAAAGTATATGGACAGACATCCTCTACAAGGATATTGGCTTCCACCTTGAATTCTGATTTGGTGAAACAAGGCATGCGTGTGATCTCCACTACAGGGGAGCATGATTACGATGTGATCATCGAGTCGAATACAACAGCAGGAGGAAGTAGTCAGGGCTTTACAGTGGCGTTTTTGGAGATGAATGTCCGGGTTAAAAATGTGAAGACCGGAGATATCGTTTATCAGGAGTCACTCACTGCGATCAAGGGATTGCAATTGAATGCCGATGCGGCGAGTATAGAAGCCTATAAAAAGGGGAAAGAGAAGATTGAGCAGCAGATTACCCGCAGCATAATTGATGCGATCATGAAATAAAAAGCCAGGCTAGACCTACCTTTCGCGTCGAAAATTGATTTTGGCACGATTGTAGAAAAAGCCCTAATATCAAAAGAACAGAATATTAAAAAACAAAAACAAAGCGATATGAAAACCAGACATTTTACACTGATTGCCTTGGTAGCCGTAATAACTATATTCGGTACCGCATGTGGTAAGAAAAAGAAAAAAGCAGCTGAGGCTCCAAAACCTAAAGGTGAAGTTCTCATCAATGAATATTGCACCGGTGACCAGTACATGAGTACGAAGGATGCCTTCCGTGCGACAGCAACAGGTGAGAGTATGGACCGTGAGACTGCGAAAAAGAAAGCACGTTCAAATGCCAACGCAGAGCTTGCAAAAACCATCAACACAACCATGAAGATCGTAGGTGACAACTACGTGAACTCAACAGAGTTTAACAACAAAGAAGAAGTGACTGAGACTTTCCAGGAGATGGCGAGAACAGTCGTAGATCAGGAGCTTCGTGGAGCGGTTGAGATTTGCGAAAAGCTGACCCAACGTGAAGACGGAGTATTCGTAAGCTACGTAGCCATCGAGCTCAGCGGACAGAAGATCGCAGATGCTTATAGCGCAGGTCTATCACAGAACGAGAAGATCAAAGCCGACTACAACTACGAAAAGTTCAAAGAAACTTTCGAGAAAGAGATGGATAAAATGGCGAATGAAAGGAAATAATCTCTTATCGCAATAAATTCGAAAATCCCCGCATGTGTGCAAACACTGCGGGGATTTTTCTTATACCATGATTTTATTGTCCTCTTCTGGATTGCACCGATCTTGTGTCGGGGACCTTAGAGGGCGCTCCATGAAAAATGCGGATCAGTCCCCACGAGTAAAGGGATTAACACTCGTTTAGATCGTTTAACAGCGGGTTGGCAAAAGACGGTGTTACATTCGCTTCCGGCTTTATCAAAAGACAATGAAAAAAGTTTCTTATTCCATGCTACTTGCGGTATTGATGTCCATGATTTTCACGGATCTCGCCGCACAGAACAAAGCTCAAATTCACATCAAGCGCAATCAGAACGGCGTTAAGTCGGAAGAGACCCGCGAAGTAGTGATCGATGGTGATCAGAGCATCCAGGAAATTCTTCGTGAAATGGGTGTCTTGGATGACCTCGGGGAACTGAAAGAAGGTCAGCAGATCGAAATCAGAATTGACAAGCAAGATGGCGAAGACCAGATCGACAACATCGAGCTTTTCTTCGATCCTCGTGTCCTTGATATGCCTGCACTGCCTGAATTTGCCCCGGCACCTCCCATGGAACCTCGTCCATTTTTGGGTGTAATGCTCAAAGAAGAAAGGACTGGCGATGAAAAAACTTCCGAAGGGGTAGTGGTGACCGAAGTCATCGAAGGAACCGCCGCAGAAAAAGCCGGACTTCTTGCCGGTGATATCATCCTGAAACTGGATGGTGAGGATGTCAATTCCATTTCCGATATCATCGGAAAAGTGCAAGACCATCAAATTGGTGATGAAGTGAAATTGGATATTTCACGTGATGGCAAAAAGAAAAAACTAAAAGCAGAATTGGGTGAAAAAATGATGGAGTTTCCAGGACCGGATGCTCCCAATGCACCAGATTGGAATGGTGGAAACATGAAGGAATATCAATTCAGATTTGGACCTGATTCGATCACCATATTTTGTCCGCAAGGTCCTGCAGGTTGCATTTTCCCGGATGACAGTATGAAAATATGCCAGCCCTTCAGTTGGGGTGGTGATGGAATGGTGGTGAAAGAAACCGCATTCCTTGGTGTTACTCCTTCCGAAGAACAAACAGAATCTGGTGTGAAGGTGGATGTAGAACCTGAGACCTCCGCTGAAAAAATGGGATTGCAAAGTGGTGATGTCATTCTTTCCATCAATGGAATTTCATTGAATAGTTTTGATCAATTGGCAGAAGTGGTTTCGACACTACAACCAGAATCAGAAATAGTGGTGAAAGTTCTTCGCGACGGACGTGAAAAGGAAATCACCGGTCAAATAGGCAAACGCAGTGTGAGTGGTTTTGAAGATTTCCGAATCTTCCATGATTTCAAAGGACAAGATGAAGGTGGAAATTATTTCTACGATTACGAATTCGATATGGACGCAGAAGACATCGAACAGCGTATGCAGGAGTTGTTGCTCGAACTCGATCGTCAGCAAGAGATCATCGATGATGAGCGCGGCAAGATTCAAGATGAGTTGGAACGCATGCAAGAAGATAGGGAGATCATCATTGTACAGATACGCATTGCAGAGATCAGCCCAGAAGAAGCTGCAGAGGTCAATAAAAATGCAGAACCAAAACTGCGAACACAAAATGACTTAGCACTCGAACAGATATCATTTTATCCCAATCCGAATGATGGCATTTTGAATCTCAACTTCGTGACCACCGAAAAACAACCGATCAAAGTTGTTTTGTACAACGGCACAGGTGAAATGGTGTATCTCGAAGAGCGTTCTGGTTTCGATGGCAATTACAACAAGACCATAGATATCTCCGACGAACCCAATGGCACATACTACCTCCAGATCATGCAGAACGGCAAGAGTTATAGTAAGAAGATTGTGAAGGGGAAGTGATTGGGTTGTCGTTTCAATTTAAGATGTTCAAAGTTCAAGGTTGCGCCAATATTTGTTTGAATGCAAATTTGATTTGGAGCAATCAAATCACCTCGCTAATTCGAAGCTTCAAAAAACTGTGTCCTCGGTGAGACCACTGCGTCCGCAGTGTTGAACCCACTACGGCGAAGCCGTTCAACGCCGCAGGCGAATGAAGTTCAATGTTCAAAGTTCAATGTTGCGCCAATATGTGGTTGGATTGAAATGTAAATTGGTGCAATCAAAACACTTCGCTACAAGTAGCTTCAAAAAACTGTTTCCTCTGTGAGACCACTGCGTCCCCTGTGTTGAACCCACTACGGCGAAGCCGTCCCTCGCCGCAGGCGCAAAGGTTTGGCCTTTAAACTCCATCAACCTCTCCACTGAACTCCCCCCTCCCTCATCCACCCCCACCTTACCTCCTCCAAAATTCATACTTCATAATTCATACTTCATAATTCAAATAGTGTATTTTTCGGCATGCGCATCGCATTCATCATACACGGTCGGAAGAAAAAGAAATCCGCCGTCGAGAAATCCATTGAACCATATCTTCGATCGGGAGATACTGCCACATACTTTGAAACGACACACAGTTCACACGGCACAACACTCGCTCGTCAATGTTTTCCTGAGGTCGATGTCATTGTTCCCATTGGAGGTGACGGATTATTTCATGAATGTCTGAATGGATGGATGCAAGCACGGATCGAACTATCGAATGATCTTATTCCTCCGGTGATGGTACCCTGGCCATGTGGTTCAGGAAATGATTTCGCCCGCAATTATTTATGGAAAGATGATGTAGCGCATGTGATGGCGCGTGTGTACGCAAACCAAACACAACAAGTGGATGTCGGGAGTATTGCGTTTGCAGATCATCAGACCATTTACTTTCTCAATGAAATGAGCATTGGCCTCGGTCCGGAAGTGGTGAAACATGTGAATGAATTGCCTCCACATTGGTCAGGAGGTATCAAGTTTGGTTTAGGGATCATCAAAGCATTTTTCACTTTTAAAAAGAAAGTAATTGAAGTCAGTTGGAATGAAAACGCAAACCATCGCGACAAAACCATGGCCTTTGTTGTGGCCAATGGCAAGTACTTCGGCAGTGGTTTGGGCATTGCTCCAACGGCATTGGTTGATGATGGCAAATTGAATCTCACCATCATCGGTGATGTTTCATTGTTCGATTATTTAAAGCAATTGGGAAAATTAAAATCGTGCAAAGTGATTCATCATCCAGAGGTGAAGTATGACGTTTCAAATGACATCGTCATTCATTCAACCAATGCGATGGAGTCGGACGGTGAGTGGATCGGATACGGACCAGCCAAAATCAGTTTGATCAAACAAGCGTTGTGGATGAGGTGATCAAATCTCCCATTCTTTTCCTGTGCGATAAACCGTTCCTTTGAAATAGGCTACCACTTTATCGTCCTGATTTTTTACTGTGATATAGTACAGTCCGGTTCTGTTTGACAGGTTTTTTTCTTCCACCTCGGTGGTGAGTACATCGCCTTCTTTTACCGGTGCAACGTGTGAAATGGAAGTTTCAATCGAGACACTTTGAGTGCCGTGACCATTGCTCGCAAATGCGAGGGCACTGTCGGCAAGACAGTAAGCAATACCTCCGTGTGCGATGGAAAAACCATTGAGCATTTCTTTTCTGACCGTCATGGACAACACCGAAAAGCCCGGACCATCTTGCAGTCTGCGGATTCCCAACCATTGCGACATGGGGTCGTTGTCGTACATTTTGTCAACGATTTTCGATGCTTTGATAATTTTTTCATCCATGTCCATGCGCGATATTTTGGTCAAAGATGCTGCGTTGTGGCGAACAATCAAAGCGAGAAAAGGAGTTGGTCATTCAACCATAGTCAAGAGAAGTTATATGTTGGCCTCTTTCCGGTTCAACCTTACACTTATTCTGGGTTAAATTTGGGATCTCAATTCAAGGTGAGTATATCAGATGAATTCTCCATTCGTTCAAAAGAAAATTGCATTCGTGGTTTCTGTGTTGTTTTTGCTTCTTCCTGTCTGGGGTTTTTCCCAAAAGACAGACGAAGACTACGCCACTGCTCCATCACAAACGAAACCGAAGCCCAAGAAGGAGCCTTTCAAAGATCGGTTGGTCTATGGAGGTAATATTGGAGGCTATCTGGGTAATGTCACATTTGTGCAATTGAATCCAATGGTTGGTTATCGTGTAAAAGACTGGTTGGTGCCGGGTATTGGATTGAATTATTTGTATGCCTCGTCGCAGGGGTATAGTCAGAATGTCTATGGAGCGAGTACATGGTTGCGGGTCTATCCATTCGAGCAATTTTTCGCCCATACGGAATTGGAATATTTGAATGTGAATTATAAAAATTCATCGGGTCAATCATTGAAGGTGGATGTTCCGGTGTGGTTGGTAGGTGCGGGTTATCAGGAAAATGGATTTGGTGTAATGGTATTGTTTGATCTGATTGGCGATCCTTATTCACCATATAGTACACCTGTATTTCGTATTGGAGGACTGATTGGATTTTAAGATGAAAGTCGACCTCGTGAATGTGTCATTGATGTACGCTTAACTTCGCCAACTTAAAATTAATCTGGATTGAAACTTTACATCATTGCAGGAGAAGCATCAGGTGATCTACATGGATCAAATTTGATCAAAGCGTTACGACAACAAAATCCGGATTTGGATATACGTTGTTGGGGCGGTGATATGATGGAAGGTGCAGGAGCCAAGCTGGTAAAACACTACCGTGATCTGGCATTCATGGGTTTTGCGGAAGTGATCATGAATCTGCGCACCATTTTGCGAAACATATCTTTTTGCAAAAAAGACATTGAAGCCTTTCAACCGGATGCATTGATTTTGATCGACTATCCCGGGTTCAATATGCGCATTGCAGAATGGGCTAAGAAGAAGGGAATTCGCGTGTTTTATTATATCTCTCCACAGATATGGGCATGGAAAGAAGGAAGAGTTCACAAAATCAAGAGAGATGTCAGCCGGATGTTTGTGGTACTTCCTTTCGAAAAAGACTTTTATGCTAAACATGGTATGGATGTGTCGTTTGTTGGACATCCATTGTTGGATGTCATCACCAAACGTGAATCGCATCCGGATGTATTTAGGAGAGAAAATGCCCTCTCAGACAAACCATTGATCGCCCTTTTACCGGGAAGCAGAAAACAGGAAATCACTGCGATGTTACCGGTGATGCTTTCGGTGCAGTCACATTATCCAGAATACCAGTTTGTGGTGGCAGGTGCGCCAGGCCAGGACATTTCATTCTATCGGTCCTTCGAGCAATTGAAAGACACCCCCATTCTTTTCGGAAAAACATACGATTTGCTTCAATATGCCAGTGCCGGGCTCGTCACGAGTGGCACTGCAACACTTGAGGCTGGCTTGTTTCAATTGCCTCAGGTGGTTTGTTACAAGGGCAATTCCATATCCTATCACATTGCGAAACGTTTGGTGAAGATCAAATACATTTCATTGGTGAATCTCATCCTCGACGAGGAAGCGGTGTGTGAATTGATACAGGATGAAATGAATGAAAGGCGTGTTCGGCAAGAGCTGGATGCTTTGCTGTACGATGCCGACAGAAGGTCGAAGATGACGATGGACTATAGCCGTCTTCATGAAAGGCTTGGTGGTTCTGGGGCATCAGAACGAACTGCCACCGCCATGTTGAAAATTCTATCGGGATCGTCTGCGGATTGAAATGTTGAACGGTAATTTCGTTCACCTGCATGCGTGTCATTCTCATCGTTTCATTGTTCTTCGCTTTTTTGCGTGTGAGTGCCGATCCAATTCTGGTTGGTCTTAACTACGGCAAAGAATATTTGCGTGCGACCATTTTTGTAGAGTCGGGAACTTATTCCGTGACTGCCAATCAAGAAGAAATGTTTGTGATCAAGGCTGGACAGACACTTGATCTCACTGCGTCATCTGGCAAGATCAATGTTTTTTTCGACGGAAAAAATTTGGAGGGAAATACCCGCATAGACTTGGTTCCTGTTTCCGGTTCTACGTTTCGGATTCAGCCAGCAGGGTATAAAAAAAGTGGTAGACTTTATTCTGCAGGACTGCGTGCAATCGCTTATCAAGGCCGGTTGCAATTGATCAACAACATCGAATTGGAAGATTATGTTTCCGGGGTGATTGAAGCGGAGAGTGGCAAGGGTCACGAGATTGAATATTACAAGGTACAGGCGGTCATTTCAAGAACATATGCACTCAACAATTTGCAGCGACATGCGGCGGAAGGTTATCAACTCTGCGATGCCACGCATTGTCAGGTATACCATGGTCGGCCATATGCAGAGCCGATGGCTTTTTCGGCCGCACGTGCCACAAGAGACATCATCATTGTAGATGCCGAGATCAACTTAATTACAGCGGCCTTTCACAGCAATTGTGGCGGAAAAACGGTGAATGCAGAAGAAGTATGGTCGAAACCTTTGTCCTATTGTGTTTCGAGGGTTGATTCATTCTGTCTGGAAATGCCGCATAGCCGATGGGAAAAATCCATCACACAAGAAAGGTGGAATAGTTATTTGAGTAGTAAGAGATCGGAGTATTCCATTGCACAATCCGATTCTCAATCGTATTTATCTCTTTCCGGTCGACAATATTTTTTGGCAGATAGTTCATTGCGCATTCCAAGTCGGGTGATGCGTGAAGATCTTCAATTGAAGTCTACATTATTCCGAACAGAAAATACTGGTGAGCATATACGCTTTATGGGGCGTGGTTTCGGGCATGGAGTAGGATTGTGTCAGGAGGGCGCGATGCGCATGGCACAATTGGGATATTGTTATGAGGATATCATCCATTTCTACTATGCGGATGTGCATTTGATACCGAGGTATATGTTGTGGTTTTTCAGAGACTGAGTTTTGAATTATGAAGTATGAATTATGAATTATGAATTTGGGATGAGGGGTCTTGTCGTACGAAGGCTCTTCGACTGAGGGGTGGGACGGCTTCGCCGTAGTGGGATTCAACACAGCGGACGAATTTTTTTGAAGCATCTAATAAGCGAAGTAAAATTGATTGCACCAAATCGAATTTGTATACAACCAAATATTGGCGCAACCTTGAACTTTGAACCTTGAACTTTGAACTCGCTCCTCCTTCGCTGTAATTGGATTCAACACAGCTGACGAATTTTTTTGAAGCATCTAATAAGCGAAGTAAAATTGATTACACCAAATCGCATTTGCATTCAAACAAACACCGGCGCAACCTTGAACCTTGAACTTTGAACCTTGAACATCTACGCGAACGCGAACGCCAACATTACCCATTCATCCTCTTCCTCAACTCCGCATCAATCGCATCCAGGAAATCTTCCGTGGAGAGATAGTGTGCATCAGTTGTGGCATCACCGTGAATGCACACTGCGAGGTCTTTGGTCATTTTGCCGCTTTCAACCAGATCAACGCAAACCTTTTCGAGGGTCTGTGAGAATTTGGCTAGTTCAGCATTGCCATCGAGTTTTGCGCGGTGTGCGAGTCCTTGTGTCCATGCGAAGATGGAGGCGATAGGATTGGTCGATGTTTTTTTGCCGGCCTGGTGCTGACGGTAGTGACGTGTTACCGTGCCATGAGCCGCTTCAGCTTCCATGGTTTTACCATCAGGCGTGATGAGGGCGGAGGTCATGAGACCCAGAGAACCGAAACCTTGAGCGACGATATCACTCTGAACATCGCCATCATAGTTTTTACAAGCCCATACAAAACCACCTTCGCTTTTCAAACTGAAAGCCACCATATCATCGATGAGACGGTGTTCGTAGGTAATGCCCAACGCTTCAAATTGCGTTTTAAATTCTTTCTGATAGACTTCTTCAAAGATGTCTTTAAAACGTCCGTCGTAAGCTTTCAGGATCGTATTTTTCGAAGAGAAATAGAGATTCCACTTGCGCATGATGGCTTGATTGAAGCAACTGCGCGCAAAACCGAAGATACTATCATCGGTATTGTACATGCTGAGCGCTACGCCATCACCGTCGAAGTTATAGACTTCCCAGGTTTGGGCTTCACCGCCACCTTCAGGGGTGAAGGTCATGGTGAGTTTTCCTTTGCCTTTCACCACGGTATCAGTGGCGCGGTATTGATCGCCAAATGCATGACGACCGATGTTGATTGGTTTATTCCAACCTGGCACGAGGCGGGGAATGTTTTTGCAAATGATGGGTTCGCGGAAAACAGTACCACCCACAATATTGCGGATGGTACCATTTGGGCTTTTCCACATTTTTTTGAGGCCAAACTCCTTCACGCGTGCTTCGTCGGGAGTAATGGTTGCGCATTTTACGGCGACATTGTATTTCAATGTAGCCTCTGCGCTTTCTACAGTTACACGATCTTCCGTCGCGTCACGATTTTCCATGGCGAGATCAAAGTACTTGATGTCAAGATCCAGATATGGGAAAATGAGTTTGTCTTTGATGAATTTCCAGATGATGCGAGTCATTTCGTCACCATCCATTTCGACGATTGGGTTTGCGACTTTGATTTTATTCATGACGGAAAACTGAGTAATGAAGATGAAATTTCTTATGCGTGTTCGCGGGTGCTGAAGTAGAATGCGCCTTCAATGAGGGCATTTTCATCGCTGTCGCTGCCATGTACAGCGTTGGCTGCAATGCTGGTAGCAAACATTTTACGGATGGTTCCTTCTGCTGCTTTTTGCGGATCAGTAGCACCGATGAGGTTGCGGAAATCTTCTACTGCATTGTCCTTTTCGAGGATAGCAGCAACGATAGGTCCGCTGGTCATATAGTCTACCAATTCGCCGAAAAACGAACGTTCGCGGTGTACCGCGTAAAATTGTCCGGCTTCTTCTTTGCTCAGACGTGTCCATTTCATCGCTTTGATTTTAAATCCAGACTCGAGGATTTTGTCGATGATTTTTCCGGTGTTGCCCGCTGCAGTAGCATCAGGCTTAATCATTGTGAAGGTAATATTACCAGCCATATTCAGAGTTTTTTTGTATAAAAAGTGCGGCAAAACTACGCAGGAATAAAGGTTCTGCAATAGGGGGAGAAAGAAATAGAGTGAGAATGGGAATGAAAATGAGAATGAATAGAGAGTGAGTTTGAGAGTGAGTGTGGGGGTGGGGGTGGCCACCATAGCCTATTCATTCTCATTCTCATTTTCATTTTCATTCTAGAAGTGGGGAAATAGAATGAGAAACGGAATGAGAATGAATAGAGAGTGAGTTTGAGAGTGAGAGTGGCCACCATGGCCCATTCATTCTCATTTTCATTCTCATTTTCATTCTAGAAGCGGGGAAATAGAATGAGAAACAGAATGAGAATGAATAGAGAGTAAGTTTGAGAGTGAGAGTGGGGGTGGGGGTGGGGGCGGCCAATATGGCATATTCATTCTCATTTTCATTCTCATTCTCATTCTAGAAGTGGGGAAATAGAATGAGAAACAGAATGAGAAGCAGAATGAGAATGAATAGAGAGTGAGTTTTGAGATTGAGAGTGAGTGTGGGAAAGCCCACTCTCACTCTCAATCTCACTCTGTATTTGTAGCGGGGGGGGGGCACGATCCCCCGACCTTGCGATTATGAATCGCACGCTCTAACCAGCTGAGCTACCCCGCCAAAATTTTGCGGGCGCAAATATAGTCTCTTTCAATTCCTAAAAAAATAATATTGTGAAATTCCGACTCCGGAATAGACCTCACACCAGACTCATGCAGCCATACCAACTAAAACCTGAAAAGAAATCGAAGCGCCTCCCCTTATCCCCTCAACACCTCACCCCAATTCATAATTCATAATTCATACTTCATAATTCATAATTCACGCTTTCCTCACCTGTGCAGCAGCCGGGCCTTTTTGACCAGCCACGATTTCGAAAGTGACTTTGTCATTTTCTTTCATCTGATAGGTAGCAGCATTGATGTGAACGAAGATGCTTTGACCGCTTGCTGTATCGCGAATAAATCCATAACCCTTTGATTCATTGAAGAAGGTTATGGTGCCGGTACGAAGTCTTTCTTCTGGACTTTCTTCGATGCGCATCGTGGCACCAAGTACTATATCTTCCAGATTGACAATGGCTTTTTTGCCTTTTTCAGCCGGAGGAGTATCTGTGAGACGTCCGTATTCATCCACGTATCCGATCATGCTGTCGAAACCTTGTCCTTTTTTGGACTCGCTTTTACGCTCCTGTTTCTTTTGCTCTTTTTCGTTGCGTTTCTGCAGACGTTTTTTTTCTCTGTCCTTTTTGCTGAATGTTTCCGTTGACCTGCTCATGTGTATCGCTCTGACAGAACTTTTACCCTGAGCCCATGAATTTGAGCAACGGCTGTTCTGAGTGCAAAGGTTGTGATTACCTGCTCTAAAACAACATATTGTGAGTAAAAAGGTGGATTTTTGCGATGAATACACGCTGTAACGTGGTTCTATGGCTGATTTCCGAATTATACAGCAGTCATAAATTTATACCAGAACAATCACGGATATTTGGACCTTAGAATGGACACACCCAAACAAAAAAACAATCCCCTTCACGGCATTACGCTCGAAAGCATCGTGACCCAATTATCGTCAGCATATACCTGGGATGAGCTCGCCGATGCTGTGCCCATTCAATGTTTCAGCAATAATCCCAGTGTGAATTCCTCCCTGAAATTTCTGCGAAAAACGCCATGGGCAAGAACGAAAGTCGAGAGTTTTTATCTTTATGCTAAACGGAAGGGAAAGTTGAAAGAATAAGTCTTTCGACCCTTGAACAGCTTTTTCCAATGGCGGTGGCCAATGGAATTGAAGGGCGAAATTTCCGATTTGCAAAATGAATATGACCAAATCGGTTTTCGGCGGCTAATGATCATGTTATTTAGCAGATTATTGTGTTTTTGGTCATCAAAATGGGTTATCCTTGCAAACTAAGTAACCGGACAATTTTTATGGCCAAGACAAGAATCGAACTCGAATATCTCATTCGTACATCAGATAGCATTTTGTACAACTGTATGTCTACACCAAGTGGTTTAGAAGAATGGTTTGCACCAGAGGTTCACATCCGCGGTGAAGTCTACACTTTCCTTTGGGAAGGTGAAGAACGCAAGGCTCAACTCGTATCGAAAAAGAAAGAGCAATTTGTAAAATTTCAATGGATGGATGAAAGCGACAACGACACCAATTTTTCGAGATGCGCATTAAGATCGATGAAATGACCGGTGAACTCGCGCTTTTGGTTTCCGATTTTGCCGATGAAGGCGAAGAGGATGATCAGAAAATGCTTTGGGATGAAGCCGTGGAAGAGTTGAAGCGCCACATTGGAGGTTCATATTTTCCAAATACACTTCGGAACTAAACTTTCATCTCCACGATCATTCGATCCGGTATATGCCGCAAGGAACAGATACAACATTCCGGTTTAAACAATTTCAGGTAAGGCATTCGTCCAGCGCCATGAAAGTTGGAACGGATGCCGTGTTGCTTGCATCTTGGGCAGAATTGGATGGATTGAAACATATCCTCGATGTTGGTACCGGCACGGGTGTTATTGCGTTGATGTGTGCTCAGAAAAATCCAATCGCTTACATCGAAGCCATCGACATCCATGAAGGCAGTGTAGAAGATGCGCGTTTCAATTTCGCTGAATCTCCCTGGAAAGAAAGACTCAAAGTTTACCAAGGTGATTTTCTCAAAATTGTCTCAGGTGAAAAATTCGACCTCATCATTTCCAATCCTCCATATTTCTCTCAATCGCTCCGCGCTGCTGATCCTGATCGCAACGCTGCAAGGCACGATGATACTTTACCTGCAGATGCATTTTTGAAGCTCTCACGCAAGCTGCTTTTACCTGAAGGAAAAGTGATGGTGATCATTCCCGTGAATCAACTTGAACGTTGGTTGAATGAAGCATCCAAAAACGGACTATCACCGAGAAGAATTTGTCACGTATTTACTTTGGCATTCAAAGATCCTTCGCGGGTCATGATAGAATTGGAAATGGGTTTTTCAGGAGAACCAAAAATGGAATCCATTCTCATCGAAAAAAGTCCGGGTGAAAAATCTGAAGCTTATAAAGAACTGACCCGCGCGTTTTACCTCAAATGGTAAATTACTTCGATTCATTCCAGGTCTTGTAATCGGAAGACTGGATTTTGCGATCCGGTTCGACTTCACGCAATGGCTCACAAGGTTTAAGCGTTCTGCGACAATCGTCAGGCAATTGCTGATAGATTTTTGTTCCTTCCGATTTCCATGAAATCATTTCATCGCTCACTTGTTTCACCACTTTCGCGGGATTTCCAACCACAACACTGCGAGGAGGAATCACGGTATCGGCAGCAACAAATGAAAGCGCACCAACGATCGACTCATCACCAACCACCACACGATCCATGATGACGGCATTCATTCCGACGAGACAATTTTTGCCGATGCTTGCTCCATGAATGATCGCACCATGACCAATGTGAGCATCTTCGTGAAGCACAACGGTAACTCCCGGGAACATGTGAATGGTGCAATTCTCCTGCACATTGCATCCGTCGGAAATGATGATCTGTCCCCAGTCGCCACGAATAGCCGCACCAGGACCGATGTACACATGTTTGCCGATGATCACATTACCAGTGACCGTCGCATTCGGATGTACAAATGCAGTTTCATGCACTACCGGTTTATATCCGTTGAATTCAAAAATATTGGCCATGATCAAATGCTATTTCGAAACGTTTTCGATCACCACTGCATAACCTTGTCCGACACCGATACACATCGTACACAATGCGTATTTTTTTCCGGAGTTGACAAGCTGTCGAGAAGCCGTGAGCAACAATCTCGCGCCACTCATGCCCAGTGGATGCCTTAGTGCGATGGCACCGTCATTTGGATTGATGCGGTTATCATCATCCTGCAACCCCATGGTGCGGGTACAAGCGAGAACCTGCGCAGCAAAAGCTTCATTTAGTTGGATGTGATCCATTTGATGCAATGTAAGTCCTGCACGTTTTAATGCCATTTCACTGGCTGTTACCGGACCTATACCCATGATGCTGGTCTCAACAGCCGAAACACCGTCGGAGAGAATTCTCGTCATCGGTTTCAAGTTGTTTTGCTGAAGACCATTTTCAGAAGCGATGAGTAAAGCCGCAGCACCATCGTTGAGACCCGATGCATTGCCTGCTGTCACAGTGCCATCTTTTCTGAAAGAAGGTTTGAGTTTGCCGAGACCTTCAAGCGAGGAGTCAGCGCGTACAAATTCATCTTGGGAGAAGATGATGGCATTTCCTTTTTTCTGCGGAATTTCCACTGGAATAACTTCACCATTGAAGTAGCCCGACTGGATGGCTTTTCCTGCTTTTTGTTGCGACCAAAGCGCAAACTTGTCTTGATCATCGCGGGAAATTTGATGGAGGTCAGCGAGGTTTTCGGCCGTTTCACCCATGGCATCGGTGCCATAGATTTCTTTCATTTTAGGATTGATAAAACGCCATCCGAAACTACTGTCGAACATTTGCGCATCACGACCGAAAGCCGAGGATGTTTTAGAGATCACCCACGGACCGCGTGTCATGTGCTCCACACCACCGGCAACAAAAACACTTCCATGATCAGCATGAGCAGCGCGGGCAGCGGCGATGGTTGCCGACATACCCGAAGCGCAGAGACGGTTCACGGTTTCTCCCGGAACCGAAATCGGATAACCGGCAAGAAGGAGAGCCATACGTGCCACATTGCGATTGTCTTCGCCGGCTTGATTGGCGCAGCCCATGATGACATCATCGATCACCTGAGGATCGAAATGAGGAAGTTTTTCCAACAAGCTTTTCAATACGATGGCAGCGAGGTCATCAGCTCTAACAGGAGCAAGACTTCCACCAAAACTCCCGATGGGTGTGCGCACCCCGTCAACGATAAATGCATTCATAGAAAAAAAATCAATGGATGCAAAGATGCACCGAAGGCGGCTTGGATTTTACAAGAATGTCATTGGATGGCGATGATCATGTGGGTGGAAGTTTCACCGATGTTTATTCTGAGTATGTAGAGGCCTGATGCGATGGTTGTGAATGCAGAAGCAAGGAGTACTCTTTGTCAAAGATTCCAAACAGGATTCTATTGATCACTAGCGGTTCTAAATAAAACTATGGGCCGCTTCATCTTTCATTGTCGCCCCCACAAGCACCAAATCACTTGTCAGCTTATTCTCAGTAGCAAGCACCATGATGTCATGCTCAAGATAGATTGTGTCATCAGACCAGTACAGACTGCTGTTATCTTCAAGTTCTGGCTTACTTCCATCTCAATGATTATAAGGATAGCCGATTCTTCTCGCAGCCATTGGAATTGACTCGCCTTCATCATTGCCGATACGTAAAAAATTTTGATGTAAACGATTGCGATAAGCCCAATATTTTTCCAGATTGTCTTGGTCATTTTGACCATGACCAATAAGGCATAGCAAGGTTCCAACAATTGTGATCTGTTGTTTGCACATTTGATTTTACTGCAATATATTTTGATCAATTAAGAACCAGTGTTGACTGGTATTGAGATTTTCAAATTCAATAATTCCAATGTTTTTGCCCGCCAGTATTTGGTATGTTGTCCAGTATTGATTGTGGTTTGATCGACTGGAACATCGATTCTAGCAACATTGTTATAACTTACGTTATTTGATGAGTAACTATCGTAGAATTCTTCCACGACGCATTGCCCGCCTAGTCCAGCATAGTTAAAATTGTTTTTAAAAAGTGGGTAAATAAAATATCTTTCACCTCCAACATAATCTCCTGGCCTTGCTTTTGATCTATTTAACTTGAAACATTGACAGTCTTCATCTGTTATACAATGAGTAGTATAGGTATTGTTGAAAACATGTGTAAAGTAGTAATTGCTATATGTACTTGTGTCTCGCCATTCAAAGTATTCATTCCCATTCACAACTCCGTCAAAATCAAAGTAAACAGTAACGGTATCCAACGCCCCAGAGTTCGCCTCTTGATAAATCCACCAGGTGCCTGTTTTAAAGAAGAAATAGTCTTTCATGCTTTCGATCGTTTGATCGCGTTTACATCCAGGACAAACGATGGCATCTGGATCTCGTTCACATTTATGCTTACAATTGGCGAACACCATGCAAGTCAGGATGAATATAAAGAGGTAGAATTTGTGTTGCACGAGAGAAGGCTCTTAAAATTTCTTAGAAAGGTAAATAAAAATGTGACACCGTGACAATAATAAATCGATTTGGGCAAGTGTTTTTTGAAACAGAAAGAACAGTTATTTAGCGATGGATTGAAGCTTTTAGAATTATGTAACAAAACCGAATTGGATAGGTGCGTAGATTGTGTTAAGCATATCCTTTGTTGGCTATCCGTGCAAGCACCAAATCATTTGTCAGCTTATTCTCAGTTGCCCGCACCATAATGTAATACCCAAGATAAATTGTTGCATCGCTGTAGTAGATAGCGTTGGTATCAGGCAATGGTGACGTAATGTGTCCACAAAAAGTACTATGGAAAAATAATCAAAAACCCTGAGACAAAAAAAGTGAGACAAAAAAATTGTCTCAAGAGAAGCGTCTCATCATTATGAACTAAAATCATGCAGTTGAATTCTATCACTTCCCTGAAAGCCTTCAACGTCGAGCACGCCATGTCTTAACTGCATAGGGTAGGCGTTCCGTGAATTTTGGTTTCACTTTTTTGGTGATATGCTTTCAAATAAAAATCTTGTGAGCTCATCCCGACATAGTCAAGGAATGTTCTTCCTTTTTTGGCTTTCAGAGTTTCAAATGATCCCGTCTGTATGATCTGGGTTTAAGAGGGTCTCATTTATGAATCGACAACATTTCTTGTTGTGGTTGGTTGTCGGCTCAATATTTTTTGGAGTTATGAATCTTATTGCTTACCTTTGGCGTTAGTAACGAAGTCGATTTATGATAGAATCATTTGGTTCCAAAGAGACAGAGCGAATATGGAGAGGGGAAATGGTGCGCGGTTTACCAAAGGAAATTCAACAGATAGGCAGGAGGAAACTAAGGATGATTAACAATGCCAGCGATATTGCTGATCTCAGAATACCACCTGCCAATCGTTTGGAAAAGCTCTCGGGAAAGTCCAAGAATTTTTATAGCATCAGGATCAACGACCAATGGAGAATTACTTTTCTATGGTCAAGTGGAATCGCAAAAGAAGTTACAATTATTGATTATCATTAAAATGAAAAGACTTTCAAACATTCATCCTGGAGAGGTATTATTAGAAGAGTTTCTACTCCCGTTGGATATTTCGGCCTATCGCCTCGCCAAAGATTTGGGCATACCACAAACTAGAATTTCTCAAATTCTTCTTGGGAAAAGGCGTATTACAGCGGACACTGCGGTTCGTCTCTCCAAGTACTTTGGGAATACTGCCAAATTTTGGCTTGGCCTACAAGACGATTATGACATTGAAGAAGAACTCTTGGCCTTACGCGAACAACTCAATTCAATAGTAAAGTATAACAGTAAGGTGGCCTGATCGGTTTTTAGATTGGTGTTTTTGTCGCCATCATGAGTCCCCGAAAAACCTATTTACTCAACTCCTCAGCCGCAATAATGATGTATTTGCTGTCACCTCTCCAAAAGAGTGTGTTGCGGTATTCTACATAGGTGAGTTTGACACAGGCATTCGGATCCAGTTGGTATTGCAGAAGCTTTTTCTCTACTTCTTCATCTGTAACAGAAAAGGAAAATGTGACTGGATTTGAAACTACATCGCGACATCCTTCTGTGAAATATCCTTCACAGGTTTTGAAAATATTACCACGTGTACTGATCTTAAGGTCTTTTCCAATGCGGTCTCCGTTGCTGTACGCATTGTAATACTTCCAATAGACCACAAATGCAATGATCAGCAGTAAAACCAATAGAATTTTGATCACCCATCCGCGAATTTTTTTTCGTGAGGAATTCGGTTGTGCGGAAATAACGTTTGTTTCTGCCATGGTTTGATGTTTTGAACAACATCTCCAAAGGTAGAACTTAAAGATGAAGTCAAATGTCCACCAGCACAAATTTGTTGATGAATCTCTCCAGCGGTTGGCGCTGGAATGCTGAATATCCGCGCTGGGCTTGGAGCAGCACTTTAACCCGGATTTCAAGAATTGTGGCTCGATAGAATACCCAAGCTAACTCTATTCATCGTACTCTAATTTAATATCCAAGGAAAGTTAGGTAAGGGAAAAATCAGAACACCCGAGATCTCTTAGCGAAACAACTCATGTTGGTGCTATCGGCCTTTGAAATAATCCGCAGTAATCCTAACTTCACAATCGAGAACAATCTCCTCCATGCCTAAATTCAACGAATTGCGTCTATATAGGATAACCAATTAAAATACTCTGACGCGCTGAAAATGAATCTAATGAAATAAGTTTGATATAGTCATCTTGTCAACTCAAACCTTCCATTCCTCATTTTGTATTGTTTTTTTCCGACCACGATTTTTTCACCTTCTTTCAATCTCGCGAGAAATTCCAGGTCTTGTTCGATGGTGTGAATACTGCCTCCGGTAGCGTAAGCAATGGCCAGGTAATCTGAATTCACATTGCCATCGCCGGCGCCGCAAAGGATCACGTGAACGGGCACACTCACTTCATCGAGTAAAGAGAGATCTCTCACATTCGCCCAATTGTCGGCAATCATCACAATTTCTTTAGCGGATGTGTTTTGTTTTTGTGCTTCGATCAACGCTTCGATATTGTTTTCCGGTGCACCTCCACCGCCGCCTTTGTTCATGGCGTGATAACATTTTTCTTCGATCTCTTTGTCTGATCGACTGTCGATAAAATAAGTTCCACCTGATCTTCCAATTGGGCCATCCGGATGGTTATCGCCATCGTTGAAGAAAAGGAATTGTTGTGCCCTGGTCGCATTATTGTTTAGCTTGCGCCAAGCCAAAGTTTGTATGGTGTATGGCATCATGCTTCCAGTAACGTCTTCTACAATCATGATGTCTTTCCATTTGGTATTTCTGTTGAGTACAGAGGTAACAACAGTATCCGACAATCCATACATGGAAGTAAATGCCATAGATGTTTCTGCTGGCGGACAACCACATTTTTTGGATTCACTGTATCGGATGGTTTCAATCATGATGGTATCATAGTTCACCGCTCGGATGTATTCTTTTTCTGCCCCAAATGCCTTTGTTATCGAACCGATCTCCAGTTGCGGCTTTCATGCTGTTGTTCGGGATGTATTTTCCTGTCCACACTGATTTTTGTTTTTTCTTCTTGATCACCGGTTTCATGATGGTATCATAACACGCATATTTTTTCATTTCCGATTTGATGGAAGAAATTTCGGATGAACTGCTCAATGGTTTTTTTGATATCGTCCATTCACCATCTTTCAGTGCGTAATTGGGTTTCATGTACACCACAAAACCATGAAAGAATTTTTCATTTTTATCTCGGTTTTCTGCTTCCCTGATTTCATATACATTCCATTCAATGGAGGTATTGTTGAATATGAATGGTGCTGCTTTCTGCAAGGCTTCCACACGCCGAACATTCAATTGACGTTGGTTGAAATCTGAGCTTTCGCGGTATTTGGTATAGACAAAGTCTATGCGCATGATGCTGAATTCGGAGATCATTTTCATGACCGAAGGATTCACGATCACATCTTCACCGAAGTCAAACGAAATTTTGTGGATGGCGCCACCTGTTTTTTCGGTGATGTAATTGTCGACGCGGTTCAATTCACCACCGAAAATGTATTCTGCAGTGACAACTTGTGCAAGAATGGAATATGAGACCAGAGTAAGGAGCAGGGTTAAGGGAAGATGTTTGGTCATCTGTAATTATTTTGGTTAATCTGCTGAAGGTTGTTGGGTAAACAAAAAACGTGGTGGAATATTTTACAGGGGGCAATATTTGAGGGGGGTAACCACGAAGTGCACAAAGAAACCTCGCACAAAGGCCTCAAAGATTTTGATGCTAATTATGGACTGTTTTATTACAAGAGAATGTTTGGATACATGATGTGAGTTTGCCTTATCGTCTTGAAACAACGAAGATTCTCTGTTGAAAGTCAAGGAAAAATCATAGCACTTGCAAACCCTTCGCGAAACTCCTCATCTTGGTGCTATAGGCCTTTGAGGTAATTCGTAGAAATCTCGACATTGTGAGGTAATGAGCAATCGTTGAAACCACAAAGGACACAAAGGAATTTCGCACAAAGGCCTCAAAGGGATTACTCCTTAGAGCATAAATGTGCTCATCCGTAATGTGACCATTGATAATGCGCCGACATCCATCTTTGATTCGAATTACATTAAAGTTTAATAAAAGGGCGAGCTTATAATCACCCAATTTTAAATAGGTCAATACTTGAGCCATATGAATGTCATTCAGTTTTTCTACACTTTTGATTTCAATCACGAGTTTATTTTCTACTAGCAGATCTAATCGATAACCACAGGACAATTTCAGACCCTGATAAACAACTGGAACGGCAACTTCCTTTTTTACTTCTAGTCCCGAATTAATCAAAGCATGAGCGAGACATTCTTTGTAAGCACTCTCGAGCAGTCCAGGTCCCAACTGGCGATGCACTTCTATTGCAATACCGATAACAAAGTTTGATAATTGATTTTCGTTCATGATTGATCTTTCTACAAAACTGCAGAATAGGAGGAAAATGCAAAGGCATATTTTATGCTTTAATATCATAAAAATCTTTGTGCCCTTTGTGTGAAATTTCTTTGTGTCCTTTGTGGTTTCATGCTTTTTATACTTTTCAATAACAAGCATATTTTGAAATAAGTACTTCTGTTTATTAAACTCGGAACTAACATTTCGAAAATTCTTGAAATTTTCTTGTATGATACACCACCATGTCCTCCCTAAGTTTGCCTCATGGCACAAGACATACAACGTCCGTTGATTTTGGTCACCAACGACGACGGCATTTTTGCAAAGGGAATATTATCGCTCACTGAGGCGGTGTTGCCACTCGGCGATGTTGTAGTGGTCGCTCCGGATCGCCCACAAAGCGGAATGGGACATGCTGTGACCATCAACAATCTCTTGCGTTTGAATCAGGTGAGGTATGAGCTGCCGGTCATGGCAGCCTACTCCAGCAGCGGCACACCTGTAGATTGCGTGAAGCTCGCCATTTACAAAGTGATGCACCGCAAACCGGATCTTGTTGTTTCCGGAATCAATCATGGCTCGAATTCTTCCATCAATGTGATATACAGCGGTACGATGTCAGCAGCTATGGAAGGAGCAGTGGAAAGTATTCCTTCCATCGGTTTTTCATTGCTCGATCACAGCGCAGATGCCGACTTTGATGCGGCCAAAGAAATCGCCCATCAAATCGTTTCCAACGCACTCACGCATGGTATTCCCGAAGGAGTTTGTCTGAATGTGAATATACCTAAAGGTAGAAAAAGACATCCATGGCATCAGGGTTTGTCGTCAGGCAAGGGCTTATTGGGAAGATGTTTTTGAAGTTCGAAAAGACCCGGCAGGTAAAGAATATTATTGGCTCGCGGGTGAATTTAGGAATACAGATCACGGTGATGATACAGACGAAGTAGCACTACAAAACAATTTTGTTTCTGTGGTACCCGTTCACTACGACCTCACCGCATATCATGCGATGACACACCTGCATCAATGGAAATTATCATGAAAGAAAAAATTGACAAAGTCTGGGTTGGAATGGTCGCTGGAGTGCTTGGCTCAGCGCTGGGTTTCGTTCTCTTCGGCGTTGGTTTCGCCATGTTCAACCATATGTCATTCGGGGCATTTATCACCGATATTTTTATGAAAGTGGAAGACTTTCAAAGTCGCATCGTGTCATTCTCAATGCTCATCGATGTGATATTGTTTTTCGTTTTCATCCGAAAAAACTACCAGCGTTTTTGCAAAGGACTGATGGCAGTATTGGTTTTGTCAGTGGCCGTTGTGGCCTGGCTTTACTGAGGTATCGTATCTGATGTTTGCGGTTCTACACTTTCCGTTTCTTCCGGAACGATTTCATCCGATTGGATCATGTTGTCTCCCTCTTCATCATTTTCAGAAGCGGGAGTTTCGTTCTCCTCATCGGTAGAAACGGGTATCTCTTCAGGATCGAGTTTCTGCAATTTTTCCTCTGTTGCTTTTTCTTCTTTTTCACGCACATCATCAGAGGTGTCAGATCCGTAGCGTTCGAAGTAATTGTCACCAATCAAACGCATGAGTTTGGCAATTTGTCCTTGTCTGCGTTTCATATATGCGCCGGGTTTCGCTACACTGTATTTCGCGGGATTTGGCAAACATGCAGCGATCAATGCAGCCTGTTCGCGCGTGAGTTTATCAGCAGTAGTATTGAAATAATCTTTTGCTGCAGCACCAACACCAAATTTGCATGGCCCCATTTCAATCACATTGAGGTAAACTTCTATGATGCGGTCTTTGCCCCAAATCCATTCGATGAGGTAAGTGAAATAAACTTCAAATCCTTTTCTGATCCACTTGCTCCATTTGGCTTTACCAGGCCAGAGAAAAACATTTTTTGCCGTTTGTTGGGTGATGGTGCTTGCCCCACGGTATTTGCCTTTTTTCTTGCCAATGGTCTCGTTGTATTTCTTGGCTTTTTCTACTGCGCCCCAATCGATACCACCGTGTTTCATGAAGTTGTTGTCTTCACTGGCCACCACCGCGAGTTTCATCTGCTTTGAAATCTTATCGCCATCTATCCATTCCTTATGAAAGGTAGTTCCTTCCGGGCAATCGCAAGTGAGTTGTAAATACGTAGTCGGTGGATTGATCCATTTCAACATGATCACCCAAAAGATGGTGATGGCAAAAAATCCGACAACACTTTTCCAACAGATACGCCAAATACGACGCCCCAGACTGCGTTTGGGTTTTTCAGCTTGATTTCCTTTTTTCATAAGCTAGACTGAAACATCAGTCTGATCAGATGATACCAAGTTTTACTTTGATCTCTTTTGGAATGGCATCTTTGTGAATCATGATGCCGATGGTTTTCATCTGGAAATAATTTTTTGACACATACTGATATCCTCCAAAAGGATTTTCTTTTCCCCAGGAGTTTTTTGTGATGTAATAAATATTGCCGTTTTGATCTTTCGCTTTACCTGTGATGTGCATGAGGTGATCATCTGTGGTATGGAAGGTATCGAATCCATCCTGACGGGTTTGTTGCGTAACACTCGCTTCTTTGATCACAGTTGTCCACATTTCTTCTTTTTTGACTGTAGCATCTGGCAATAAAGCCATGCCGTAAGAAAAAGAAAATCCTTTTTCACTCACGTCGGCATCCCATGCGATGGTATAACCATTGTCAATGGCAAAATCTGCAATTTTCTGCATGTCGTCGAGTGGCACATTGTAGAAGCTGCCTTTCATCCAATTGTCGGGAACTTCTAGTACGAATTGACTATAGAAAGGGTGATGACTGAATGAAGTGATGCTTACATAATCTGATGGATTAATTTTCCTGGCATCGCGGAAAGTTTGAGGGGTGTATTTTTGCCATCGTATTCGAACATCGTTGGCATTTTTCCAACACCGGCATCCAGCATTCCTTCCACGGTTTGTTTCCAGTCTGCATTGGATTCGTTGAGTTTTTTATCCAAAACGGTTTTCACAGTTGATTCGAGCATAGCGTCGAGTCCCGCATGGTTGTATTCGCTTTTTTCATCCACTGCACCAGGAAATGCAGATTCAGGCACTATTCCGTATTCGGCGACAACACCGATCACATCATGACTCAGACCGCCAGGACCGAATTGTTGTTTGCCCTGAAAGCGCACATACGAATCCGCTTTTTTGATATAGTTGACACGGACATTGAACATTTCCGATAAATCCACTGGTTTATTGCCCTTGCGAATGATTTCTGATTCGAGAAAAGAAATGGTGGCAAAACTCCAACATGTGCCCGTTGCACATTGGTCTTCAGTAAGACCTACGCCATTCTCTTTCACAGGAGTGAACTTATAGGGAATATCAGTTTTGGATTTATCCTGAGCGTAAGTAAACAGCGCCGTGCAAAGGATGATGGAAGTGAATATCGATTTCATCGGAAATTATTTATTCGCAATAATAAGAACAGGTTGGCTTGGTTTCAACCTTCCTGTGTTCAAAGGCAGATAGTAGATTCTAATGGCGGATGATCAAATCTTTCTCACCTTTGACCATCAATCAGAACAATTCATGACAAAAATTATTGCCGTCGTTTGTGGCGGGTATAGCGGAGAATCTGTAGTAAGCATGAGAAGTGCGGCCATGGTGATGAACAACATCGATCGCACAAAATACACTCCTTATCAGGTTGTGATTACCCTAGACCGTTGGGTGGTCTTGCACGATGGTGCGGAAATACCTGTGGATAGAAATGGTTTCTCCTTTGCCATTTCTGGTGTGAAAATAAATTTTGATGGTGTTTTTATGATTATCCATGGTACTCCGGTGAAAACGGAATCATGCAGGGTTATTTCGAACTCCTCGGAATTCCAACCACCACGGGCAATACGCTGAACATGTCACTTACATTCAACAAGAAAACGACTACCCGTGTGTTGTCTACAATGGGTTTTACTACTGCGCGAAGTATTGAACTGAAAGCATTGGAGCCGTACTCAGCATCGTTCATAACCCAAAATGTCGGCCTTCCATGTTTTGTGAAACCGAATTGTGGCGGTAGCAGTATTGGAACTTCCCGGGTCAATCAGGTGGAAGACTTACATCTCGCCATCGACAAAGCTTTTCATGAAGATAGTCATGTGATCATCGAAGAATTTATTTCGGGTATTGAAGTGACTTGTGGTGTCATCGTGAACAAAGGAAAAGTGATGGCATTACCCGTGACCGAAATTGTTTCCCAAAAGGAATTTTTTGATTATGAAGCGAAATATCAGGGCAAGTCAGAGGAAATTACCCCAGCCCGTCTCGACGATAAAATCTACCTGCGTGTGCAACAGTATTCTGAAGACATCTATCGCAGATTAGATTGTAGAGGTATGATACGTGTAGACTACATCATTCGTGGTGAAGACATATACGTCATCGAAGTGAATACCACACCTGGTTTTTCGGAAGCGAGTATTATTCCACAACAGGCGGCGAGCATTGGAATGAGTAAAACGGAATTGATCAGTGCTGTGATCGAAAGTAGTTTTTAATGCAACTCAAGGCATGATCACCGGTGGTTCCTGATCTTTTTGGTGAACATTTCGCTTTTGTTTGATATAGGTTCTGATGAGCAAAATGGTGGTGATTCCAATGAATCCAATGATGATGTAACCGACATAGTGCTCTACCGCGGGGAATTGTGTTCCCAAAAAATATCCGAGCATACTGAGCGAAGTAATCCAAAGCGCTCCTCCTACCAGATTAAAAAACATGAAAGTGGTAAAAGGTACTTTGATCACACCGGCAATGATGGGTGCAAAGGTTCTGATGATGGGTAAAAACCGACCAAGCACGAGTGTTTTGCCACCGTGCTTTTGATAGAAAGCCTGGGTAATATCAAGGTATTTTCTTTTGAAAATGAGGGAGTCTTTTCTTTCAAAAAGCGGAGGACCAACTCTTCTTCCGAAAAGATAACCAAACAAACTACCGCAGATCGCGGCGCAGAACATAGCGATGGTAAGCGTTGTAATATCCAGTTCCAGTAGTTCGGGTTTAGAAGCGCAAATCAATCCTGAAAGAAAAATAAGTGAATCTCCCGGCAGAAAAAATCCTATCACGAGACCATTTTCTGAGAAAATCACGATGAGCAGCAAGAGCAATCCACCGTGGTGGATAATTGACTCAGGATTGGTGAGTTGTTTTAGGAATTCCCAAACTTCCATTTGCGAAATATAGGCAGAAAGCCTGTGAAGACAAATTTTGCTAGGTCATTCCATTTCATGACATTTCGCATAGATGGTGCTCATGCCCAGACTTTTGTGCCTTCTGAACAATTGGCACAAATGTCGATTTCACAGCGATTTTTAAAAAGTGATTCACGGAAATGGCGATATTTTTTGCTGTTCCAAACTTCTGCAAGCGTCTGCTCTCGAAGGTCGCCCAGTTGGTGAGAAGCGTCTTTGTCAAAACAACAAGGTACCACTTTACCATCCCAGGTCACCACAGTGCCGCTCCACATTCTCCAGCAATGATTGTCCAAACGATTTTTCACGGAATAGGTGCCATCGGCATTTTTTCTGTAGCGGCTGTATTTTTCCAATGTCGGAATCAAAACATTTCCATTTTGATAATCATAGACCTGTGCTGTTTTGAAACGAACTTCATCTACACCTAGTTCTCGGGCGAGAACACGCACATCGTCGATCTGGTGTTGGTTTGGCTTCACAACGAGGAATTGAAAGATCACATGTGGTGTGTTTTTTTTCAAAGTCTTTTTCCAGCGGATGATGTTCTTCGCACCAGCCAGTACTTTGTCGAGTGTGCCATGTATGCGATATTGCTCGTAAACCTCTTGCGTGGTACCGTCAATGGAAATGATTAATCTGTCCAACCCGGATTCTACGGTTTTTCTTGCCAAATCATCATGCAGGAAATGACCATTAGTACTGGTGGAAGTATAGATGTTGTAAGAAGATGCGAGTTTCACCAAATCGAGAAATCCAGGATGAATAAAGGGTTCGCCCTGAAAATAGAAGTTGATGTATGTGATGAAAGGGGCCATTTCATGCAACCATTTTTTGGCGTCATCCTGTTTGATGTTTCCAGTTTCGCGGCTAAACATTTTTAATCCACTCGGACATTCCGGGCAACCGAGGTTGCATGCTGTAGTGGGTTCAATGCTAATACTCACGGGCATTGCAGGATGTATCGTGTTCTTCGTATTTCTGCTGATATGAAATGAAATCCAGGTACGCAACATATTCCAAATCTTCCTGGTGGAAAGCTTTGAAATAAAATTCCATTGATCTCGGATGACTGCAGAATGCATGGCGCAAAAGTATTCGTAATGTTGTGTAACAATTGGGAATCACCATCGTCCAATGATCATTGACCGGATTATGCTTTATAGACTTTACTTTTTTTTCATTTTTCTTTTGTGTTTTTGTTCTGCTGGAACCTTGTATTCACAAGTGTTTCAGGGAAGAATTACGGATGCGAAAAATGGTTCAGGACTGGCTTTTGTGGCCATCGCCGAACAGGGTACATCAAACGGAACCTATTCTGATATCGATGGATATTTCAATCTGATACTGGAGGACAGCACATCGTTGATCATTTTCAACCTTGTGGGATATCAACCTATGGAAATGAAATTTTCTACCGAGGAAAAGATGATGATCAGTATGGTAGAAAAGGAAAATGTTTTAAATGAAGTGACCATCAGGCCGGGTGTCAATCCGGCAGAGCGAATCATCAGAAAGGCCATTGAGAACAAGAAACAGAATAATCCGGAATCAGATACGCCATTCACCTATGACAGCTATAACAAGCTCGTCTTTGGTGGAGAACTCGATTCTACGATCGTAAATGACACTTCGAAATTTGCGGATCTCGACAGTATTCAGAAACAGGCATATGATTTTTTCGGGCAACAATATTTGTTCTTGATGGAGAGCGTTTCAAGAAGAAAGTTTTATCCACCCGATAAAAGTGAAGAGACGGTCATCGCCAATCGTGTATCTGGCTTGAAACGAACTGATCTTTTTTTGCTTGGAACACAACTTCAGTCTTTTTCTTTTTATGGTGAATCGGTGGAGCTGTTTGGTGCAACATACGTGAGTCCACTTGCCGATCGCTCGATTGCGAAGTATTTATTTATTCTTGAAGACACAACTTTTATTGGAAAAGACACTGTTTTTACCATCACATTTCAGCCGAGACGTGGTAAAAATTTCGATGCCATGCGCGGTCAGTTGTTCATCAATACCAATGGATTTGCGATTCAGAATGTGATTGCACAACCTGCTGATTCATCTTCAACGAATATCCGCATTCAACAACAATATGAATTCGTGGACAATCGAAAATGGTTTCCGAAGCAACTGAATTCAACCATCAATATGGGTTCAGTTTTCGTGGCAAATATTCCTGTGATAGGCGAGGGGAGATCATACATTAAAAATTTAAAGCTGGATGCGCCGGTGAAAAAATCTGAATTCACACCGGTTACTTTGCTCATGGCTTCTGGTGCTGCCAATCGTCCGGATTCTGTTTGGAATCAATACCGCGAAAGAGAATTGGATAAAAAGGAATTGATGACATACCAAGTCATTGATAGTTTGGGTAAAGCGGAAAATCTGGATCGAAAACTGAAAGGATTCGAAGCATTGACTACCGGCAAACTCAATTTGGGTTATGTGAGTCTTGATTTGAACCGATTGATAGCATACAATGGATTCGAAGGTTATCGCGTTGGAGCAGGATTGCATACCAGTAATTTGTTGTCCGAGGCTTTTTCTATCGGTGGTTATTATGCCTATGGATTTCGTGACCAACATTCAAAATATGGTGGCGACTTACTTGTAAAGCTTTACAAAAAACGAAATGTTGAGTTGAAACTGAACTACCAAAATGATGTTCAGGAATCAGGCGGTAATCAATTTGATTTACCTGCAGGTGGTGGTTTATCACTGGTCAATCTTTACCCATTTTTTATAACAAGGATGGATCAAAGGGAAAAATTTGAAGCCTCTGTTTCCGGTCGTTTCATTCGTAACCTAAGCGTGATGTTGTTCGCTAACAATCAGTTTGTAAACGCTTACAAAGACTATCGATATACCACGTATAATTCGGAAGAAGTAAAGCTTTATACCGGCGAATTTGATCTTGCGGAGGCGGGTATACAACTGCGTTTTGCACCGGGTGAAAAACTTGTGAGAATGCCGCAAAAAGAAATTAGTCTTGGTGGAAGATTTCCGGTGTTTTTTCTCAAAGTAACCAGAAGTTTTGATGATATCGCTGACGGAGATTTCAGTTACACGCGCTACGATTTGCGGATCGACAAGACCTTTAAAATTCAGAACGTGGGTAATTTCAGCATAGCCACCATTGCCGGATACGTACCCGATGAACTTCCATTGACATTGCTCTACAATGCACGTGGTAGCTGGGCAAAATTCACTGTTGCTGCACCACAGACATTTGAAACGATGCGTACGAATGAATTTCAACATTCGGAATTTGTCGCAGTGCACCTTCAACATAATTTCCGATCGTTGCTCTTGAAGACCAAAAATTTCGCACCGGAAATTGTATTGGTTCACAGCATGCTTTGGGGAAATCTTGGGCAAGCACAAAATCACAACATTGAAATGAAACCTGCGGATCGTGGATATTTCGAATCAGGAATCAGAATAGACGCACTCATGAAATCCTCATTCACAGGTATGGGCATAGGTGTGTTTTACCGTTATGGTCCATACCACCTCAGTACCGAACGCGACAATTTCGCATTCAAGTTGACCAGCACGTTTACGTTGTAAGTGATTCACGTTTAACAAAGACTTTGAATCACATCATATTTGGTTATGATGTGATGTTTGCCATTGCTGAGTTTAACCAATACAGCGGGCACATCTTTGTTGATGAGTCGCGAAACATTTTCGGCTGATTCGTTTTCGCCGACGATCGGCAAAGCAGGCCCCATCAGGTCTTCAATGCGTCGATTGATGTTGTTGTGGTCTTCAACAACACTTTGATACAACCTTGTCTCATCAACAAATCCGGCAAACTGATCGTCTTTCATGACCGGAATCTGAGAGATGCCGAATTTTTTCATTTTATCGATACCGTGACTCACCAATTCGCCTGAACCAATGGTGACAAGCGGTTTATCGGCGTGGCCGGCTACAAGATCTTTGGCTGTTTTCTTTTCATCCTGGATAAATCCACGATCACGCATCCATTCGTCGTTGTACATTTTTCCGAGATAGCGAGTTCCGTGATCATGGAAAATGACCACAACTACATCACCGGCTTTGAAGCGATCTTTCATCTGCATCATTCCCGCCATGGCGCTTCCTGCGCTATTTCCTGCGAAGATGGCTTCTTCACGCGCGATGCGGCGTGTCATCACGGCTGCATCTTTATCCGTTACTTTTTCGAAATGATCAATCAAATTCATATTCACATTTTCAGGTAAAAAGTCTTCACCGATACCTTCCGTGATATATGGATAAATTTCATTCTTGTCGAAAATGCCGGTCTCTTTGTATTTCTTGAAAACAGAACCGTAAGTATCAATTCCTAAAATCTGTATAGCGGGATTTTTTTCCTTGAGGTATTTCGCGACACCGCAAATCGTTCCACCAGTGCCAACGCCCACTACAAGGTGAGTAATTTTTCCATCGGTTTGTTCCCAAATTTCAGGACCAGTGGTTTCGTAGTGTGCTGTTGCGTTGCTTGGATTGTCATATTGATTGGCCTTCCATGAATTTGGCACCTCTTTCACCAAACGCGATGAAACGCTGTAATAGGAACGAGGATCTTCGGGATCAACATTGGTAGGACATACAATCACCTCTGCACCAAATGCGCGAAGGGCATCGAATTTTTCTTTCGATTGTTTATCTGTGGAAGTGAAAATACACTTGTATCCTTTGATCACCGAAGCAATGGCGAGTCCCATTCCGGTGTTACCACTGGTTCCTTCAATGATGGTACCTCCAGGTTTGAGTGATCCATTTTTTTCAGCATCCTCAATCATGCGAAGCGCCATCCTGTCTTTGATGCTATTGCCCGGATTCACAGATTCAATTTTTGCCAGAACGAGTGCTGGAATTTCTTTGGTGATGTTGTTGATCTTCACCAACGGTGTATTGCCGATGGTGCCGAGTATATTTTCGAAGTATTGCATAATCTTGTGTTGTCGGTAAAAATACTTTGTGTTCAACTAAACCTGATGGCTTTTATAGGAGAAATTTTGATGACATAAAGCGCTGGTATGATCATACTGATGATACATATGGCCAATGTTCCCGCATCGAGAAGGAGCATATACCACAAGTCAAATTGCACCGGTACATGATCCACGTAATAGTTGGCTGGATCGAGTGAGATGATTTTAAATTTCCATTGTAGAAACGCGAAACCGATTCCCAAAATATTTCCCCACAACATTCCTCTTCCGATGATGTGTGCGGCATTTCGGATGAAGATCGACATCACGGCGTTGTCTTCAATACCCATTGCTTTTAAAGTACCAATCATATTCTGTCTTTCGAGAATAATGATCAATAGCGCTGATGTCATATTCACCACAGAAATCACAATCATGAGAATAATGATGATGATGACATTGATGTCGAGCATTTCAAGCCATGAAAAAATTTCAGGGTTGCGATCTGTGATTTTTTGAGTCTGCAGAAATTTGGTTGTAAGAGATCCGAAGAGTCGATCATCCGCCTGCAACAATTTGTCGTAGTCCTTTATTTGCACTTCATATCCGCCGATATAATGTCGATCGCTTTCAGTCGAAGTGATGTTGACCACATATGGGCGACATGGTTCTGTTGCTACATCATCTACATAATCAATGTGGATGAATGTGGTATCGGGAATGGTGTTGCCATCGTCCATGGCAATGACTTGAATGATGGAGTCTTTTGAAGTGGCCAGAAAATGTGGTCCTTCGCCTTCCCACTCCGGATCGGTCCATTTGTAATGATATTCTCCACTTCCGCCAAACGCCTGCGCACCCATCACAAAATGTCCGTTGAAACAAACGCTGTCCACCTGCGCTTCAAGTCTCAGTCCCCAACCAGCGAGCCTCTGAACATGCGCGATATCCACAAACACAAATTGTTCGTCAAAATCTTCGAGTCCGGTATTGTAAATCGCCCTCACTGTAAAGTTGCGTTGTCTTGGATCGGCATCTTCATTGAAGAAATACAAACTGGTGCGATCACCTGCTTTTAGTTTGAGTCGATTGGCGATGTATTCAGAAATGATGATGTCCATCCGCGACGATGAAGAATCTGGATCAAAACCTTCACCGGCAACAAATACCTTTTTCAAGAAGGACCAATCGAAGTCTTTGTCAACGCCTTTGATGATGACACCTTGCAATGCGTCACTGGTTTCAATGATGCCTGGTTTGGTAGCAAAGACTTGTACATGACTCACACCTTCTGTGTTTTTGAGGATGGAGTAAACTTCAGGATCGAATTGCAATTGTTGTGAATCGCGGCTATAATTTCTTTCGTTGCTGATCACCTGAAAATGGGAACCGAAACCGATCACCTTATCTCGGATTTCTTTTTGAAAACCGTTGACTATGGCAATACTCACCAGCATCATGGCCACGCCAACGGCAATACCGATGGTCGCAATGCGCACGATGGGTCTCGAAATCCGGGTTTTGTCATCTGACTTCAGGATTCTGGAAGCTATAAAATCTGCGATATTCAAAAAATTTTGGAAACTGGATTTTGCCAGATCGGGTCAAAGGTAATTTAGGCGAGGTCTTTGACTCGTATATAGAGAAGCAAGGTCGATTTATTATTTCAATACATCCTAAATATGGTTCATTCATGAAGAACACATTGCTGATATTGTCGCTGTGTGTCATGGTTTTGCAATCTTGTTCGCAGCAAGTGTTACCGGTGGCTCCTTTGTCTGTAAAGGAAAACATCCATACAGGCGCATCACGTATTTCCATGTATTTGCCTCACTTAAAAGGTAAAAAAGTGAGTGTGGTAGCCAACCAAACCTCTGTAGTGGATCAAACCCACTTGGTAGATACCTTGCTTGCACTGGGTGTAAATGTGGTTGCGGTGTTTGCACCGGAACATGGTTTCCGTGGAGATGCCGGTGCAGGCGAAACCATTAAAAATGGGACAGACGCGAAGACAGGACTCCCTTTGGTTTCACTCTATGGTAAAAACAAGAAGCCAACCGCGGAAATGCTGAAGAACACGGATGTGATCTTATTCGACATCCAAGATGTCGGTGCGCGATTTTACACCTATATCTCCACGATGCATTATGTGATGGAAGCAGCAGTAGAGCAAGGGAAGGAGATGATCATTCTCGACCGACCGAATCCAAACGGATTTTATGTCGACGGACCTGTATTGGATCCAAAGTTCCAATCATTTGTGGGAATGCATCCGATACCAGTGGTTCATGGGCTTACAGTAGGTGAATTGGCCGGAATGATCTTGGGTGAAGGTTGGATCAAGACCACCAATCAAAGTTTTTTGAAGATCATCCCATGTGAAAATTACTCGCATCAGGATCTCTATATCCCGCCAGTAAAGCCATCACCGAATCTGCCGAATATAGCCAGCATCTACATGTATCCTTCTTTGTGTTGGTTTGAAGGAACCATAGTAAGTGTAGGACGGGGGACGGATAAGCCATTTCAGATCATTGGTTACCCGGGCAACACAACAGGTAAATTTCAATTTACACCTGTCGACATTCCGGGTACAGCGATGGACCCACCGCACGAGGGAAAACAATGTTCTGGTCATGATTTGCGTGAATTTGGATCTTTTTACTTCACCTCTTCAAGACAATTGTACCTGGAATGGATTGTTGGTTTGTATGAAAATGCCCCTGATAAGAAGGGATTTTTCACCAGTCCTGACTTTTTCGACAAACTTGCCGGAACTGACCAATTGAGGCTGCAACTGATTGAGGGTAAGAAGGCGTCTGATATTCGAAACTCCTGGCAGAAAGAATTGGACGGATACAAGTTGAAAAGGAAGAAGTACCTCCTTTACCCTGATTTCGGATAATTTCTTACTTTCGGGCGGCATTTCAGAATCTCATGAAAAAAATCTACCTTTTCTCCATAGCACTTTTTACAGTGCTCCTGATTGCATCTTGCAAGAAAAGCCCTGACTATGTGGCTAATCCCTACAAATGCAATTGTGGCAAATTCACTTGGCAGGATGTGTCTTACGACATGTTGGGTACCAATTACATCTTGACCGATACACTCGAGCCTGAGTCTCGTCGTTATTATGTCACGGGTAATGTGGCCATCGAAGGCGAAACCCAAACCCATACATTGAGTGCATGGATTGAAATTCCTAACCTCGATGGCGGTGGACAATTTCGGATTAATCCACAGACTGGTGACCAGGAGTTTACAGCTTGGATTGATGAATTCAATCTGAATGACCCTATCGATTCTCTTCGTCAATATGTTCCGGTGAATGCCGTTGTTCAGGTCTCTGAGGCTCCTCTTTTGGGTGGCACCGAGACAGTGGCTTTTCAAATGACGCTTAATGAGGTGATAGATGGCACGGTTATTCCTGGGGACGTAAATCTCGCTGGAGATTTTAGCGTGTACATCAATCAATAATTTAATGTAACCCAATGAGCAGGCAGACCGTATCAATCGCCAACCCCTATATAGTTCACCCTGTGAAAACTTTCATCCCGGCATTTCTACTGTTCATTTTTTTGAGTTCCTTCCAGGATCCAGCATTGGATCGTCAGGTCATGCGTATGCACGACAATGGCCAGGAACACGTGGTGTTGTACTTTGATAAGTTAAGTGGCGATCTGATGAAAGAAGAAGTGTTTTTCCCCAATGGTAATCTGCAATGGACTGGTACATATAAAAATGGAAAGGAAGATGGTACGTGGCAGTTTTATTTCAGCAATGGAAGCATTAAGACGGTAGAGAATTATGAAGCAGGAAGGAACATGGCGTGACTTCACAATTCAATGAACAGGGAAAGAAGATCAAGGAAGAATTCTGGAAACACGGAAAGAAGATCAAAGAACTCAAATACTGAGTTTAGAAATAAAAGATATTTTGAAATGCCTCCGAAAGGGGGCATTTTTATTTGATTTCGATGATGGTTTGATCTGTCACCGCGAAAATGCGATCACTTTTTTTAGGACGAATCGCAGCCGAACCGGTGAATGTTCCAAATGCCGGTAGTACAAGACCATCAGGCTTCAACCAGAAACAAGCCACTTTGAGGTGTTGTCTGCCTTGTCCATAAAGACTCACAGCAGGATGAATATGTCCGGAAAAAGTAAAGGCATCGTCTTCCTGTCGATCGGCTTCATCATGTATGAAGGCGAATCCATCTTTTCGGAATGAAGAGCTGACATCGAATCCCATCTTTTCATAGAGTCTGTCGTGTTCAATTTCATGATTTCCGCGAATGAGCGTTCTGCTCATTCCAGGATAGTTGTCCAGAAAATCACTCATGTCACTCCATTCTTCATTTTCTGAGCTGTGTACCATATCTCCAAGCACCACAAAATGATCCGGTTCAAACAACTCAAAAGCAGCCGCGAGATTCCAGAAATTGTTTTTGTTTACAAGCCTTGGAATGGCAATACCATTTTTTCTGAAATGAGAACCTTTGCCGATATGTATATCAGCACAAATAAGCGATTTGTCTTTTGGCCGAAATACAAAGCGGAGCGGGTGAAGGAGGAATTCTTCCTGATGTACCAATATGGATATGTGATTGAGTTGATTCAAAGGGTTGATACAATAGCGTGCTCTGCTTATTCATCTACAAAGGTATTTTGCAGACTTGCAATGAATGAATAATTATCATGAATGGGACGATTTTTTCGCATTTGTACTGAGCAAATGTCCAAGTTTGAAATCAGAACTTTTCCAGCCGGAAAAATGTGAGCAATGAGATTCAAACCTTGTTTAACCACCTGGTTTGAAACCTCTAGGTGAAGATCCTAATGAGCATTCTGTAAAATAAAAAAGGTCATCGTTATGATGACCTTTTAAAATGTGGGTTATAAGTATCGAACCTTTGCAACTATTCATCCAGAAGAGCTAAGTCTTCCGACTAAAGCCTAAAAAATGAATAGCGTTTATAAGTAAGAAGGCTTCAAATCATTGATGAAAATAAATTACAGCTTTTCAGCTGATTTGGCTGCGATTTTACCAATACGTTTTCTCAAGTCTTCCATGAGTTGATCTGCACTGTCCTCACAAAGCGGAAGAACTTTATCAGGCTTCATAACTGGAATGCCACTTACAACAGCAACTGTTCCTTTCGACTTTGCATTCTCATTTACTGTAAACACTTTGTCGCCATTTTTGTTCCATACTTTCATGCGGCAAAATGCATTGATACCAGCAGCACCAGTACCTCCGACAGCCACTTTCTGAACCATCGAAAAATCGAGGTAAACGAACATCACTCCGTCCACTTTATCTCCGAATATTTCCAACATACGCTTTTCATTGCGTTTTTCAGACTTCGACCACATTTCTAGAAGTGGCTTGTAGCCATCGACAGTAGCATATCGTTGCAATAGTTTATGTTGGTCTTTGTCAGCTGTTTCATCCCAATAGCTTTCGTATGCCTTATAATTCTCGTTTCCGATTACTTCCGCTTCAGGAACGAGATCAAAAGGGAATTGCTTTGCGTATTCATTGAAGAATACATCATGGAATTTGGTAAGCACTTTTTTAATGTCAAACGCAGGATCCTCCGCGAGTGTAGCAACTGAAGAAAGCATAGCAGCATCACTTCCAATGCCGGACATATCGATCCATTTGTCGCAATAAAATGTAACAACAGCAACCCTTTTACGCTGAGCGTCTCCTGAAAATTGAGCACCGAATAACATCAGTGCGATTAGAATTAATTTTGATTGTGTCATGATAATTGGTTTTATTATGATGTAAATGTATTGAGAACTATCGAGCGAAGCGATTAAGCTTACTCTAAGTTATCTGGATTTCCAACTATTAACCTAGCTCTTCCTCGTATAAGATTTATTTTAGTTTGGAAAATCTTCAGTATAAATGATCATCCAGTCATTGAATTTTCCGGTAAATCCTTTGTGATCAGAATTGTGTTTTCGCAAGCGTTCGATGATGTCATCTCCAGAATGTCCTATATAGAATTTATCAGCTCGCTCTGAATTGAGAATGTAGAATTTGAACATGGTTAGTGAGGTAAGGGCAAAAAAAAGCTGCCTTTTAGGGGCAGCCTTTTAATTTTGTGGGAGCTACAGGGTTCGAACCTGTGACCCTCTGCTTGTAAGGCAGATGCTCTGAACCAGCTGAGCTAAGCTCCCAATATTTTGCTTTTTCAATCGTTGCCTCTTTAGCAACTATTTTTCTGTAAAAGCGGGCGCAAATATACTTAGTTGTATGTTGGATGCAAATATTATTTTTGGAAAGTGATAAAATTTTCAGAGAAAATTCTGGATCAGTTTGATGAAGACCGCGACAGGCGTTGGTTTGAGCATTGGTCTTTGGTTTTCGTTCCTTTGTTTTTATTCATTTTAGGCCTTGTATTTCGCATTATGCATTGGCCATTTGCAAGTCTTTTGATAGCCAGTGGATTAGGTGCCATACTGATCAGGAATGTGATCTTTTTCTTCTCAAAATCAAGGAGTTTCGCGGAATGGGCTTACTTCATCGGACGCATGTTTTTGGTAACAACACTCATTCTTCATTTTGGATTGAGATTTTACTCCATCCGTTCCATCTTTATTGGGTTATGTGTCTTCTTTGTAGGAGTTTTGATTTATTGGTTGAAGAGAGACATAGGCGATTTGAACCAGTCAGAAAACTTAGAAGATGATTTTTGATTACCGTGAAACCGGCATCTTCCGCAGCTTAATTTCTGTCCGTCTGTTGATGGAGTGTTCTGGATCAGAACAAGTGACACCATCGTCGCATTCATTCAACAATTGACTTTCGCCTCGACCTGTGGCCGTGAAGCGATTGGAGGCAATGCCTGTCGAAGTAAAATATTCTACAGTAGAATGGGCGCGTTTTTCTGAAAGCTTCATGTTATAGTCGTCATTACCACGACTATCGGTATGCGACAGCACATCGATGGCAATATCCTGATTGCGATTCAGGATGATTGCCAACTGTTGCAACTGACGAATGGCTTCTGTGGTGAGTCTTGCACTGTTGTACTCGTAATAAATTCGATTGATCACAAAAAGATCTTTCGGTGATACAGTGATTTTTTCATTGTATTCATTCACGAGTTCAATGGCTTCATCCAAATTGACCCTGGTATAGTTGACTTCCGCATTCAATACCGGCAAAGTGATTTTTTCTCCTTTATCGGTGATCAGAACATTTTTTGCAGCGGTTGCTTGTGAAAGTTTGAATGTGTATTCCTGCTGAGGTTCTAGCTTCGTAAACCGGAACTTACCTGTGTTGTTGGTATAGGCCAATGCGACCGGATTGCCATTGTCATCGAGGATAGTAATGGGTTCTGTTTTACTGATGTCGCCAGGAGTTTCTTCGAAAAGTTGACCTTCAATTTGAATGGTTAGAAGGCTTTGATCTTCCAACGGAATCAAATGCAATTCGGAATAATTCAAAGGCAGAAGTTCCATATCAGCGAAACCACTTATGTTGAATCTGATTTCACGAATGCGATTTCCCAAATGATCGTATAACACCAAGAGAATTCTTTCATATTCGGAAGGGTCAACTCCTGCGAGTTGAAGCCTGTACCTGTTGTTCATCCGAAGTGATGAGATGTTGACATGCCCACTGGAATCGCTTTTTTCTTTCATCACCAATTCATTGTACTCATTGGTGGCCGCTACTGACACTTGTGGAAGCGGTTGATGGTCTATTTCAAGTCGTGCAGTGTATTTGTTGATGACCTGCGGATCGGGATTTTTAGACAGAAGATAAATATCATCACCTCCTAAACCTCCAGTGCGATTCGAAGTGAGAAGGGCCTTTTCGTTATAGAGAAAAATGAGATTGATTTCGTCTTGCGGTGAATTAAAAGGCGCATTCAAAGCCATGGTAGATTTCCACTGATCACTGCGCAGTGCTTTTTTGATGTCATATCCTCCCATGCCACCGGGAGCATCCGTGGAAAAATAAATGTCACCATCAAAAACGGTAGGGAAAATTTCATTCGATGGCGTATTCACCATCATGCCAGGATTTACAGGTTCTGTCCATCCGATACTGTCCACGAAGTAACTGTACCAAATGTCCATGTTACCGAATCCTCCGGATCTATTGCTGCTGAATACCATCAGTTTTTGAGCAGGATCATACCAAGGATGGGTGTAGTCTGATGTCGCATTGCAAAAACTAAGTATTTCGGGTTGACTCCAATTTTCGCCATCGTATTTCATGCGATAAATTTTGAGCATGTGATCTTTGGTATTCCCAAAGTTTTCAGCTGAAGAAAAATAGAGTGTTGAGTCTGTTGGATCATATGAAGCGGGACCTTCATCACTACTGCGTTTTCGTTCGAACAATATTTTGCCTTTCGTCCATTGGGCAAAAGATTCTCCGCGCGAGGCATTTTCCAAATGGAAGATGGCGTGTTTATTCCAAACGTAGTCATTCACCAAGTCTTTTTCTTCGGTGGTCATCAGCAGGAGATTGCCTTCTGCCATGCAACATGCTACGTCGTCCTTTTTGCTATTGATGGATGTAAGCGATTGAATGCTGTAATCAGCCTGCGACCAAGCCAATTGGTAGATCAGAATAGACCATATGATCAGGCTTGTTTTTTTCACTTAAAAATATCGAATTGATTTTGAAGATCTGTTGTGAAGATGATAACCGAGATATAATTCTGCTGAACCGTCATTGGTGTTCCGCATTTTTTTCACTGCTACATCATAACTCAATCCCAATCTGAAATGTTCCGTGATATGAATGCAGGAAACGATCACTGCGCCCGTGAATACACGATAGCCTGCACCGAACCAAAGTTTGTTGTTGATGAGGTAGGTGAGGTTCATTTCTGCCTGCCACATTTTTCCTTCTGAATATTTCATCAGTCCAGAAAGTTGAATCATGTTATTCTGCCCAACTTGGTGCATATAACCTGCTGTGAGGTTTATATTGTAATACAATCTTGCAAGCGCACCACCATCATTGTGAAACGACGACTTGTTCAATCTGGTGCTTTCAATACCTGCGTAAAATTTTTTGTTGCTCAAGAAAATTGAAGCGTCAATCACTGGTGTGAAAGAGGAATTGGGAAACACCGCAAGTTGAGCATCTTGTTCGTCGGCAGCTTTGATGAGCGATATATCCGCTGTTTGTCGGATGGCACCACCTGCAAGACCAAAAGATAAAATGTTCTCGTCAAAATGCAATCTGTACGAACCGGAAATTTTCAGTTGCTGTTGTCGTCTTGCGCCAATGGATTCATTCAATACTTTCAATCCTGCTCCAAGATGATCTTTGGCAAGAGGTGTGTGAACAGATAACATTTGTGTTTCTGGTGCACCGTCGAAACCCAACCACTGTGCCCTGTATCTGGCCGCGAAACTGGGGCCGTTGTGGTTTCCAGCATATGATGAATTTACATCATATAAGTTGAAGAGGTATTGGGTACATCCCCATTCCTGTTGAGCATGCAACGGAATATTCCAACCACAGATCAACAGTACAACAGATATTGTTATGCGTTTTGCAGACGAATATGTGGTGTTGTTTTTCATCGGTGCAATTCGATATAACCGTTGAATTCAAGACCTGCAGCTTTTACGATGTAGAAATAGGTGCCATCAGGAAGTGGTTCACCGTCTTTGCTCTTGCCAATAAATGCAAGGGATTGATTGTCGTATTTCTTTCCACTCCACACTTCCGATCCCCATCTGTTGTAGATAGTGACTTCATTGTCGGCGTACTTTTCAGCTGTGATGTTGAGTATTTGCCAAACGTCATTTTCACCATCGCCATTCGGAGAAATGTAATTGTAGAATGTGAGATCGCATGGTGTTTCAACCACGGTCATTTCATCGAAGTTAAAAAATGCGTGGTAAACACAACCGTAGATAGAAACGATATGAATCGAAGTTTGTGAAGGCAATCCGGTTGCTTCAGATGTTCCTACATCGCCATTCCAGAAATATGTAATGGAATCGTTCTCGGCACATAGTGAAACAGAAGTTACCTTGACGTCATAGAGATTTGTACAAAGGTTTAAAGTGATTTCCAGTTCGGCAATTAAGGGAATATAACCGGACGGCTGCTCAAATCCCTGAGTCATGTATCGATTTGAACCATGCAGGGTATTGGTTTCAATTTGTCCGACAGTTGAGGTCATTATCCCATTGCCATAAACTTGCACAGCGAAAGGCGAAATTGCTGCATGGTCCAATACAATCTGAGCATGCATGGAGCACAACAACAGAAAACTTAGTATGGACGTTAGAATTTTGAACATGAGATCAGTCTTTGCTGTGTTCTATCAAAAACCAATTGCTGCCGTTGCTCACGATGGTAACATATTCAGCCAATGAATTGCTCATTTGATAGGATGATGCCATTTCAATGCTTTCTCCGACTGGTGCGATGATATTCACGTTGTTTGTCGTTGATCCACCTGTGAAGAGTTTTCTGAATTTGTAAATTCTTCCAGGACAGTTTGCAGCGCTAATGAGCTGAATATTGACATCCTGAGTAGTGACATCACAAAGAAAAATAACGGTTGAGGCATTCGAGGCACTGTTGTTCAGATCATAGTCTTCACCAACGAGGGTTGTGACACTCCATCCCATTGATCCTCCAACATCCAATGTGCTGTTGGGAGCGCTGGTTCCAACTCCCACCTGATCGTTGATGTTGTAGATGCCTTCACTGTTTCTGTTCCATGTGTTGTAAGCCACATTGCTTAGATCGACGGTTGTTGTATTTGCACCTTCTGAAATGTCAAGTTGCATTTGGTCATTCAGATTGAGCGCGGTGATAATTTCATTATCGGTAGCGTTGTCATTATCGCTACCGGAAATGGTGGAGAGGTCTACCGAATATTCCAGTTCATTTTCTGTGATGGTCAGAACAGATCCATTCAAAGAAAAATCTTCGATCACTTCATTGGTGGTATCGCCGTCGGCTTCAAAAATTACCCTTTCTGCCTGTGATGCGAAATAGGCATAAGGTACGGTAACAAGTTGTGAAACTCCGATCAATTGCGGCGATCCTTCACCAGGAAAAACAGCCCTCACTTCCAGAAAATAGGTGTGCAGTCCCCATGGGATATTTGTCAAAGTTGCATAAGTGCCATTGCCTGTGATGACTCCACTGCCGATCATAGTGGAGATTAAACCGAACTGATTGGTAGGAATCAGGTTGTGGTATTCTTCAAAAACGATGGTGCCATTCGGATCGTTTTCACGAATGGCGAATTCAATGGTAACAGTTTGGTTCACCAATTGATTGCCCGCATTGTCGCGCAGTACGGCCTGATATGTCATGGTAGCCGGTGTCTGCGAAAGGGCAAATAAGCAAAGCAACTGTAAAGCTGTAATCGCAAAAATTCTGATCATTCGAGTGGTGTCAGACTACATTGGTCTGAAGCTGCAAAATACCGGATACTAGCCCATGAGAATTTGCAGTGGAACTAAGTGATTTCAACCATCCAAAGTGGACAGAGCGAACATCGAATTAATCTCGGTTGAGGTATTCCTTTGCGATCACTTCGAGTTGCTGGAACCAGCTTTCACCAAATTTTCGAACCAACGGTTCTTTGAGAAATTTATAGACAGGAACTTTGAGTTTGCTTCCGCATTCACATGCCGGTTTACAAACCAGCCACCTGTGGTAGTTCACTGCAGTGTATTCCGGAAGTTTTGCCAATCTGATGGGATAGAGATGACAGGAAATTGGTTTTTTCCATGTTGTTTTTCCATCGAGCCAAGCTTGTTCGAGTGCACATTTTGCAATGCCATTTTCATCGAAAACTGCATAGGCACATTCTCCGTGTTCTCCAACCAACGTGGTCACAAAATCTCCATCATAATCTACCTGATACAACCCTTTTTCTTTGACAGATTGAATACCTTCAGGCCTGAGATAAGGTTCTACGATATCGTACACATTTTCGAGTTGTTCTATTTCGTCAAGTTCGAGTGGAGCACCACTCTCACCTTCCACACAACACTGACCTTTGCAGGCTGAAAGGTCGCATACAAAATGTTCTTCAAAGAGTTCTTCACTCACCAGCGTATCTCCAACTATGATCATATCCTTCGCTTCCGGTGAGTTTATTTTTTAAATTCAGATAATGTTTTATCGATGATGGCCACACAGTCCATCAATTGATCTTCTGTCATCACAAGAGGAGGAGCGAAGCGAATGATATTGCCGTGAGTAGGTTTGGCCAACAATCCGTTATGTGAAAGTGCCACACAGATATTCCATGCAGTGCTGCTTTCCGGAGTGTCGTTGATGACAATGGCGTTGAGCAATCCTTTACCACGAACGAGTTGAACAAGATCTGATTTTGCAATTATTTTTTGCATTTCAGATCTGAAAATTTCTCCGAGTCGTTGCGCATTTTCAGCAAGTTTTTCATCGCGTACAACTTCGAGAGCAGCTACGCCAACGCGCGCTGCAAGCGGATTTCCGCCATATGTACTACCGTGTTGGCCTGGTTTAATACACAACATAATTTCATCATCAGCGAGAACAGCACTTACAGGATAAACTCCACCGCTAAGTGCTTTTCCGAGAATGAGCAAATCGGGATGTACTCCTTCATGATCAACGGCGAGCATTTTTCCAGTGCGTGCGATACCAGTTTGGATTTCATCGGCGATAAACAACACCTGTTTTGCACGACACAACTCATATGCTTGTTTGATATAGCCGTCGTCTGGTACGACTACACCGGCCTCACCTTGTATGGGTTCAAAAAGGAATCCTGCGATATTCTTATCTTCAAGTGCGTTTTTTAGTGCATTCAAATCGTTGTATGGAATTCGCACAAAACCGTCGGCATAAGGACCGAAATGACCGTATGAATCAGGGTCGCTCGAGAAGGAAACGATGGTCGTGGTGCGTCCATGAAAGTTCTGTTCGCAAACCACAATTTTTGCTTGATGATCAGGAATGCCTTTCTTTTCATAAGCCCATTTCCGACAGAGTTTGATGGCGGTTTCGACACCTTCAGCACCAGTATTCATCGGTAGAATTTTATCATATCCGAAAAATTCGCAAATAAATTTTTCGTAAGGACCTAGCGCGCTATTGTAAAAAGCACGAGAAGTCAAAGCCAATTGTTGGGCCTGATCGATCAGTGCTTTTGTGATTTTCGGATGACAGTGACCTTGATTTACGGCAGAATAAGCAGAAAGAAAATCATAGTACTTTTTACCGTTTACATCCCAAACAAAAACACCTTCACCACGATCTAACACAACGGGAAGCGGATGGTAATTATGCGCACCGTATTTTTCTTCGAGTCCGATCATTTCAGCGGCTTTATCAATACTGGTCATTGAAGTAGTCATGGGATTGCTTTTTGCGCTGCAAAAGTACTTCGCGAAGGGCCTGAAAGTGCATAAAAAAGGCCGCATAAGCGGCCTTTTTATTGACTATCGTAGTATTAATAGCGATTGCCTCTGTCTCTGTCATAACCACCGCCACCGCCGTCGTTGTCACGGTTGTAACGTGGTCTGAAACCGCCGCCGCCGCCGCCTTCTCTGCGACCACCGCCACCGAAATTACCTCTCGGACGATCGCCACCGCTGCGCTGTGGGCGTTCTTCGGCTTCTTTAACGTTGATTTTTCTGCCATTGATATCTGACTGATCAAGTTGTGCAATTGCTGCACGACCTTCGTCAGAAGAAGGCATTTCTACGAAACCGAATCCGCGTGAGCGGCCGGTCGCACGGTCCATGATAACTTTAGCAGAAGTCACGGCACCGAATGGTGTAAATACTTCCTGGAGCTCTTCGCTCGACATGCTGTAATTCAGCCCTGAAACAAAAATGTTCATTTGATAAAAAACTGTTTGTTGATAAAAAATTCGACAACTACGGGATCCAACAAACATTGACTACGAAAAAACACAGAAAACGAAATGTTGAAATCAGTGAAGTCAGGCCAAATATATTCAGATTCCTGATAATCTGTTAGTTTATCTGAAAAAAAATACTCAGAAGGTGATCTTAATTTGATAAGCCGAGTGGGCTCGTATGTTAAAAACGACCCCATGCCTAAAGATGAGATACTGCCCTTTTATGCCGGCCAAAGTGTCGGAAAACTCAGTCGTAGCGTCGAGTTTGAGCGATTTGATCTTTGCTGGAAATTGGAGGACGGGATAGTTAATTGTGGTGATTTCATCATGGTCAGAAGCAAACATGACCAGATCTTCGGGAAGGAGGTTGAGCATCTTGTTTTTGACGTTTAGGAGCGATTCGGTGGTATTGACTTCATTTTTAAGCATGGCTTGCCAGGCAGTTTTGTCTGCCAAATGCTCTTTAAGTGCAACTTCGATCAGTCCGGCAAGTTGTCTGTAAGGCGTTTCGGCCAGAACTATCCCTTCTATGGCACCTTGATCAATCCACCTCGAAAACTTGTTCGCGGCTTTTGTCACACCTACTTTGATACCACTTGTTTTGGATAAATATGTGATGTGAGGTTGATTGTGGTTGGCTTGTTCCCACTCGAAATCTCGCAATGCGATACCCTCATGAATTTGACTCAGCTCAGGATTAATCACACTTGGTGAAGCTGCTGGAGATTTCAGCCAGGAATCATAACTCAAGCCTTCGCCAAAAGTTTTTTTGATTTTTTTGCCGGTTTCAATACAATTGATTTCACCTGTAAAGCTTATGGTGATGGGTTTTCCCACCAAATCATTCATGAGTAATTCACCTTCATGCACGAGGTTTTGGAACAGTTGCAGTTTGTATGTGGCCATATTGCCATCACCAAGTGATGTGCGCATTTTACGCAGATGTGTCAGGATTTCCATGAAATGAAGTTTTCAGCGGCAAATAAAGTCATGCAGCTCGTATGATTTACCTCAATTCGTGACCAGTATCACGGAATTGAGCGTATAGTCTGTTGTCAATTTGCACCCTAATTCAATGATATGACAACAAATGCGGAAAGAACCATGAAGGCAATTGCCGGCGAAAATTTGAAGAATGCGCTGACATATCCACAGTATCGCGAAAAAATAGACCAATTGTATGAACAAAATCTGGTAACTGGTCAGGAGCAACGGGCAGATTACCTTGAGTATACCAAAATGAATATGCAGCGGATGAATCGCTGGGATAAGCACTTCATTCCTTCACCGGAATTGCAAGAAATGATGTCTCGTATTGTTGAACCACAGACATGGATACTCATTACTGAAGGTTGGTGCGGCGATTCTGCTCAGATTGTTCCTGCTGTGGTAAAACTCGCTTCTTTGAGTCAGCGGGTTCAAGTGAAGTTATTTCTACGGGATGAAAATCCTGGTTTAATGGATCAGTTTCTCACAGATGGCAAGAGGAGCATTCCGATTGTTGCCGCGATAGATCATGATAATCGAATTTTGTGGAAGTGGGGATCAAGACCTGCTGAAGGTCAAGCAATCATTGATCACGCGAAAGCCACAGGAGAGGACATGCATCTTGCAAAGGAGAAATTACAGTTGTGGTATGCACGCAATAAGCAAGAAGCGTTGATGAAGGAGTTAACCGGGCTAATTCAAGGCTTGGAAAAGTAATCAGTGGTGTTGGCCATTATTGGGCTTGGGCTCCAATAAGAGCATTGGCTTGTCTGTAATGATCTTGGCAAACTCTTTTACTTGTTAAAGAAATTTTAGGTGCTCATCTGTTTTTTGGAATAATCATTGCCTGTGGCAGCAGGCGATTGGAACCATACGCTGTGTTCCGGTAGTAAATACTGAGATTTCCAAAGATTCAACGAAATGTTAAACTTACTTTTGCAACACAACCTCGTTTGCAGGTTGCAGGTCTTTATGGCGAACCAACAGATGAATACTTTAATTAAATCTATGAAGATTAAACTGCTGTTTTTTGCAATACTGTTCTCCGGACAGCTTGTTCATGCTCAATCAAAATACACCATCAGTGGGCATGTGGAGGGTTTGAAGGACACTGTCCTTTACCTCGCAAATTATTATGGAAACAAATTGTATTACAACGATACCACCCGAATTGACAGCAAGGGTAATTTTTCATTTCCAGGTAAGACATTCAAAGAATGCGGTAAATACTCCATCGTCACTCCGGCGACCACACGATTTGATATCGTAGTGGATGAGGAAAATATCGTGATTGATTTCACAGTAGATTGTAGTATAGACGGAATCAAGATCAAAGAATCCAAGAACAATAAGATCTTCTACGACTATGTGCATTATATCAATGAGAAAATTAAAAGCCGAAATCCAATAGAAGCGGCATTAAAAGATTCGACGAAGACAGAAGAAGAAAAAGAGCCATTCCGCAAACAGCTCAAAAGATCTCAACGATGAAGTGGTACGTTATCAAAAAGAGATGATTTCGAAAAATCCAAATTTGCTGGTTTCAAAACTTGTGAAAATGGGCATGGATATCGAAGTTCCAGATGCACCATCTGAATTAAGCGATGATGAGAAAAAGAGATGGTCATACTATTACTACCGCGCACATTATTGGGATAATGTTGATCTAGCCGATCCAAGATTGATTCGTGATCAGGCTTATCACAAAGTGCTCGAAAAATTCATCACACAGACACTTCCACAGGTACCAGATACGATGATTACAGAATTGGAAAGTGTTCTCGATCGTGTGGGCAATGCCAATGAAGATGGTTTTAAATACATCGTTCATCAATTTACTTACAATTTTGAAGTGGCTAAAATCATGTGCATGGATGAAGGCTTTGTGTATATGGTGGACAACTATTATGCAAAAGGACTTTGCCCTTGGGTAAAAGAGGAAAAGATCAAAGACATGAAAGAAGCTGCTGATAAGAAGCGTCATTGTCTTTGTGGAGAAATAGGTCCGAACATCATTCTTCCCGATTCAAATGGTGTATGGCAATCGATGTATGATGTTAAATCAAAATATACGTTGGTGGTAATATGGGAAGCTACTTGTGGTCATTGCAAAAAAGAATTGCCAAAGCTGAATGACCTTTACAAAAAGTGGAAGGACAAAGGCTTGGAAGTTTATGGTGTTCACAATAATCTGGAGGTAGACAAATGGAAGAAATTCCTTTCTGACAATAAGATTGAATTCATGAACGTGTCCAGAAATCAGTTTATCATGAATCAGGATTCAGCTACCAAATTGGTTTATGGTGGTGTCACAGATTTGAAGAGTTTAAATTTCCATCAATACTGGGATGTGACGAGCACTCCAAAAGTTTATTTGTTGGATAAAGATCACAAAGTGATTGCAAAATCATTGGGTTCAGAACAATTGGATCAGCTCTTGGATAAATTAGAGAATGGTGGTGATATGACCGAGCCTATGCGTGAACATGAGTATGAAGATGAGGATGAAGCACCGGGCAATCAGACCAAAATGAAACCGAGACAACAACCGGCGCCGAAATCGGCAGCTCCAAAGAAATAAGATAATTTTTATCAGTTTGTGAAAGCGATCAGCAATGATCGCTTTTTTTGTGCAGGTAATCATGAATCAACCGGAACAAATATTGGTCAAAGGGCTGGGTAAATCGGCAGTGATCAAACTAGCTGCAACTGCGGCCAAGGATGAGAAATTGTACCAAACTCTTTTGGGCTATATCGATGTGGATCAATCCACCCGGGCGGCTAAAGCAGCATGGGTTTTGAGCCATGTGTCAGAAGTCAATCATCAATTTCCATTGAAATACGCCGAAGAATTGCTCAATAATTTACAACGAGCGACTGTGGGAGGCATTCAGCGAGAATTGCTGAAAACGCTTTACCCACTCAAGTTACCCGAGAAGCAATATGGTAAATTGATCGATCTTGCATTTCGGTTTTTGTCGGATCGCAATACGGATGTTGGCGTGAAATACTACGCTACTTATATTCTCACTGATGCCATTAAGCTTTATCCAGACCTGAGCCATGAATTCGAACTGGCATTGGAAGAAACGTTGGCATGGCACAATGAGGTGTGGCAGAGACACATCACGAAAATTCTTAAAAAAGTTCAATCCTGATTTGTGGAATTTGTCAAAAAATTTCGTCTTCAGGAAAACCAAATCAAACCCTATGCGAGCATTACCCTTTTTTACCTCACTTTTGATTTGTATACAAGTCAATGTGTCCGCTCAACTTTCGGAACCAGATCAAGTCAATCAAGCTTATCATGATGTGGCATCTTTTCGAATGGTCGATTATGATGATGATGGATTACCGGATATTGTCACGGACAATGGCGGATTGACTACTACAGGCGAATCTCCGGCAACGCACTTTGTGTTGTATCACAATCAGGGTGGCAATGTTTTTACAGAAGTTGAATTGTTTGACTTGATTGATCCTGTTATGGAATCGTGGGGAGATGTCAACGGAGATGACCTCATGGACATGATATTTTTCTCGCCTCTCGCAACCGGAACTGGTCAGTCAGTTTTTGTACAATTTGGTGAAGGAAGCTACCAATTCTCTGATCCGTATTTGGTATTTCAATCTGAAGCTGATGATGAATCAATGGCCTTTTTACCCTTGATCAAGGGTATCAGCAACTGCGACCTGAATGATGATGGTTCCCAAGAAGTATTGATATGTCTGAATTATGATGTGGCCGACCCAACACTCAGTTATGATCATGTTGGTTTTTTCTATTCTCTAAGTTGGGATGGTAGTGGTTTTGATGCGCCAGTCATGCAAACTACTCTTGAGTTGTTTCCTGGTTCTTTTTTTTCATTGAGTAAATTGAATGGTGAAGATTTTACTGGCGATGGACTGGATGATTTGCTTGTATTTGTCCTGTCTGATTTTGGATCAGATCTACACATCTATCCGGGCATGGGTAGTGGATTTCTTGATAGCAATTCGATGCAATACATCGGTGGTTGGGATTCGTATGACTATGCCAACATGGATTCTGATGGACAACAGGAATTGGTGTTTAGTTTTTACGATAACATGGTGAGATATGGTATTGATGGCACAGATGCTCATGAACAATATGCTGGCGATGTACCATCACCTGATATCTGCATTCTTGACGCCGATGGTGATGGATTGAAGGATATCTTATATGGTATTGGTGCCGGGGTAGTTTCCGGTTCACCTGGTGAAATTCATGTCTTTCATAACAACAATGATCCTGAATCGGATTGGGATTATGTGGTCTATGATGGATTGAGTGGTCAGGATATACTTCAACTCGGATCAACCGATATCAATCAGGACGGCATTGAAGTTATTGTCGCCGCAAGCAATGGTGATTTATTTCTCATCACGCCAACACAGGCAGTCAATGTGGTTGCAGACTTTACCGCTGTTGAACCTGTATTGTGCGGATCGGGATCTGTTCAGTTCAACGATGCGTCTACGGGTGAACCCATCAATTGGATGTGGTCATTTCCGGGAGGTACTCCTTCCACTTCTTCTGACCAAAATCCTTCGGTGTTCTACAACATACCTGGTAGCTATGATGTGACGTTACTAGTTTCTAATGGAACAACGACGGACGAATTGCAAATGACAAATTACATTGTAGTAATTCCAACGACTGTTTACTTCGCTGATTCAGATGGAGACGGATTTGGTTCTGATGATGGTTCTATTGAAGCATGCTCAGAACAGATTGGATTTGTACTTTTTGCAGGTGATTGTGATGATGCGAATGCAGCTATTCATCCTACAGCATCCGAAACATGTAATGGGTTGGATGATGACTGTGACGCGCAAACGGATGAAGGTGTACAAACAGTCTTCTATGCTGATGCGGATGGTGATGGTTTTGGAAACGGCAGTTTAAGCATCATGGCATGTGTTGCTCCCAGTGGTTATGTAGTGAATAATACCGACTGCAATGACTCCAATGCAGGGATCAAACCAACCGCCACAGAATTGTGCAATGGTATCAATGATGATTGTGATGCATTTACTGACGAGGGTTGTGGACAAGTTGTCGTAAATGACAATCCTTCGGGAGCAATTAACCTTCCTGTGAATCCGATTACAGTTACAACACTTGGTGTGGGTAATCTGACCAATGCTACACCTTCTGCTGAAGCTACCACCAACGTAGTAACAGGTCAAGACCTCTGGTACAAATTCACTGCGCCTGCACCTGGAATTAGAATCAGGGTACAATCTTCTTCAATCAATCTTTTGGTGGAGTTGCAAACAATCAATGGGGAATTTGTTGATCTGGAAAACACGAACAATGGTCCAGGTAATGAGTACTTAAATTTCGGTAATTTGATAGAAGGTCAGCAATACCGTATTGCCGTTCGAAACTATAACAGTGCACAAGGCACGGGTTCATTTACAATCAGCTTGAGCTATTTGAATGATAGTTTTATTGTGGTGAATAATCCGAATCTTGAGTATTGCCAAAATGTTATTGCGGTGCCTGTTTCCGCATTTGCATATCGCTTCACATTTACGTCTACGACGACTGGATTGAGCTATCAATACACGCAGAATTTGTTGACGAACCTTCGATTGACCAAAGTTCCAGGCTTGATTGCCGGCGATTCATATCAAGTGAAAGTGAATCCAATCTACAATCTTTCCAACGGACTTGGTAGCATGGAACAACTTATTGTTCATGAGGTGTTCCAATTTCAAATCAATATTCAGGGATGGCCACAAGTTTATCTGGCCGGATTTTACACCTGTCCAAGTTCTGTTAATGCGAACAGTTTTGTTGGACTGAATACCGGGGTTTGTCGTGCTATTGACTATGAATGGGAATTTACTCCTTCGCCAGGTGGTAGCACTTTAACACACATGCGGGGTAGTTATCTCACCAATTTTCCACTTACATCCATATCGATCGTACCGGGCGTTACATACAATGTTCGGATTAGACCAAAGTATGAAAATGGAATGTTTGGCAATTGGGGACCTGCACGTTGCATGCAAGTGGCATCGAGCACTTTTGTAATGGAGGATGAAAATGGCCAAGAAAGATGGGAAGCTTTGGACAATGATCAGCATATCAATTCGAACCTTTTGGCAGAATCACCTCATCAGATGAATTTCGCTATCTATCCAAATCCATCGCATGGTGATCTGGTGAATGTCATACTCGATGAAAATTATAAGGGCATGTTGTATGTTCGGATTTATGACGCAAAGGGTAGAGAGGTAGCAGAACCTCAATATGTTTATTGCAGCGACAACAAAATCCCGATCAATGAAACGAAGGAACTTGCTGCAGGTATATATATCGTCAATATCATCAGCGAAGAATGGAATGAAACAGCGCGGTTGATCATTGAATAACCTTCTGAACCAAAAAAAAGGGCACCGATAGGGTGCCCTTAATTTTTGCGGAAATAATTTTATAAGTCTCTACCGATGTTGTAAAAGAAAAATGCGTATTTGTCGGCGATGGATTCGATCACCTGATCGGTGCTCATTCCGGCTCCGTGTCCTGCGCTTTTTTCAATGCGTATCAAAACGGGATTTTCACCTTGATGATACTCCTGAAGTCTTGCTGCAAATTTGAAACTGTGCGCAGGTACTACACGATCGTCATGATCTGCTGTCATCACCATAGTTGCGGGATACTTCGTTCCTTTCTTCAAATTGTGATAAGGAGAGTATTTATAGAGAAAATCGAAATGTGTTTTGGAGCTGTCTGCACATCCATATTCCGGAATCCAGCCTTTACCCACTGTGAATTTATGGAACCTCAGCATATCCAGAACACCAACTTGAGGGAATGCGACTTTGAACAAATCAGGTCTTTGTGTCATACAGGCGCCAACAAGCAAACCTCCATTTGATCCACCTTCAATGGCTAGAAGTTCGTTCGATGTATAACCTTCTTTAATCAGGAATTCCGCGGCTGCAATGAAGTCATCGAAAACGTTTTGTTTTTTGTCGAGCATTCCTGCTTTGTGCCAGCCTTCACCAAATTCGTTTCCACCACGGATGCAAGGCATGGCAAATACAGCCCCATTTTCCAATAGAATAATTCGTGATGAAGAGAAACCTGGCTGCATCGGAATGGAGAAACCACCATAGCTGTATAACCAAGCGGGATTTTTACCATCAAGCTTCAACCCTTTTTTATGTACGATGAACATAGGAACATCAGTTCCATCTTTGCTCTTGTACATCACTTGTTTGCTTTCATAGTCGGCAGGATTGAATTTTACATTGATGCGATAGTATTCTGTGCTTTGATTGGCATCGATGTCATATTTGAAAATCACACTCGGATAAGTGAAAGAGGTGAAGGAGTAGAAGCAGATTTTCTCATCTTTTTTACCTCCGAAACCACCTGCAGAACCTGTTTTATCTGGCATTGGAATTTCTTTGAGGTCACTACCATCGTAGTTGCATCGGAAAATGCGTGTATTTGCTTTGTCGAGGTATTCGAGGAAAATCACACCGCCACCAGTACTTGCACCTTGCAGAAGATTTTCTGTTGCTGGCACGATTTCTTTCCAATTCGAAGGATCTGGATTGTTTGGATCAACCAATACCAATCTTGAATTCGCCGAACCAACATCGGTGCGAACGATCAACATACCATCTTCTGTGCATTCGATGGGTGAAGATTTATGATTCATATCGGTGAAAAGCGGTTTGAATTTCGCGTTTTTCTCCGCTGGATTTTTAAACCACACTTCATATGTATCCGTTCCAGGTGCTGCAATCAGAAAGAGGTATTTTTTGTCTTCTGTAAGGTAAACATTGTGATACATGTCCTGTCTAGATGGATCGCTGTACACCAATTCATCAGCACTTTGATCTGTTCCAATTTTGTGATAATAAACCATGTGGTTTTTGTTATCACCACTAAGTTCCATACCCTTCGCAGGTTGCGGATATCGGCTATAGTAGAAACCATCGCCATACCAGGCAGCACCGCTGAATTTGACCCATTCAAGTTTGTCGCTCATTTTTTGTTTGGTAGCGATGTCATAAACTTCAATTGTGCTCCAGTCACTTCCTGCCTGATTGACATTTACCGCCATATATCTATTCTGGTCATCTGCACCGAGTAATGATGCAGAAGCGAGACCATTTTCAGCGATTGTATTGATATCAAGGAATAGTTCGTCCGTTCCTTCCAGTCCTTTGCGCACGAAGTATTTTCCTTGCGCTTCCAGACCGGAGTTTTTGAAAATAAAATAATAATCACCGGCTTTCATTGGAGCGCCAACTTTTTCAAAGTTGAACAAGTCGCGGAATCGTTCGGCAATTTTTTGCGGTAAGGAATGCTATCGAGGTAATTTCTTGTCACCGCAATCTGAGCATCAACCCAGGCCCCTGTTTCAGCACTGGTGTCGTCTTCGAGCCACAGATATGGGTCGTCTACTTTTGTTCCGAAGAAGTCGAGTTGTTGTTCCAGTTTTTTGGATTCCGGATACTTTTCAATTTTCATTCTGGCAGGTTGATCTTTTTTTTGTTCACCGCCGCAAGATGAGAGCGCAAGGGCTATGCTTCCAAAGAGCAGGATTTTTTTTTGTGATTTTGTTTTTGCTGAGCGCAATTTGCATAACCTTCTCGATAAATCCACATGGAGTGTGATGAACGGTAAGAGGGTTTTTGTTGTGATCCTACTTGGCATTGACGGATGTCGATTTGCGGTGTCTACGGGACTTGTACGCGATTTGAAAAATGAAAAACCCGGCTGAGGAGCCGGGTTGATCTAGTATTAGAGTTGAATGAGGTTCTTATTTCGCCTTTAGGACACAAAAAGGAATCATCATTTCTTCCATCGAAATACCGCCGTGCTGGAATGTGTTTTGATAGAAGTTTACAAATTGGTTGTAATTGTTGGGGTAAACGAAGAAATCACTGTTTTGGGCAAAAATATAAGCCGTGCTGATATTGATCTTCGGCAAGAATGCATCAGCAGGATTTCTGATTTCAAATACCTCCTTAGGATTGTAATTGAGATTTTTTCCTGCCTTATAGCGGAGGTTTGAATTTGTGTTTCTGTCACCAATCACTTTCACTGGATTTTCAACTCTTATGGTACCATGATCCGTTGTGATGATAAGTGTGCCATTGTTTTCTGCGACTTTTTTCAAAATGTCCAACAACGGTGAGTGGTCAAACCATGAAGAAGTGATGCTGCGGTATGCTGGCTCATCATCTGCAAGTTCTTTGATCACTTCCATCTCTGTGCGGGCATGACTAAGCATATCAACGAAGTTGTACACGATCACATTCAGTTTGTTGTTCATCAGATTGGAGAACGAGTCGTTCAACTTTTTACCAGCGTTTAGGTTGGTGATTTTATTGTAGCTCCATTTGAAATCAAAACCCATGCGCTTCAGTTGCGCTCCCATGAGCGCTTCTTCATGCATGTTCTTACCACCCTCGTCATCTTCATTGAGCCATAGGTTTGGATGTAATCTTTCAATTTCACTTGGCATCAAACCTGCGAACAGGGCATTTCTTGCATAATGAGTCGCTGTTGGAAGGATCGCATAGAAGATATCTTCGGATTCTGAACGGAAAAATTCTTTCAGCTTCGGTTGGATCACCTTCCATTGATCAAAACGCAAGTTGTCAATTACAACCATGAAGACCGTTTCATTGCCTGCTTTCAACAATGGGGCTACTTTGGTTTTCACCAATGTGTGTGACATGACAGGCGCTGTGGCTGTGTTTTTAAGCCAACCCAGATAATTATTTTTGATGAAACGGGCGAATTGATCATTGGCTTCAATGCGTTGCGTTCTGAAGATTTCATTCATGCCTTCATCTTGCGAGTCTTGAAGTTCTAAATTCCATCGTACCAATTTTTTGTAGAATTCAGACCATTCCTGCGCATCCATGCGATCACTGAGGCGTATTGATATTTCGCGAAACTCTTGTCTGTAGTCGCTGGTTGTTTTCTGGCTCACCAAACGCTTTTCATTCAGATTTTTTTTCAATGAAAGGAGAATCTGGTTGGGATTGACAGGTTTGATGAGGTAATCCGAGATTTTTGAACCAATCGCATCCTCCATGATGTGCTCTTCTTCACTCTTGGTGATCATCACCACGGGCAAGGTCGGGTCAATTTCTTTGATTTTTTGAAGTGCAGCTAGACCATTTACGCCAGGCATATTTTCATCCAGAAACACGATATCGAAAAAACTGTCGCGCACCTTGTCGACGGCGTCAGTGCCATTGTTTACAGTGGTTACATGGTATCCTTTCTGTTCCAGGAAGAGAATATGAGGTTTTAGCAGATCGATTTCATCATCTGCCCAGAGTATGCGTTCACTAGCCATAAAAAAGCGTAATTGGTTTTAATAACAGTCCGTCAAAGCTACGGTTCTTATACATGGCTTAACTCGGGTATTCCGTGAATATTTTTACAGCGTTAAATAATTTTTCATTTCCATTGGAAACAAGACGCAAAATCATCAATGATCCGGTTTACGGCTTCATTACCATCAGGCATGGATTTATTCTGGAACTGATTGACCATCCGTGGTTTCAGCGTTTGCGGAGAATTGCCCAATTAGGTTTATCGCATCTGGTTTATCCTGGTGCGCTTCACAATAGGTTTCAACATGCGATTGGTGCAATGCACCTGATGCAAAACGCGGTGGATGAACTTCGGCACAAAAATCATGACATCACACCTGAAGAAGAAGTAAGCTTATTGAGTGCGGTTCTCTTGCATGATATTGGCCATGGTCCATTTAGCCATGCTTTAGAATTCTCCATTGCGAATGAGATGCACCATGAGCAGATTTCATCGCTCATGATGCAACAGTTGAATGCTGATCTCGGAGGCAGACTTACCATGGCCATTGATATTTTCAACAACCGTTACAAGAAAAAATATTTCCATCAGTTGGTCAGTAGCCAGCTGGATATGGATCGCCTCGACTATCTCGCGCGCGATAGTTTCTTTAGTGGAGTAGTGGAAGGTCAGGTGGGAAGTGAGCGTATTTTAAAGATGCTAGATGTAAAAAATGATCAGCTTGTGGTAGAAGAAAAGGGCATCTACAGCATTGAAAAATTTATCGTTGCGCGAAGATTTATGTATTGGCAGGTCTATCTGCATAAAACTGTACTCAGCGCTGAATACATGCTCGTGAATGCGTTGAAGCGGGCAAAACAACTGGCCAATGAGGGCAAGGAAATGTTTTGTTCTCCTGCGTTGCATTTTTTCCTTTACAACAATATTTCCGCTTCGGACTTCGCCAGAGATAGAAACTCATTGGAGCAATATGCGCAATTGGATGATTTCGACATTGCCGGTGCTTTGAAAGTGTGGCAAAGTCATGATGATCGGGTTCTGTCTATGTTGTCTGCGAAAATCATGAAACGTGAGCTTTTCAAAATCGAATTACAAAAGGATCAGATTGATCATGATTTTATCGCTAAGCAAGTAAAACGAATTGCTGCTCAATACAGCCTCACTGAAGAAGAAGCTGGTTATTTTGTGATTCACACAACGGTGGATAACAGAGCTTACAACTCCCAAAATGATGCGATCAAGATTTTGATGAAAGACGGTAGTGTGCGTGATGCTGCAGAAGTAAGTGATCACCTGAACCTTGCTGCGTTGAATAATGTGGTAGAAAAACACTTCGTCGCATACATGCGTTGATCAGCTTGTCTTTAATGACTGTGTGAAATCCAAATAAGGATCACGACGGACCTAACTAGAAAAAAAATAGATGTTGGAGATTTCGGAATGCGAATCAGAGATTCACTTCTTCGCCTTCTGCGTCGAAAATGTGATACTCGAGGAATGCGATATTAGAAGAAGCCTCAACATTCAATTTAAGCTTATACTTTTTTCGCCAGGATTTAGTAATGCTGTTGAACCATCCTCTGTTGAGATATGCTTCAACCATCGGATGCACTACCAATCGCAGATTTTTATGCACTCCTTCTTCAGATAAGAATCGAATGTTGTTTTCGATTTCTTCAGTGAAAAGAAGAGATGATTGAACCACACCTTTTCCGTCACAACTTGGACATTTTTCGGTGGTCACCACTTTGGTGACAGGCTTCACTCTTTCACGTGTGATTTCAACTACACCAAAACGGCTTGGAGGCAAAACATTGTGTTTGGCCTTGTCTTCTTTCATACAATCACGAAGGGTGTCGCTTAGTTTCTTCTGATTGTCTTTGTTCTGCATATCGATAAAATCAATGCAGATAATTCCACCCATATCACGTAGTCGAAGGAGTCGGGCAATTTCTTTGCACATTCCAGATTGGTCTGAAACGCGTTATCTTCCTGATTGATCACGGAAGCATTCTTCCGATTACCGCTGTTGACGTCGATCACATGCATGGCTTCGGTATGCTCAACAATCAGATAAGCACCGCTTTTCAGATTGACTTGTTTACCGAAACTCTGTTTGATTTGACGATGAACGTTGAAAGCTTCGAACAGATCAGGAATTTTGTGAAGCTTGACAATGCCTTCTTCGTGGTTGAAAGACTTCAGGTATGTTTTGATTTCCGCAGCAACCTGTTCGTCGTTGACATTGATCGAGGTAAAATTCTCATTGAGAATGTCTCGAAGAATGGAAGAAGTCTTATTGATTTCGCCAAGAATTCGTTGTGGAGGACGCGCCGTTTTCATCGTACGGTGCATTTCATCCCAACGCTTCACCAGATCGTGAAGGTCTTGATCCAATTCACTCACACTTGTGCCTTCAGCTTGGGTGCGGATGATCACGCCCATGTTTGAAGGGCGAATGCTGTGCATCAGTTTGCGCAGACGATCACGTTCTACTTCATCCGTAATTCTGCCAGAAAGCGAAACTTTATTCGAAAATGGCACAAGCACCAGGTAACGACCTGCAATGGTAATTTCTGATGTGAGGCGTGGACCTTTCTGAGAAATGGGTTCTTTGGCAACCTGAACTGGTATGACATAACCTTGTCCCATCACATCCTTGATTTTGCCATCCTTGTTGATGTCTGGCAAAGTCTGGAAACTCATGAGATCAGAGTTTTTCTGATCGCCGCTCAGTGTTTTTCTGGTGAAAGCGTTGAGTGAGGCGAACTGAGGACCAAGATCCAAGTAGTGAAGGAATGCATCTTTGTTGTAACCAACATCGACGAAACAAGCGTTCAGGTGTGGCAATATCTTCTTGACCTTGCCCAGATAAACGTCGCCCACTGCATACTCCTGATTTCGCTGTTCGCGATGGAGTTCAATGAGAACTTTTTCTTTGAGCAAAGCAATATCCACCCCGGATGAGGTGGCATTGATCACCAATTCAATATTTCCAGTCAATAGAAGAAGGAGTTATAGAAAATGAAAAGCAGGCGAATGCGAGGTGCATTCACCTGTAACTTGTAACATCCAGCCTGTTTCCGTTGGAAACAGACTGGAAATTACAATGCACCACTAGCGCACTTTTTTCTTGTGGCGATTTTTTCTTAGGCGCTTCTTCCTTTTGTGTGTGGCCATTTTATGGCGCTTTCTTTTTTTACCGCAAGGCATTGTACTACGGGATTAATTTTTTATTTACTGTATCTATTAATTCGGTCACTTTCACGGCTACAATACTGTCGGTATTGTGTCGCAGGAGTGTCTCGTAATTTCTTTTTGCTTCCGCAAATCGGTTCATTCTCTCCAAGGCTTGCGCCGAAAAGAACAAAGAGTTGTTGTCGGTTGAGTCGATTTGTAGTCCTCTTTCAAAACAGGGAAGAGCAAGCTCTGCACTGTCGATCAACATAAACTGATATCCCACTTCAACCTGATATTTGATGTCATCAGGTTTCAAAGCAGCACTGTGTTGAAACGACCGATGGCTTTGTCGAGCTGTCCACTTTTTAAGGAAAACAGTCCGAGGTAGTATTGAGCATCCACATTGGTGGAGTCTTTAGCTACCAATTCACGAAGTTGCATGATTCCCGCCATGGGATCAGCTCCATTCACGAGTTCTATCGCTTGCTGGAGTTTCAATGAGTCCGGATCCATCGTGGTGACTTTTTCTGTCACCGAATCCGGCAGTTTAGGTAATCTTAAAAAAAGAACGATGAGTCCTATGGACCCTATAATCAAAGCAAACAGCCAAAGCTTGTGCTTAGGCATGTTCAACAACTTTCACTTTTGCTTTCACATCATCCATGAATTCTTTCGCTGGTTTGAAAGCAGGGATGTAGTGTGCTGGTATTACAACACTGGTTTTTGCAAGGATGTTACGTCCGAGCTTCTCAGCGCGTTTTTTCACAATAAAACTACCGAAGCCACGGAGGTAAACATTCTCTCCGTTTTCCATGGCATTTTTCACAGTACCCATGAATCCTTCAACGATAGCGAGTACGTCATTCCGGTCAATTCCGGTCTTGTTGGAAATCTCTGTCACAATATCCGCCTTTGTCATTATCTCTTAATTTTATTGATTATAAATGAATTATGTATTTTTTTCAAAATCGGGCGGCAAATATAACTGCGAATTCAGAATTTCAAATGGTTCTTTTACTGAATGTTAGAGAAAAGTGATGAAAGATGGTGTATTCGTCTTGATTCTGTTCTCCTGAAAAGGCTTTAATCTTGCGCCCATGAAGGATTTTAGCCGAAAATTGATCGGGTGGTACGAAACGCATCGTCGAGACCTGCCCTGGCGACAGACCACCAATCCGTATCATATTTGGCTTTCTGAGGTTATTCTACAGCAAACCCGCGTCGATCAAGGGTTGAGCTACTATCTCAAATTCCTGAAACTCTTTCCAACGGTGCACGATCTTGCGGGTTCATCCGAAGACCAAGTGTTAAAAGCATGGCAGGGTCTCGGATACTACAGCAGGGCAAGGAACCTTCATCATACGGCCCAGTTGGTGGTGGAACACGGCCAAGGACTTTTTCCCATGAACTATGACGGATTGATCAAACTGAAAGGTATCGGCCCATACACGGCTGCGGCAATCGCTTCATTCGCATACAACGAGAAAAAGCCGGTGATTGACGGTAACGTAGTGCGCGTTTTAAGCCGGATTTACGGAATTGAGCATGCCATTGATTCAAAAGAAGGTAAAAACGCCATTTCACAGTTGGCTGAAGAAATGATTGATCCTAGGAATCCCGCATCTTACAATCAGGCCATCATGGAATTTGGCGCTCTTCATTGCACGCCGCGTTTGCCGCAATGCGATTCTTGTCCGTTTCATTCTTCATGCTTTGCATTTGCAAAAAAGCGGGTATCGGATTTTCCTTTTAAAAAGAAAAAGACGAGGGTAAAAAACCTTTGGATCACCTATTTCCACATCGATGAACCGCGATATGTTTGGATTAGAAAACGCGGACTGGACGGCATTTGGAAGGGGCTGTATGATTTTCCGGGAATTGAATCGGAAAGCGAACCTGACTTGGGTTTGCAACTGACAGAATTTCTCAAATCACAAGCTCTCAAGAAACGTGATTGTGTGATTTCATCGAGTGAACCTTATTTACACATTCTCACGCATCGTCGCATACATGCGAGGTTTATTCATATCAAGACGAAGTCGAAAATGTCAAATCCTCTTTCAGATTGGATCAGGATTGCTAAAACGAATCTCAGCCAATACGGTGTTCCAAGGTTGGTGGAGAAATATTTGGCGGGCGACTCTCGTTAGCAATATGCGAATCGTAATTGCACTCAGCCCAGGTCATCCAATGGAATACTTCAATTGATTGTTATCGCGGGCTTTCCAGGTCATTTTTCAATTTTCTTAAATCAAAATCTGACGTCGGATTTGAAAGCGGATATTGGAATAACTTTCTCATAAGACATTCCAAAATGGAATATGAATCCGATAGAACTGACGTACGTTTGTGGCGTTCAAAAATTAAATCAATCTAATATCTTTAAACAAATGGCAAGCATTAACAAAGTAACATTGGTAGGCCATCTCGGAAGAGATCCGGAAACCAAAACATTTGAGAATGGAGGCACCGTGTGCACGTTCTCTCTCGCAACTACCGAAAGCTATTTCGATCGTGAAAAAAATCAGCGTATCGATCTGCCTACAGAGTGGCACAACATCAGAATCGGCCGGGCTGGTCTTGCAAAGGTTGCTCAACAATACCTTCGCAAAGGAAGCATGGTCTACGTGGAAGGAAGTATCCGTTCACGTGAATACAACGACAAGGAAGGTATCGCTCGTCGATTTTATGAAATCAATGTGACCGAATTGGTATTGATGGGAGCAAAACCAGGTGAACAATCTCCGGTTTCATTAAACTCCACTACCACAGATGCGCCACCGGTTCATGTTGGAGCGGATGACGATGATCTTCCATTTTGAGTTTAACCAACACATGAATATTTGGAAACTGTCCTAACGGTATTTCACCAACATATCATTTTCCTGAGTGTGTTCAGCAGCACGGGTCTTTTAGTCCTTGTGCTGCTTTTGCTGCTGTGTAGCGCTTTGATGTCCAGCAGTGAAGTAGCACTCTTTTCGTTATCACCTTCTCAGAAGGCAGATTTATCAGAATCGAAATCGTCGGCCGATTTGCGCATTCTGGAATTATTGGAACAACCAGACCGCGAACTCGGACCGAAAAGACTTCTTGCCACAATTCTTATCGCCAACAATGCCATCAACATCGCGATTGTTTTGCTTGCCACGCAATTGTCCGATGAGTGGTTTCCTCAAGATGGATTTTTGAAAACACTGATAGATGTTGTGGTTATCACATTCATTTTGGTTCTTTTCGCTGAAGTTGTTCCCAAGGTATATGCGACTGGCAATAGTGTGCAGGTTGCACGCATGATGGCACTTCCGCTGAAAGCTATTTCCAGAATTTTAAGTCCGCTCACATGGTTTCTGATGGGAACTTCATCCATTTTGGAAAAAGCTTTAAAAAACAAGGTAAAAACCAATATCTCTGTGGATGAACTCGGGCATGCATTGGAATTAACTGCCGATGATAACAGAACCAATGAAGAACACAAAATACTCGAGGGTATTGTAACATTTGGGGGCAAAGAGGCCGCTCAAATCATGACAGCAAGAGTCAATGTTGTCTTCCTCAGATATTCTGATTCTTTTACCGAAGTTCTTGAAACAGTATTGGATAAGGGATATTCTAGATTGCCTGTCATCAAAGATTCTCCAGATGAGGTCGCAGGATTTCTTTTTGTTAAAGATTTACTGCCTTATCTCGAAGAAGTGGATTATCCATGGCAGGACTTGATTAAGCAACCGTTTTTCGTACCTGAAAATAAAAAAATCGATGACCTGCTACAGGAATTTCAGCAGGCAAAAGTTCACCTTGCCATCGTTGTCGATGAATATGGCGGGACTTCCGGATTGGTTACATTGGAAGATATTCTCGAAGAAATCGTCGGAGAAATTTCCGATGAATTCGATGAAGAAGAATTGCAGTATTCAAAATTGGATGACCACACTTATGTGATGGAAGGTAAAATTTCACTCGTTGATATGTATAAAATACTCGAGGTTGAGCCATCAGATTTCGAGGATTCACGAGGCGATAGTAGTTCTCTTGCGGGATTTCTTATCGAGCAAGCAGGCAGAATACCTACCAAAGGCGACACGATTCAATTCAATGGATATACCTTCGTAATAGAATCGGCGGATAAAAGAAAAATCAAACGCGTGAAAATCAGTTTGCCCGTTGATGCAGCGCCATCCAATTGAATGACGAACTAAGATGACCAAGAAAATACTTTTGATTCTCGTTTCGGCACTGGTGATCATAGCCACGGGCGCATATTTTTTCCTGAGTCATGGATCAGATATTCCTCGTCCAAGAGGTTATTTCAGAATTGATTTACCCGAGAAGTCATATCGCGTTTATGAAACTGCCTGTCCTCTGCAAATGGAAGTTCCAAACTACGCCAAAGTGGAGTTATTCAAGGACAAGATGAGTAGTGATTCATGTTGGTTCAATGTGTATTTTCCAAAATTCAACGCCAGAATACATTGCTCCTATATGCCTGTAAACAACAACATGGACAGGCTCCTTCATGATGCTTATGGATTTGCAGCGAAGCATGAAATGAAAGCAACAGCGCTGAAACGAACAATCATATCAGACAGTCTGAATCAGGTCTACGGAATTGTTTACGACATCGAAGGCGAGGCGGCTTCGCAATTACAGTTTTTTCTGACCGACAGCACCTCTCATTTTTTCAGAGGTTCTTTGTATTTCTTTAATGCGCCAAATCCGGATTCAATCGCACCTGTTCTTGATTTTTTAAGAGAAGACGTGATGCATCTCACGGAAACCATCCGGTGGAAATAGTCTGAATCTATCGACCCAGATAGCGTACCAGTAATACGACAAGACAAACCACAAACATCAGTATGGAAATTTTATTGATTCCATGCATGAAGCGCAGGTTCATGTCCACCTTTTCTTTTTTGAAAAGATTAAGTGGATTCAGGTAGTATAGAATTTTTCGGAAAACCATTGGAAATGATTATTTAAACGAAGTTATGCGTTTTTACTGTAGCACAACTTTTCTTTCAAGTTCAACCTACGGCGATCATAGAAATTTCCACTTTGCAATTTTTCGGCAATACGGATACTTGAACAGTTTCTCTGGCTGGAAAGTCTGATTGAAAATTGCCTCCATAAACTTCGTTGACAATACCAAAGTCGTTCATGTCTGCAAGAAAAATATTGGTTTTTACCACATGAGAAAAATCCAAACCGGCCTCAGTTAGAATTGCACTCAAATTTTTCATTACCAATTCGGCTTCCTTTCGAATGTCTTGCGGCACGTATTGTTGAGTGGCGGGATCAATGGCAATCTGGCCACTGATGTAAAGTGTTCCATTGGCCATGACCGCCTGGCTATAAGGTCCAATTGGTGCAGGCGCCAGAGTAGAGTTGATGATTTTTTTCATTTCAAAAATTTGTCAAATGTATTTGCGTTGCGTGAAAACCACGAGTAATACTGACTTATTTTTGATTCGAAATTCAACCTATGAAAAAACTGCTGATTTTATTGATCGTACCTATGCTGTTGTCATTTGTGACAGCACCACCTTCTTACAAAATCGCCGTTCTGAAATACAGGGGTGGTGGAGATTACTACGCTAACCCAACGAGCGTTCCGAATCTGGTGCAATTCGTGAACAAGAATCTCAACATGAATATTGATTTGGATGTTCCGTTCATCGACGTTGGAAGTCCCGAAATCATCAATTATCCATTTGTTCATATGACTGGTCATGGCAATGTGGTCTTTTCTGCCGATGATGCTGAGAACCTTCGAAACTACCTCATTGGCGGAGGTTTCTTGCACATTTCGGATAACTATGGAATGGATAAATTCATCAGAAAGGAACTGAAAAAGGTTTTCCCGGAATTGGAATTGATTGAACTTCCGTTTTCGCACCCTGTCTACCATCAGGCTTATCAGTTTCAAAATGGGTTGCCTAAAATTCACGAACATGATAAGAAAGCACCACAGGGTTTTGGTCTCGTATATGAAGGACGTCTCGTGCTTTTTTATGACGTTGAATGCGATTTAGGAGATGGATGGGAAGATTATGAAGTGCACAAAGATTCTGATGAAGCAAGACAGAAAGCACTTCGGATGGGAGCCAATTTGTTACAATTCGCACTCATGGGAAACGAAGATGAATAATCACTTCATTCGATAGCTGTGAACCTGATTTTGCCAAAGGGCGACATGAAGGACTATCTTGATGAGATGTCTGACAGATATAACAACGGCAGTTTCATTGATGATGATCCCGTCTCTATTCCGCATCTTTTTACTAAAAAAGAAGACATTGAAATCGCTGCTTTTCTTACAGCTACTATTTCATGGGGAAATCGCAAGGCGATTTTAAAAAGCGCGAAGAGGATGATCGAATTGTTGGATCATCAACCCTATGATTTTGTTCTTCATCATGATCGCCATGATTTGAAGTCCCTTCAAAATTTTGTGTATCGTACTTTCAATGGTGATGACTTTAAACAGTTCATCATTTCACTACAACATATTTATGTCGCCCATCAAGGATTGGAGGTTGTTTTTACAGATAAAATGAAAAATGCATCCAATCCTCAAATGGCAATTCATCATTTCAGAACTTGTTTTTTCGAATCAATAGTAAGTCAGCGGACCACGAAGCATGTAGCTGATCCGCTAGCTGGATCTTCTGCAAAAAGGTTGAACATGTTTTTGCGTTGGATGGTGAGACGAGACAAACGAGGAGTTGATTTTGGAATGTGGAAACACATTTCGCCATCGCAATTGTCATTGCCACTTGATGTACATACAGGAAATATTGCGAGAAAACTGGGTTTGCTTCACCGTTCTCAAAACGATTGGAAGGCAGTAGAAGCCATTGATCAGGTGCTGCGCGAATTCGATCCGAATGATCCAGTGAAATATGATTACGCTTTATTTGGACTCGGCGCGATCGGCGGATTTAAATGAGCAAAAGGATTCAGAAGTATGTAGATTCGGAAATTGACTTAGTTATCAAAGCAAGAAACTTTCTTTAAGTGAAAAAAAAGATGGCGCAACAAGGCGCCATCTTTTTTGAATATTGAATAAATCACCAGCAGTATTTGTTGGCTGAAATAGCTGCCGCAGCGACAGTTCTTTTGGATTCTTTTACATTAAATGGTTCTGTTTTGGTGAATCTTCTTAAACCCATCAACATCATTCGCAATTCGTCACCTTCTGCGAATGACAGTAATGCTTCTTTACCGTTATGAGAAATACTCTCTGCAGCTTCAAAGAAAAACACGCGTAGCATTTCCTTTTGAACAGATGCGGCATCTTCACCTTTCATCGCTGCGAGTTTTTCTACACGAAGTAACAATGATTCCGCCACATAAGTTTGAATCATCATATCGGCGACGTTCATCAAAACTTCTTGTTCCTTTTCAAGTTGCATCATCAGTTTTTGCACCGCAGAACCAGCGACCATCAAGATGGCTTTTTTGAAGTTGATGAGGTATTTGTGGCATTCTTCAAAAACATTTGAAGGCGCATCTCCAAATTCAGGAATGGACATTAACTCACCCGCAACTTTCATGGCAGGAGACATGAGATCCAGTTCGCCTTTCATGGCTTTTTTCAGGATCATATCTACTGTAAGGAGTCTGTTGATTTCATTGGTGCCTTCGAATATTCGATTGATACGTGAATCGCGGTATGCACGCTCAACGCGTGTTTCGGCGCTATATCCCATACCACCATGAATTTGTACAGCTTCATCCACAACGAAATCAAGAACTTCAGAACCGAATACTTTGAGGATGGCGCATTCAGGAGCAAAAGATGCAATTCCTTTTAGAACAGCTTCTCCTTTTTCCATCCCACCTTCCTGAAGTGAATGAATGGCATCGTCAATATTTTGTGTGGCGCGATACAAGGCGCTTTCCAATGCATAAACCCCAATGCACATTTCGGCGATTTTATTTCTGATCGCTCCGTACTTGCTAATGGGTCTTCCGAATTGCTGGCGTTCATTGGCATAACGAATGCCTTCATTCACGGTGTCTTTGCTGCCACCGAGAACGCCGCCACCAAGTTTAATACGACCTATGTTGAGAATGTTCACTGCGATTTTGAAACCATTGTTTCTTTCACTCAACATATTTTCAACCGGCACTTTCACATTGTTGAAGAAGACTTGTCTTGTTGAAGAACCCTTGATCCCCATTTTTTTCTCTTCGGGATTGAGTGTGATTCCGTCCATGGTTTTGTCCAAGACGAATGCTGAAAGATTTGCATCATCATCAATACGTGCGAATACTGTGAATACATCAGCAAAACCTCCATTGGTAATCCACATTTTCTGTCCGTTGACGATGTAGTGTTTTCCATCATCACTCAAGGTGGCTTTTGTTTTACCACTGTTTGCGTCACTTCCACTGCCGGGTTCGGTCAAACAATAACAACCTTTGAATTCACCGGTGGCAAGTTTGGTTACATATTTCTGTTTCAGAAATTCTGATCCGTAGTACAATGTGGGCAAAGTACCAATACCTGTTTGAGCACCATAAGCCACGGAAAAACTATGGCCAGCACCTAGTGCTTCCGTGCACAACATGGAAGTTTTGAAGTCCATACCCATACCGCCATATTCTTCTGGAACAGAAATACCCAACAAACCAAGTTCACCTGCTTTGGTCAAAATGTTTTGCATCAATCCTTCTTCCTGATGGTCTATGGCATCAAGCTTAGGAGTGATTTCTGTAGCGACGAAGTCCTCGCAGGTTTTCTTCATCATCAGCATCTCTTCTGAAAATTCTTCAGGGATGAAAATTTCAGAAGCAGGTGTTTCACGAATCAGGAATTCTCCTCCTGTGATGGCTTTTTGTGGGGTGTTAGATGACATGTTGATTGTGTTTTATATTGTCCCTGTTAGGGAATGATCACTTATATTTTTGTTCTGTTTAATGCAGTAATTCAAATACGCCTGCAGCGCCTTGTCCAGTGCCAACGCACATGGTTACAACACCGTATTTATTATTTCTTCTGCGCATTTCATTGAAAAGTTGTACGGATAGTTTCGCACCGGTGCAACCGAGTGGATGGCCTAGAGCAATGGCACCACCATTCACATTTACGATTTCAGGATTGATACCTAGTTCACGCACAACTGCGAGCGATTGTGATGCGAAAGCTTCATTTAACTCGAAGAGTTCAATGTCATTGAGTTTTAATCCTGCGCGTTGCAACGCACCAGGAATGGCATATATCGGACCGACGCCCATGATGCGTGGTTCAAGCGCTGCTACTTGATAACTCTTCAATTGTGCGATAGGCTTCACGTTGAGTTCTTTCAACATGCGTTCTGAAACGATCATGACAAAAGCAGCACCATCAGAAGTTTGTGAACTATTTCCGGCAGTAACACTTCCTTTTGCATCGAACACTGGTTTTAGTTTCGATAGCAATTCAATAGAAGTGTCTTTTCTTGGTCCTTCATCCTGATTGACCGCATAAGTTTTTTCCTGACGTTTTTCATTTTTATCCAGAAAAACTTCCTTGACTTCAACTGGTACGATATCGCCTGCAAATTTCCCCGATTCAATGGCCGCAATTGCTTTTTGATGTGAGCCATAAGCAAAAGCATCCTGATCTTCGCGAGATACTTTGTAATCTGTTGCAACTGCCTCTGCAGTGAGTCCCATTCCCCAATACCAATCGGGATGTGATTTGGCCACTGCGGCATTTGGAACAATGCGCCATCCTCCAAATGGAATTGGCGACATGGTTTCGACACCTCCGGCAATGATACAATCCGCAAGTCCTGCATGAATTTTGGCAGAGGCGATTGCAATAGTCTCCAAGCCACTGCTGCAATACCGATTCACGGTCATACCTGGAACTTTATCGGTATCTAATCCCATCAATGAGATCATTCTTCCAATATTCAATCCTTGTTCTGCCTCAGGTGTTGCATTACCTACAATGACATCGTCGATTCTGGTCTGATCCAATTGTGGAAAATCGCTCACGAGTTTTTTGATCACAACTGCTCCGAGGTCATCAGGACGATAAAACCTGAAGAGTCCTCTTGGTGCTTTGCCCACCGCAGTTCTATAACCACCTATGATATATGCGTTCATGTGATGTTCTTTATTAATGTTTAGTTGCGAAGAATTTTTCCTGATGTAACAAGGCTTTGCATTCTCTCCAAGGTTTTTCGTTGTGTACACAACTCAAGAAAAGCTTTTCTTTCCAAATCAAGTAGATATGTTTCGCTTACCTGTGTATTCGCGCTGAGATCACCTCCAGCCATCACGAATCCTAGTTTTTCAGAAATGAGTTGATCATGTTCGCTGATGTAGTGTCCACTCTTCATACTGTTTGCTCCGACATAAACAATTCCCAGAGCTTCTTGTCCAAGTACTGTGATGTCTTTTCTCATCACAGGTTGAGTGTAACCAGCATCCGCTAATTCCTGACAAGCTTCTTTGGCGCGTGCAAGCTGCCATTCGCGGCTTACCACTACTTCATCGATTCCTTTGCGCAAATAGCCTAATTCAAAAGCTTCATAAGCAGAGGTGGAAACTTTAGCCTGACCAACAGTGAGGAATCTATTTCGGAATGTATTCAATCTGATGTCTCCATCACGAAATTCATCACTGGTGCGCAATGCAAATTCTTTGGTACCACCGCCACCAGGAATAACTCCCACACCAAATTCTACCAAGCCCATATAAAGTTCAGCATGTGCTACAACTTTATCTACATGCAGATTGAGTTCGCATCCACCGCCAAGAGCGAGATTATGTGGTGCTCCAACAACTGGAATAGAGGAGTAGCGCATACGCATGACAGTCTTTTGGAACAATCTCACCGCCATGTCTAATTCGTCGTAGTCCTGTTCTGCTGCGAGCATGAAAATCATTCCCACATTTGCTCCTGCAGAAAAATTGTCACCATCATTGTAAAGCACCAGTCCACGGTATTCTTTTTCTGCGAGGTCAATGGCTTTGTTCAAACCTTCAAGTACTTCACCACCGATGGTATTCATTTTGGTATTCCAGGTACAACATAAAATGCCGTCACCCAGATGACGGATTACAGTTCCGGAGTTTTTCCAAACGATAGCGCTTTCCGACAGTTGATCCAGGACAATTTGTTTATCCGGAGATGGTATGATTTGATATGATTTGGATGAATGATCGTAGAAATATTTTTTGCCCTTTTCAACTTTGTAAAAGCTGGAATGACCTGCGGATATCATTTCCTGTATCCAAGGAGCAACCTGATGACCAAGTGCTGAAGCAGCTTTAAGTCCTTTTTCAATGCCAATGAGATCCCATGATTCAAATGGTCCAAGTTGCCAACCGAATCCGGCGCGCATCGCATCATCTATGCTATAGATGGAATCACTTATTTCAGGTATTCTGTTGCTGACATATGAAAACAAGCCAGCAAACGATTTTTTATAAAATTCTCCAGCTTTATCAGAACCGTTATACAACATGGGCAAACGTTGCTTGAGGTTCTCAATTGGCTTCGTCAATTCAAGCGTTGCGAATTTTGTTTTTTTCTGGGGTTTGTATTCCAGAGTTTTCAGATCCAGAGAAAGGATTTCAGTTGCGCCCGTTTCGTTTTTAGTCTTCTTGTAAAAGCCTTGTTTTGTTTTATCTCCGAACCATTTGTTGGCCACCATTTTTTGGAGATAGTCCGGAATTTCAAAAGCATGTTTTGCTTCGTCTTTCGGACAGTTATCACGCACGCCATTGGCAACATGTACCAAAGTATCAATACCGACAACATCACATGTTCTGAATGTTGCACTCTTCGGTCTTCCTAAAACTGGTCCGGTTAATTTGTCCACTTCTTCTACCGTGAGACCGAGTTCATTTACAAGATGAAAAAGAGCTTGTATGCTGTATACTCCGATTCTATTGGCGATGAAGGCGGGTGTGTCTTTACAATGAACAACTATTTTTCCTAAATAGCGTTGTCCGTAATCTGTGAAGAATGATAGCACTTCTGGATCTGTTTCCTTTGAAGGAATTATTTCAAGAAGCTTCAGATAGCGGGGTGGATTGAAGAAGTGGGTTCCGCAGAAGTGTTTGCGAAAATCTTCGGACCGTCCATCGGTGAGCATGTTGATCGGTATACCCGAAGTATTGGTTGTGATCAGACTTCCCGGTTTGCGATAAGCTTCTACTTTTTCATAAACAGCTTTTTTGATATCAAGCCTTTCTGTCACTGCTTCTATGATCCAATCACAGTCTTTCAACAGATCTAAATGATCTGTCAAATTCCCAGTCTTAATTCTTGAGGCGAAAGATTTTTGGTATATCGGCGATGGATTGGATTTGAGCGCCGCATCCAGGGCTTCATTCACAATTCTGTTGCGAACTCCCGGATCATCCAGCGTTTTTCCTGTTGCTTTTTCTTTTTCATTCAACTCGAATGGCACAATATCGAGTAGGACAACGTCCAACCCAACATTGGCGAAATGGCATGCAATCCTTGATCCCATGACACCGCTGCCTATCACAGCAGCTTTTCTGATGGTTCTTTTTTTCATAGGGGTTTTTAGTTTACCCTGATAGTTTGGTCTTCAAATATGTTGGTTTCGAGGAGCATATTGATTTGCTGCAAAACCTCGAAACATGTTTCTAATTTTTTTTGCTCTATGTTCTCTGAAACAAGTGAATTGAATCGGATGACAACGTTCTTCGAAACTTCCCGCATTTCTATCCCTTTCGAAGTGAGCGTAACCTTTACAATGCGTTTATCGTTTTTGTCCGGAATCCTTTTAATCAGCTTCAAGTCTTCCATACTCTTTAGAATACGGCTTAGACTAGTTGGTTCCATTCCCATCCTTGGACCTAGTTTGGTACTCGGAGTTCCGTCTTTATCTATATTGAGTAAGACGTAGCCAATGGCCATGGTTCCACCATTTTTGGCAGCTTCGTTGTTGTATGCTTTGCTGATCTTCGACCAGGCCCATCTGATGTGAAAGTCAATGGTTTCTTCGGGTTTCATAAACGGATTCGGATTTGCGGAATCGTGTACGAAGTAAATCAAAAAATGTTATGCGTGCATAAAAATATTTTTTTTTCATGCAGAATTAACGTAAAGGCTTGCAGTGATTGATGAGGCCACTTTCAATTTTTCCTTTCAATCAGGGCTAAAATCAGGTTGATCTCTTGGTATTAACATTTTCTCACCCTTGATGATCCAATTTTAGCAAGCACTTCGATTTTCGAGAATGATGTATGCTTGGATGGAGTTAAGAGTAGATGTCTATTCCTCATTTATTCAATCAAAATACCATCGAGATTTCTTTAAGATCGCAGTTGATATGTTCGTTGGCTGAAGTCATGAGTTTCAATCTTCCGAGATGATCCACCCCAACAATGGTAGCTGTAATTTCTTTTTCTTCAAAGATGAATTGAGCTGGAATACCCATTCTATAGAGATGTTTGTGGTATTCCTGAGAAATCTCGCGGAGGTTTCCACTTTTCAGCCGCAGATAGTACTTTTCTACGTTTTCAATCAAATGGATCAGCGCCTCATCACGGTCGCAGAATTTCCCTGTGATTTGCTTCACGGAGATGGCTTTACTACAGACGAATGAAGATTGATTGATATTCAATCCAATTCCTACGATACTGTATGAAATTTTGCTGCCAGTCCATGATGTTTCGATCAAAATACCGCTCAATTTTTTGTCTTGACAAATAATATCATTCGGCCATTTGACATGACAAGGCTGTTTAGTGAGATCTTCAGCAGTTTCCCGTATGGCCAGAGCAATGATCTGACTCAATGCAAACTGGTCGGAAGCGGGTAGAAATCGAGGATACAGAATAAAGCTGCACAGGATATTTTCTCCTTCAGCGCTTTCCCAAAATGAGAGTCTTTGACCTTTACCTGCAGTTTGAACTTGTGCCGTAATGACAGAGCCTTCCGGAGGTAATGACAGTTTAATGAGGTTGGCAGCGTAGTTGTTAGTGGAATCCACAGAATCCAAACTGATCATGGCTTTATCCCTGAACAACATGTGGCAAATTAACAACATGTCGTTCTAATGATAGCACTTAAAGGGATTAAAATTGAATACAATGGCGCACTTTAGAAGAAAATAGATTGTGCCCCGAAAGCCACTCATCAGACACGGATATAGTTAGATTACTTTTGCCGCTATTGTGACAAAACAAAAGAAAACCATCAGGAAGAAGTCGAAGGATACGACACCAGCATTGTTAGAGGCTATTATTGCCGGAATGCAGGATGTAAAAGCCCGGGATATCAACGTTTTGGATTTGCGTGAACTGCAAAATGCCATGTCAGACTATTTTGTGGTTTGCCATGGTACCAGTAATACGCAGGTTCAAGCCATAGCGGGCTCAATAGAGAAAGAAACCAAAAAGCAATGTGCGGATGAGCCTTGGCACATCGAGGGCACAAAAAACGCTAAATGGATATTGATGGATTATATCAACGTAGTGGTTCATATTTTTGACGAAGAAGCTCGCCAGTTTTACGGTCTTGAAGATCTATGGGCGGATGCACCGGTTGAACAAATAAGAGATTAGAATTTTAAAAAATAAAATGGCAGACGAACAGAAAGATAACAAGAGACCAGCAGGTGGTCCACAGGGTGGAGGTGATGGAAAAAAGCAAATGAATTTCTATTGGATTTATGCGCTGATTGCAATGGTACTCATTGGAATGATGGTATTCAACAGCAGTGGCGATGGTAAACAAATCGATTACCGTGAGTTCAAGGCATATGCAGAAAAGGGTTATATCAAGAGGTTAGAATACAATGGTATCAAAGCCAATATTTTCCTTGATTCAGCCGGACGTGCTGCAATAGCGGACAATGGGGGCAATCAACCGGTGATGACCGGGTTCAACCGTTCAAGCGATTGTTGGTTTAATGTTCCACCAAGTGAGAACAAGATTGATGAAATTGAAACTCTAGGCGATCAACATGGATTCGAAGTGGAGTACAAGCCCATCAATGAGTTTGGCCAGAATCTGCTATTTTGGATCGTAGGTTTCGGATTGATCATAGGCGTATGGGTTTTGATCATGCGCAGACTTGGCGGCCCATCCGGACCTGGCGGTCAAATTTTTTCAATTGGAAAATCAAAAGCACAACTATTTGAAAAGGGCAAAGGAACCGCGGTTACCTTCAACGATGTTGCTGGATTGGAAGGCGCAAAACAAGAAGTTCAGGAGATTGTAGATTTCCTCAAAAATCCTAAGAAATACACCGAACTTGGAGCGAAAATTCCTAAAGGTGCATTGCTCGTAGGTCCTCCGGGAACTGGTAAAACATTGCTTGCAAAAGCGGTTGCTGGTGAAGCGCAAGTGCCTTTCTTCTCATTGAGTGGTTCTGATTTCGTGGAAATGTTCGTGGGTGTCGGTGCAAGCCGTGTTCGCGACTTATTCCGTCAGGCCAAAGAGAAAGCACCATCGATTATTTTTATCGATGAAATTGATGCCATTGGTCGTGCAAGAAGCAAAAGCATCAATTTCGGAAGTAATGATGAAAGGGAAAACACCCTCAATCAGCTTCTCACAGAGATGGACGGATTTGCTACCAACAGCGGAATCATTATCCTGGCTGCAACCAACCGGGCAGATATACTAGATAAAGCATTGTTGCGGGCTGGTCGTTTCGACAGACAGATTTATGTGGATATGCCGGATCTGAATGAACGTGTACAAATTTTCCATGTTCACCTGAAAAATGTGAAGTTTGATAAGTCGATTGATGTAGAATTCTTAGCAAGACAAACACCAGGTTTCAGTGGTGCTGATATTGCGAATATTTGTAATGAAGCAGCATTGATTGCTGCCAGAAAGGGCGGAACCAATGTGGGAAAGCAAGACTTTTTGGATGCGGTTGACAGGATTATTGGCGGTTTAGAGAAGAAAAACAAAATCATTACTGCTGAGGAAAAATCAACAATTGCATACCATGAAAGTGGACATGCCATTATCAGTTGGCTATTGGAACACGCTTCACCATTGGTGAAGGTGACCATTGTGCCTCGTGGTCGTTCATTGGGTGCGGCTTGGTATTTACCTGAAGAAAGACAAATCACCACCACTGAACAGATTTTCGATGAAATGTGCGCAGCTCTTGGTGGTCGTGCTGCCGAAGAAGTTGCATTTGGTAAAATTTCTACAGGTGCATTGAGTGACCTTGAAAAGGTGACTAAACAAGCTTACGCCATGGTTACGGTTTATGGTCTCAATAAGAAGATTGGTAACCGCAGTTATTATGATAGCAGTGGTGAGTCTCAATTCACAAAACCATATAGTGAAGATACAGCCAAGGTGATCGATGAGGAAGTGAGTAAAATAATCGAACGAGCTTATGATAAAGCACGCGAATTGCTGATCTCACACAAGGATAAACTTGATGCGTTGGCGAAGAAACTGTTGGATAAAGAAGTTATCTTTAAAGATGATCTGGAAGAAATTCTCGGAGCCAGAAAGTGGGCTGACCGACATGTTCCGGAAATGCAGCCGGTGGTTCCAAATCCATCGTAAAAGAAATATAAAAGGCAGTCTTCGGACTGCCTTTTTTAATGTCTACACTCTGAATATCACGTGGACAAATTGAGAGGATTCTTGAAGAATCAAGGGAATTTGGCCTCTGTGATGAGTTATGTTTGCCGCAGTAAAAGTCACCAGTGAGCAATCTGATTGTAAGGTCCATAGCGGGTATCATTTTTTCGGTGGCAGTGACAGGTTCTGCACTGCTCGGGCCGTTGCCGCTTGGATTATTGTTTCTGGCCTTCTCAGTAATTGGCTTATTTGAATATTACCGGATGTTTGCTCAGGGTGAGCAGAATCAACCAAGATGGTTTCTCGGAATGGGTACCGGTGTCCTGATCTATCTCCTTATTTTTCTTCATGCCAATGAAGTGGTAGATGCGAATTTGTTGTGGGTGATTGGTATGATATTGCCTGTGATGTATTGTGCGGAATTGGTTTATCGTCAAAAGACAGCATTGACTAATCTTTCAGTGACTGTTTTCGGATGGATCTATGTTGTTCTGCCATTTGCACTCATCAATGAGATTCCGGTGCTCACCGGACAATTCGAATGGCAATTACCTCTAGGCATGTTTTTATTGCTTTGGGTAAATGATACAGGAGCTTATTTCGCAGGTAAATACTTAGGAAAACATAAACTTTTCCCTTCAGTATCTCCGAACAAAACCATTGAAGGACTGATCGGTGGAATTTTACTTTCCATGACCTTGAGTTTTATTTTATCACAATATTTTACTGTTTTGGTATTGAAAGATTGGTTGGTCACTGCTGTAATTGTTGCCGTATTTGGAAATTTAGGTGATTTGTTTGAATCACATCTCAAAAGATCATACGGCATCAAAGACAGTGGCAATATCATCCCCGGACATGGTGGTGTTCTTGATCGTTTTGATGGATTGTTTCTTACCGCACCATTTTTGTTTTTCTATTTAAAATTTATTCTGGCATAATGACTATTCACAAGGAAGGATATAAACTCATAGCGCTCGCATTTTTGCTCTGCACTGCGGTCTCTGCATTGGGTGGTTGGTTATTCGGCACTACTACTATATGGTTTTATCTGGTACTTGCCGTATGTATTGTTTTTTTCTATCTCGTAGTACAATTTTTTAGGTTACCGCATCGGGAAAATCGATCAGCAGCAAATGAACTTGTTGCTCCTTGTGATGGAAAAGTTGTTGTGATAGAAGAGGTGGAGGAACCGGAATATTTCAAAGGAAAAAGATTGCAGATTTCTATCTTCATGTCTCCACTTAATGTGCACGCCAATTGGGTGACATGTGAAGGAGTGGTGAAATATGCAAAATATCACGAAGGACTTTATCTTGTTGCGTGGCATCCCAAAAGCAGCACAGAAAATGAAAGAACAACGGTGGTCATTGAACATCCTAATGGAAAGGAAGTTCTACTGAGGCAAATTGCCGGTGCAGTAGCGCGTCGAATTGTCTATTATGTAAAACCTGGAGATCAGGTAAAAAGAAACGATCAATTTGGCTTCATCAAATTCGGAAGTCGTGTCGACATATTCCTTCCAATTGGTACCTCTGTCGTTGCTAAGCTGGGCGACGTCACCAAAGGGAATGAGACGGTGATTGCAAGGTGGTAATATGTCGGAAATATTCCATTTTGGAATAAGTTTCTTTGGTTTTGGAATTGGATTTTGGGAAATGTGGTTATTACATTTGTGTCGTTAAACGCTAAAACCAAACCAATGAAAAACCTTTATTTTTTTTTGATTCTGTTTTCAAGTATTGTCATTTCATCATGCAGAGACAAACAACCCACTGAACCTGCAGATGCACCTGATCCATATTTCCATGTGAAGGTTGTTGAAGTGGGGACAGAAGTTCCTGTTCCCGATGCCGATGTCTATCTTTTTGATGAAGCAAGTTCCGGTTCGGGTATCGCATTGCATGGTCACATGTTCAGTGATGAAAATGGAGAGGTCACTTGGCTTAAAACTGATTCGATCGATAAAATCTGTGTACAAAAGGATGGCTATTTCAACTCATGTGGTACGGGATTGTATTTGACAGAACCGCCAGTTTCGCAAGGGAAGTATTTTTTGTATCCACATGCATGGATAAAGTTCAGTATACAGGATGATGAACCACTCAATCCAGAAGTGTACATAGGTCATACCATTAACGAGCCTGGGTCTGGCAGTTGGAATGGCATTGCTCCAGGATCCACCCAGATTGTGCTTCAGATGGGTAACACTGATGAGTTTTTTCGTGTAGTGCAATTGGTGAGTATCGGTGTTGCTGAATTTGACACTATAGCCAACGAGGCTTTTACCGTGAACATACCTGCCTTCGATACACTTGAATTCGTTTATCACTATTAAGCGAAACTAACCTTTAACCAATAACCCACAACATGTATTCAAAATGCAACCGCGTGATGCGGCAGGCGGAGCCATGCGTGCATCGATTGATTGTCGAATGGATCGGAAAACAATTTCAACCTCCATAGTTTAACCACATCGACCAAAACCTGCCTAACTGCTTTAAACGGATTCTTATTTCAACACAAAATGACGCATCATTTAGAAGCGTCAGTTAACCTAAAACTTTAATCAAAATGAAAAATAATTTCACCGCAAGGTGCTGGATATCCTTTGTATTGCTGATATCCTCCACTTTTTACCTCAAGGCTCAGGTCAGAGAACCATTTGATCAACTCAACCTCGAAGCGATTACAAGTCAGTTTTTTTACCCTCAAACTTATCATGATGTGTCGGTTCCCGATGGATCAGGTTATGATCAAATCGTGGACTATGCAGATGCATCACGACTGTTCTGCACTTTTGACCGTGCATGCTTGAGCGCTAATGAATTTATCTCTGATTATTCTGCATTTCACATGTCCATGTTGGAGGTGGCGACCATTCAAAACTGTATGCCGATAGCTATTCTCGATATAAGCTATCATGATTTTATCCCGACTGTCCTAAGTGATGAACTCATTTATATTGAAGGGGATAAATTTTATGATTCTCCTACTCAGTTCATGAGCCCATATGTGCAGAAAAACGCCATGGTTCCATGGATCTGTTCCGACTATGCATTGGAAGGTGAAATGAAGTTTCTTTTAAAACAGGAATGGTATATCACCAACAAAGCTATGCCAATTTCTATTGAAATGGATTTCGATGATGGCCTTGGATTTAGACCAATTTCATTTGAAGAAGTGATTACTGTGAACTATCCTGAGAATGCTGGCGAACGTATTGTCCGAGTCAAAATCAATAGAACAGGGGGAATTCAAAAGGCTGGTGTGGTGCTCAAAGAACTTTCAACTTTTTATCCATGCGAAACAACTTCATTTCCTTTTCCAACAGCAGCTCCATGGCCTACGAATGGTAATATGAATTTCCCTTGGGAAATCGCTACAGTCTATCAAGGAGAATTGGTAAAGGGCAATGCATTTACACTAACAAGCGATGATGGTGTATTTGACAAGCCATTCATTTTTGTGGAAGGCATCGATTTCGGTTATGAAGGCTTGATATCACTTCCATCCACCATCTACAGAAATGGATCTTTCGGATGGTGTGAATTTAGCAGTGGATTTGTGGATCCAGATCCGACCGATGACAGGAACTACGGTTATGATATGTTGCAATTGATGCCTGACATGTTGAACGAAATTCGATCATATGGTTATGATATTGTCTTGGTCGATTTTGAGGATGGTGCGGATTTTATACAGAAAAATGCCGAATTGGTGCAACACATTATTCGATTGTGCAATGAATACAAATCTGGTGATGAGCCATTGGTTGTTTCAGGTGCAAGTATGGGAGGTGTTGTAACACGCTATGCACTGCGGAAGATGGAAATGAATGGTGAAGACCATTGTACACGGCTTTGGTTATCTGTAGATGCTCCACATGCCGGTGCCAATATTCCAATTGCCATTCAAAGTGCTGTAAAGTTTTTTGCAGATAATGGTGTGGCTGAAGCAGGGATAATGTTTAACCAAATGCTCAGACGTCCTGCTGCGATTCAGTTATTGAATGTCCAATATGACATGAGTTCGTCGTATCACGATCAATTTTACGCAGAACTTGAAAGTATGGGGTATCCTGAAAAGAGCAGAACAATGGCGATCTGCAATGGTGTTGGTACCAATGTTGAAATTCCTCATGATATGTTTCCCTTAGTTGATTGGGAATGCAATACCATATTTGATGATATCGCTGAAGTTTATCTATGCCCGAGTAATGGAGATGAGTACAATGTGATTGCCCGAATTTCAATGCCGACCTACCTTGAGGATGCTGCTGGGGATGAGGGTTGGATCAATGATATTCCTTTGATTGGGGATATTGGAGGATTGTTAGATTTTGAGAATTTAACGATCTTTTCTGTTGGTGATCAACCCAATTTGGATTATGCCCCTGGTGGAACAAGATCATCGGTTAAGGAGTTTGGACGTTCACTCGGAAGCAATTTACTGGATTGCCCGATTGGAGAGCATCAATACAATGACAACCATTGCTTTGTTGCGACTGCGAGTGCAGTTGGCTTAATGCTGGAGAATCCAAATCTCGCAGTTGAGCAATATTTATTGGATAATCCTCAACTTCAGAATTTTGACGAAGTATTTTATGCTACTGCAGGCAATGAAGTACACGTCGAGTTGACACCGTATAACATTGATAATATGCTCAATGAAATTCTTGCACCGGATAGAATGGAATTGGGAGATGAGTTAACCTCTGCCAGTGGAATCGACGGGTCTTTCAATTTTGGTAAATCGGGTTATAACTGGTTGAGAGATTTGCATATTCATGATGGAGGTGTGCTTATGATACATGAGGACTTTATCACACACTATGCGACCTCATTAGATATTTACAATGACGATAACTATTTCAGTGTTACTACTAATGAGTGTTCACCGTCAGAGATTTTGGTAGATGAATTGGGTGAAATCCGAATCGGTTCGGAGTTGAATAGTTTGCGTTATGCTGATCTTATTGTCAACCGTGACAGTAAATTAATCATTGGCAATGGCGGTAGTTTGAAGTTATTTCATGACAGTCGCATTGTGTTGAATGAAGGTGCGGAAATGATCCTTCATGATGGATCTGATTGCAAGGTGTATTCCGGTGGAATCATCCTCAACCCCGGTTCCAAACTCATCATCCAAGGTGGAACACATGATTTCTTATTGGATGAAGCAGAAGCCAGAATCGAATTGAATGGTGGAAAGATTATCCTAGAGGATGGAGCTGAGCTTATCATTCATGGAGATGAAAATGATTGCGGTTTTATTCGTGTCGCTGATGGCGAAAGTGATGTGATCACCAATGGTGAAAATTCGAGATTGTTAATCCAGGGCAAAGGAAATTACAACACGATTCTTGAAGTAGGTGAATATGCCCGATTTGGCAATAGCGTTTGGCACAATGGCGAAATCATGTTACAGGATGGAAGAGTTGATATGCATCATACAGGTGCGATTTCTACCGATATGAAATTTTCCGCTGAGGATGTGAAATTTGTCTCTGATGGTCTCATCGAACAATTCGCAGATCCCGCAAGTCTTCAAGTTTGGGGTAATCAATGTGCCTTGAACCGTTGTGAATTTGATCGGGTAAAGGTCACCACCCATGAGTCTATCAGCGCCTTGGGTCAATGCGATTTTCAAACGGATATTTCTGGCTTCCATTCTTTCGGTGGAAGTTATGAAATCAGAAACTCTCATTTTGATGACTGCAAAGCATCAAGTGAATCCCTCGCAGGTATCAGCAAAGTTTATGCATGTGTTTTTGAAGGTGATGACAGCGGTGTCGACGATTTCAGTTTGGTTGAAGTTGTTGTGAGCAAGAGTTCTTTCATCGGTTGTGACTATCAGGCTGCAGTGGACAAACGTGGAGGTAAGATCAGCGTGAGTTGTTCTGATTTTGACACCCATACTGGCATACGTGCCATGGATGCATATGTCAATGTGAGTGGAACTGATATGGCAGGATACAACAATTTTTCCGGTACAGGCATTTGTATTCAATTGGTGAATGCATCAGGGATCAATCTCTACAAAGGCAGAAATATTTTCTCATCAGAAAATGCTTTCTATGTGAGCGGAACTTTGAATATTCCTTGTTTGAAATCTCATGGTTGTCAGCAAATGCTCGATGCGTACAACAACCATTGGGGTACCTATGCATCTGGCGGATATCAACCCAATGGCGGTGGAAACACGCCTCCTGATCCTGATAAGTTTGATGTTCAAACTTCAGATATTTCTTCTTGTCTCATTTATGAATATGCTGCTCCTTGTCCAGTTTTGTTCAAAGATCTCGCACCAATCGGTCCAATGTCTTGTCCACTGAAGATCAAACCTGAAGTAAAGTCATTGATTTATCATGGAACGGAATCCACATCCATGAATGAAGAACCAAATAAAGACGATCAAGGCGAATTTCAAACGAAAGACAACGAGTTTGATCTTGAAAATCCAATCATTTCAACTTTGAATTTTAATGAAGTGACATTGGATAGTGCTCTTGTTTTTGCAGCGATGCAGATGGAGTCTTACGACAGCCTTGCCAATGATGCGGATGCTGTGAAATTGTTTCGCGAAATCCTTACAAGCGGTCTTGAATTGCAAAGTCAGGAGATTCGATACAAAATGAATTGGGCGAGGCAAAACATGAAAGCGGCTTTGGAAAACCTTTTCTTTCAAGGTGATCTGATTGCCGAAAACAATCAAACCGCATTTCAATTGCCTGTTCAATATTATGTAGATGTTCTCAATCTGATGACAGATACGGCGCTTACTGATTCAACTTACCAGGCACAGTTTTATCTTGAGTTAGATAAGGGACAATTATTTCGCACCATAGGCAAACTTGAAATTACCCAGCAGGTTTTCACCCATCTGAATGATTGTGATCTGGATTCTTTGGAACAATTCGTTCTGAATTCATGGAGGCAGCAGGTTGATTTGGAAATGAGCAGAATTGAAGACTACTATTTGTTGGAATTGCCGATTGATTCATTAAGCGAGAGCGTGGACACAACCAACTATGATCAACCGGTAGAATTGCTCACCAGCGATTATTATTTCGGACTTTGGATCGATTCACCTCAAAGTGTAACGTTTGTGCAATGCGGCGATAATCCATATTATCGTTGGTTGTGGAATGAATCTACGGTTTTGGGAATTTATCCCAATCCAACAAATGGCACCATCAATTTATCCGGACTTCAAGATGAGATGAATTATGCCGTCACTTTGTACGATCTCACCGGACGGGCCGTTTTCCAAAGAAGTAATCTTAATTCTACGAATGGAAGTATTCAGCAATTGACATTACCTCAGTCGATGGTGAATGGTTCTTATCTCCTAAAGGTTCAATCGATCAATGGAGTATACGAATTGCGTGTTATCATTCAGAAGTAATCATGAATGGCAAATTCAGACAGTGACATAGGTTTGGTGATATTGGAAAAGGGGAAAGTCACAGTCTGATCAATGAAAAAGCCGGTGAAAACCGGCTTTTTCTATAGAGCAATTCGATCAATTCCTTTTTGAAGTTGAGATATTGTTTTTTCTTCTGCACTACCGAAATCGGGTTGAAAGTTGTAAATCCATGAGGCATGTTCAGGTAAACTCATCAGTATGGATTCTATTCTGCCACCTGTCTCGAGTCCGAAACGCGTACCTCTGTCATAAACCAAATTGAATTCTACGTATCGACCGCGTCTGATAAATTGAAATTGTTTTTCTTTTTCCGTAAAAGGCAATGATTTGTTGGCTTCAACTATAGGTACATATGACGGCAAAAATGAATGACCAACATTTTGAACAAATTGAAAAATATCGGACATGTCGTGTTGATCATCTGCGCGGAGATAGTCGAAAAATATCCCTCCAATTCCTCGCGTTTCATTTCTGTGTTTGATGAAAAAATAGTCGTCAGCCTGTTGCTTAAATTGTCCATATGCATCACCACGAAATGCATCGCATGTGTTTTTCAACACACGATGAAAACTTCCAGCTTATTGAGGGTTGACGTAGATCGGAGTCAGATCAATGCCACCACCAAACCAGGCATCTCCTCCATCAGTTTCGAAATATCGTATGTTGGAGTGGATGATAGGTACTTGAGGTGAAAAGGGATGTATAACAATACTTACTCCAGTAGCAAAAAATGATGTAGCTGGTTGATTCAATCTGTCCTTCATGAATGTCGGTAACGGACCTTGAACCGCACTGAAATTGACACCTCCTTTTTCGAAGACATCACCATGACTAATGACTTTTGAAATGCCACCACCACCACCTGAATGTTGCCAGTGATCTGCTGTAAATTTTGCGTTGCCATCAGCGATTTCTAACCCATCACAAATGTGTGTTTGAATTTTTTGAAACGCCTCAGCAACCTCTTCCCGGAAACTCATTTTTTCTAAGATTGGGGTTGATCAATTTTCTCGAATGAGTGTGTACTCTTCGGTACCAATGATCATCACATATTGATTTTCAAAACCACTTTCATTGGATGTTTTCAAAAAATCAAAACCATTGGCATAGACCTTCGTTTTAATTTCATTGAGGTGATTAGGAAAGTCACGGCCGTATTTGAGAAGTCCGGTGCCATAGAATTTCATGACGTCGTAACCTACAAAAGAATATTTACCCGGTTCAGTTTTGTAAAGCTTGCGGTACGTTTCGATCCATTTTTGAACTGATGGATCATCGTAATCAATAAAAGTGGATTGCGGAAAATGAACATGGTATTTATTTCTGTTTGCAACGGAAATCGCATCTAGATCATCCCAGCTTTCATTACCATAAACGACGATGTCGCCTTCTCCAAGTACGCGAAACAAAGTTGCAATCACTTTTTTATCACTTGTGGGCGCAATGATGATGTTTTTCTTGCCAACTGCATATTTGTCTTTTACAGAAAATGATGCTGCGTCAGCCACTACAATAATATTCTTAATGCTATCTGTAGAGAGTTTTTTCCATTCTTCACGGAATGAATCAACTGCTTTCCTGTCATCCAGATTTTTTGAATCAATGATAATGATATTGTCTTTGGGATACTTTGAGTAGACGTGTCTTGCAACGCTGATCCATTGAGTGGAAGTTGCAGGAACAGTCTTGCTCATGTTGGCAGAATTCAACAAGACTTTATTGGGTTGCTGTACCGGACTTACTACGTGAATGCCTTCTTTGGCACCCCAAGTGCATACGTCCCCAAAAGTTTCTCTGAAAATCGGACCGATCAAAAGATCAACATTTTTCATTTCTGGTTTCGCAAGCACGTCATTTGTTTTTGCTTTGTTATCAATAGCGTTGTAGACATGAACGTTAGCATGGAGTCCTTCTTTTTCAAGTGAATCGGCAGCCATCATCGCGCCGCGGTACATTTGTAAAGCGACATCACGCATTTTGTTTTCGCGCGCTTCCATGGTATCGTTATAATTCGTATAAAATGGAAGCAACAAGGCGATGTCGTATTTCTCTTCAAAAATTTCACCGGCTATTTTTACTGGTTGAAGTGGTGCTGGTCCATCTTCTTCCTTGATTTCAGGTCCAATGTTCGTCGGGATCAAAATGACTTCACCCGCGAGTAATCCGTCTTTGAGTCCTGCATTAGCATTTTTGATATCATCCGGTGTAACACTGTATTGCTTAGAAATTCCGTAAAGTGTTTCTCCTTGTTTTACCGTATGAGGAAATTTATCTTGAGGAATTTCTTTTGGAGTTTCTGTTTTAATTGGTATCCTAAGTGTCTGACCTTTTTTAACCCCTTGATCCGAGCCTGGATTAGCTGCAATCAGATCATTGATATCAATGTTGTATTTATTGGAAATGGAGTAAAGTGTTTCTTTTTTCAATACTTCATGCATCAGGAATTTCCGACCCGGATCATCACTCAACTTCGTTCCTTTGATACGCGATTTGGATGCTGGTATTCGGATTTGAGATCCTTCTTTGAGACCACTGTCACTGCCAGGATTGGCGGCAGTGATATCATTGATCTCACATTGATACAATTTTGAAATGGAGTAGAGGGTTTGGCCTTTAGTAACGTCATGAATATAGTAAGCCACGCCATTCACGTCCTCAATACGAGACGATACTTGTGAAAAAGACTCAAAGCACAGGCTGAAGACTGCTACAACAACGAACAGGCATTGACGCATGCCGGATATTGTGGGACAGATGAATTTCATGGTATGATGACGAGGCTTAAAAACAGTGCCAGAGGCAAATTTAACCCAAATATGCAGAGTAGGTCATGAAGATGGATGAATCCATCCTGATATGAGAAGCGCATTTTTTCATTTGAAACTTCTCAATTTTGGTCGGGACTGAATGAAATTACTCCCATTCAATGGTAGCGGGAGGTTTCGAGCTGATATCATAAACCACGCGGTTCACGCCTTTCACTTTATTGATGATGTCATTGGAAACTTTAGCAAGGAAATCGTGAGGTAGTCGGCTCCAATCGGCCGTCATTCCATCAGTGCTGTTTACCGCACGCAACGCAATGGTTTGCTCGTATGTTCTCTCATCACCCATGACACCTACACTTTGAATGGGCAATAGAATGGCACCTGCCTGCCAAACTTCATCATATAGGTCATTGGCTTTAAGACTGGAAGTCCAGATGTAATCGGCTTCCTGAAGTAAGCGAACTTTTTCAGGTGTAACTTCTCCAAGAATGCGAATACCTAGTCCAGGTCCCGGGAAGGGATGTCTGCCTAAAATATCTGCCGGTATTCTGAGGGCTTTACCCACACGTCTCACTTCATCTTTAAACAAAAGTCTCAGGGGTTCGATTACAGTTAGTTTCATGTAATCTGGTAATCCTCCCACATTGTGGTGACTTTTGATGGTTTGAGATGGACCGCCACTTACGGAAACAGATTCAATCACGTCAGGATAGATCGTTCCTTGGCCGAGCCATGTGGCATCCTTTTCCTTTTTGGATTCATCGTCGAAAACTTCGATAAATACACGACCTATTGCCTTCCTTTTAGCTTCAGGCTCACTCAAACCTTTTAATGCATCGTAGAATTTTTGTGATGCATCCACACCTTTCACATTTAATCCAAGATGTTTATAGCTGTCGAGGACCAACTGAAATTCATTTTTACGAAGAAGGCCGTTATCTACAAAAATGCAATGCAAACGGCTGCCAATGGCTTGCTGCAGAAGAACCGCAGCAACCGTAGAATCTACTCCGCCGCTTAAGCCCATCACAACAGTATCATCGCCAATTTTTTCCTGTAGTTGTCTTACGGTTTCATCGATATAATTCAGAGGTGTCCAATCCTGGTCGCATCCACAAATTCCACAAACAAAATTTTTGAGCATTTGAGCGCCGTCTACCGAGTGGTATACTTCAGGATGGAATTGTAATCCGTAGATTTTTTCATCTTTCAACTGATAACCTGCACATGTCACATCTTCTGTTGAGCAAATGATTTCAGCATTTTCAGGGGCGTTTAGAATGGTATCACCATGCGACATCCACACTTGTGATTGCAATGGTATTTGATGTAGCAACGGAGATGTATGATCGATAGAAACCAATTCTGCACGACCATATTCACGGTGTGTTGATCTGATCACTTCTCCTTTCTTCAAGTGTGAAATGAGTTGTGCACCATAACATATTCCAAGAACCGGGACATTGCCGGTGTATTTCGCAATATCGGGCAGTGGTGCATTTTCTTGATGCACCGAATATGGGCTCCAGAGAAAACAACACCTTTTTATTGCCTCAGTCAGTTCTGGAGCCTTATTCCATGGATGGATTTCACAATAAACATTGAGCTCACGAATCCTCCTTGCAATAAGTTGTGTAACCTGTGAACCAAAATCAAGAATGAGTATTGTCTGATGCATGGCGCGAATTTACTGGCAGCCACTCGTTGTGTCAGCGCGGTGTGAACAATTTGAAGAAAATATCGTGGCTGATTGCAATCATTTGGTGGAAAACTTCGAAACTTGCGGCCATGTTGAAGAATTTATCAGGATATCGCATGGTACTTGGTTCTGCCAGTCCGAGAAGACAACAGCTCCTCGCAGGTCTTGGTTTTCCTTTCGAAGTGGAAGTGCGTGAAACGGATGAATCATTCGGACACGAACTGAAGGCTCAGGAAATTCCACTGCACATTGCATCTTGTAAGGCGGAAGTTTTCGCTGCTGATTTAGGAGCTAGAGATATCGTCATTACAGCGGATACCGTGGTCTGGATCAATGGTCACGTGATGAATAAACCAACAGATCGCAGTGATGCCATTGCCATGATTTCAGAGTTATCAGGTCAGATGCATGAAGTCTATACCGCAGTCTGCATTCTCAGCAGTCACGGGAGGACGTTATTGTGGGATGAAACCCGTGTTCATTTCGCCAATTTGGAAAAAGGTGAAATTGAATTTTACGTAGATCAATATAAACCGTTTGATAAGGCAGGTGCGTACGGAGCTCAGGACTGGATTGGGCTAGTGGGTATCGACAGACTAGAAGGGTCTTATTTTAATGTAATGGGTTTGCCTGTCCACAAATTGTACGATGCCCTAAAAAAGATTCCAGCGTGTTGACCTTTTCTTAGTTCAAATAGAACCGAATTCCTGCGAAACTTCGTGTGAGATGTTTTACCGACCTAGTTTTATAGTCGTCGGGATTTTCACCAATTAATTCCAAAAAGCCATGAGAATAATAGAGCTCCATTCTAACTAAGGCCTTTTTGATTTGAAATGGCTTTCCAATACCCACATCCACATTCAGATTAAAAGGATTGATTTCAGGGCGCGGATCGCTAAACGTTTCTGGAGCATACACTGGACGAAGTGCAAGTTGTACTGTAGGTGAATTTGGTTTTGAGCTCAGGTTATAAATCGCCGCAATCGGAATCTCTATGCTGATCGGATATACTTCCGAAATGGTCTTATGATCAATTTCTGTGTCATAGGAAATTTTTGCAGGCATCATATGAGCTTCAACGGATGGACGAATCATCAATCGCGGGCTGACTTGAAACATATATCCCGCACTTGCACTGACACCTACTACATTTTTAATCTCACTTTTCCCGGCTTTTCCAGAAGAATCTATGAAATATGGACGTGTTTCAAATCCCATGATAGAATAGCTCAATCCAAATCCCAATGAAAATTTGCTGGGACCTTTTCTCTTGGAAGTGTCAAGGCTATCCTGTGCATTAGAACAAAGATGAGTCATACTGAGAATGAGGATGAGAAGAACTCTGTGCATGTGGCGTGATCAATTTCTGGGTGCAAACATAATGGCATCAAATGAAACTGCCCGGAATGTTGATTAATTCCGGGCAGTGTCTAAGCATGAACTAAGTTTTCTTATTCCAAAGTAAACTCTTTGTCATCAATGCTGGCATTGATCTTTACATCAGTAAGTGTGATCACGATTTGTTCAGCACCCACGATTTGAGTCATTTTCATGGGGAATTTAATGCCGTTGAAATCTTTATAGTCTTCATAAACTGATTCGACCAACATTCCACCATCAGCTTCATTACCAACAGAAATGCTCTTCAATTTTAAACCGGTATTGATGGAATAATATTCTGTATTTGTGGTTCCATCTGGTTTGGTTAATTCCACGACATAACACTCTTCCTTATTGACCATATCAATTCCTTTTATGGTTGCTTTCATGCCGTATTGATCCAAATGCATAACTGCAAGTTGGTCACTTTCCAATTGCACATCCGCAAGAGTGGAAGCATCCATTGGGGATTTTTGCCCCATCTGAATATTCAATCCGCTTTTGCCATTTACCACTTGTTTCATGAGTTCTTGAGGCCCCATGCTAAGCGACATTTTGAATTTGTCTGGTGATTTCATTTTTACGGTCATTGAGAGTGGCATACCGCTCATCGTCATCGTTCCAGATTGTTCAAATGATTTTATTGAGGCTAGGTTTTTTTCACCACCTCTTGCGTCAATAAATTTCTTGAAAACAGATTCCGTAGTCACTCCGGCTGGTACCGGTTTCATATCAGAAAACGGAGTACCATCAGCATTCATCAATTCTGTTTTGCCACCAGCAGCAAACTTGTCCAGATTGGAAGCAATTTCTTTGTTACCGACTATAGTGATATAAGCATTTTCAGGTTTAATCACCTTTTTGGCGAATTCACGAATCTCCTCTGCAGTGACTGCATTCAATCTTTGCAGATAAGTTTCGTAGTAGTCTTTAGGCAATTTATATTTTTCAATGTTCAATGCGAAATTTGCAATCGTCTGTGGTCTTTCCAGAGAACGGGCAAAATTTCCTGTCATGATGTTTTTAATGGTTTTCAGCGTGCTGTCTGGAACAAGATCAGTGGTGAGTTTTTTCATTTCATAAAGAATCTCGGTAACTGCACTGTCAGTCACCGCATTCCTTACACTTGCTCCAGCACTGAAATAACCGATGACTTCATCATCCACAATTTGAGAATACGCGCCATATGTATACGCTTTGTCTTCACGGAGATTCTGATTCAATCTGGTTTGGAAACCACTTCCTCCAAGTATGTTATTGAGGACACGTGCTTTGAGTGCTTCTGGAGTTCCTGGTTGAATATCTAATGGATATGTTACATCAATACTGCTTTGTACCGCTCCAGCAAGTGGCACAAAAATGACGCGATTGCTGGCAGGAAGAGTTGGTTTTGCATATGTAAGAGGTTTTACATCACCTTTTTTCCATCCACCAAAATACTTATCTGCTTGAGCTTTTGCTTCATCAAAAGTGATGTCACCAACCACTACCAAATATGCGATATTAGGTTTGAAATACGTGTTGTAAAATCCTACCAAATCATCTCGATTGATGTTGTTGATGCTTTCTTCAGTTTTAATCTCACCGTATGGGTGACTAACACCGTACTTCATCAAACCACCGATTTTATTTGATAATGCATCAGGATCCGTTTTTTCACTGGTGAGAGCAGAAAGTGATTGTTTTCTGTTTTTCTCAATCTCATCTTGTGGATAGGAAGGATGTAACAATACATCAGAGAAAATGGATAGAAATTCATCGGTGTGTTTTTTCAAACAATCACCGTACATGCCATTGGCCGATGTTGACATTGAAGCGCCGATGTAATCAACAGCTTCATCAATCTGAGCTTTGCTTTTCGATGTTGTCCCTGCACTCAACAGGTCGCCAGCCATTTGCACATAACCAGCCTTTTGTCCTTCAAGAATGGGATCGATATCAAGACCAATGCTGTAAGTAACTCTTGGCAGTTTGTGATTTTCAACTACGATAAGCTTCATGCCATTGTCGAGTTGAACAAGTTGATACTGCCCGATTTGAAGTTTAGGTGCAGGACCTGCCGCAGGGGCATGCGATCTGTCCAGTTTTTTCGGACTACATGCAGCAAGCATTAGAATGGCTGCAGCGGTAAAGAGCGATATATATTTTTTCATTGTTGTTCGTTTGATGTCTGTGTTGTGAGATGTATGGATCACTCTTTCAGAAGTGATGGATCATGGACGAAATACAACACGACACGATTTTCTTTGGTGTAATATTTTTTAGCAGCATTCATCAGGTCTTCTCGTGTTACTGCCAGATATTTTTCAATTTCAGTATTGATCAGACTGGCATTACCGAGATACATATGATAGTTTGCCAAACTTTCAGCAATACCTGCCACAGACTGATTTCTGGTGATGAAATCATTCTCGATCTGATTGCGGAGTTTTTGGAACTCTTTTTCACTCACCAATTCATTTTTTACGCGCTCGAATTCTTCATTCATGGCTGCTTCCACTTGAGCAGCATCAACTCCCCATGTTCGCCAGACTGAAGGCCATTGTCAAACCCGGATCTTCGGTTTCGTAGGTAAATGCACTTGAGAAAAGTGCCAATTCTTTTTCTTCAACAATGGCACGGTTCAATCGAGAGCTGGAACCATCTGCAAGAAGTTTGTTCAACATATCGATCGCATAGAAGTCTTTGGTTCCCTGCGCTGGAATATGATAAGCCTGCACCACAAGTGGCAATTGATCTTTCACTTTGATACTATCGCGAACTTCACCTGGATTGATTGGTTCAACTGAAGTTGGACGGAGAATTGGTCCGCTCCCGCGTGGAATTTCATCAAAGTATTTTTTTACCAATTCTTTTGCCTCTTTGATCGTGATATCACCTGCAATGCTCAATACGGCGTTGTTCGGCACGTAATACATTTTGTAAAAGCTTGAAATCGGCTTCCTGAGCAGCATTGAGATCTTCCATACTTCCAATGGGCGCCCAGCTGTATGGGTGAACATTGTAGGCATGATCCAGTGTTTCCTGGAACAAAGTGCCATAAGGTTGATTGTCGATTCTGAGACGTTTTTCTTCCTTTACAACCTCACGCTGGGTTTCAATTCCAGCGATTTCCACCTTGGCGTGCATCATCCTTTCACTTTCCAGCCAAAGTCCTAACTCCAGCTGATTGCTTGGCAATAGATCGTAGTAAAATGTACGGTCTTGCGTGGTATTCGCATTCAATGCGCCGCCAGCGCTTTCTACGTAGCGGGCGTATTCTCCACGACCAATATTGTCAGAACCTTCGAAAAGCAGGTGCTCAAAGAAGTGAGCCATACCTGATCTGCCTGTGGTTTCATTTTTGGAACCCACGTGGTACATCACGGTTACAGCGACAATTGGGGTGGAATGGTCTTCATGGAGTATCACATGAAGGCCGTTTTTCAGATCGAACTCAGTGTAGTTGATCTTTTGGGCAGAGGCTGTTGCCGGAATTAGCAGAGCCAGCGCCACTTTGAGGTAAGAATGTATTTTCATTTTGGCAATTTGCGGAGGCAAAGCTAACAAAGGCTGCTTTTCGAAGACCAAAAAGAAGACAAGAGGGCAATTCATGATGTAAGCGGTCAGTTCACAGGGCTTGCATAACTTGCGCCGAAAAATTACCCGTATTCCGTGGAGCATTCAGTAATTGATATTCGTCATGTGGTCACACCTGAAGAGGTTTTCGAGGCCGCTACCCAAAAAATTCCGCAACAATTGCACGAATCTGCGGCTACCTTGATCAGAAAGGGCAGACAGTTTTTGGACAATAAATCCTTAGGGGATGGGGCACCTGTATATGGCGTGAACACTGGTTTCGGATCACTTTGCAATACCGTCATTCCCGATCACGATCTGGGCATTCTTCAAAGAAACCTGCTCGTATCACATGCCTGTGGCGCTGGTGAGGAAGTTCCTGAAGTCATTGTTCGGATGATGCTCCTCTTGAAAATTCGGGGATTGAGTTACGGGCACAGTGGTGTGGATGAAGTAACAGTAAATCGACTGATCGACTTTTTCAATCTCGGTATTTCCCCTGTTGTTTACCAGCAAGGTTCTCTCGGGGCAAGTGGCGACCTCGCTCCATTGGCTCACTTGTGCTTGCCTCTGATTGGCGAAGGTGAAGTTTACTTCGATGGACAGAGAATGTCTTCCGCCGATGCTTTGAAAAAATGTGGATTGCAACCCTTGACATTGAAAAGCAAGGAAGGACTTGCTTTGATCAACGGGACCCAATTCATGAGTGCTTACGCAGTTTGGTGTGTCGTGAATGCGTCTTCCATGATGGAGAATAATCTTCAGATTTCTGCCATGTCATTAGATGCTTTTGATGGGCGTGCAGAACCGTTTGACCCAGCCATACACAACACGCGTCCTCATACTGGTCAGAAAAGGGTCGCTGCTTCGATGCTCGATCTTTTAGATGGCAGTGAAATCATTCTTCGAAAAAAAGAACACGTTCAAGATCCATATAGTTTTTGATGTATTCCGCAGGTGATGGGTGCAAGCCTGGATGCTATCGCATATGTTCATCAAGTGATTCAAACTGAAATTAATTCTGTTACCGACAATCCGGTTATTATTCCAGATGAAAACAAAGTGATTTCCGGTGGTAATTTTCATGGTCAACCACTGGCGCTAGTCCTGGATTTTCTGGCCATTGCAGTTGCCGAATGTGGCAGCATATCTGAGCGCAGGGTCTATAAATTGATTTCAGGTCAGCGTGGTCTGCCTCCGTATCTCGCACCGGATGCTGGTTTGAACAGCGGATTTATGATACCGCAATACACCGCTGCAAGTATTGTCTCTCAAAATAAACAATTGTGTACACCTGCCTCAATAGATACCATCGACAGCAGCAATGGTCAGGAAGATCATGTGAGCATGGGTGCCAATGCGGCAACAAAATGCTTTCGTGTGGTTGAGAATGTGCGCAGCATTTTTGCCATTGAATTATTCACAGCTTCGCAGGCACTGGAGTTGAGAAGACCACTGAAGAGCTCAGTAAGAGTAGAAAGACTTCATGCTGAAGTTCGGAAAATCGTTCCGTTTCTCGCAAAAGATGAGCTGATGTCAACTCATATGAGAAACCTGAGGAATTTGATTTGATCAAGAATGGAGTTTGGTTGGACTTTGTATTGGATCAATGCCGGGATTTAGTCTGTTGCAATTTTTCGGCATTAAGAATTTGTACAGCCCAATTTTGAAAAGGCTCATATGGTCTATTTCGGACTAAGTCATTTAGTGTAAAATATAGATGGCTCTTGCTGCCAATGTCCAACTCAATCCATCTATCCTCAGTGGCAACGAGGCTTTGAAATTGAGTCCAAAATTTTGTGTGAAATGATAAGTTGTACCGACCTGCAATAGCATTGCATCATCATCTTCATAAATAATCTGACTGCTCACATTTTCTTTTTGGATGTTTTCGACTTTGTATCCGAGCAACCTTGTATATGCTAAACCAAGGTTTAAATGCCAGTCGTAATATTCTTCTCTTTCGAAAACTCCGATCATCCAATCAATATGAAATGGAATTTCGATATGATTGAGATGCACTTTTCCGTATTGAATGGCTGGATAGAATTTCGGTAGAATGTACTCACCGTTTTGACTGAACAATAATTCCAAACCTAGTTGAGAATGTTTTGTAAGCCTTGCTGTTCCGAGCAGTCCGGCGTTGATTCCATAATAGTCGGTAATTCCTTTGCCTTCAAGTTCAGAAAAATTCAAACCTGCAATCAGACCGGATCTAAATCTCGGTGTTTGTGCATAGAATGAACTGGATTTGGTCATGAGCATCGCCAGAAACAAAACGGTAATTGAAGACTTCATTTGCTGATTGTTGATTCCAGTGATGAACAGCTTTTGCTAAAATTTATTTTGGTGAATGATTTTATTCGGAAACCATGATCAACATTGATTTTCCAGAGATGCAATTCTGAGCCCCATACAGATCAATTTGAACGAAATTCATCTGATGCAAAAAGTGGTTTTTGGAAAATAGGTAGAACTGTTGTTCACTTAGTTTTCACTTGCCTGATCCTTTCAATACAATGGCAATGGTGTAAAACAGAATTTTCAAATCCATGGCAAGGGACATGTTTTCGATATACAAAATATCGTATTTCAAACGTTGAATCATTTGATCAACATTTTCTGCATAACCAAATTTGACTTGTCCCCATGATGTAATGCCCGGCCTCACGCGATGTAAGTGGCTGTAGTGCGGAGCACGTTTGGTGATGAGTTCTATGAAGTATGCGCGTTCTGGTCTTGGACCAACTAGTGACATATCACCTTTGAGCACATTTACGAATTGCGGAATTTCATCCATGCGTGTTTTACGCAGAAAACGTCCAATACCAGTCACCCTTTCATCATGCGCTGAACTGAGTTGTGGGCCGTTTTTTTCGGCATCACAAATCATAGTTCTGAACTTGTATATCCTAAATGGTTTACCCAATTTTCCAATTCTCTCTTGAGAATAAATGATGCTGCCTTTCGATGTGAGACCAATTGCGATCATGACAAAGAGAAGAAATGGCAAAAGCAGGATCAATGCCGTAAGTGATACACATACGTCCAACATTCTTTTGACTGAGAACTGCCAGGCAGGCATGATTTCATGATTAACACGAATCAATGGCACACCATAGATGCTGTTCATTTTTACAGAACCACTCAGAATGTCGTACATATCGGGTATAATATTTACGTTTACTTCAGTGTCTTCAAGAAGTGATAAGATATTTTCCAGATCCTGGTGATCGCCACTTTCGACAGCAATAATCACTTCTTCTATTTTTCTTTCTCTGATCAGATTTGGTAATTCATGATATTTACCTAAGAGCGGAATGTGTTTTGTCAATAAATCATCCTGTCCATTAACCCTCACAAATCCCTCGAACTTAAAACCTGGAGAGGTACGCATGGCCATGATTTCCTCATACATGCTCAGTGCCTGTGCATTTCCACCAACGATAATGGTGTTGAATCCGATTTTACCTTGATGAACCAGTGACACTGTGCGGGAGGTGAGAATGAGTCGTTCGGAAAGTGTTAGTACAAAATGAGAACAGAACAACACCAAAAGCGTTTCGTAGTAATTCCTATAATGTTTGATCTGGTCGTCGAGTAGCAATACAAAGAAGATAATCAGAACCCCTACCAAAGAAGTAATGGCTACTTGTCCAAGTTCTTTCAGTCGATGCCTTCTGAAAATTCTCACATACTGTCCTCCAACGTAGTATAACAATATCCAGAAAACCGGAATGGCCATCAAGCCAAGTATATAATTGGAATCAAATTCGAGTTTTACATCGTCTCCGAATCTTGCAGGTTCCAGAATAGTTTTTCTGTAGACAAAAAGTATGGTCCACGCTAGCATTGCAGCGATGAGATCTGCTACAAGGTATTTTGCTATCTGGCGTCTTTCGTTCATAGATGATCAATTCACCACTTTGATATTGTCTAACAAAATGGTGGGAGTGGATGATTCATCGGCTAATGCCTCAATATAAAATTTGAAGTTATCCGCATTGGGGTATGATCCGGTTATACCTCCGAGGTCAAGGTAAACTTTGTTCCAGGTTGGATTGAGTCCAGTCATCGATGTTGTTGGCACCAATGTGAGTACTGGATATTTTTCAGTATTGCCGTCCTGAATGACATATACACCACAGGTGAAACTATTGTCACAACTGTAATCCATTTCAAGGAAAGCCACATATCCTGCGGAAGTTCCAAGATATAAATCGTCGATATAGTGCAGGTAAGACTCAGAAGATTCAAGTGTGATGGAGCAGAATTTATTGCCGTTCACTGCGAGTTCAGGTTCAAAAATCACATCAAGACTTGCCTCGTTGTTTGGACCTACCACGAAATAATTGGTTGTTTCAAAGTTTCTGCGGTTGTCCACATCAGCATCTGCTGTGTACACGAATACTGGATTGATGTGATACTCCGCCAAAGGCTGGAGATCAAGGTTTGTTACATCGCCTGAATAAAAAGGATATCGGATGCGTGAAGAAGCCAGTCCATAGTTTTTATCCCACCATAAATACTGATTTTGGTATTGCCGGTTTTGAGCACTGGAATTCTCGCGGGTATATCAAAAATTCCGACAATGTCGTCATTGGCATAAACCCAGATCTCGGTGATATTGTGGCTGGCTGAACCCTGTGCCGGTGATGTTGAGACTGAAATTTCGTCGACAATAATATAAGAAGGCTCTTGTTCGTCGGGATCTATAACCCGGCAGCTGGTAAAAATGAGTGCAGCAATTAAAACGTAGAGTAGCTTCATAAATTCCTTTCGACAAGGGTTGAAAATTAAGGTCGGCGAAGGTAACGCATGCGGCTTTTGGAGCCTCAACGTGAACGCAGTTTGAATGAATTATTGCGTCTGTTGAAATTTTGAATGATACAACTGATGTGTTGCCTTGGAGATCTTTTGAAAATCAGTGATTTAAGATTCGCCTTAATCCTTGGATGGTTGATTCTTGGAAATGATTCTGATTAAAACGACTACACCGATACGTTGCTTGGCAACGTTTTTCGTTTCAAGATGCTTATTGGAAAAAACTTCCATTTTAGATGAAAGTTTCTTCGTCATTCTGAAGCAGAATATGCTGACTCATTTTATCCAAAACCATCAAAGCGACATCTAACGCTCTTGTACCATCTTCCAGAGAAACTTTTGGAAATGTATCTTGATGAATACAATTCGCCAGAGAAGCGAGTTCATCTCGAATGGCATTGGTTTCAGGTATTTCAGGTTTTTCGAAGAGGATTTCTTTGACGCCTTTGCCCTCGCCAAGATTGATGGTCACACTGAATGGGTCTGGATCGCCAATCACTTCCCTCATGCGCACGATTTCCGATTCCTTTTGTAAAAAATCAACAGAAATATATGCGTCACGCTGGAAAAATCTGGATTTGCGCATGCTCTTCAATGAAATGCGACTGGCCGTGAGGTTGGCAACGCAACCATTGTCCAGTTCAATGCGCGCATTGGCTATGTCGGGAGTGTCACTTAACACAGATACGCCACTCGCTGAAATTCTTCGAACATTGGCTTTCGTCACCGCCAGCACAATGTCAATATCGTGGATCATCAGATCAAGCACTACAGAAACATCTGTACCTCGCGGATTAAATTGTGAAAGCCTATGAGTCTCAATAAATCTCGGTTGGGTCAGATACGACTCTGCAGCTGTGAATGCTGGATTAAACCTCTCTACATGTCCGACCTGGGCTTTGATACCAGCTTCATTGGCAAGTTTGATCAATCTTCGGGCTTCATCGATGGTTGTTGTAACTGGTTTTTCGATGAAAACGTGTTTGAGTTTTTTGATGGCTGCCACAGCACAGAGAAAGTGTTGTGTTGTTGGAGTTACAATATCCACAACATCCACCGCCTCGATAAGTGAATCCATGCTGTGAAATGGCATCAATTGAAATTGCTCCGCCGCTGATTTTGCATTGGCCAAATTGGGATCAAAGAATCCCACAAGCTCATAAACTTCTGGTAATTCACGGATACATTTCATGTGAATTTTACCGAGATGCCCGGCTCCCAGCACGCCAATCTTTAATCGTTCAGCCATGACGCAAAAATTTGGCGAAGTGAAGTCTACAACGCAACGTTCATTTTTAATTTTCAACAACGAACAGATGAACTGTCAGCGATTTAGTTTTGGCCTATATGCTTCAGGATACCTATAAACACAAAGGGCTCAGAAAAAAGCTTGTGGAAGACCTGCGAAAGATGGGCATTAGTGACGAAAAAGTCCTTGAAGCCATCAATCGTGTGCCCAGGCACTACTTCCTGTCTAGTGCTTTTTTGGAGTTTGCTTATGATAACAAGGCATTTCAAATTGGCGCAGGACAGACCATTTCTCATCCATTCACCGTCGCAACACAATCGCAATTGCTTCGTGTTGAGCCTGGTATGAAAGTTTTGGAAATTGGAACCGGTAGTGGTTTTCAAACGGCTGTCTTATGCGAATTGGGTGCAAAAGTCTATTCCATAGAGCGTCAAAAAGTGCTTCACGATAATTCCAAAAAACTGTTGACCCAAATGGGCTATAAGCCGCATCTGGTTTATGGTGATGGATATAAGGGCCTTCCATCTTTTGCACCATTCGATCGGGTTATCATCACTTGTGCAATTCCCAAGATTCCCGAGGAATTATTGATCCAACTCAAACCGGATGGTGTCCTTGTGATGCCTTATGGCGAAGGAGAGGTGCAGCAAATGATGGTTGTGGAAGAATTACCGGATGGTACTTTCCAATCTCAGCTGCACGGTCATTTTTCTTTTGTACCAATGCTCGAGAAAAGAAATTCAATGCACTAATAGAGGAATTCCCATGCGGTGCGATGAGCTCCTATGGACTCGATGTAATCGAGAAAGTCGCTGTAGAATCGATCATTTCCGAGCGTTGCGCTGTCACCGATGATTACAAGTTTTTTTCGTGCTCTGGTCATGGCAACATTCATCCGGCGGTAATCGCGCAAAAATCCGATTTCACTTTTTTCGTTGCTTCGGACCATGCTGATATAGATGATATCACGCTCTTGGCCTTGAAATGAATCCACGGTATTTACGGTTACAAATGGAATTCCTGCGAACTCTTGTTGTAACAATTCTACCTGAGCCCGATATGGAGAAATAACTCCGACATCAAACCCACTTTTATGGTTTTCGGTTATGCTATCGAAGTGTTTTCTTAGAATTCTGGCCTCTTCCGGATTGCATTTCGAATCTGATTCTTCCCCTTGCTTTTCATCGAAACCGCAACCCGCTGTATCTACAAATTCAACGACCTGCGGAGAAAAGTCGAGATGCCAATTGGCATTTCCTTCAAAGGCTTCAAGTTTTCCATCGTAAAATTTCCTGTTCGAAAACTCCATAATGGAGTGATGCATCCGGTATTGTGTTTTCAATAATGTCACACCCGGATTGCGATGAATCAACTTTTCCAGTAATGTCACTGTCAAACCTTGTCTTGCCGCATCCTGGCTTTTCACTGTAGGAGGAAGCTGATATGGATCACCAGCCATGATCACCTTTTCTGCGCGGAGTATGGGCACCCAAACAGCGGGTTCTATACCTTGTCCGGCTTCATCGATTACTACTGTGCCGAACTTTCTTCCTTCCAGGTAGTCCGATGTCGATCCAATAAGGGTGCACGCAATGACTTGTGCGTCGTCAAGAATTTTCGAAACCAAATAACTCTCCAGTTCTCGAGCTTCTTTATTCAGATTGCGGGCCTCGCTGAATATGAGTTTGCGTTGTTCAGCTTCTTCTCGGCCAAAGTTCCTTTTGTATTTGCCGCCCATTTTGCGCAACTCTACAGCGCGCTTTTTCAATTCTCTGATTTGTTTGAAATCCTTTTCTTTTTGAAGTAAAACATCTAAAGTCAACGCGGTATTGTCGGTTTCTACTTTGGCCAAATTTCCAATCCTCACCACATTCACACCTTTCAATGATAGACTTCTGGCGAGGTGATCTGTTGCTGCATTGCTTGGTGCACAGACCAATATTTTTTGATCGCGTTTGATTAACTCGCGAATAGTTTCTACTAGAGTTGTTGTTTTTCCTGTTCCGGGTGGGCCATGTACTACAGCAAAATCTTCTGCATCGAGAATAGATTGCATCGCTTCGTTTTGCGATGAATTGAGTTTTTCTGAAGTGGTTTTTGTGGTTGAAATAAAGGTTGCTTCTTTTTCGCCAAGCAAAATATTTCTGAGTTGAAAAAGTCTCCCTTTTTCAACATTGATGAGTATGTTCAGCGCTTTGAACATCTCATCATAAGTCTTTGAATCAAACAATAAATTTACACCAAGCCTGCCTTCATCAATCCAATCAGGAAGCTCATCAAGGAAAAAACTGATCTTCATACGTTGATCATCAACGTATCCGATTGTTCCGTTCACACTTGTGGTATCGTTTCCATCCGCAGCGGAAAACAAACTGATCGGCGAAGCACTTTGAAATTTATGGTCAAGACGGTCGCCTGGATTTCTTTCTACAACAATAAAAGGATAAGCACCAAGACCAAACCCGGTCTCCACAATTTTAAGTGGAAACCAGGTGATGCCATTTTTTTTTCTTTCTCCGATGCTGGATTTTTTCAGCCACGCATCATGCAGTGCGAAATCTTCACGTTGTTCGATTCGCAGTATCTGCGCCAGTTTCCCGAGTTCAATTGAGGCATCCATGTTTGGTGCAAAGAAAAGGCCGCCCGAAGGCAGCCTCATCATTTTTATTTCGAAAAATATTATCGGATCAAAGTCACATTGCCACTGAAGTACTCCATACCTGTTGCACGGTTGATGCCGACAACATAGTAATATGTTCCTTCAGACATATCGTCTCCGGTCCAGGTTCCATCATAGTCTGCATCTTCGAAGACCAGATTTCCCCATCTGTTATATATTTTACAAGTACTTCCTGGATATGCTCTGATACCATTCACATTGAATGTATCGTTTTCTCCATCGCCATTTGGTGTCATGATGTTTGGAATCATGATGTTACAAACTTTGATACTTACATTGATTTCTTGCACAGAAGTCAATCCACAATTAGGTTCTGTGATGGATACGTAGTAAATACCAGGCATGCTGGCAGTAACTGAAGTAACCTCACCATAGTTAATGGTTGTATCCTGACCTATAAACACCCAATCAAAAGTTGTCAATGGCTGTTGGTTGTTAGGAACATACACCTGATATGGCAATAGATCGTAACACGGAGTAATGTTATAATTCTCAACTTCCGGAACGATAGGCATAATGGCAAGTACAGAGTCTGTAGTTGTACAAGTGTTATCGAACATCGGATAAACTGTCAGGAAGTAATAGGTGTCTTCCGTGAGTGATCCAGACAATGTTGGATTTGGAATGCCTACGTTGGTGAGGTTATCAGCAGGCGACCACACATAACCGTAAGTTAAACCTGGAATTGGATCTTGGATTGAACCGAAGAGTGTCACAGGATTACCACAGTAATAGAAATCGTCACCAGCTTCTGAAGATGGAGGAGGAGTCACGTAATAGGTTACTGTCGCTGTTGTATTGCAATCTGCATTTGTCACTGTAAGTATATACTGACCATATTGAGTTGCGTTCTGATTTTGTTCATCACCAACTACACTAGATCCATTTGAATTGTTCAATACCCATTCGTATTCGATATTCTCATTGTCTTGATCAGCTGAAGTTAGTTCAACAGGGAACTCTTCTGAAAAGAAGTATTGAGGATTCGGATTCGTTGGAATGATAGCAGTTGTAACATCCACAAATGCTTGATCAGTACCTGAACAACCCGTCAAACCATTCACTGATGCAGTAACAGTGTATGTCGTTGCAGTTGTGAGACTGGTAATTGTAGGTGAAGATGAATTGGCACCTGTTAAACCTGTGGTTGGTGTCCAAACGTAAGTATAGTTCACACCAGTAGTCGGATTCGTAATGGTAGCAGGAAGTGAAATCGGACTTCCGCAGAAGAACGCATCGTCAACTTGTACGATTGGTGTTTCAATAGCTGTAATTTGAACATCTTCAGTGTATTCACAACCGAAGTCGTTGATCACGTGATAGGTAAATGTGTAGTTACCTCCTGCTGTTGGAGCAAAAACCGCCCAATCACAATTACCACCTGTGGTAGTAAGCTGGTTTGGTGTTTCCCAATAGCTAGAGTCACATGCATTGCCTACTGAAGGCGTAAACTGGAGAACTTCTGGATAAAACTCAGGAGCGAACTGAACACCGAATTCGAATACCCAACCGTCATCTGCACCTACTACGTCGCAAATCTCCAATTGCCATGTTCCATTCAATGGACAACCGTCAAGACTTGACCAGTTACCTTCTGGTTCATAATCACCAGCAGGAATTGTGCCTCCAAAACCATTCATTCCTTGTATCCAAGTTCCACCTGCCGAATTAGGTGAGAAGGAATAGGTATAACCAACACCCGGCACGCCATCGTCGATATCAATTGGTTCTCCCAGGTAAGTACCAGATCCACCAGCTTCAGGGAAAATGTTCAAAATCTGACCATTTGGACAAATGATGTTGATGATGATATCTCCTACAAATGAGTGCTCAACATTGAAAAATATTTGGCTGAAATCTGTAGAGTCTTGAATGACAGCATTACCAAATTGATTGAATGTGAGATCTGCGTAAAAACATCCCTGATTGTCCGGGATATAAACACCATTTTCGAAATTTAAACTATTCGTTTCAACCCAAGTTACAGTGTTGCCATCTTGAGACTCATTGGTGAAATCTTGGTTTCCTTGATTCATCAATGCCGTGTTTCCTAGAATCACTTCATCACCTATACAAACGGTGGTTGCAGAAGTCTGCAAATCAAAGTCATAGTCTGTAGAAACAAATACAATGATTTCAGGGATGTTCGCTGAGTAACATTGATTGTCATCTGTAAGATACAAGCGCACCCTGTATCCACCTGGCGTATTGAATGTTTTTGTCACGGTAGGCCATGAGGTTGTGTTTGAAGAATTATCGCCGAAATCCCATTCCCATGATGCCAGATCAGCTCCTACTGTCCAATAAGATGAACTACCATCGAAAGTAACGGACTCACCTGGGCAAATTCTTACAGTATCTGCAGGTGCCTCAATAAGTGCAACAGGATAGTCACATGGAACTCCACAAGAAATGCGGATAGAGAAATCTCCCGTTTCCGAATCTGCATTGGATTCGAAATGAACCGTAACACATCCGCTACCAGTTGAAGATGAAAGTGTTTGAAATAGCAACTCACCGCCGGAATAACCGCCGATCAGTGGTGCAGTCATGTCTACACCATCGTAAACCCACAGTGAATCACCATCAGACAGATCAAAACCAATGAAGTAAAGGTTGATCTGTGTTTCAGGTGCAGGCGCACAAAGTGTAATGGTATTGTTGGATGATGCTGAATAGGGTACAAGTCCCCCATTGCTGTCGTGCATAATGGCATCACAAGTTTCGTAGTTGCTGTGGTCCGTGATATTAAAAACTTCACTCTGTGCAACGCCAGAATAAACAAGCATCATGGCCACGATGCTGAATAAATATTTCATAGGTGTTCTCATTTAACGCTATTCTTTTTAAGTGCAACCTGACTTCTTTTTACTTCGCGATCCATCATGTCTGCTGATCTGACGATCAAGAGGTGTCTCTTGCCAGTGCTATCAATGATGGTCAGATTTCCACAGGCAACCTGATCTTGCGGCAGGATGTAAAGTAGCGGATTGAAATTGGCGATTTGCTCTGGAGTAAGTGTAACAGGAGTCTGATTGCGCAATTTCATTTGGAAAGGTTCTCCATTAGTGCCTTTTGGTTCTTCGAACCAACAAAGCCTTTCTGAAGCAATGTTCAGCTGATTGATTTTTTCGTCAGTCATGGCAGACAACTCTGTTTTGGTGTAGGCTGCCATTACTTTAGAATTTGCTGTCGTGTGTTGAGCAAAAAGCCCGGTTCCAAGCAGCATGAAAAGCAAAATGTTAATCGTTGGTTTCATGTATTTTCTGTATTCGAGAGGTTGACAAATATAATTGCCCACAAGTTGTCCGATTCAGAAATTATTTTCAGTTATAAGAAGCATTGCAATTTCAACCTGATTCTATTTTAGCCCGGAAATTATCAACTTATGGAGGTAGAAATAGTTAATGGTCTGGCCTTGGAAAAGGCTTGGCTGCTCTTGCCTCAAAGGCTATATCAGTCGGATCCGAATTGGATTCCACATATTCGTCAAGACATCAAAGGGATTTTTGACCCTTTGAAAAACAAGCTTTTTAAAGAAGGGGCTGCCATGAGATGGTTGTTGTTGGATGACGAAAATCAGCCAATCGGTCGTATTGCTGCTTTTTGGTCGAAGAAATATTCATCCGGGCAGTCTCAACCTACCGGAGGTATTGGTTTTTTTGAGTGTGTGGATGATCCGCAAGCAGCCATAAAGCTATTTGATGTGGCTTGTGTCTGGTTAAAAAAGGAGGGCATGGAGGCAGTGGATGGACCGATCAATTTTGGAGAGAAGGAAGCTTATTGGGGTTTGCTGGTCGAAAATTTTAAAGATATGAGCAGCTTCCGCATGAACTATAATCTGCCATATTACCGCAAATTTTTTGAAGACTACGGTTTTCGGACTTATTACGAACAGTGGTGTTACAAACGCGATTTGTCGGTACCCGCTCAAGAAGTATTTGTGAAGAAAAGCAATGCCCTGATGTCAGAACCAGGGTTTCGCATTGCCAATGCCAGAGGCCGAAGTCTCGAACAAATCGCTTTCGATTTTGTAACAGTCTACAATTCAGCATGGGGTGGCCATTCCGGTTTTAAAACCATGCAGATTCAGCAGGCGAGAAATGCCGTGAAGGCCATGAAACAAGTGATGGACCAGGACATCATGGTTTTTGTTTATCACAACGACAAGCCTATCGCTTTTTATATCAATCTTCCTGAAGTAAATGAATTCATGCAACACGTTCATGGAAACCTAAATTGGTGGGGAATTCTGAAGTTTTTGTACTACAAAAATTTCGGGAAACGAAAAATCATGGTGGGATTGGTTTTCGGAGTTGATCGTGACTATCATGGCAAAGGGGTTGAAGGTGCCATGATCAAATGGGCTGAGGAGAATATTGTCACCTTGAATCGATATCAAGAAACCATACTCACTTGGATCGGAGATTTCAATCCTAAAATGATCAAAGTCGCGGAGAATTTAGGAGCAGAAGTTTATCGAAAACTCATCACTTATCGCAAACTTTTTGATGAAAGCAAGGAGTTCGTTCGACATCCGGAAATTTAAAACCGTTGATAACAGCGGGTTTCTGAAACAATTTTGACAAATTCTCAACAAAGGTTGTATCAGTGAATCTGGATAGTATATTTGCGCCCGCTTTTCAGAAAAGCGAAAGGATCTCGTAGCTCAGCTGGTAGAGCAATACACTTTTAATGTATGGGTCCTGGGTTCGAGTCCCAGCGGGATCACAATCGCAGAAGAAAAATGAGGACAGGTGCTACTGTCCTCATTTGTTCTTCATAAAAACTAAGATTAGCCCTGGTGGTGAAATTGGTAGACACGTACGTTTGAGGGGCGTATTTCGCAAGATGTGCTGGTTCGAGTCCAGTCCAGGGCACTACCCAAATTGTTAATGGATGATCGTATTTTGACGATCCTCGCAGTCTGGAAACAAATAAATCGCTTGACGAAGTGATCGCATCTGGGAATATTCCCATTGAAAGTTTCCTAAAGATTGACATTGATGAATAAAATGAAGAAGCTTGCACGGCTTCAAAAATTTTCAGAGGCGCGAAGCTGACGAAACCACTTTACCGAAGTGGCGGAATTGGTAGACGCGCACGTTTCAGGTGCGTGAGCCGCAAGGTGTGAGGGTTCGAGTCCCTCCTTCGGTACGAAGGGGCCGCATGTTGCGGCTCTTTCTATGAAAGAAAGAACTAAACCAAGTCAAGTGTTTTAGAGTTTTTTCTTCTCGCAAAATCGATCGATTTCTAATGTGATCTTAAGCGAAGAGTAGGCAGTGTGAAATCCGCTTTTTCTACTCAAAACCAATGAAGCGCAAAACCGTATAAATTTGTCAAGAATGATCAAAGATTCATGCGGAGATTAATACTGACATCAGCAATCATTTGGATGAGTTTATCTGCTAAATCGCAGTCGAAAGCTGATGGTCCTCCATTCTCCGAATTCAATCATCTCATTACCTATGGTATCGGAGTGAATGTTTCTGTTTTTCACGAAATCCGTTACGAGCGATTTTTTGATAAAAGATGGAGTTTACACTACACACTTGGCTTGAGTCAGAATGATTCAAGAGCTTACTCTGAATATCGAATTCCCCTCGGGCCTACGGTTATTGCTGGGTTGGGTGTAAGTGCTGCCGCTTGTGAACTTGGCAATCTCATTTATTTAGACAATCTGGATTTTATCCGACTCGCCCTTTTCTTACCCGATGGCATTTCTTATCATCAACCGTTACCTAAAGGCTACTACTTTTCCCCGTATATCAATTGGTCAGGTATTTCTGTGAGGTTTCTGGATACTTCAAATAGGGCTCAATGGATCTACACACCAAAAGTTGGATTGAGGTTGCTAAAACCAATCGGAAAAATGGGCGTGATTTCAGCAGAACAGACAATTCAGCGCGGCGAGAACAATACCATTCAGTTCTATCCTTCTATTGGGATTTCGATAAGATTCTGATGTTGTACTGCCTTGTTTACGTCCTAGCCAACTAATTTCGTGCAGTAATACTTTCTCTTGGATAATCTACAACATACAATACCCGTTCGCAATTGGTTGAATGCACATTCTCAACCTTTGCTCATCAGTGGGCCATGCAGTGTGGAAACCGAAGAACAATTTGTTCAAACAGCAAAACTTTTGGCAGCCACAGGGAGAGTGCATCTTTTGCGTGGTGGATTGTGGAAGCCACGGACACGACCAAATTCATTTGAAGGTGTTGGAGCAATTGGACTATCATGGATGGTCAATGCCAAAAACGAAACAGGTATTCCTATCACTACTGAAGTTGCCACCGCAGAACATGTTGAGATATGTTTGAAACACGGAGTGGATGTGTTGTGGATAGGCGCCAGAACAACGGTCAATCCTTTCTCTGTTCAGGAAATTGCAGACGCTTTAAAAGGTGTCGACATTCCGGTCATCGTCAAGAATCCTGTAAACCCGGATCTGCAACTTTGGATCGGAGCACTGGAGCGAATTTATCAGAGTGGGGTCAAAAAGATTGTTGCCATGCATCGTGGTTTTTCGCATTTTGGAGATAGCATATACCGCAATAAACCGATGTGGGAAATTCCAATTGCACTAAACCCCCAATATCCTGAATTGAGCATTTTCTGTGATCCAAGCCACATTTGTGGCCGGAGGGATTTGTTGTTGCAAGTTGCTCAGAAAGCACTGGATCTTGGAATGGATGGTTTGATGTTGGAAAGTCATCTCACACCGGATATGGCCTGGAGTGATGCCAAACAACAGGTCACTCCTCTTGCATTGATAGAGTTGCTCGATCAGTTGCAAGTACGTGCAACTTCAACGGACGACAGAAATTTTGTGAATGAATTGCATGCCTTGTGTTCACGTATCGATAAAGTGGATGAGGAAATCATACAACTCATAGCCAAACGAATGAACATCACCGGAGAACTGGGCCGATACAAGAAGGATCACAACATCACCATTCTGCAGGTAGATCGCTGGAAAGAAATTATTGAAACGCGAACGATGTTAGCGGATAAACTTGGATTGACACGTGAGTTCATCATGAATTATCTGGAGCAGTTGCATAAGGAATCCATTCGAACCCAAACTAGAATCATGAACGATGATGCGGGTGGAGTTCCAAACAGGGACAATGCAACAAACTCTACTTCACTTTGACGCGATACATTTGCTTATCGCCGATAAAACCTTCTAGCAAGTCTCCAGACTTTACTGCTCCAACGCCACTTGGTGTTCCTGTGAAAATAAAATCTCCGATCTTTAAAGTCATGTACTTTGATACATACGCTATGATTTGATCAATGGAAAAAATCATGTTGGTGTGATCAGAAGACTGCACCAATTCTCCATTTTTTTTCAGTGAAAATTCAATTTTATTTTGTGATGCAGAGTTCTGCCAAGGTAAAAAATCGTTGCTAATCACTGCAGAGCCATCAACTGCTTTCGCTTTTTCCCAGGGTAGTCCCTTTTTCTTCAATTCCTCCTGCACATCACGCGCGGTAAAATCAATTCCCAATCCAATTTCGTCATAATAGCGTGAAGCAAATTCAATGGGAATATTTTTTCCAAGTCTGTTGATGCGAACTACCAACTCGCATTCATAATGAAGGTCATTGGTCCAGTCGGGTATCATCATTGGATTACCTTTTGGCAGAATGGCGGAATCAGGTTTGCAAAAAAATACAGGTTCTGTAGGCACTGCATTGCCTAGCTCTTTCGCGTGTTCAGAATAATTGCGTCCGATACAGATGATTTTCATGATGTGTTGTTACTGATTTTCTACTCAACGAACAAATTCGATTTCAACCCTTCTGTCATTTGAGTTTTCACTAGATGAGTCTCGGTCGCCAAAATATTTTGTGATAAATCGATCTTGAGGAAGTCCACTAGATGCAAGAAATTTCTTCACCTCATTAGCGCGTCGTTGCGACAAGAGGAGGTTCTTGGCCGCATCTCCTGTTTTATCTGCATATCCTGTTACTATGAGTTTGAGCGACGGACTTCGTGCGAGAATGTCTACAATTTCATTCAGTGCAAGTTTAGAACTTGCATCGAGGTCAGATGATGCCTTTCCAAAATAAACATTCATCGATCTGGGAAGATTGGTCACTGTGCTTTCACTTTTGCCGGGTTTCACAATGTCAGGTCCGGTTGTGGCCAATGACTCACCTGTATTCATTTTTACAAGTGCGAATACCATCTCACGCAAGTCATCAATCTGTTTTTGCATCGCCAGATTTTTGTCGTCTTGTTGTTGTTGCCACAACTTCATTTGTTCTGTCCTCAACTCATCAATTTGTTGTTGCATGCCATCTAATTTTGAGTTGTTGGCTTCAAGCAACTGAAGGACTTGCGCTGCAAAATCATCATCCGTTTGTGGTGTTGAATTGGATGTGGCAACACCAGAGCCATCCAATGTTGATGCATCTTTAAAATTGATCAAAGCAATGGATTCATCGCTGAGCTTCACCTTGATCGGTTCAAGCGGTTTGTTGGGATCATAGTCCGTGTATTGATCAATGATCTTTTGTTTCACATCTTCATCGATGATGGTTTCATCACTGGAAGAAACTACCATAAGATTATCATCCCCATAAATGCCTACTTCCATATTCACCAGCAATTTCAAATCGCTGAGTTCTTTTTGAAGATAGAATTTTTGCATCCTGTTTTTTGATTCGGCATCCGCTGCACCAGCGGCAAATTCTGACTTATTAAAATCCAATGCTTCTATGGAGTTGATCTTATTCTCTATCATTTTCGAAAAGCCTTTAAAGTCCCGAAGCTTTTCATATTCATAAAATTCGAGTGCACCAATGACAATATTGTCGAGATCTTTTTTGGTTTCCTTTTTTGATCTTTTCAATTTCACATCACCATTGTCTATCAAAGCACATTTATCGATATACAAATTGAGATATGAACTTACCAAATCCTGAAATTGATCCAACTGTTTGGTATCTGCAGGTTCGTAATAATTGATGACGATCCGATGTTCCGCAGTCTTCGTTGGAATCAGGTTTTTACCAGTAGTGTCTTGGGGGAAATGATTGATAACGGTAGTACGCTGGGCATAAATACCCATTCCGGACATGAATAGAAATGTCGGTAATATCAGCGTTCTAAGCCAGGTCATCTGAGCTTTCAAAGTTAATTTTTTCCATTGCAGATCACAGACCAGCACTGGCTTGCTGGCGGGATAATTATGAACGTGTTATGAACATGAAAGGCCCGTCTGTATTGGGTTTTGAATTGTGGCCAGGGCGCTCTATTTTTGCGTATGATGAAAACAAAAAGATTAACATCTCTACTTCTTCTGTTTGCCATGTCAGCTATGCTAGTTTATTCATGCAAGAAGAAGGAAGACAATAATGACGACGATACCACTCCGGATCCGGTTCCGACAGAAACCTGTTCGCCATCTTATTCTTTTGTTCCGGACAATGGAAGCGGACCAAGACTGGTGTTTAAGTTTTCGTTTTGATAGCACCCAGGTTCGCTTGAACAACATAGGACAAACTGCCGCAATGATTGCCGGCCACGCTGGACAATCGCCTTTATTCAATGAAATGAGTCAGCACTACATCGAACTTGCTGGTGATTTTGATATGCTTGGCGATGGCGAAGTTTTATATGTCGGAGCTGAAACCACAGCGGGTGGTGAGAGTGCAATCGATTATTGCGAGTCGATTATCACCGAAGAAGATGAGGTGTTTTTTTCAAAACCTTTGAGTGAAATTACACCGGGTACTTATAAATGGCTAAGGGTTTCTCTGGCTTATCAGAATTATGACATTCTATACAAGTCTTCATTGTTGCCAGGATCTGGCACAGCATACGGAACTGTAGCTTCGTTTGTAGGTTTTAGAACTTACATTCAAAACTATTTGATCAATGGAACCGAGTATACCCCAAGCGCCGGTACTGGTGGTGCGGGCAATCATAATCAGGGTTATTGGGCTTTTCAGACAAATGTTTTTGGTACAAATTATTTTACCGATGGTCAGGCCCCTGCCGGAGCGACAACAGTTCCGAATCCATTTACCAGTTCACCTATACCTGCCGGAAGTTGTGTTGTCACTGGTCAATTTGTGAATACAGCACAATCGCTTGCCCCACTTACCATAACAGGTTCTGAAACGGAGGACATTGTGATCACCGTATCTCTTTCAACCAACAAAAGCTTCGAATGGATTGAGGTAACTGCAGATAATCTTTATCAACCTGAAATAGGAGAGGTGGTTGTGGATATGGGCCTTCGCGGACTCATTCCGATCGTGAATGACTGATTGTTTTCAATGAATAAAAAAGCGGAAGGGATCTTATTCCTTCCGCTTTTTTTATTTATTGAAATTGAAATTATATTCTATTGTCGATCACTTCAACATTTGGGAATTTGCTTTTGTTAAAAGTAAATTCTGTATCGGGTACATCGGTTGTTGTCTTGAAATTCTTGATTTTGTAAGTGATTGTAGCATTTTCTCTTGTCTTCACTTCCACTTTCACAACTTCCATTTTGGTTTTATCCACGTAAAGGAAAATGGTGTGATATGATTTGTTTTTTGGGTCGTTCGGGTTGAGTCCGATCTGATAACAATTTACACCATCCACATTCACATTGGCATTGCGCATATCGTGTTTGAAATTTTTCTCCCATATCGTAAACATTTCAGCGGGATCGAATCCACCGTCCTTTACATCAGCAAGATTGTCGATGGTAACTGAGTTATCGCTTTTGTTGTAATTCCAAACTGTCGTTCCGTCGCTCCAGATTTGATAATCGCCCATATTCACATAATACTTGGAGCCTTTGATTTTTACTGAGCCATTGTGTGTCTGATTACCCCCGGTTTTAGGATTGTTGAGTGTAGAAGAAAAATCGGAAGTGATGCTCTTGAAATTTTTTGCTTTCGCAGAAAGTTTATCCAGAATTTCTTTGGATGTCTGAGCTTGAGTTGTCAATACAAAGCTGCACAAGGCGAGCACAATAAGTGCGGAAATTTTTTTCATGATGTAGAATTAAAACGGTTGTTCAGACGAGTTGCTTTTCAAGAACTGTTCCAAAGCTATTTCATCTGGAATAATCACCTTGCGTGCTTTGCTTCCTTCAAATGGACCAATGATGCCGGCAGCTTCAAGTTGATCTATCAGTCTGCCTGCTCTATTGTAGCCCAGTTTGAGTTTTCTTTGAAGGAGCGAGGCACTGCCTTGTTGTGTCATCACTACGATGCGGGCTGCTTCGTGGAAAAGTTCATCTCTGTCTTCGTCGGCTAAATTACCCATTTCCAGCGCATTTTCATCAACCACTTCTGGAAGCAGGAACGCTGTTGGATATGCTTGTTGCATACCAATGAAATCAGTAATGGCTTCAACCTCAGGGTGTCTACAAATCCGCATTGTAGTCGAATCAAATCATTTCCGGTAGAAAAGAGCATGTAACCGCGACCGATCAATTGGTCTGCACCGCCGGTATCCAGAATGGTGCGGGAATCGATTTTCGATGTCACCCGGAATGCAATTCGCGCCGGAAAATTCGCTTTGATCGTTCCCGTAATGATATTCACCGAAGGGCGCTGTGTGGCAATGATCAGGTGAATACCTATAGCTCGCGCCAATTGGGCCAATCGGGCAATCGGAGTTTCCACTTCCCGACCTGCAGTCATAATTAAATCTGCAAATTCATCCACTACCAATACGATATAGGGCAGGTATTTGTGCCCATTTTCGGGATTAAGGCGACGTGCGACAAACTTGGTGTTGTACTCCTTGATATTTCTACATCCGGCGATTTTCAGCAGTTCATAACGCGTATCCATCTCGATACAAAGAGAGGTGAGTGTTTTGACCACCTTTTGAACATCTGTGATGATGGCTTCTGCTTCATTTGGAAGTTTAGCTAGGAAATGCCTTTCAATCTTATTGAATAAAGTCAACTCCACCTTTTTCGGATCCACCAAAACAAATTTGATTTCGGCTGGATGTTTCTTATAAAGCAGAGAGACGAGTATGGCGTTCAGTCCAACAGACTTACCTTGACCTGTGGCACCTGCCATGAGAAGGTGCGGCATTTTCGCAAGATCCGCAACGAAGTTTTCATTTGAAATGGTTTTGCCCAAAACCACAGGCAATTCCATCTCCGCATTCTGGAATTTTTCTGAAGCAATGAGTGAACGCATGCTCACTACATCGGGCTTAGAATTGGGAACTTCAATACCAATGGTTCCTTTGCCGGGAATCGGAGCAATAATCCTGATGCCGAGTGCTGCAAGGCTAAGCGCAATGTCATCCTCAAGATTTTTGATTTTCGAAATACGCACCCCGGGAGCAGGAATAATCTCATAAAGCGTTACGGTAGGTCCGATGCTCGCTTTGATTTTTGAAATCTCGATTTTATAGTGGTTGAGGGTTTCTACGATTTTGTTCTTGTTTTCCTCAAGTTCTTCTTTGTTGATTTGCGGGCCTTGTCCTCCATGAGGTCTCAACAATTCAATGGAAGGAAGAGTGTATCGGGACAGATCACGCTTTGGATCAAATGGACCAAGCTCTTCAAGTTTCTGGGTGATATCCGCTTCGCTCAATTCATCTTCACCTTGTTCTACCTCAACCGAAAAGTCTTCGTCTACAATCATGGTGGTTGGTCCTGATGTAGAGGTTGACATTTCTATGGGTTCATCGGCTATTTCTTCAATGGGTTCTTCTTCGACAATTTCAGTTTCCTCTTCAATTTCTTCTTCCTCAAGTTCTTCTGGTTCTACCGCCAGTTCTTCCGGTAAAAACTCAGGTTCATTCACTGCTTGATTGATCACCATTTCCGGTTTTGGCGTATTCACGGGAATGATAGGAGGTATGGCTGCTTCCTGTTTTTTGGCAGGTTTCTCAATTTTTTCTTCTTCCTCTTCTTCATCGATTTCTTCTTCTTCCGGTGCGATGGCAGTGGCTCTGTTCTTCCACCATTCGGCGAAACTTGCCCACAAAGCTTCCACACGCTGATTAAAATTAAAGATCACAAAAGCACCAGCAATAAAGAGCAGAGCCATCAGGGTGCCAGACCAACCCAAGGTGAAAGTGAGCCATTCCGTGGCAAAATGCCCATATCCACCTACAAGATTTTGGTTGCAGGTGATTTCAATGGTGCGATCAAGACCATCTACCCGGTGATGAAAAATGAATCCAAAAGCTACCGGAAAAAAGAACATGGCCAGAATCGATAGGCGAAATGTTTTCCAATAGGGGAGAATGTCTCTTTTGAGCCAGATGTGTATTCCATGAATAAAACCGATGAGACATAAAAAAAGGGCCCCAATACCGAAATAGCGGTTCATGAAAAACCAAGCGACGTGCGCTCCGATTTTGCCCATCCAATTTTTATAGGGCTCTTCTGCAGACAGGGAAGCGGCATCATCGGGTCCAACCACCAGGCGGAGATCATGTTTCGCTGTAAATAAGTACGATACAAACGAAAGAAAGAAGAAAACGCTGAGCAGAACCAGAAAAATGCCCGTGATTTTCTGGACTCGCGGGTCTTGGATGAATGATTTGAATCGTGCCCATGCCCCATCACCGGATTTCGTGTTCTTTTTCGTACGTGAGGATTTTTCTTCCTTCACTTCCGGTTCTGGTTCGCTTTCCTGAGCTGTATTTTTGATTGTATTCCTCGCCACGGCAGATAAATAAACACTGGTGCAACGTAAAATTGCGTTGCAGATTTTCGGGCAAAAAGGCCCAGCATCAAAAGTAGACCCCGTCTGGAGGGCTGAATCGCTGGTTTGTGGCGGCTTTATCAACAATGAGATGTGTAGCCGAAAGATTCCAAGAACCAATACTTTTCCGAGGAAATTGCTCTAAATTTGACCCACAGACCATTTTCACCCGAAAAAAAACAGGGAAATGGTTTGGGTAAACCAGAAAGTGGTCGTACATTCGCGGCCCCATTTAAGAATTTAAGACAATGGCTAAGAAAGGCAACAGAGTACAGGTGATCATGGAATGCACTGAGCATAAAGAATCAGGTCTTCCAGGAACAAGCCGTTATATCACCACGAAGAATCGTAAAAACACTCCAGAAAGATTGGAAAAGAAGAAGTACAATCCAATTCTGAAGAAAATGACCGTTCACAAAGAAATCAAATAATACTGAGTCACCATGGCAAAGAAAGTAGTTGCAACCCTGCAAACTGGTAGTGGTAAGAACCACACCAAAGTTATCAAGATGGTGAAGTCGCCTAAATCTGGCGCGTACACCTTCAAGGAAGAAATCGTGCATAACGACAACATTCAGGCTTGGTTCGCTAAGAACTGATGAAGTTGTCATGATATGACCGAAGGCTTTTCTCATCAGGGGAAGGCCTTTTTTGTTTGTCAACGCATTGTAATCACCTCAGTTTTGATCCTACGAAAACATGAATTTTTTTAAAAGACTTTTCAGTTCTGAAAAAAAGGAAACCCTCAATCAGGGGTTGGAGAAAACACGCACTGGTTTCTTTTCAAAACTGGCAAAAATTATCGTCGGAAAAAGTCAGGTTGATGACGAAGTTCTCGACAACCTGGAAGAACTGTTGATCAGCAGCGACGTCGGTGTTGAAACAACGCTCAAAATCATCCACAACATTGAGGATCGCGTGAAGCGAGACAAATTCATGGGAACCAACGAACTGAATGAAATTCTCCGAACAGAAATTTCAGGTTTGTTGAAGGGGCATGAAGGTGAAGAAACCGAAAATGTGTTCATTCCAAAAGTCGATGGTCCGTATGTGATCATGGTCGTTGGGGTGAATGGTGTGGGTAAAACAACCACCATTGGAAAACTTGCCAATCAACTGAAATCTCAGGGAAAGAAAGTTATGCTCGGCGCTGCTGATACTTTTCGCGCCGCAGCAGTGGATCAACTCAAAATCTGGAGTGAGAGAGCGGGTGTTCCAATTGTTGCACAGGGAATGGGTTCTGATCCAGCCAGTGTTGCTTTTGATACATTGCAAAGTGCTGTTGCCCAAAATATGGATGTAGTGCTCATCGATACCGCGGGCCGTCTTCACAACAAAGTTGGTTTGATGAATGAGCTAACAAAAATCAAGAGGGTGATGCAAAAGGTGATGCCGGATGCTCCTCACGAAGTATTGCTCGTTCTGGATGGCTCAACAGGTCAAAATGCTTTCGAACAAGCCAAACAATTTACCGCGGCCACCGAAGTTTCTGCGCTAGCTATCACGAAAATTGATGGTACAGCAAAAGGTGGTGTGGTGATCGGAATCAGTGATCAGTTTAGCATTCCTGTAAAATACATTGGTGTTGGCGAAAAAATAGGTGATCTACAAGTGTTCAATAGATTTGAATTTGTCGATTCACTTTTCAATGCGAACGCGGATAAGAACGCATAATGGCAATTTGATATAGTCACCATTATAACTGGCATTTTTTGAAACGCACCCAATGGTGATGCTTAAATTCTGACATGCAGAGCCTCGACGCGAAGTAATGGGAATTGAGGGATTGCCTCAAATGTGATTACTCTTTGCAGATGCCAGATTAGCTGATGATCTTGATATTGATACCAAGAATTCCTTGAAATGATTCTGCAGCTTCAAGCATAAATTCATCGTCGTCCTCTACGAACCATTCTATTGTCCAGTCTTTTCCCTGATCGATGCCTGTTTTGATTCTTTCAAGTAAAATCAATATGGCTTTCATTGTTGCTGAATTGAAATAAGGCAAATTGAAAACGAATGTCGCATTTTGTGGAAAAGCCGATTCATGATCGTTCATCCAGGCGACAATGTTCTGATAAAATTCAAATGCATTGATGGGAGTACTGATCCCTTTCACCATGAAAATATTTTCGGCTGGATGGAAAAAAATCTCCGGTGTACTTTTCGTTGGAGCAATTACAAGTTGACTCATGGTAAGCAGGCTTAATATCTTTTGATCGGAGTTACAATTTTACAAACGCAAACATACTCACCTTCTGTCGATTTGTTGACGTCAACATCGATCCTCACAGCTCCTTTTCTAAGCATCTGCAATAATCCTAGTCCGGCACCGCCTTTTTTACCGAATTGAGGTTCAAGCATCACCTTGCGGAATTCATTGTCACTCTCTTCTTCACTGAAAGTTCTGATGAGATCGGCTTGTTCACGCAATCTCACGGCATCATCTTTTTGTGCTAAATTTTGCAATTCGAAGGTGATGTGATCGTTTTGGATGATCCAAGAGAAGGAAATGTTGTCATCAACACTATAACGCATGCCGTTATCCAGCAATTCAATAGCGAAGCTGCAGATTTTTCTGAGGTCTTTCCGTGCTCCAAGATTTCTTGTGAGGATTCCGTTGAGTAAATCAACGAACTCGACGATACAGTGTTCGTCGATTTTTCCAAAATAATTAAGCGCGTTTTCTTTCATAATATGAAGGTTGATTTAGTTCTATGCCAATAAGTACAATGTCGTCGGTTTGAATGGTGTCTCCCTTCCATTCACGAAATGCTTCAAGCAATCTTGCACGCAATACCTCCATGGGTTGGTGGTGCATGTGTTGAAGAATTGCAGTAAGTCTTTTCATGGAGAATTTTTTACTGCCATTTTCTCCTCCAAATTGATGGATGAATCCATCACTCAAAAGGAATATTCTATCCTGTTCGTCGAGTTGTCTGGAATGTGTAACAAACACAGGACAAGCGATGTTCCTGTAAATGTCTCCAACCGACTGCATTTCTCCTTTGATTCTTTCGCATCCGCCGTCATTGACAATGATCACTGGTAAGTTTGCTCCTGCGAATTCTACCAGATTTGTATCCAGATTTATTTTGCAAAGACCAATGTCAATGCCTGATGCAAAATTGGGATTGGTGTACCTTTTCTTCAGTGATTCTCCAAGTCTTTCATGCAATCTGCTCAACAACTCACCACATGTCATTTCTTTTGATTCGCTGATCAATTCAGACAAATTGTAGTATGCCATGAAGGACAACATGGCTGCAGGTACGCCATGTCCAATGCAATCAATGGCTCCAATAAACAATGAATTCTCCTTTCTAACGATGAATGGAATGTCTCCACTGACAATATCAAGGGGTTGATAAATCAGAAAGCTCTTGTCCATATGCGACTGAAATATTTCTTCTGCCGGTATGATGGTATCCTGAAAATTTCTGGCATAGTGAATACTGGAAATGATCTCCTCATTTTGACCAGCGAGTTGTTCGTTGGCCATCTGTACATTGATATTACTCAAATAAATGAGTTTGTTTTTTTGACGCATGACATACAGGTTGTACACCATGTAAACCAAAATGAATCCTAACAAGGCAATAGCAAGCGTCCAAAGCTTACGCTGACTTTCCTGCTTTTCGACTTCAATTTCTTTCAGTTTACGTTCGCTTTCCAGAAGCACGTTTTCCTTTTTCAGCAATTCATATTCCTTCTCACGTTCGGCATTCGAATGTGCAAGTTCTGTGAGTTTGAGTTGTTCTGATGTTTTTTCACCCTGCAACTGTGCGATGGTTCTGATTTGTTGTTCGGATTGTAGTGCCGCTTTTACCAGATCAAGTTCTCGTTGAGCTTTTTCATGCGCAGTTTGTTCGTTGGCCAGTTCAGCTTGTTGCAATTCGCTTTCGAACTTCAACGCACTCATTTCCTGATCGCGTTGTGATTGCTCAAGTTGTTGTCTGAGTCGAAGACGCGATTCTTCTTCCGCGGCAATACTCATGAGTACGAGTTTTTCTTTACTCGAGATGGCTACTGATTTTTCATTGTCGCTGACATTGCGCTGTTTTCTTTGCCTTTCAGATTCTTTCTTTTGTGCATCCGATTTGCGCTTAAATTCTGCAGCGATCAATTGGTCTCCGCTTTTATGAGCGAGTGACGACATCAGCGCATAGAGTTCACTGTGTAGATGAGGATCGTCTATTTCTGATGAAATACTTAAGGCCTCATTACCTGTTGTAATAGCATTTGTAAAATCACCAAGACTGCTAAATATTCTTGCTTTTAATGCAAGGGTAAGACTGTGATTTTTAGGAGAAGGATTCTTGCTGTAGATGCCTTCTGCTAACTCTATTGCCGATATTGCGCGGGTGATCTGATTCTTTTTGAATAATACGGTTGCGAGATTGAGGAGAATTTCTGCGGTCAATTTGCTTTGATCACTTTTGAAATTGAGTGCATATTCAAGATGGGTTAGTGCTAGATCATATTCACCTAAATCCAGATAAAGTGATCCGAGATTGTTTTCGCAAATAGCTTTGTCTGAAGTGGTACCGTCTTTATCAATTAGGTTTCTAAGCTTGGTTTCGTTCTTTAGTGCGCCACTGATATCGCCGCTTCGTCGCTTGATGGATGTAAGTTCACCCATATAATATCTTTTCAATCCTCCATCAGAGGAGTTCACCAAGTCTTCAAGCACCCATGTAGCCTCTGTGGTCTTATTCAGCGAATGGTAAGCAATGAATTTTTCGTGAAGAATCGAGTTTTTATTTTCGGCTTCCAGGTGTGGGAATGACTCAAACATTTTACTGTACTCAATCACTTTTTCCCATGCTTGCCATTCAAAGAATAATTCAATGAGAGCGAGTGTTGCACTGGTTCGATAAGAATCTGAAACATCCAATGCAGTTTGTTGCGCGCGGATTCCGAATTCTAGTGACTCGTAGTAATTCTGTTTTTTTCTGTAAATGATAGAGAGGAGTAAAGATGCTCTGGAGATCTCGTTCTTCGCTTCTAAGCCTGATGCCAATCGATATCCTTCCAATGCAATTGGCGCAGCTTCAGTGTATTTTTCACTCTCAATCAGATCGGTTGCCTGATCAAGAAGATCGTACATATAGTTTTTTTGTTCTGCGATATCAGTTTCCTGAATCGCTTGTGTCCATGATCTCTGGTAGGTGAGCATCACGAGCAGTATCAATATGTATTTGCACAGTTTCATGAATTGATATGCCAGAGTACATTGAGGGTGAATTGTCGGGCATAGAGTGGCATCGCACCAATTCCATTCATATTTGGACTCGCGATTTCGAATCGCTGGTTGAATACATTGCTCACCATGCATTGTATTCTAAGTGATTTTAATTTTTTGGGATGAAGTATGATTCCGGAATGGACAAGAGTCGTGCTTTTTTTATCAGTAAGTAAAACTTCAGAAGTGTTTTCATCGATATCACCATAGGCACGATATGCTCCGAGATAAATTCCAGTGGCGTATAGATCAAGCGACTCGCCGAGATGGATATTGCAGGTCAGCGATGTTTTGTGATTCGGTAATCCCAATAACTGTTTTTTCAATCCGTCGTCAACAACAAGATCAAGAATCTCTGGCCCATGCAGAGCTTCGTAAAGGCAATAACCTGTCATGATATCGAAGCGGTGTCCTGTGTATTGATAGCGCATTTCGAATCCATATGTGCCAGTTCTGCTCCCATTCAGATAGTTGTCATATTGAATTGTATCAACATAGTAGAATATCGGATTGAAAATGGAAGTATGATAGAAGATGACCTCCATGGATGATTGGGAATTCGGGTTGTAACCTACGGATGTTTCAATATTCCGCACTGTTTCATGCTTGACCGGCATGGAATCCCCACTGAGATTGATGTTTTGAACTGTAGGAATTTTAAAGGCCGAATTCATCATGAATTTGAAGAGCCATTTTTTATAGGCCTTATTCCACGCAAATCGTGGCGCAAACATCAGTGGAGTGAAGCTGTTTTTTTCTAATCTGCCGGCCAGTCGGAGTATTCCTGCTTTTCCGGCGTAAACCAACTCACTGTGAAAGGCTAAATCTCCAAAGAGAATTTTATTTTCATCGTTGATACTGTATGTCTGACTTCGGGCAACAATTCTTCCACCTTGTGTATATCCCTGAAGTCCATTGATCCATGAAATGTGAGGACTTAGTCTTGTTTCATACATCAAATGAAGTTTGAATCGCTGGCTGATGGTGTTCGTTGAAATAATATCAGGATCTGAATTGTTCAGATTGAACCATGGCATTTGATAATTGTAGACACTCTTAAAACTGAACAAAGATTTTTCAGTGAATTGTTTGCTGAAGGTGTTTTGCCAGGCAAGACCGAACATCATAATGCTGTATTCTTCGTCGCTCACATTATAAGTGTAGTTGTTCAGGTATAGTTGTGAAGCGAATCTCTTTTTTGTGATTCCTAAATACAATTGCTGCGTGTTAATCCTCGTACTATCGCCATACGAAATCGGCGTGCCATCGCTTCTGTAATCAGTCCACGTACTTCGAAGTGCATTGCGAACATTGGCTTGCAGAGTGACATAGGTGTCTTTGCTGATTTGATGATTGCTCACTATACCGGCACTGTTATCAGATAAATAACCATTCGAAATAGACGATTGGCAGGTAATGCTTGTCCCCGATTGCTCTTGAGGAGTTTTTAAAACAATATTGATCACACCCAGTGCAGCGAATCCGCCATGAACAACAGAGCCAGGACCATTCATGATTTCAATGCGATTGATATTGGAAATGGGGAATCGGCCTCCAAGTGCATATGTCCCAAAATCGAGGTCATTCAATGGCATACCGTTCACCATGACAAGAACTTTTCCTTCGTGTGCCCAGAGCCCTCGCATGGCGATCCCTGTCACATCATCTACATCACGTCCGAGTTCAATGCCAGGTATGGCATTTAACACATCCATTAAATCTGTAGCACCCATTGCTCTGATTTGAGCATTGGTGATCACAAGCACAGCCCCGGGTGTTTCTCTGATGTCTTCATCGCGAAATCCTGCAACTGATGATTTGTGAGATTGAACCTGAATGGTGGTGTCTTCCTTGAGTATTTTATAAATATTTCCAAGCAGGAGTTGCTCGCTGATGGTATCGTGTTGACCAAAAGCGAAATTCGCGCTGAACGCGGCGAATAGGGTGGATATGGCGTAGAGGGTGAGCCTCATGTCCTCATTTCGAGGGGTTTATTGTGGCTTTCTACGGGATAAAGTGCGGATTGTTTCGTGCACTATTCAGACATGGTGTGAAGCGGATTGTTTCTTTCCTTTGCAGCGAATGAAAACGAAAACGCTCAGGAAAAACAAAGTCAATGTGATTACACTGGGTTGTGCCAAAAATATCTTCGATAGCGAAGTGATGATGGCTCAGCTAAAAGCGAATCAATTTGAAGTTGAGCATGAATCTGAAAAAGAAGATGCTGAAATTGTCATCATCAATACATGCGGTTTTATTGATAATGCAAAGGAGGAGAGCATCAATACCATTCTCAATTGGGCTCGTGAAAAGGAAATGGGGAATGTACACAAGCTCTATGTGACCGGTTGTCTGAGTGAACGATACAAACCCGAACTCGAAAAGGATATCCCTGAAGTGGATGCTTTTTTTGGAACGCGTGATTTACCGCGATTGCTGAAGACGCTTAAAGCTGATTATAAACATGAATTGGTAGGTGAAAGGTTATTGACAACACCAGCCCACTACGCCTATTTCAAAATATCCGAAGGATGTGACAGACCATGTTCATTTTGTGCCATTCCACTGATGCGTGGAAAACACACCAGCACACCGGTGAATGAACTTGTTGAAGGCGCTAAAAAACTCGCTGCACAAGGAACCAAGGAGTTGATTTTAATCGCTCAAGATCTTACCTATTACGGATTGGATGTATCGAAAAAGCGTGAGCTACCTGATCTTCTCAGACGACTCAGTGATGTCGATGGTATTGAATGGATTCGCCTTCAATATGCTTTTCCTTCAGGATTTCCTATGGAAATTCTCGATGTGATGAATGAAAGAAAAAACATTTGCAAATACCTTGATATGCCTTTGCAGCACGCAACAACCAAAATGTTGACTGCAATGCGCAGGGGAATTACGAGAGAAAAAACAGATGCTTTGATCCAGCAAATCCGAGAAAAGGTGCCAGGTATTGCATTGCGCACAACTTTGATTACAGGTTTCCCAGGTGAAACCAAAGAGGATTTTGAAGAAATGAAGTCCTGGGTGGAAGCTACGAGATTCGATAGACTGGGCGTGTTTCAATATTCCCACGAGGAAAACACCCACGCATATGGATTAAAAGATGATGTACCTGCAAGAACGAAGAAAAAGCGAGCAGATGAAATCATGGAGATTCAATCCCAAATTAGTTTTGAATTGAATCAGCAGAAAGTGGGCAAGACCTACCGAATTCTTGTTGATAGGGTCGAGGGTGACTACTTCGTAGGCAGAACAGAATTTGATTCGCCAGAAGTGGACAATGAAGTTTTGGTCTCCAAAAAGAAGCACTTTTTGAGAATAGGCGATATGGTTGATATTAAAATTGAACAAGCAGAACACTACGATCTGTTCGGCTCTCCTGTAGAATAGAAAAACACCATGTTCAATAAAAAATCAGATCAATCAAGAATTCCGGACCCGGGTTTCGGCGAAAAAATCGGCGGAAGATCCAAACGTCTCATCAATCATGACGGCAGTTTCAATGTTATCCGAAAAGGTGGAGAACGGGGACTCCGTATAGTCTATCAGTATTTGGTAGAGATGAATAATATGTCGTTTTTCTTCGTGATACTCCTCTCATACATTGCTATCAGTCTTGTTTTCGCATTGTTTTTTTTCTGGATTGGCACTGAACATTTGATCGGTGTGAGGGGCGAAACCCTTGTCGGTTCTTTTATGGATTGTTTTTATTTTTCTACACAAACATTTACGACTGTTGGATATGGAGCGATAGCCCCGCGGGGTATTCTGGCAAGTACGGTAGCTTCATTTGAGGCATTCACTGGATTGATATTTTTTGCCATTGCTACCGGATTGATGTATGCGAGATTCTCTAAACCGCGTGCACTACTGCGTTATAGCAGCCATGCATTGGTGAGTCCTTTCGGCAATGACAAAGCGATCATGTTTAGACTCGCTAATGCCAGGAAGAATATTTTGATGGATGTAAATGCACGGATGATCATGGTGATGCGGCAGTCCAAGGAGGATTTCGAAAACAGGAAATATTATTCCTTGAAACTCGAAATGGACCGTGTTACATTTTTGCCAGTTACATGGACACTCGTCCACAAATTGGATGAGTCAAGTCCGCTTTTTCAATTGACTGTAGAAGAAATGAAAGAGCTCGATCTTGAAATCATGGTACTCATTACCGCTTTTGACGATACGTTTCATCAAACCGTTCACTCAAGACACAGTTACACAGGACATGAAGTGGTCTGGAATGCTAAATTCATCAGGGCATTTAAACCAGATGAAAATGGTGAGACAGTTCTAGACCTTGAGCTAATTGATAGGTATGAATTGCTTGAAACTACTAAGACATAAATTAATAATTGGATAAAACAACTCATTATGAATTTCGGAATCGGCGCAAAAATTTCTCACCCAACTTATGGCGAAGGTGTAGTATTTGGAATGGATGATCATAAATACCGAATTTATTTTCGTGAACATGGCGAAAAGGAATTAGGCAAAGCATATGATGGCTATCAGTTGCTCGAGGCCGCTCCTTCTGTGACAACCGCCGTTGAATTGGAAGATGTAGTAGATGCAGTAAAGAATGTCTTTGACATGTATTACGAAGTCACAGAAATTGTGGAAATAGGCGATAAATGGGAAGGTGGTATGCTTTTGATTCAGCCGAAGGATTTGTCATTGAAACCAAAGGAAGTTCCAATCGAAAATTTTTTCCATAAGATTGTGATGCTTCGCGACAGACTTCGTGTGCTGGAGCAAAAAATCAATGCCCATCAAAAGTTGTCCGAGACAGAAAAGATCGAAATGCAACAGTATATCACGCGCATTTATGGTTCACTCACCACGTTTAATGTGTTGTTCAGAGCTAAAAAGGATTGGTTCGTAGGTGAAACCGCCAAAGGCGAGGAATAATAGATACGCAGCTATTCACAAAAGTGAATAACCTTGGTGGACAGAGAGTTGATAAAAATCAATGTGTTAACCCGCGCGTTTTCAAATGAATGGCCTAATTTTCCATCACAATTCGATTCGTTAGACGGGTTGTACGGATATGCTACGGTAAATCCGTTAATAAAGGTGATCCACATTGGCAAACGGTAAGAAAAACCCGCAAAAAAAAACAATGGGAACCATTTTGAAATGATGTAAGTAGATCTTGTTGGCCCTCTATTTTGGTTGATATGGACGACACAAGTTTGCTCTTTAGCTGTTGTTTTTCGGCCTTTGGTCGTTAGGTTTAGGCACCTTACAACAATCAGCGGAACACTGTAGCTGGTCTTTGATACCACTGCAGGACCTGTATTCAGGTAAACAAAGAGTACTCGATTTACACATTATTCCGAAGGTTTCTCTACAAGACGGTTTTTCCAATCATTGTCGGTGTGGATTTTCCTTTCGTTCATTTTCTCTTCGAAAAGCCTCAAGGCCTGAGTTGTAACCTAATTTTGCAACATGTCTGAAGAGGAATCACTACCGGTCATGGAAACGTTTTACACCGTACAAGGTGAAGGTGCATTTGCTGGTGCGCCTGCTTTTTTTATTCGTTTGGCGGGGTGCGATGTTGGTTGCACTTGGTGCGACGTGAAGGATAGCTGGGATGCTAATGCTCATCCCAAGATTCGCATCAAGGATCTGGTGAAAATGGTAATGGATTCAGGTACTCCGATTTGTGTCATCACTGGGGGTGAGCCGATGATGTATGATCTCACAAATTTGACGACTCAAATCAAATCGGCAGGAATAAGAACTCATCTTGAAACTTCTGGGGTTTACCCGATTTCTGGAGTATGGGACTGGGTCACATTTTCTCCTAAAAAATTCAAGAGTCCGGTCGATAGTATTTATCAAGCAGCAGATGAATTGAAAGTGATTGTTTTTCATCCATCCGACCTCTCATGGGCAGAAGGCCATGCGTTAAAAACAAACGAAACATGTCGTTGGTATCTACAACCAGAATGGGAGCGTAGAGAAAAGATGCAACCGATGATCCTCGATTACATTCGTCTAAATACAAAATGGCGAATTTCTGTTCAGACACACAAGTACTTGGGTGTCGATTGAAATCCACCTACTCCCTAATTTCAGGGTTCTTCAGGTGACCTTTTCCGAATAACAGTAAAGACCCGGGAAACATTGAAGCCAAACTGAATATCGCCTTTACTCCACTCACCAGTGGTTTCCGTGATGAAACCTTTGTCGTTCATCGGTTTGCTGTTCGTGAAATGAACTTGGAAGACGTGTCCACCTGTTTCAATGTCAAATCCCAATGAAAGGGAATTTTTGTACATCGGGTCCATTTGACCAGATGGCACATAGACGTATTCAGCATTGAATGAAGTTCTTTTAGTGAGTTTATATCGACCACCTGCACCAAGTGCGTATACGTCGTTTTTGATAGTGCTATCGGCAATCAAATTGCGATGAACCAATGATGGAGAGAGTTGCAATGAAAGCGATTCGTTGAACTTTCTTCCGATGATTAGCTGATGACAGTAATAAAGTCTGGAAGTAAAATAATTTTTACGGTCTGGTTCGGGCCATTCACCTGTGCGCACAACCATGGATGCCATGTAGGATAATGTCACAGGCATTGTTTTAGCGCCTGAACTTTGCCTGAGAATCTTGTATTTGATGAAGCCATCAACTTCTTTGTTTACATTGGATCGGCCAAATCCGGCCATCAATTTGTCTGTAATACCGAATTCAAAGCCCAAACGCATGTAGGCTTGATCCAATCCATAGAGATTATTTGCACCCGAATTGATCGTGCCGAATCGATGTGAAATGCGAAAATCCATCACACCTGCTGCGGGGTTTTCGACCGAATGCAAATTGATGACACGTGTCGATTTGAATGTGGCATACGTGTACATAGTAATCGGTTCATCCGGTCCCAGCAACGATAGCAAATCAGTAGTATCCTGCTGTGCTCGTAATGAATGGAATGAAAACAGGGCCGAAAGAATCAGCCCTGTCATAAAATATTTGCTCATAGGTTTTCTCAACGGAAATGATTATTTTTTAAGTTCGGTCAAGCCTGCCTTAACTGTGATTTCAATGTTATTTGATATAGAATCGGCTTTATCACCTGGGATTACAATACCGTAATCAGAAGGCTTTACGAAGAACTTTGAATCAGCACTGATTTTTCCACCCGCAACAACAAAGGTAGCATCTACAGTGATATTCTTGGCGACACCATGCATGGTTAAATCCCCTTTCACTTTCACTTTATATGTTCCGTCTTTTTTCAGATCAACAGAAGCCATGTTTTCAACCTGACCTTTGAACATCGCCTTCGGGAATTTAGGGCTTTCCATATAGGTTTCGTTGAAGTGTTCCTGCATAAAGGCGCTTTCGAAAACGAAACCCAAATTCAATACAGACCATTCAATAGCGCCGGTTGAGGCATCAAGAACACAGGTTGCCTTGTTGTTGGTTCCTTCGATCTTCTCCATTTTAGCATCGGAGAAAAAGCGGATAGTGCCGTCTTTGGTGAAATATTTTTGTGAGTATGAAGCTTGAGCGGCGATAACGAATGCAGCAATTGCAATAATCTTTTTCATTGTAGTGATTTAATTTGATTTATTTTTTTTCGAGGACCAAGACGCCTTGATTCAGAAGGACGTCACTGAGGTATCCATTACAAATTCCTTTTAAGTCAACTGTCATGCCAGTATTGATGCCATCGGCATTTGCTCCTGTTTTTAGTGTGCAAATGACTTTGCCGAGAATGTCCTCTGTGGTCAACACAATGTCTGTATTACCAGAAGCGTCGGTTTTTATTTCTTCCACAACACCATTCACTTGAATCACTTTATCTCGGTATTTTTCAAATGCGACACTTTCATTCGTCGAAAATTCATTGAATAAGTCGTTTGCGGTGACGGTAGCAAAAGGTTTTTCATCTTCCGCGGTGCGATGTGGTTTATTGAATAAATACAAGGCAGTTCCGCCTCCAATCATTCCCAAAACGAGGATGATGATCAATATGATTTTTGATTTGCTCATGTTAGTTCTCAGGATAACCTCTTTCTTTCCATTTGGTGAATGCATCGAGGGCACATGCATCCAATTTACTTGCATTTTTCGGCATAGGATTGCAGCCACTATTCTGATAAATGGTGCAGAGGAATTCGCCATTTTCCATGTTGTCAAATACCTGATCATAAGTTTCAAGACCGATATTACTTGATGGATTTGTGCCCGCATGACAATCTGCGGTGGCGCAATTTTGATCCACAATCGCCTTTATTCTTCCAGTATACGTATAAGTTGTATCCGTACAATTCACTGAAGAATAAAGATATGCTTCATTATCATAGTAACACGAATTTAGACTTGAAATAAGAATAAAAACTCCGCAGATAGCGAAAAAGAGAATTGATTTCAACTGCATATATCCTTAGTTATTTGGCGCCCCAGCGTCAATCCAGTTTTGTATTTGGGTAATGTAACATTCAGGCAAACCAGTGGTGTTATCTGGCATGATGGCATAGCCGTCTGTGGCTAATAAGGAACTCATCAGACTGCCATCTAGAGCTGATGCGCTAATTTCAGCGTAAGTCACTAGGCTAAGGCTTGCACTTGGATTCGCTCCTGCGTGGCAACCACCCTGGCATGTCTGTTCAATGATTGGCAATACGTTTTGAGCGAATGAACCTTGAGTCGGATCACAATCTTCTGTACAACCATTGTTCAATGCGCCTTGCAAAATCCAAGTTTGAATGGCAGCCATGTCTTCGGCCGAGAATGGTCCGCCATAATCAGCAGGAGGCATCATGTCTTCACCATTTTCATGTAATGCATCCCATAATTCACTTGCATTCAAGTTACCTGGAACTACTTCATTCATAATGTGTGCATAATCATATAATCTAACTCCTTCAGCGTGATCCACTGCGTCATGACAACCATCACCAGGTTGATCAGGTATGGCGCAACTCATTTGCAATAGGGGCAGAATGGTGTTCTGGAAATAAACAGTATCAGGGTCACATGGGTCGGTATTGATGATGACTATAGTATCCGGAGGATTGTCGTTACCACCATTGCCACCATTATCATCTAGCAAATTACCATTGATGTCTGGGTGATGCTTGCAAGCAACAATTAAAAGCACTGTCAATGTCGACGCAAAGAAGAGAATTTGTTTTTTCATCTTGTAAAAAATTGAGTCATTTTTAGAGGAAATTTCTCATGCTAAAAGCACTTCTTGATTCGCTCTAAATTGATTTGTTTGGTTAATTCTTCCACATTCAACATATTGTCGTAAACTTCTTTGTTCAATAAACACAACTCGCCATATACGTCAACAAAAAGTTCAGTCAGAAGATACCGACGATGATCTTCCTCTAACGTAAGTACAGAAGTGTTCAGGGCTTTCATTTCACGACAAATTTTATTGATTATCGCCAATTTTCGGCATGCTATCGGTCGAATGGGAAAATTTGTCACCTGAGCCGGATAGAAACAGAAGTTGGCTTAACCTATGTTTGATGCCAATACAAACCTGGGTGCAATATGCTTGGGTGAGGCTGCAATATAAATCACATGAGGAAGGTATTTTTTTAAAAAAAGAGGGAGGAACCCAAGGATTGGTTAAAACGGTGTGTAATTGTTTCGAAAAGTTCATTGATACCGCTATCTTCGGGACTATGGATGAGACTGAAAAACACCTGAGAAACCACTGCAAACTACTTAGGTTGATTGGACGCATTAGTTAGTCATACACTCATTCAGCGTTGCCTTGAAGAGGACAAACGCGCTCAGAGCGAATTGTATAAAATCATGTACAAAACTCTGATCGGTTTGTGCTGGCGTTATGCGTCTGATAAAGAACAGGCGATTGAATATATGAACCTTGGGTTCGTACGGATTTTGTTGAATTTGAAGCAGTACAGACCGGACGTACCTTTTGAAATGTGGGCCAGAAGGGTGACAATCAATACGATCATCAACGAATTCCGTAAAAACAAAAATTGGAATGAGAAAATGGTTAGGAATCAGGAAAACCTGATGCGTCAGGAAATGAGTGATTCTGATCTGTCGGATTACCAGCAAGAATTGCTGGAGCTTGTCAGATCCAAAGCATTGAAATTGCCCCCAATGACACTACGGGTTTTTAACCTGTATGCGATAGACGGATATCAACATACAGAAATAGCAGAGATGCTCGGAATAAGCGAAGGAACTAGTGCATGGCACTATTCCGATGCAAAAAAGAAGATTAGACAAATGCTTGGCTTAAGCATGGCCAAGGCATCAAATGATTAGAAAAAATAACATACCAGACGAAAACTTCATTCCTGAAGGTCTCGAATTCAAAGAAGAATACTTTGAAAAGGCCATTGTAATGTACCAAAAGGAGAAAACCTTGCTCCGGTGGAAGAAGATTGCAGTTTTTACTGGCTCCATAGCTGCTGCTGCTTGTCTCATATGGTTCATTGTGTCGCCTTTGCTGATGAAGAATGAACCAACTGAAAACAATTCGGGAAAGAATGGGTTGGATATAAATGTCTCAGAAAATCAGACAAGTCCATCAATTCATGATCAAAATACAGGACACATTCCTTCTGATGTGTCAAATGAAATTAATAGTGAAAGATCTTCAATGGCTGAAGATCAAGGTGCTTTGGTGAGTAGTGGCGCTGGGGCACCTGATCAACGGCCTGTCGAAAACGAAAGGGCACTTGACCAAAGAAATATAGCGAGTAGTGGCGCTGTATCGAGAGGCTTGAGCCCGAACCATTCAAAAAAAGCTCCTGGGGAAAATGGTGAGACGAGTAGTGGCGTTGATCCAAAGAACTGGGAGCTAACCTCTTTTCAAAAAAATGAATCGGAAGGAATCCACTCAACAACAGAGCTTCCAATTCAAGAAAAAAATGATGAAGCTCCTGTTCTAGTTCTTGAGTCAGGTCTGCAAACGGGAAATGTAAATTCAGAAACAGATGTTGAGCATGCAGACAATGAAGCATTTGTTTTTTCCGGAGAAATAAAGTACCGGGATGCAAAATTTGAAATTGCAGAATCCGAATTGAGTCGCAATACATCGATTCCTTTCAAACAGGAAAATCGAATAAGTTGGTATGCAAATCTGGGTTTGAATGCATGGGCTGATTATGGTCGGGCGAAAGGTGCTGCACTCCCTGCCGGATACTTCGTAGAAGGTGGTTTAAGTTATCAATTCCATCATGGATGGTCATTGTCTACAGGTGCTCATTACTAGGTTGTCTCAGGAATGTCGAATCCTGTGGTGTTTGAAAACACTACATACGGTCAAGGCTTTAACACCACCACTCAAACTATCTTGACAAATCAATTGCAATATGGTGGTCTTCAGATCGGAGTGAAAAAGAACGTGCTAGAAAAGAATCAAATTATGTTTGGTTATTCCATGGATTATTTGATCTCTGGCACGAATACGATTACTACCACAGAATATTCAAGCTATGAATATTATCCGGAGCATAAGAAGAAAGCTAAGGGATATATCAAGGGATTTGAAGATTTGAATCATGGTTTGGTTTTCGGATATCAACGTCTAATGGGCAGGTATACCGCGGGCATCCGTGGTCAATTGGGTCTTACCGATATTACCAAGGATGGATTATTTGTTCATGACAACAAAGACAATAATTCAATGGTAACGATATGTCTTGGCATTAAATTGAATAAATGAAAAAACTATTTTACATATCAGCCTTCATCGTTTTATTGAGCTCTTGCAAACGCGAGCCTTATCCGGAGAGCGTTGTAGGTGATCCTGTTTTCAAAATGGAAGGTATGCTGAATGGCGCACCATTTTCTTTGGCGGCTGGACAAAATGGTCTTTACATGAATGCCGCATCTATTCAAAATGAATTTGGTGTTTATGAATTAAATTGTGAGTTTGAAAATGTGACTTGCACTTCTTGTAGCCCAGTCTTCGCGCTTTTGATCAATGACAGCGAAACATCTGAACCTGGTGCTCCTTGCACTCCTGATGTGTTGGAGACAGGTCAGCTTCCACTGGTAATATCCGCAAATTCGTCGGACTTTTTGGAATTGGAATTCCATGTTCCTAATGATCCTGGTTACATATACTCGTGGGATTTTGGAGATGGCAACACTGCTGGGGACGAACATAATCCAGAACATACTTTTCCAAATTCAGGAACTTATATTGTGACAGTTACTTTAGAAGATCAATCTCCTTCAAACCATGACGTGATCATTGAGCAATCGGTATTGGTGGGAAGTTCTATGTTCTTGTCAAAACCATTTAATGTTCAGAATATGCCTGATGATGAGTGGAAATTTTCTTATAACACGGCCCAACTTCAACCATACCTTCATGTTGATGGTTGGGTGATCAATGGCAATAATTTCTCTGGCAGCGAAGTAGAATTCGAATTTGATGGTCAAATTGAAGCTCAACTAAATTTTACCAATACTACGCTTGGAGAATCGGGTTATTATAAGATAACATTCGATGGCGACGACAACGGTCAGGTGCCAGATCTTTTCACATACCAATGGGAAGCACAGGATTTAAATATCGGTAAGATTGAATTTTCTTTTACCGACAACAACGGTCATCAATTTACTTCGAAAACACCATTGAATCAGAGTCCAGATTCCTTCATGGAAATTACTGAAGTATCGGATTATCCTGAAGGATTGAATGGTCAATCTGCTAAAAAAGTAAATGCAATATTCTCATTGAAGATGGTGAACATCAATGATCCCGATGACATCATTGAGTTTGAAAATGTGGTTGCAGAACTTGGATTTGTTTATTAGTGTATTGACTAAGATATCCACTGCAAGGGATACCAATAAATTTTTGTATTACATCATTGTTTGTCTCACAGGCAGATGTGGATTTTTATTGAATTGAAATCAATAATATATGAAGAGAAATATTACTTCGAGTGTTTTATTTATTGCTTCTTTAAGCATGTTTTTGTTATCAGCACAAAGCAATGATGATGATCCTGATGGAGAGGCTGGAGCGACTGGTTCACCCAACGAAGAAACCTGTGCTGACACGGATTGTCATGAAACTTACATGCTGAATTCTGGCCCTGGTTCTGTTGTGATTTCATCACCAGATTTGGTGAATTGGGAATATGTACCAGGAGAAACGTATACAGTTTCAGTTACCGTATCACAAACTGGTATTGATTTGTTCGGTTTGGGATTTGAAGCATTGAAAAGTAACGGTGACAATGCAGGTACACTAGTGGCTGGTTCTGATACACAAATTAAGAATAAGACAGTCGCTGGTTTTCAAAGGAAAAATATTACGCATGATGAGGGTACAGGAGCTGGTACTGATTTCCACACTTTCACCTTTACGTGGCATGCGCCAACATCTAATGTCGGCGATATTACTTTTTATGTTGCAGGAAATGCCTGCAATAACAATGAAAACAAAAATGGTGATTATGTCTATACTGCTAATCAAGTAGTTTCTGTTGCTGTTGGTGTTTACGAGATCAATCGGGATGAAAATCTTTTGGAAGTTTTTCCAAATCCTGTGACAAACAATCTGACAGTTGTTCAACACTTAAGCATTGGTGGAAATATTTCTTTCAGACTTTTTGACCAGAGAGGTGCGTTGGTGAGGGATTTTGAACGCATTAATCATGACTCTGGTGAATTGAGAAGAACTTATGATATCTCCATGTTGACATCTGGAATTTATATGCTTCAAACATCCATCGACGGAAATACCGTTGCTTCAAAGGTGATTGAGAAAAAATAATTTATCGCGTTGTTTCGGACATCTCTTCCATTTCATTTAGGTATCTGCCAACACGGAGTGGAGGAGATGTCTTTGTTATTGCGTCAGAATTTCAAACGAAAAATGCGTCAGATTTTTGTTGTGTTGATTTTGGTAAGTGCAACATTTTCGTTGAATGCTTCACATATCATTGGTGGTTCTATTCATTATGAAATAATTTCAGGCAATGACTATGAAGTGACTCTTACACTTTATCGTGATTGTTCAAGTTCCACTGAATATGATGATCCTGCGTCTATCGGAGTTTTTAATTCTGCAGGAACATTGGTCTATAACCTCGAGATTGATTTTCACGATTCTATTGTGAGCAGTGTGGAAACAGAAAGTTACAATGCCTGTTTTATGGCACCATTGGGTTTATGTGTTGAAGAAGCCATCTATGTGGGTACAGTTTCATTACCGCCTATTGCAGGAGGATATACACTCACTTACCAACGCTGTTGCCGTAATTTCTCAATTGTCAATGTTCCAACTGGTACTGATGTTGGAATTACCCTTACAACAGATATACCCGGCACGGAACTGACTACCATCAATGCCAATCCTGAATTTGCAACGCATCCTCCTCTTGTTGTTTGTTTGAACGCCCCTTTTGTATTTGATCACTCGGCCTTTGATGTGGATGGCGATCAGCTTGTATATGAGTTTTGCGAACCATTAAATACCAATGTTTCCGGTAGTTATATCAATCCACCTGGAGCTCCACCATACAATGGCTTATCCTACAATGCTGGTTATTCTTCTGTCTATCCAATTGACGCAAGTCCTGCATTTACCATTGACCCAGCAACAGGATTGATCACAGGCACTCCTACTTCACTTGGACAATATGTATTTGGTGTTTGTATACATGAATATCGAAATGGTATTCTGATCAATACGACCAACCGAGATTTTCAATTGAATGTGACGACTTGTGATCCCGTGGACTCACCTGTAATTGCGGATCAGGAAGATGTTTGTTCTGGATTAACTGTCGAGTTTATCAATGGATCAATAGAGGATTTTACATTTCACTGGGATTTTGGTGTGGCGGAAACCGAAACAGATACATCTAATTTATTTGAGCCAAGCTATACCTATCCGGCACCGGGTATCTATGATATTATGCTTGTAATGAACCCGGGATTGCCATGTGCTGACACTTCATATGCAAGCTATGTTTCATCACCTTCTTTGAGCCCGGTAATCAGCGATTTTGAATATTATTGCGAGGATGGTTCCTTACTCTTTAATCTTTATGGTGATGGAGGAACTGATAATACATCTATTTTCGAATGGATTGTGGCCAATGGAGGTTCTACTGATACTTATAACGATGAGGATATTCTGGGTATAGAGCTGGGAGAAGCCGGTACCTCTGCAGATGTTACTTTGACAATCTCCGAAGATGGTTGTTCAGAGTCTGTAACCAATACCATTAATATTCCTGCAGCCATACAGGCTAGTATTGTTCCTCAAAATACTTTTTGTGATGGTTATGGATATCAATTTGTCAATGCATCACAAAATGCAACTACCTATCATTGGGATTTTGGCGTTCAGGATGTGGTTGCGTCTTCAAGTTTGCTCGATCCCTATTTCACTTTTCCGGATACTGGTTTGTATGTCGTCGAATTGATTGCGATGGGTGAAAATATTTGTCCAGATACCACCACAACCAATATGCTGATTTATGGTTTATTGGATCCATCATATGGACAGCAACCATCACAATGTTATGAGGGTAATACATTTTCATTCGAAGCAGTGGGTGCTTCTACGGATGTAGCGGTGTATTCCTGGGATTTTGGCCCATTTTCCGTTCCGTCTTCATCTTCTTCTCAAATACCATCCGGTATTCACTTTACGCAACCAGGTACTTTTGAAGTCGCTTTGACGATCACAGAGAATGATTGTGTGGAGACTTATCTAGATTCAGTAGATGTGATTGTAAATCCTGAATTTAGTGTCTTGTCGGATACCGCAATTGCTTGTGGTTCTGCGAATGCTTTGTTTAGAGGTCTTACTGAATATGATTTCCCGGTCTATTATGATTGGAATTTCGGAGATGGTACAACGGTTACCGCTGATAATCCTATTCATGATTTTACAACCCCTGGAATTTATGATATAACTGTGCATGCATACACAGAGTCTGGTTGTGTTGATTCAGAAGATTTTGTTTTTAATGATGTCATCGAAATCTATACACCACCCATTGCCGGATTTGAAATTGCTGGTTCTTCAGATGAATTGATTGGTGCTTATGCGGAAATTAATTCTGTTGCCGTTGGTGCGGTGGAGTGTTACTACAGTATCTCAGATGGTGCCGAATATGATACTTTTAATTTCACCCATGAATTCACTGAAAGCGGAATCATAACCATTACTCAAACTGTCGAGAATGAATTCGGATGCACAGCTACTGCTGTTGGAACCGTGATCATCAATGGGTATGTTTTTTATGCACCCAATGCATTTTCACCTAATAGCGATGATGTAAATGATGTTTGGAAACCAGAAATTACAGGAGTGACAACCTATCATCTGCAAATATTTAATCGTTGGGGCGATGTCATTTTCGAAACGGATGACATGAATCAGCCATGGACCGGTGAAGTGCATGATGGTGAATATTACGCACAGGATGGCGTATACATTTATCAAGTGGTATTCGAGGATCTTGTCGGATTACCGCATGACTATAGAGGACACATCACATTGTTTCGATAGCCTTTTGGCACCGAATTAAATCATGAAATTTGGATTTTTTTCTGATCAATGATCATCTTCGTGACGATCATTTTGCTCTTGATCAGTGGCATTCGTGCCGCTTTGACCAGAGAGTTCCGGATGCCTAATTAGTCCACCTTCATGGGATGCCAAGGTGAGCGTGATAACTGAAATCAACCCAACTATCAATAAGGCAACGCTAGTCATGGTAGACCATTTCGGGGCTTTTTTATGGACAATAATGAAACCTAATGCGATGACCGAAGCGAACAATGTGAGTTTAAGGGCGAGTTCTGCCGCTTCTTCATGTTCATGAATCACATCATGGCTCACACCAGAAATATTCTCTGATATTTCTTCGGCGAGTTCACCTGTTTTGCTGGCAGGCAAAACGGTTACGCCTGCAATCAGAATAATCCATGCAGCAGTAAGTCTGATGTGTTCCTTTTTCAGAATGAAACCAACGATCAAAACGATAAATCCAACCATCACTCCAATTGGAGCGAGGTGATTGAACAAGTGATGTAATTGTATATCTCCCATTTTCAAATGAATATAAGTTTATTCTCCACCAAGCCACTCTTTGAACAATGGTGATTTTTCTGTACTAACAATAACATCATCTTGTTTGAAGGGTGGGTTGAGTTCTATCTGAACCCGCGATTTGGAAACCACGTGCATATTTCCTATTGACTTCAGGTTCACCACGAACTGGCGATTTATCCTAAAGAATTTTTTAGGATCCAATTCCTTTTCTAACTGATCCATGGTTTTATCCAGGGGATATTCTTTACCGGTGAAAAGCACGAGGAAAACAGCTTTATGTGTCGTGTACACGTATGCAATTTCATCACTTTGAACAGTTCTTACCTGTTCTCCATATCTGATGAGATAACGGCGGTCGTATTTTTTTCTTCTTGAAGAATGGCCTGTGCCAGTTTAACGTAATCAAGATTGGTTAGGGCTGGTGTCATCTGTTTTTTCACCTTCTCCAGAGCCGAATTGAGGTCTTCCTGCTTGAGTGGTTTCAATAGATAATCTTTCGCATTAAGTCTGAAGGCTTCTACCGCATAATGGTTAAAAGCGGTGATGAAGACGACCGGACATGTGGGTTGATATTGATTGAACAAATCGAAACATGTTCCATCCGCAAGTTGAACATCAGTGAGGATAAGGTCAGGTGATTCATTAGACCGCAACCAATCCAACGCGGTATCGACGCTATCTGCATCTCCACATATCTCGATATTTTGCCCTGCATCTGAAATCATTTGTTTCAGTCTGTTGAGCGCAATTGGTTCATCTTCGATTAGAAATACTTTCATGGGTAGCTTGTTGACGAACTTTTGGTAAATATGATGAAATCTCCGTGAATTTAGAAGTTTTCTTAATTCAGGGGGCAAATTTAGTAGTGGGGTTACAACTGCTGAATCCATCTGCAATTTCCATCAGATTTCGAATGTAGTTCGAACAAGTCGCGAAACCAGTTGACAATGGTGTGAATGGAAAGATATCCGTGCTGAACCGGTATTCTCTTTGAATGGAGTAGCGTATCCACTTGTAACGAGTTATAAAGTACTTCAATCCGATTTTTTACGGTGAATTGATCGAGCTTCTTCAAATGGAATAAAACATGAAGGCGGACCGTTGTCCGCCTTCGCTCTGTTAACACTAACCAAAACCAAATTTACCAACTACATATTGAGATTACAGATTCACCATTTTCAATTGACATTTTATTTTCTGAAAACAGCCTTGTATTGGCTGCATTTCAATCCAGATGAAACGCCAATTCCATTTAAACCTCGTTTGATTGTAAGGTAATCGTTATCTGCTTACCAAACATTCCTTTCAAACAACATCACAAATGTGTGTCATTGGGTGAATCAATCCAATTACAATACTTTGATACGGAGAATAAAACTTCTGAAATGTAAAAAAGGAGTGTTGACCTGTCTTAAACCCGTATCATGCTGTGGGGATGTTCATGAAACGCTGTAATAGATTTCGACTGCATGATTCGAGTTAAATTATTCTTGTTTCATGATAGGTAATAGTATCACGAATTCACCTCCAGCCGATATGACTTCAATTTCTTTGCTAAAGAGTATTCTATATCTGTGCCTGATGTTGGGAAGGCCTATACCGGTGCTTGGCTCTTTGGAAAGTTTTTCCTGCACGTTATTCGAGATTCTGATGTACTGACCAATGGTAGAAATATGAATGGTAAGGGGTTTCGATCGGGAAATGATATTGTGTTTGATGGCATTTTCCACCAGAAGCTGGATGGTGAGTGGAGGCAGAATACTCACAAGAGCGCGATCTTCAACGTGAATTATGATATCGAGATTATCGCCGAAGCGTTGCTTCTGAAGATACAAGTAATTCTTCACCAGTTCGAGTTCCTCTCTTAGTGTGATAACATCCTTGTCTCGTTGTTGCAATACAATCCTGAAATAGTCAGAAAGCTTTTCTACATACCCGACTGCAGCTTGCGAATCAGTGGAGATAATTGAAATAAGTGTATTGAATGAGTTGAATAGAAAGTGTGGATTCACTTGATTGCGAAGGGTGTCAAATTGACTTTGAACTTTCTCTCTCGCCAGTGTTTCCCTTTCACGAATTCGACGAAATCTAAGTTGAACAAATGACCAGATGATCAAAGCAAGTAATGTCAAAACCATTGCGACAAACCACCATTCATACCAATACGGTTTCTTAATTATAAAAGCGAATGATTTTTCATCAGCAAATTGCCAATCACTGTTGATTGATGATCGGACCCGCATCAAATAGGTACCAGGCTCAAGTTTTGAAAAGGTGATGGCTCTGTCCAAGGTTTGTTGCCATCCAAGGTCGTTACCTTCAAGTTTGTATTGGAAGGAAACGTTTTCCGGAGCTTCAAGCCAGATGGACGTTAGATGAAAGGTGAAGTGATTTTGATCATATGAGAAAATATGTGTGCTTGTGTCTATGGGTACGAGCATCACATCCACACCTTTTATCCAAGTTATGGGGCGCTGGGTTTTTCCTTCATAATATTCATTGAAGCGTATGAGTGCCGATTCTGTCCCCAACCACATTCTGCCTCGGCTGTCCATATCGATCACATTCAAGTAATTCGCTGAAATATCGAATTCGGTATTCATGAATGTTGCCACTTCGGTATGATGATTAATGGACGCAAGACCAATCGACGTCAGGGCGACAATGTTGCCCAGTGGATCACTGTGGATGGCGAAAACTTCAGGAGCAACATGATCCGTTCCCAACATAATGTCATGAAGTGATTTTTCATTGGTCCATTGTAAACCTTTATCTGTAGAGGTGAACCAAATATTGCCGTGTTCATCTTCCGTGATAGAAATAATACTTTTCCCAGCCTCCGGGAATTTTTCAAGAAGGAATTGAAAGTTGCCATTTTCTACTTTCACCAATCCACGACCGTCTGTACCAAGCCATATTCTGTTATGCTTGTCGTTGTAAACGGTGTAAATGAAGTTGATGCCTAATGTGGATTCACCATCGAAATGACTGAAGATGGGTTTCTTTTTTTTGAATTCCAATGTCGCTACACCTCCCAATGTGGCCATCCAAATCGTACTATCACGAAGAGTGAGAGACAAAACATTGTCGTTGACAAGCCCGTTCTTTTCAGTGTAGAATTTTACTTTTCCTGTCTTCTTATCTAGTTTACCTAAACCGCTTCCAAATGTTCCGAAGTAAATAGAATTATCATGACCTTCACACATGGTCACAATTTTATCGAGATGTGGTGGTGCCTTGTATTTTTTTTCCAGCATTTGACTACTTGCAAATTCACCAGCATGTCGGTATATGCCATCGCTGTTGGCGAACCATAAATAGCCATCCGAATCAGCAAGTACGCATTGCGCATCGCTGAAGGAGACGCCATCGTGCATCCGGATAAATTGTATCCTGAAATCTGAAAGTAAAATTTTGTTGTCTCCAAATGTGATCAGCATGTTGCCATCATTGGCAATGACACAATCGAGAGGCTTTCTGATGGCAGCATTTTCTGGTTCAAGGAAAAACTGCTGCACTTGCTCAAGATCGTCTTTGTTAAACATGAAAACACCATCGTTTTCGGTTACAACAATGATCTCATTTTCCGGCAGTAAAATTTTGGATACGGGTGATAAAGCGCGGTTATTGAAATATTCGAAAGCACTGGCTGTTTCACTTTGAAGATCGAAGGAACAAATCGTGCCATTTTGCATGCCCATCAACAACAATCCATCTGCTGTTTTGGACATGGTTAGAATAAGATTGTCTGTAAGGCCGTGATCCGTAGAATAGTTTTTGAAGAGTATGTTCTCATTTTGAAGTTGACATACGGAAAGACCTAAATCTGTGGCAATGGCCAGTTGATTGTTTGTATTGATTAACTCATGTATATAGTTATCGGCTAAGCCATCGTCGGTGGTGTAAATTCTGAATTTGCCATCTTGAAGTTTCAACAATCCTTCGCCTTCTGTGGCTGCCCATAAACTTCCATCCTCCGTGACCTGTATACTTGAAATTTTCGTGTTAACAAACTTCCAGACTTCTCTGACAGTACTCGTGTTTGTATTGATGCTGACAATTGTGCCATCTTCAAATCCGGCATATACAGTGTTGTGATCAACAAGTAGAGTGGTGTTTTTGGATGTTGTAATAGTGTCAGAAAGCACCACGGGTTGGGCCAGTATACCATCGTATAAGATGACTCCATGTTCTATTCCTAACCACAAAAAGCCATTCTGATCCTGAGCAATACGCTGAATCCTTGATTTCGAATTTTTAGTGACAACTTCAAGGATTTTGTTTTTTGGAACCTGAGCAAAAAGATCTATACCGCTTAGAAGCAACAATAGAGTCAATATGAGCAATGGTATCCTTTTCATGCCTTCTTCAGTTCACTGTATCTTGAACTTTTAAAGTGATAATAGAAACACTTTTGTGTGATTGAGTCAGAATCATGAAGTCGATCGGGGTATTGAAAGTTTTCAGTATGGCAATAATTATAGACTACAAATTCAACTTTAAAATACAATCTTAGTCAATCTATGGCTCTATTTCATTGGATTTGTAAAAATGTTTATCCACGTGAGGTCGTGATGAGATGATCATTTTTTTTCCACAAGCAACGCAGAAACCTTGACATTGATGTTTTCAGCGATTTTCTGATTTACAATTTTGGGTATTAAAATTCCGTGATCGGCAAGAAGTACATTGAAGTCAGCAGTGAATGAATATCCCTTGGATGTTTTCTGAATTTCAACCTCTATGATCCTTTCTTGTTTTATGCCATGTACCTCAAATATTCCCTTCGCCCTGATTTTCTGTGATGACACATCAGGGTTGAATTTGTCGATGAGTTTTCCTGAGAATGATGCGCGTGGATAAACATCGGTCTGCATATAGTTTTCATAGAAGTGCTCTTGTTGCAGAGCACTGTTGAATCCATGAAATGTCCGCACATCTACGGCAAATGCAAAATTGTTTGCGGATAGATTCATGAGACCTGTCAAATCTTTGGATGCGGCATGAATATCCTCTTGTGGCGCATTCGAATCGAACTTAATGCTGCCTGTCTTCACTTCATAAAATTGCGAAGTCAACTGCAAGGAAACCAGCAGTACAAAAATGATAGTAACAATGTAGTGGCGCATCAGATTTCGAATATAGCGTTTCTCTGCGCAATGATTGTGCAAAAAGTGTTGTGTGGTTAAATGTCCCAAGTGAGCTTCACCGTCTCTGAAGTTGGATGCGATTGACAACACAAAATAAGACCTTTTTTCACTTCAGCATCTGTGAGTGCGTAGTTGGCATCCATATGTACACTGCCTTCGGTGAGTTTTGCCATACACGTGGTGCAAACGCCGCCCTTGCAACTGAAGGGTGCATCCAATCCATGGTCTATGGCAGTATCGAGAATACTATTTCCCTTTTGATCTAATTCGAAAGTGGTATCTGTTCCGTCTAATGTGACTGTAACTTTTGACATAACTTTAAGTGTTATTGATTGAATTGTTCGTTGATCACTTGTAGGTTTTTCCAGTTCATGGGATCAACGTGTTTGGTTGTAATTGTTTTGTTTTTGAGAAAATAGGAGGTGGGAATGGTATAGATCCCGGCATCCTGTAGCGATGGTATTTGAAGAAATAACACATCCTGTGACATCTGTGTTCTGAAGGGTGCGATTCTATCTTCAGGATCATCTGTGATAAAAATGAATTGAATGTTTTCACTTTCCAAATGAGCCCATTCTTCCTTGATCTCTTTCATCTCCCGAATACATGGGCCGCACCATGAGGCATAAAAGTGAATTACCGTTTTTTCACCAAGTATATTTCCCAATGGTACTTGTGTTCCGTCCTGCTGGGTCACTTGAAGTGATGAGAATTCCATATCCGGAACCCTTCGGTAACGATAATAGTAGAAGAAGATTAATCCAGCCATGATGACCAGATACGGAATGTATCTTTTGTAATCTCCTGCCTTCATATCAATCTTGGAAGCATCAACTTTTTAGTGTTTTCCTCCAAAACCTTGTTCGAATTCTTTTGATGTCTTTTTGGTATAACCAGCAGGTATGGTAAAAAGATTTTCATCCACTTTCTTTTCTGTTATTTCTGTGGTGATAAAATGCATTTTAATGCCTTCAGCCATGATGGTATATTCTAACGGCATACCTGGATAATCAGCCATTTCTGCATTAACATTTTGAATGTCCTTGGCACACCATACTTCCATTTCCGCACTGCCGTCAGTGGTTTTAATGGTGGCTAAAACTTTTTCGCAAGTGTGTCCTGCTATCACTTTGGTAATCCCTGTTTTTTTGGTTTGAATGTCGTTTGTGCCTTGTTCCTTTTGCGCTTTGTATTCTTCCATTCCATATACTACCGCAGTTTTTTCCCCCATCATATCCATCAACATGGTGACTTCATTCTTTTTACCATCACTGATCACAATCATATTACCGGTCAAAGCATTGGTCATCTCGGATCTTGATTGTTCATTTTTGATATAAATCTGAATGGTGCTTTCAAACATGGCTTTCATGCTTTCCATTTCTGCTGGCACATCTAATACTTCCATTTTCATGGTGAGATGTCCTTCGAAACTTTGAGCGTTCAGAGCGAGCTGGCAGATCGATAAAATGACGATCGTGAATATTCTGATGGTGTTTATCATCGTTCTTAGTTTTTTAATAGTTGAGTATTTCTTGAATTTTTTGTTGCACTTTTTCCGCATTGGGAAGCATTGTTGCTTCCAATGTAGAATTCAAAGGAATAGCGGGTAAGTTTTCTGATCCGATAATGCTGACAGGTGCATCGAGATATTCAAAACACTGTTCGGCTATTCGTCCGGCCAATGCCTGGGCAAAACTGTTCGCTGGTGCTTCTTCCGTGACTACCAGACAGCGGCCGCATTTTTTAACCGCTTCAAAGACGCGATTTTCATCCAGAGGTACGATGGTTCTAAGATCAATGATTTCCACTTGTCCCGGGAATGCTTTTGCTGCGCCCAATGCCCAATACACGCCCATGCCATAAGTAATGACTGCAATGGAATGTTCTTCAGTAGCTGCAATGACTTCTCTGGCTTTGCCAAATGGTACTACATAATCTTCGGATGGCTCTATGGTTCTCGCTTCTTCTGTGCCTTTTACTTTGCTCCAGTAAAGACCTTTGTGTTCCAGAATCACAACAGGATTTGGATCATAAAACGCAGCTTTGAGCAAACCTTTTAAATCGGCTCCTGTTGATGGGTACGCTACTTTGATACCGCGAATATTCGCCAGCACGCTTTCTACACTACTGCTATGATATGGACCGCCACTACCATAGGCGCCGATTGGAACACGAATCATAGCACTTACTGGCCATTTTCCATTGCTGAGATAATAACTGCGGCTTGCCTCGGTAAACAATTGATTGAGGCCGGGCCAGATGTAGTCTGCAAACTGCACTTCCACAATCGGCTTGAGACCTGCGGCACTCATGCCGACAGTACTGCCTATGATGAATGCTTCCTGAATAGGCGTATTGAACACACGATCATCACCGAATTTTTCTGCTAATGTTGCCGCTTCGCGAAAAACGCCGCCAAATCTTTTCCCTACATCTTGTCCATAGAGCAACGCTTCCGGATGTTTCGCAAGTATTTCTTGCATGGCAAATAATGCAGAATCGACCATCACAGTGGGTTCTTTCCCCGCCGGAGCACGCTCTCCTGATTCTTCTGTGATTGGTGTTGGCGCATAATCATATAGGAATAAATCTGAAGGATGTGGATCTTCAGCTTTCAGTGCTCTCAAATAAGCTAATTCAACATCAGCTCTTGAATCCTGAGCCATTTTCTCCAACTCGTTTTCTGCAAAACCAAGTCCTTTGAGTTGTTTGGTAAATCGAGGAAGTGGATCTCTTTTTTGAGCACTTTCCAAATCATCACGATACCATTCTCTCCGAACTCCAGAGGTATGATGTCCGAGCAATGGAACTTTACAATGTATCAGCCATGGTCTGCGATTTTTGCGCACATCCTGGATCACTTCTTCCATCACCTTGTAACATTCCAAAAAGTCCGTTCCATCCATGGTTTTCACACGAATGCCCGGAAATGCCTTGGCAAATGTGGTTGCATCGCCAAAGCGTATTTCTGAAGAATGAGCACTGATGTCCCATTCATTGTCCTGAACAAAATAGATTATCGGCAGTTTTTTTAGCGAAGCCATATGAAATGCTTCACTTACTTCACCTTCCGTCATTGCTGCATCGCCTATTGAACACACCACAATTGCGCCTTTGTCTTTATCACTTGAAAGGCCCTGAGATTCTTTGTATTGAATTCCCATGGCGATACCAGTCGTAGGAATAGCCTGCATTCCAGTTGCGGAGCTTTGGTGTGGAATTTTGGGCAAATCATCCCGGCGCAATGCAGGATGAGAATAATAGGTGCGTCCCCCACTGAAAGGATCATCTCGTTTGGCCATAAGTTGTAACATCAACTCATATGGCTGCATGCCTATGGCAAGCAACATACTGTCATCACGATAATATGCGCTCAAATAATCACATGACTTCAGTTGAAGTCCCATCGCAAGCTGACACGCTTCATGTCCGCGCGATGTAGCGTGAACATATTTTGCAGTGACTTTTGCGTTTTCCTCATAAATATCCGCCATGCTGCGTGCTGTGGTCATCAGCCGATAGGCTTTCAGCAGAGTGTCGCTACTTAAAGCAGGAGCAGGGCTTATTTCTGTTTTTTCTGATGTTGACATAATTCAGACAAATGCAGCGCGCAAGTTAACTCTGTCATTGGCTTTGAACCGTATTTTGAGGAAAATATGGTGGGTTTCTTTTCGCTGTACCGAGCGGAATCCGGTTAAATTGCACCCGTCAATGCGCTTGCAATTCAGGAAATATCAGGGAACCGGTAACGATTTTATCATGATCGACAATCGAAATGACGATATCCGTCTTTCGGACAGCGAGATCATCAGATTATGTGATCGCAAATTTGGTATTGGAAGTGATGGCATTATCCTGTTGCAAAAAGCCAATGAGGCCGATTTTGAAATGATTTTTCACAATCCGGATGCATCGAAAAGTTTCTGCGGAAACGGAAGCCGATGTATCGTGCAATTTGCACATGATATTGGTGCTGCTCCTGATCATGGCTCCTTTTTGGCGATCGATGGTCTCCACGATTACCGATTGAATCAAGATAGAATAGCCATTCATATGAAAGACATTCACGGCATTGATATGGATGGTGATGCTTACGTGATCAATACCGGGTCACCACACTACATCAAGTATGTGAGCGAACTCGGTGAAATCAACATTATCCCTGAGGCACAGCAGGTGCGGTACGCTCCACGCTATAGTCCGGCCGGTATTAATGTCAACTTTGTGGAAGAAAATGACCACGGTATAAGCATCAGAACCTACGAACGAGGCGTAGAGGATGAAACACTGAGTTGTGGCACGGGTGTCACTGCGGCCGCACTGAGTTACGCCAGTCGTAATCCCGGGCGGCAGAATGTTCATGTGATCACACGAGGCGGTGAACTAAATGTGGAATATTCTCAACAGAATAACAACAGTTTTACCGATGTTTGGCTTAGTGGTCCTGCTCAATTTGTTTTTTCAGGAGAAATCAACATATGATCAAATACATTCAGGAAAATTTACAAAAAGGCACTTTGAAATTCGTCATTTTTATGATGATGTTTTGGAGTTGGACATCTGTCGGCAAGGCATCAGATTATATCGTTTCGCCTGGATCTAAAATGTCGATTATCACCTGCACACCAGGTCCGGACTTATACAGTTTATTCGGCCACACAGCTATTAGGTTTCAAGATACGGTGAACGGTAAATACCTTGACCTTGTTTACAATTATGGTACTTTCATTTTCGACGAGGATTTCTATGTGAAGTTTGCCAGAGGTAAACTGGATTACATTTTAAACCGTGAAAAATTCGGAGATTTTCAGCAAGAATACATTGCGACTGGTAGAGGCATTTACGAACAACAGTTGTTGTTGACACATGAAGAAAGACAAATATTGTTTGATCTACTCGAAGAGAATGCTGATCCAGCTAATCGGACATACCGTTACGATTTTTTTTATGACAATTGCGCAACACGTATACGCGATGTGATCATCAGAGCGACATCCGGCAAATCACAACCAGATGGTCTTGGTTTTGTTTACGTCAGCCCTGATCAAATCAATAGTGCAAGTCGTATCAATTTTTCCTATGTCTATCCACAAGAATTTACTTTCAGACATGCCATTCAAAACTATTTGCAATACCAACCGTGGAGTGATTTTGGAATTGATCTCGCATTGGGAATACCATGCGATCGGGTGATGGAGAAGGGTCAGGCCATGTTCCTTCCTGATAGTCTGATGAGGGATTTTAACTATGCCATTTATCAGGGGCAACAACTTACTTCTACTGCCGAGGAAGTGCTTCCACAGGAATATGAACCTGAGAATCTGACCGTTTTCACTCCCTTAGTTGTGATGTCTTTGGTTTTGGTTTTGCATTTCATTTTTGTAAGATTGATTGAGAAAAAGAGTCAAGTTGGAATTTCTACAAGGCTAATTTTTTTCCTGACAGGATTACTTGGAATTTTTGTGGTCTTTTTATGGTTTTTCACCGATCACCAAGCCACCAAATGGAATCTGAATTTAATTTGGGCAAATCCACTCAACTTGATTCTTGCTTTTGTACCAGCAAAACTATACTCGGGATTTTGGTTAAAGTGGTTGAAGATTTATTTCTATCTCATGGTTGCTATGTTATTATTGTGGTTTGTGTTGCCGCAAACCATGCACCCCGCCATCATACCGCTTACTGTCGCTCTGCTTATCAGTATCCTGAAATTGATCAAGCCTCATTATTTAGGGTTTAAAACGAAATCACTGTAGTGAAAAACATCATGCCACGATACCTGATCAAATTGTTCATCATGATGGTGACCATCATCTTTTTGCAGGTTGCAAAAAGGAAGAAAACACTTCCTGGGATAGTGATTTGGTCGTACCTCTGGCATTTGGAAGTGTAGGTATTGGAGACATTGTAGCCGATTCATTAATTGTTGCTGACGACAATCAACTTTGGCATTTGATGTTGAATGAAAACCTTACCGATTTTGATCTGGATTCTTTGATAAGTATGCCCGATACTGTGATCAGAGAAAGTTTTGTTGTTCCAATTGTCGGTGGCCCATTTCCTATTCCAAATGGTCAGGAAATCATCAACCAGGAAGAGAATAATCTCATCAGAGTAAATAATGTTGAGTTGCGCGAGGTGATTGTTGAATCTGGTTTTATGGAGTATTCAATCAGAAGCTATATCGATGGATATCTCACATGCACTTATGAAATTCCAGGAGTGTCGATCAATAGTGAAAGCGTGGTAATTCAAACGACCACTGAACCATCCGACGGAACAAATCCATATTCCTATCACGGAAGTATTGATCTTGCTGGATATACTTTCGATCTAACTGGCGCCACTGGATTTATGTTCAACAGAATGTACACTCATCTTACCATCAGCACTGCGGTGGATGCTCCCGCACAAGCAATGATCAGCGGGAATGATAGTGTTGTTGTTGAATTAAAGTTTGTTGATCCTGTCATCAAATATGCACGGGGTTACTTTGGGGAGCAACATTATGTGTTAGATGAAAGTGTCGATTTCAGTGACAATATTGATTTTCCTTCTGGACTGCTCAACCTAGATCAAGTGGTGATGAATCTCAACCTCACCAACTATGTTGGCGCCGATGCCAGAATTCAATTCAGTTCACTTTATGATTTCAATTCGGCAACGAACAACCAGGTCGAATTGGCGCATGTACCTTTATATCAACCCATCAATTTAACGCGGGCTTATGATCAAGGTGGAATTATTGTGCCTACTCAGATTTCTTTTGAAATGAATCAAGGCAATAGCAATATTGATGAGTTCCTCGAGAATCTCCCGAATCTGATCCACCTCGATGCGGATGTGACCATCAATCCACTGGGAGATGTTTCGGATGGAAATGATTTTATTTATTCTGCACAAACACTCGACGCTGAAATGACATTTGATGTCCCTTTGAATATTGGAATGTACAATTTACGTTTTGTGGATACTTTGAGTATTGGTTCAACAGTGGAGTTGGCTGCCAATGGTCATCTCTATTTGAATGTAGATAATTGGTTCCCTTTCACCGCATCATGCGATGCATTTCTTATCGATGAAAATGGTTATCTGATCAATATGATTTGTAAAAATCAAAGTATTCAGGCTGCCACGGAAACTAGCGTTGCAGGTGTAACCATCCCATCTCATTCTGTGATCGATGTAGCAGTGAATGAAACACTCATCAATGCCTTTAATCCTGATCATCAAATCGTGATCAGACTCACCTTGAATACTCCCGATGTCAATATACCAACCGGTTTATATACGCCTTATAAAATGGAATTTCAAGTCATCGCTGATGGAGCTGTAACTCTTGAATATTAGAATGAAAAAAGTGTTACATATCGTGTGTCGATCAATGCGGTTGTGGGCGTTGATTCTTTTACTTGTGGTAACCGAAAGGATATGTTCGCAAACGCCGATCATGCTTTTACTTTCGCCTGATTCTGCATATAAACAACAAGATGGTTTATTTATGTTGCATGCAGATGGAGCTATCGGTTCGAATGTGTTGGATAATCATTTTTTGAAGAAGTCTTTTTTTGGTGGGCACATTGAACGAAATCACATCGCACGTTTGAAAGATGATATGAACGATCAGAATCGTGCTGGATTTCTTTTGAACGCTGGTCTCAATGTTTTGAATTTCAAGGACACCATGTTCAATCATCCCAATTGGGGTTTGTGCGTGGGGCTTAGCACAAACTATCATGCGTCAATGAGTTTTGGGCAAGATCTTTTTTCGTTGATCTATCAGGGCAACAATCATTTTCGAAATGACACTGCCAACCTTGGACCGTTGTATTATCAATTTCAATCATGGCAAAAAATAGGCTTAGGTTTTTTCAATAAAAGCACATTGAGTTCGCTCAGTCTTTCATTGGTTGAAGGACAATCATATCAGTCTTTGATGTTGTCTGATGCCGGACTTTATACAAGTGGACAGGGAGATAGTCTTGCACTTTTTTATCAAGGTGATTATTGGAGGTCGGATACAACCAAAACTGGTCCGATGAATGGCAGTGGAATGGGTGCGGCGGTGGACCTGGAATACAATATTCCATTGGCCGACAATCAAGGAGTCATCAGCATTGCCGTTTACGACGCTGGTTTTATGGTATGGAATAGAATGAGTGAACATTTTGAATTCGACTCGCTCACTACTTGGAAAGGCGTGAATGCTAACGATATTTTTACCCTCGCTGGAGATTCGCTCGATCTGCCACAACTTACCGATACCTTAGAGTACACGGTTAGGAAAAGTGCTTACGTTGCCCCACTTCCGGTTTCGATTCACATGCGATATGTCAAACATTTCGGAAGAGGAAATTTTTACGAAGCCGGTTTAAGTATGTGGCCTAACAAAGCCTCAGTGCCGCGTGTCCATGCTGGCCTTACACATTTTATTCATCAGAATCTATATGTGAGTGAAAGAATTACCTATGGTGGTTATAGTCGTTTTGGATTAGGCGCAGAAGTTAGTTGGATGCCTTGCGGCACGTGGCTTTTTCGCTTGGGAACCAACCATATCGGAGGTTTTACTTCTGGTCGCCTATGGCCGGGATGTATATTTCACTTTGGCAAAAACATTTTAATGCGTCATCAATTATGAATTTTCCACATCAGAGAAATATAGGAAAGCGGCCAATTCTTCTTACTCGCAGGACCATGTGTTGTCGAGAGTGAAGCTTTGGTGATGGAAGTTGCTGAAAGGGTATTTGACATCACAAACAAATTGCAAATTCCTTTCGTGTTTAAATCATCATACCGTAAAGCGAATCGTTCACGCAGTGATAGTTTTACTGGGATTGGCGATGAAAACGCGCTTGAAATTCTCGCCAAAGTGAAACAACGCTTTGATGTTCCGGTAGTAACGGATATTCATACATCCGGAGAAGCGGCGCTTGCGGCTCAGTATGTGGATGTTTTACAGATTCCGGCATTTCTATGTCGGCAAACGGATTTGTTGCAAGCTGCAGGTGAAACAGGAAAGTTCGTGAACATCAAGAAGGGACAATTTCTATCTCCTGAAAGTATGGAACACGCCGTGCGCAAAGTGAAAGAAACAGGAAACAACAATGTTTGGCTCACAGAGCGCGGTACCACTTTCGGATATCAAGATTTGGTGGTGGACTTCAGAGGTATTCCTGTGATGCGTCAATTCGCTCCTGCGATCATGGACTGCACGCATAGTTTACAGCAACCCAATCAATCAAGCGGAGTCACAGGTGGTCGGCCGGATATGATAGAGACTATTGCAAAGGCTGCGATTGCTGTGGGTGCCGATGGTTTGTTCATTGAAACACACCCCAATCCAGCAGTTGCAAAAAGTGATGGCGCAAATATGCTCCGACTCGATTTACTCGAGGGAATGCTCGAGAGATTGGTGAAGATAAGAGAGGCGATAATGTAATTGCATGAATATTTTTTTGTGCAGGAATTAAATCACAAAGGTTTATGAAAAGTTTGATTTTTTTCTTGATTAGTTATGTGATGATATCTATTGGAGTGATTGCTCAAGATACCGCCATTGTCAGAACTTATGGCGGTGAGTATGGCGAAGAAGCAAGTCAAATCATTGAATGTGCCGAAGGCGGATATATCGTGGTGGGAACAACAGGCAGTGATGTACAGAATAATTCCAACATCTATGTTCTTAGAATGAGCAATGATTTGAATTGTATGTGGAACAAAGTTCTGGGTACATCTCAAATCGATAGAGGATTTGGAATTACTCAAGATTCCGAAGGGAACTTTGTCATTTGTGGATATACCAATGGATTGGGAGCCGGAGGATATGATGCGATTGTTATTAAAATAAATGCAGTAGGAGATATCATTTGGCAGAAGACGTTTGGTGGTGAGGATTGGGATTTTGCTTCGAAAATTCAAACGGATTCCAATAGCGACTATTTATTTTGTGGAAGCACTTATAGCTTTGGAAGTGGTGACAGAGATGCGTGGCTTGTGAGAATGGATTCGGATGGGAATATGATTGAACAACGTACTTTTGGTGATATCGGTGATGATGCTTTTACGTCTTTGTTGATCTTTAATGATACGACGTATTGCCTAGGCGGTTATTCTGAGCAAGAAGATGGCAATTCACCACCATGGGTTATTTCAATGAATGTTAATGCAGTTTACTATTGGGAAAAGTTATTTACACATATCCGAATGGCCAGTGTAATTCTTTGGCAAAATCAGCTGATGGAACATTACTACTTACTGGTGAATATGCTACTACAACCGATGCAGAAAATGCTTTTGTCGGAAAATATTATATAGATGGCGCTCTGTTTTTTGATCAGAACACCAACAATTTCACAGGCACCTCAATTGCTGAAGGCAGTAATTATTTCTATTTACTTGGAAATACGACAGACTTTGGTGCGTGTGGCTACGGAGCATACTTTGCAAGATATTCACTAGATGGAAATTGGATCACAGGTGCAAGCTTTGGTGGTGAATATGATGAAGATGGTCGCAGTCTTATTGTAGATAGTAATGACGCGATCTTGTTTGCGGGATATAGTGAGTCATACAGCACTGGCAATACGAAGGATGTTTATTTGGTTAAATTTGAAAATCCGGTTACTGTGGCGGACTACACACTTGATATTTTGCACCAAACTTGTTTTTCAGTTTCAATAGAGCCGGAAGTTGAAATGAAAAATAACCATTGGCGAAGCGCCATCGAAAGTTGGGAATATTCCGGTCTGGATAATCTGCTTCGGGTTGAACTTTATAATTGCCAGGGTCAATTATGTGCTGGCATTGTAGGAGTTAATAAGCAATCTAGTTTGTCTCAAAAAGGACTGCCGGTTGGATTATACATTGTGAAATGGGTCACTGAAAATGGTGACATTTATAGTCAAACATTATTGAAAAACTGAAATTGCAGACATCACATTATATCAAATGGGTTGTCGGATACTTTCTACTGTTATTCGGTGCGATTTGGGCTTGTATCAATTGGTTCTCGATGCAAGAATATTGGGCTGCATTCGATTTTCTGATATGGGATGCTAAACACGTGTATTCAATCGTACATGATGGTTACAATTCATCCACTTGCGCATTCTTTCCTCTTTTCCCTTATTTCTGGAAGATATTGCAACTAAGTCCTGCATTGATTTCTGGATTGAATTTTTTCATTTTCGTTACTGCTGCAGTGATTTTGTTCAAACACTATGCAGCCACCAAAATGGAAGTTCTACTTGGTATTGGTTTTCCTTCGTTACTGTTTATGATTCTGCCATATTCGGAAGCACTTCTTTATCTCATTTCTGTACTTTTTCTTTTAGCATTAAAATAGAAAAAATCTAAACCTTGCAGTATTGATGCTTTTTCTAATGTCCTTAACAAAGCCAACCGTTGCTGTTTTTTTGCCCGCGATATTTTTGGTGGAATATTTGAATTCCGAACAACTTCAATACAAGATTCGTCAACTTACTTTTTCCTTGGTCGCAGTATTGTCAGGTAATTTTCTTGTTTTTTGGATTCAAAAACAAGCCACCGGAAATTGGTTTGATTTTTTTCAAGCGCAATCTGATTGGGGAAACAGATTGAGATGGCCTGAATTTCCTCTATCAACATGGAGCGCACCACAGGTGATTTGGATAGATGCATTTGCATTTTGGGTGTGCATGTTTAGCACAGCTCTTTTGATTTATTTCTTCCTTCTTAAATTTAAATCAGGAAAATCGGTAAGCAGAGCTCTCTCTTATTCGCTGATTTATCTCGCTGGCACAGGATGGTTCGTTCTATTTTTTAGAGGTGGATCACTTTTTAGCATCAATAGATTCGTTTTGGCTACCCCCTTTGTTTGGACTGCCATGATCGAATTGAAGCGTTTGCAGCTTGGTATGATTCACAGAAAATTGATATGGGTTGGAGCAGTAAGTTTCTTTGTCGTATCGCTGATTTTTGAAGTTTTTACATATCAAAACGCTGCTTTTATACTTATTGCTTGATTTATTGGTGGTTTCCCTGGCTGGTCGGTTTTTAGTTTGAAATATGTGAGACTCGCATGGTTTGTGGTTCCGATATTAGTGGCAATACAGATTTTTTTACGCTTTGGTTTTATTGAAAGGTGGATGGCTCGCATAAATAATATCGTAAGGAAGTGAAGCGCCATCGTGCAATAACAATTGTCATGTTGATCGGTTTTCTGATCTTCTCCCTCATCAGCATACCTAATCATTACAATTTCCGCACATCGGCGTTGGATTATGGTATGTTTAATCAAGCCATGTTTTCATTCTCACATGGTGATGAGGCCTTGTTTACACAAAGTATAGATGGAAGCGAATCAAAATATCTCTGTGATCATTTTTCACCAATCATTGCTTTGCTGTCTCCTTTGTATGTTTTGTTCGGATCGTATGCATTGCTTGTAATTCAGATTTTTTTCTTGCTGATAGGGGCTTTGTTCGTTTATCGTCTCGCATTGCTGAAAGGATATGATTTGAAATGGTCTTTGACCTTTGCCTGTTTATTTCTGAGTATTTGGGGCATCTATGGCTCATTGTCTTTCGATTTCCATACGAATGTGATTGCTTCATCTTTAGTGCCTGTCATCGTTTTCTATTTCTTCTCTAAAAAGTGGTGGCAGATGTCGGTCGTGTTTTTATTGGCCTTGTTGTGTAAAGAGAATTCAGGCATTCTTTTGTTTTTCCTGTTTCTATTGTTGACCATTACAAGCGATGTGGAACGACAATTTAAACGTATCTCTCTTATGTTTGCTGCACTTTCTGCGATATGGGTAACCATCGTTTTATTTTTTTTGATGCCAGTTCAGTGTGCTGGTCATCTTCCCAATGTTGAGGGATTTTATCACGCTTTCGGCAACAACTTCGGTGAGGCTTTTATTCAAATGATCAAATCGCCTTTGAAAGTGATCCGGTTGTTTTATGAAGATACAGATGGGAATCTTGCCAAAACAAAAATCACAACGTATTGGTGGCTTTTGTTATCCGGTGGTGTATTCGTTTTGCTGGTGCCCCGGTTTTTGGTATTGATCATTCCTGTCCTCGCACAAAAATTCCTTTCTTCCAATTCTTTGCTTTGGGATATCAATGGTCATTATTCCTTGGAGTTTGTTCCGATCATTGTTCTTGCGGCTATCGCTTTTTTTAAGAAAAGAACAAATTCGAAAGTTGGATTGACCTTTCTAGTGGTGTCTGTGATATTGGCCTTGTTCATGTCATGGCGAGGAGTCATCGGCAGAACGGCGAAATCAAATATTTTCAAAAAGGAACACTTTACCTCTTTATTCAATCACGAGGATTTCGGGAAGGTGATTTCTTTCATTCCAAATGATGCAGTATTATGTTGTACTACGCCTTTAGCGCCTCATCTATCGGACCGACAAAAAGTTTATCTTTTCCCAAACTACCAGAAGGCTGAATATGTTTTGTTGCATATAAAAGGTATTGAAACCTATCCGTTAAATGCGACAAGTTTCGAGGAAATAAAATCAAAACTCCTTCAAGACAGCACCATGAAAATCATTCATGAGAATGGAGATTTTTTATTGTTTCAGAATATGATGCCTTCTCAATAAATGCAAAGAATTTGACTTCATTGCGGCAGACTAGTTATAAATCACTTCCTAATTTCAAAACATTCAGAAGGTTCATCATTTTTCATGCTGACTTCGATGGAAGTGACTTTAGACATGGGAGAACCCTCTCCACACCAATCCGCAAACATCTCCAACTGATCTGCCAATCCTTGCGCTTCTGTGTACACTGATCCGTCCGGTTCATTGCGTACAAATCCCGTCAGGCCAAGGGATACAACCTTTTCCTGCGCGAATTTTCGGAAGTAAACCCCTTGAACCCGGCCTTTAATTTTGATGCAAAATCGCATAGTGATGGATGAAATACATGTCTATATTTGCGCCTGCAATTTGGTGATGGAATGGCCAAATCTGCAATTTTGGGGGTATAGCTCAGTTGGCTAGAGCGCTTGCATGGCATGCAAGAGGTCATCGGTTCGAATCCGATTATCTCCACCTCGGAGTGTTTATCCCGGTTGCACTGGGATAACATTCTCTCCGGGGAAAGTCTAATCAGAATTTCTTACAATAGCTTTCCTTAAAAATCGGACGACTGTTCTCCAATTTCTTTCTTGATTTTCTTCCAATCTTCCTGCAATTGAACCTATTCAATTCAAGATTATGTCCGAGGATGTGGTTCATTCAGACTTAACATCTCCCCAGCTATTTGATTCCCAGAAAGTTTGGCTTGAGCACTATGAAGAAAAGATTATTTCAACAGTTTTTTGCAAGTTATAAGCAACCAAAAGCAGACTTTTGCAGTTCTGTATACAGAAGCTGTATAGTCATGTAAGCGGCTTTGGTTATGGTTAAGGAAAGTAACAACGCCCCAATCGGGGCGTTGTTACTTATTGGAATGATGGTTAGTAATGTGTGGGTAATTCCTATCGTTTCAACTTGGATTTAGCCTGTGTTCAGTATCTCTTTGAATCGTAATTCCAAGAACCATGTCACAAGAAGTCAAAACATCGCTCACCCTCGAACAAACCATCAACTTCGTGAAAGAGTTTCATGAAGCTTTTGCCTTACCTGTCCGTCATGAAATGACAGGAGAATTATCTGAAAAGGAAATGATGCTCAGGTTTAATCTCATGAAGGAAGAAAATGAAGAATACCTCGAGGCAGCAAAGCGCGGCGATATTGTTGAAATTGCCGATGCATTGGGCGATATGCTTTACATTCTCTGTGGCACCATCAATGCTCACGGACTTCAAGATAAAATGGCCGAAGTTTTCGAGGAAATTCAACGAAGTAATATGAGTAAGCTGGATGAAGACGGAAAACCAATCTATCGCGAAGACGGAAAGGTGATGAAAAGCAGTCAATATTTTAAACCGGACATCGCCGGTGTATTGGCTTCCATGCATTGAGTTTTTTTGAATTTATGGCAGAAAGAATCAGGATAAAAACTCTCGTTGACAGACTGGAGTTTAGATTTCCTTTCCATATCGCGCATGGCACCAGAACTGGTACCGACGCTGTATTCATTTTGCTTGAATGGAATGGTCACATCGGAATTGGTGAAGCTACTTTACCGCCATATCTTCAGGAATCCATCGAGTCAACTTTGCAATTTTTTCATTTACCCGAAGTGCAGGAACTCAGTTGGCCATTGTATCCGCCTAAAGTCTTTGATCAATTGGATCAAAAATTTGCCGGATATATGCCAGCGAAAGCGGCACTCGATATGGCGTTGTGGCAACTTTACGCGTCTGTTCATGAGGAATCTGTTGGTGATGCGTTATCTCTTTCAACGAAGCAAAATTTGACTCCGCATTTTTTTACCATTGACGTTAGCGATACCGAAACGCTGCGACGAAAATTTGATTTTGCTGTGGAAAACGGATTCAATCATATCAAACTCAAATTGGATGGTGAATGTGATGAACGAATGATTGAGGACTATTTGAGGATTGGACAATTTCCATTTGCAGTGGATGCAAATCAAGCCTGGTCAGATTTTGATTTGTCATTGAGTAAAACGAATTGGTTGAAAAGTGAAGGTTGTCTTTTTATTGAACAGCCATTCAAAAAGGATGATGTCTTACTCACCAAACGTTTGGTGGAGGAATCAGCCATGACCATCATGGCTGACGAGGCATTGCAACTACCTTCTGATTTTTCTCGCATTTCTGGGGCTTTTAACGCCATCAACCTAAAACTTCAAAAATGTGGTGGACTTACACCAGCAATGACATTGTTGGAAAAAGCGTCGAATCATGGAATACCCGTGATGGTGGGTTGTATGAGTGAATCTTCAGTTGGCTGCAATGCGGGTGAATGGATCGCTCCGTATTGCAAATGGGCCGACCTAGATGGCCCTTTCCTGATTAGAAATGATCACGAAATTCGTCAGAAGCTAGATGATCTGATGGATAAATGGAATGCGTAAGTGCTGATTTTACGAAGTGATTCTTACGATCAGAAATGCAATGGAATTTTGAAAGTATCCGAGTTACCAAGATCCGAATTTCTTAGTACATCACGATTTGTATGTTTGGAAATTGATACTGCGGCGATGGCGACGTGTATTATTCGTATTTGCGCTCGCTGACAAGATTTGAGTTTTCATCCCACATCTTCCATACATCTACTTTCTTACCCATAGAGTATACCATGTGATAACGCTTTACACCTTGATCATCCCAAACAGTCCAGATGCCATCTTTCAAGCCATTGTGATAGTAAGCCTCACCGGTGATGATAGATTGCGCATTGTATGACTGCCACTTGCCTTCTTTTTTACCCATGTTATAATGGCCGGTTTCTGTGAGCCATCCTTCAACGGCAAAATATTTTACATCGCCATGTAATTGTCCTTCAAAAACCTGAGCAACCATTGTGAGGCCGTCATTGGTCGTTGTTTTGATTTCGCCATTATAAAGATTTTGATCCTGATCGTAATACAATCCGCCGGATTCATGGCTTTGAGCGAATGTTGAAGTGGAGAGAAGAACAGCAAGAAGTATGGTTGCGTATTTCATATCATGTCAGTTTTATGTTGCGGTGATCTACCGCCAACACAAACATAACGTTGACTTAATAAAGAAGTTTGGATTTCAATGTTAAGTTTTTTTAATGTGCTGAAAAACAATACGGTACAAAAAATTGATTGTTACGGTAATGTTACGTAATTCCGTCGATCATCGAGGATCAAGTGAAATCACGACTTGATTGCCATCAACATTGGTTGGATTCAATTGAACTCTTTGTGGACTGAAAGAAACGAGGGTAAACTCAAGTTCGTATTGACCAACAGGAAGATTTTCTAATTTGAAATTTCCCTCACGGTCTGTGAATGTGAAGATATCTGTTCCTTTAACGGA
>JADKIZ010000001.1 GCA_016722445.1 Flavobacteriales bacterium | reverse complement strand
AAACCATTTATATCGAACCATGGCGTTCCGAAGCGTTCCCTGTCATCAAAGATTTGATGGTTGATCGCGGTGCTTTCGACCGCATTCAGCAAGCTGGCGGATTTGTTTCTGTGAATACCAGTGGACGCACACTCGACGCGAATGCAATTCCAATTCCTAAAGAAGATGCGGACAAAGCTTTCGATGCAGCGACCTGCATAGGTTGCGGAGCTTGCGCTGCAACTTGTCCGAATGGCAGCGCCATGTTGTTTGTTGCCGCAAAAGTTTCGCAATTCGCGCTATTGCCTCAGGGACAGGTAGAAAGAAAAGAACGCGTTTTGAACATGGTAAAACAAATGGATGAAGAAGGATTCGGAAATTGTTCAAACATTGGTGCCTGCGAAGTGCAGTGTCCTAAGAACATTTCACTCGAGGTCATTGCCAGGATGAATCGTGAATATCTGATGGCGAATGTGAAGCCAGAAAATTGATAATAGAGAAATTTTTGATTTTTGTGAAGCGCTGATGAATACTACTTTCATCAGCGTTTTTTTATACCCCATGCAATGATGAAATTTTTGACCACTACAATTTGTTTACTCGCTTTTTCTTGTTTTCATGTGTTAAATGCACAACATCCGGCATTCCGCTTCAACTCAGCTTGTTCAAGCAATTTTTTTGAAATACAAGAAGCCGCTGGAGATTTTTTTCAGCACCAATCTGACGTGGATGTGCCGGATAACGATTACGTCAAATACAAACGTTGGGAATGGTATTGGAAATCCCGTATCATGCCCGATGGTTCATTTCCTGATCTAATGAACAATCAAAGAATTTTTCAGGATGCCAAGAATTCTGTGACGATTCGCGTGATTTGACTTCTCCTTGGACCAATATCAATCAAACTTCGGGAGATGGCGGCTACAATGGAATGGGCAGAGCGACTTCTATCGCATTTCACCCAACTGATCCAGATATTTTTTATGTCGGTGCACCGATTGGTGGAATTTGGAAAACAACAGACGGTGGTGAAACCTATTCCGCAATTGGTGACTCACTGCCTTATGTGAGTGTAGGCAATATTTGTGTAGATCATCAAAATCCGGATATTTTGTATATCACAATTGGAGATCACTCCGGTTGGTGGAATTACGGACTCGGCGTTTATAAATCAACAGATGGCGGACAGAATTGGTTTCCGACCGCAAACATTTCGTCTTTTACCAACTCAGTTGCGTATCTCAAAATGGTCATGAATCCATTGAATAGTCAGGAATTGTTTGTAGCGCAGACCAATGGTTTGTTCAGAACGCAAGATGGTGGCAACACATGGGACATTGTTCGCGACGGATCGCACCATGATGTGGTTTATAAGCCAGGAAGCGACGCTGTGGTTTATTGTGCAACTGATGATTATTGGGGAGCAGCGAGGTGTACATCCATCGATAATGGTGAAAATTGGTCTCAAAGCAGTGACTTCAATATGACAGCCAATTATATCAAGCTAACCGTAACACCTGCGCAACCTGAATTCCTCGGAATACAATCTTCCGCCGCCGGTGCAATGGATTATTACTCCAGTTTCGATAGCGGACTTACTGTGGATTATATATCCATGATGCCGGAAGATGGTGTGATATTTTTTTCACCGCAATATCAGGACCTTGTTTATTGCGGATTTGTGGTGGTATATCGCTCAGAAGATGGTGGATTCGGATGGAATCAAATCACGGATTGGTGGGATTCCGGCGACTTTGTAGAAGTGCATGCGGACAATCGTTATGTGGCATATCATCCTTTGACCAATGAAATCTATTTCTGTAATGATGGTGGTGTCTACAAATACAACGAAGACATTGATCTATGGACCGAATTGACAGCAGGTCTTGTCATCACACAATATTATCGCATTGCCGTATCTCAGAATGATGATGAGTTTATGATTGGGGGAACACAGGATAACGGCGGAAGAAAGCGCGTCGGATTCAATACCTGGGAATCTACCAATGGAGGTGATGCGATGGAAGTCGCGATCAATCATGAGGATGACGAAATCATTTACACAACTTATATCAACGGACAGTTGTATCGGAGTTATGATCAATGGAACAATGATACCTACCATGAAATCACCCCAGCGGAATCACAAGGCGGTGCATGGGTGACACCATATGTGTTGCAGCCTTCCGATCCTTCTGTCATCATTGCTGGTTATGAAGATGTATATCGCTCGAATAATCAGGGAAATTCTTGGACTGCACTAAGTTCAAATCTTACTGGTGGAGTAAATAACAAGATCGGCGCAATTGCCGTCGCTGCAACCAATGATGACGCCATTTTCGCGTCTTACGGAGTAAGACTTTACTACACCACCAACAGCGGCGATACTTGGGCAAGTCAAAACGTGGTGCTCGGAGCAGGGAGTGGTTCAGAAATCAGCAGCATTGTGGTGCATCCTTATGATGCTTCGAAATTGTGGGTAACCATCTCAGGTTATTCTTCTGGGAATAAAGTTTTTTTCTCAGACGATTGTGGAGATACGTTTTCAAATGTGTCATACAATCTTCCAAATATTCCTGTGAACGCTTCGGTAATTGATAAAGAAAGTCCACAACTCGATTTATATGTCGGAACAGATGTCGGCGTATTTGTTTTTAATACTGAAACAATTGCTTGGGATTATTACGGTGTCGGTCTTCCCAATACATCTGTAACTGATCTTGAAATACAATATTCTTCGAGGAAGTTGAGAATTGGAACATTCGGAAGAGGGATCTGGGAAAATGATTTGTTGTCGGAACCTGGCGTGCACGTGGGCGCAATCGATCAGAATGCAGGCATCAGAGTTGACCTCGCAGGAAATCCTGTTCAGCAATCTATGGTGCTCAATATTCATTCTTCAGCAGAGAAGGAAGTTCTAATGGAAATCTATGCTATCGATGGAAAACTGGTTCATTCGGAGAAAAGAAACATTACTCCGGGACACTATCAATGGCTGATAGACACGAATAATCTCGATGCAGGAAATTATTTCTTCCGATTAAATGGAGAGTCCTTGAATTTGCAAACCATCCAATTCTTGAAAATATAATCGGTTATTTCTCTTTGTTCTCTGCGGATACTTCTGTTTGCTCCGGTACCAATCGATCGATAGGAGCGAGTTGTTTCTCTTCGAGTTTTTTGTAGAAATCGCTGTTTTCTACTGATGGAAGTAAGAAGAGAGAGAAGTTGTAAATGGGTTCGTAGAAATATGATTTGGATCTTTGCTCCTCAGGCAGCCAGGAATATTTTCGATCCAATGCATTAAACAAGACGAAAACGATACTGAGAAAAAGAAGTGTTTTGGTGAGTGAAAAAAACGCCCCGCCAATTTGGTTCCATCGTTCTGCCCCTCCGGCACTAACACTTTTGGTGATGAGTTTTCCGAGGAAAAACAGTCCAACCAAAACAAGAAGAAATACAACAACAAAGGAAATGATCGGAAGATTCTCTGATTGAACGTTCATTTTGTCATGGAGAAATGACGCCATCCAGTCGCTCAGATGCACACCCGCGTAAATCCCGACAAACAGGGCAAGCATAGAAAAAACTTCCATCACGAATCCGTTTTTCCAGCCCTTCCAAATCGCAAGGCCAATCGGAATAAGTAGTATGAGATCGAGATAGCTTACCATGATAACGAAAATAGAATAGGAGTTGACGAAATTTCGGTTCCATCTTCTAGTTTATTCACAGTATGTGTTTAATCGATCAAATCAGGATTTGAATAACTCTTACTGATATTTTTTGATCAGCTTTTGGATTAAATCTGCTGTTTGCTCTGGCGTCATTGAGGACGCATCATACGAGTGACCGCCGTCAATCCACTGCTGAAATGAGGTTACACCAATGGGGTCAAGTATAATGTTGGGTATTCCCATAATGGAAGCTTCAATAATAGATCCTGACCATCTGCTAAGGTGTACACGAGACAAAGCAAGTGATTCGGGGAGTGAGATGGCTGAAAACGTAGCCGGATGGATGTATTTTTCGAGATGATGTTCCTTAATAACAGCCTCGAGTTCGCTTTTTCTGCTCTTTGTTCTTGGGTGTAGGCGAAGTAACCATTTCACATCTTGTCCTGTGGCGATGATTGTCTTAATCATGGATTCTGGAACTAGATCACCCAATGGCTGAAGAGTGTGAAGTACAATTAGCTCTGAGTGCGCTTGGTCATTCAACTGTTCTTTGATAAAAGTGAGCCAGGGATGTCCTCCAACAAAGGCTTTGAGTTTGCTTTCAGGATTTCTGGTCCATTTTTCAATTTCCGCCACGGAAAAGGTATCCCAACACCAGAAAAAATTCGGCATTACTTCATAATACCCGCTGTCTGGAAGTCTCCAGTATTTGCAGTATGCCAGATGAATGGGGCCCTGACCTCCATGTTGTATATCTGTGGATTCAATACCCATTTTATGTGCAGCTATATTCATTCCGAAAATCACATACGAATCGATGTAGTAGCATAAACTAAATGCTTGCTTTACGTTTGTTTTCCGAAAGATTAACTCAAAGAAGGCTTTCCACTTTTTTTGATCGTATAGTATGCTTCTATCATAGCCCGTTGAGGAAAACCGAGGTGATGGATGGATACAGTGCTCACTTCTGCACAGAATTCGTCGTATTTATCGAGATGTGCTATGAGTAACTGTTTTCTTATCTTACGCTCATGAACGCGATGGATATGATCAAAATCCGTGATGTGGAAGGAATTCTTAAGTTGGTTTGATGGATTTTTTCCGATTTCTATAATGTAACTATTCTCGTACTCGTTTGATTTAAGTCGAATAGGGTCAAAAAATTTATGGTAGTATTTATCTCGAAATATTTCGTTGTATGAACCGGGTGTAACAAATATCGCTTTTGATTTTTTTAGTGGTTTCAATACAAACCACAAGTAGTGGAGATAATCAAAGTGTATTTAGTCTAGATGGTTTGCGTTTTTTGCCCGATATCTGAGCTTCTTTTCTTCCTTCCTCTATCGTATTCTTATCGAAGCGTGCATTCAAATCTTCAACTGCTAACTCAATATAAAGGCGAGTGCGTATTACTGGCCATATGTGGACATCATTAATCTTCCAGGTATCTACTGGATATCTGGCCTCGATTTCAAGTATTCGATCCAATCTTGGATTGACTCCTGTTGTTTCTACCATGGAGGACTATGATTGAATAAAGGATTTATGTATAGCTCAATTGCTAGGCGAAATTAGTTTCTTTTCGAGAATCATTTCAGCTACCATCCAATCGAATGGAACATCGATGTCGATCGAATGTAAGTCATCCATAACGAATTTTTTGATGCGCCGAAAATCTGTAGTGTGCTTGCTCTCATAAGCGGAAACACGTATCACATAAACTGACCCGTTGAAGACGTAAACTTCCGGACAGTCTTGACGTCTGACAAAGTTTCCGGGTTTGACCAACTCGAGGAAGCCCGATTCATTTTCTTCAAACATCGAAAAATAGGGATTGTCATGACTCGATTTTACAGAAACGATCATGTCCGTTTCCTCATCAAACAACTTTAACATTCGGAGTATATCTGAGTTTTTTCTAAATGGAGATGTAGGTTGCAATAAAACGACTACATCGTATTGAATGCCTTGTTGTTTGTAATGATTTAAAGCATGAAGAATGACTTCCCTGCTTCCGGCTGTGTCAGTTGAAAGTTCTGTTGGCCTAATGAAGGGAACGTGAATGCCCAAATTCTCAGCGATTTGTATAACGTCTACTGAGTCGGTGGTAACACAGATGTTTTCTTTAGTTGTCAACTCAAGTGCTGTTTCCAAACTGTATTGAACAAGAGGTTTACCTTGAAGAGGCTTGGTGTTTTTTCCAGGCAATCCTTTGGAGTTTTTCCGTGCTGGAATGATGAACAATGTTTTCATCAAAGTTTGATGTATTTGATGTCTTCTTGAGCTTTGATAAAGTCAGGATATTTGCCAATGTCAAGCCAATATCCCATGTGGGGATAGTGCGTAAGTCTGTTTCCGGATTTGATGATTTCCTCCATCAAATCGGTTGTGTTGTAAAAGGTACCTTTGGGAATGTATTTATCACATGCGGTTTTTGCTATCAGGTACATCCCAGCATTGCTGTAGTAAGTGTAACTTGGTTTTTCCAAGAATGCATGTACTATCTCTTCTTTGGTTTCAAGCACAGCATACGGAACCTGAAACTGATATGGTATACTTGCAACTGTCATTAATGAATTCTTACTCACGAATTCTTCATAAAATGACTCGAAATCAAGATTGGTAAGCAAATCAGAATTCAACAACAGGACGGTGTCATTATGAATTTCAGGTAACAGGGAAATAGATCCAATCGTACCAAGCGGTTTGTTCTCTTCAATATATTGAATTGAAATTCCTTTTGAACTGCCATCTCCAAAGTACTCCTTGATCTGATCGCCTAAATAATTGATGCTGATAAAAATTTCTTTGATGCCATATTGAATAAGGCGATCAATGTTGTGTTCGATAATCGGCTTGTCTCCAATTTGCAACATAGGTTTGGGAACTGTGTCTGTGAGAGGTCTTAGTCTTTCTCCCTTTCCACCAGCCATTATTACCGCAGTGACAGGTAATACAGAGCGAGTTTTGTCAAGATCGATGACATCAAGCAAAAGTGCGTTTTCATCTACAACTGGTATCATTCTAATACCCGCGTTTCTAAATGTTCTAAGTTCCTCTGGCCCAGTCGGCTTTAGCAAGATACGCTTGAATTGCTCATGCATGAACAATGCAACAGAATCCGAAATTTCTAGATTTTTTAGAAGACCTCTTCTAATATCACCATCTGTTATTGTTCCCAAAAGAACTCCTTTAGGATCAACAACGAATAGCGTTCGATTGGTCAACTCTGGTAGTGAATCCAATTTGCGAAGCGCTTCACGTGCATTTTCCGTTGATGAAATGTTATGGAATTGAAAGTCTTTGAGCATGTAAATATTTCTTCAAGTGCTGATTGTCTTTATAAAAGAGTTGGTTATTTATCAATATAACGGATCAACTGAAAAGCTTCTGCATATTCAACGCCACAAGAAGCCCCTCTGAACACAGCAAGCGCTTCCATATTTCTAATGCTTCTTGGAAATGGATGGTCACCAATTTCAGATTCGTAAATTTTTGCCAATTGCGCTTTCTTGAAGAAGTGAGGTGTTATGTCTACGTAATAGTTTGGCGTAAACGATTTCTCCGATAACGCAGGCGCGAATTCCGTTTCTGATAGTGTTTCATACATCAGGACCCGTTTGATAAATGGATATCGGAATGACTTTGTGCAGGCCATTACAGCATCGAAGACAACGCGATGATCTGAATGTGCATCGGAGCGATTCATGGTGTAAATCACCTCGGGTTGCAACTCATTGAATATTTTCGAAATCTTAGGAACCATATCGATAAGGGAGGCGCTACTCAATGTCATCGTTGGATAGTCAAGTTTAACTACTTCACTAAAACCAACTTCTATTCAATATTGTGCCGCCGGCACCAATGATTTCGTCGTCTGGATGAGCCGCAACCACTAGAACTTTAGCCATGTTATTCGAATATCAAATAGGATGAATATGTAGCGAATGGAGAACGAACTATTTTGTATTTTGTGGTTCCAAAAACTTCGCGCAATGCAACTGTTTCACCTGGCCAATTAGGGTGGTTCAATTCATCAAAGCCTATTACGGATCCCGGAGTAAAACAATGTTTCGCCGCCTTCAAACATTCTACTGTTGGCTCATAAATGTCAAAATCAAAATAAGCGAAAGCAATGATTAATTCAGGATGATCCTCAACGTACTTTTTAAATGTCGTGATTGCATTGCCTTTAACAAGTTCTATGTTTTGTATGTGAGATATTGGATTGTAGGATTTGTGGAGGTTCAAAACTTCCATCAAATAATCTTCGTATTTTTCTGTAACGTTGTATGCCCCTTCGATGACATTAGCGTCTTTTCCGTCTTTTTCGTGAACAGACGGAAATCCCTCGAATGTATCAAAAGCCAGTATTCTTCTGGTGTAGTTGTATGGCTCATATATGCTTCGAAATGTCTCAAATAATGCAAGATTTTGTCCCCAGCGCGTTCCAAACTCAACAACGCTACCATTAACATCTATGATGCGACGATACATTTCATTCATGAACAATATGCGACTTAGCGATTGTCTCGTATGATAGAGCCCAAGATTGGAGAGAATCTCATTATCGGGTATTGGAGTATCTTTAAAAAGTCTGACAAGATTATTGCGGTTGCTTAAATCCTTCTCAGATAACTTCTGCAAAATTTTGAGATCGTTACTCATTGGTTGTGTATGTTATGTTTTTGTGTATAAGGTTGCTGTCTAATTTGATTCTCCTGAGAATCTCAACAATTTTTTTGGAACTGTTACCGTCCCCATATGGATTCTGAATTGTCTTTAAGGTTGACCTGTATTGTTGATCATGGAGCGATTTAGATAAGGCACTTGTAATTTGTGTCTTATCGTTGTCCACAAAAATAACGTTACCGGCACTCACACGCCCTCTTTGTCTTGCGCCAATATTTACTACTGGCAATGTCAGGGATGGAGCTTCAATCAAGCCGGAACTTGAATTACCAAGTAAGCAAGAGGCATGACGGAGCAAATTGACATAAGTAATACGGTCGAGGTTTTGGAACAAGAATAATTGCGGATGTTTCGCAGAATATTCTCGATATGCTTCAATGATGAAGTGATTGCCGGCATCGGAGTTGGGGTAGTTGATCAGACACTTTTTTCCAGTGGATACTATTGCATCCAGCGTAACTCTGATGTTTTTCCCTTCATTCGCAAAGTCCGTGATGATTGGGTGTTGTATGAGAACAAGGTAATCATCGTGTGTAATGTCGAAACCAAGGTTAGTCGAAAGTTCTTGTTTTGAAACTTCAGGCAACGATAGAAATCGATCAAGTGCAGGATTGCCCACTGTGTGTATGCGCCAATCGTCTTCTCCAAGTTTCAATAAAGTTTGGCGATGTTGCTCAAGTATGGTAAAATGAATATGCGACATTTTGCTCGCCGCATATCGAACGGAATTATCTATATTTCCATCTTTGGTTACATCACCACCTGCAATATGTGCAACTGCAATATCCATGTATGCGCCCGTGAGTGATACCGATATTGCTTCTTCTCGATCTCCTACAATAAGTATGATGTCAGGTCGAATGCGATCAAAACACTGGGCGAGGCCAGATATCTGCTGTCCAAGTGAAATGATGCGTCCGATCTTTTGATCAGTATTGATCAGATTATAAACACGATCGGCGATGGTGAATCCATCTTGCTCTATATATTGAACTGTCCTTCCAAAGTTTTCTGACAAATGAGCACCCGTAACCAGAACTTGTAACTCGAAATCTGCATCTTGGTGCAACTTCTCAAGCACAGGAAAAAGTATGTCGTACTCTGAACGCGCGCCTGTAACTGCAAGAATTTTTCGTTGTTGCTTCATCCTGATTTAATAAATATCCGAATATCCTAAATTATAATGCCATTTTTCTGATTTCAGCATATCATCTAAACCATCTCTCAGAATTCTGATTCCGGAATATGTGATAGGCGCTTGATTACGAAATCCAATTTTCTCCAATTGAATGTGCTTTGGATCATTTAGCGGCACCCACATATTGATCCGAAATGGTTGATGTTCGGAATAATGTTCTTTTATAAAAGATAGAAATTGTTGCTGAATTTTGATGTCTGCAGGCAATTCCCACTCGAGTATGTCTATTTCGAATTTCGAAGGATTAGAGAATGACCGAAACAACTTGACTACTGCAAACGACATTTCATCTCCTTCGTGATGCTCGAAAAGCACGTATTGATGAATCGGATTCTCAACATAGCGCCAATTCAAATAGGAAGCATTTCTTTTTACTTGTACCGGGAAGTCGTTTTTCAACGTTGACTCATAGTGTGACCGCTGAAATTCCGATCCAATAACGATGCTCGATTCTTGATGATTAATCAGGGTTGCTTCAATAGAAAACGTTGGTATTTGTTCCAGATTTCTCCACTGAACATTCTTGATGAATCCATAGTGTGAATTATGATTTGGAAAACCCCATACAGCGGCAAGTTGGTTTTTTGTTTTCTGTTCTGAATACAATGATTCGGCTAAATCCGTGAATATTCCTCGACCTGAATACTCAGGATGTGTCATAGTTGTCATTGACAAAGAAGTAAGCACTTCTGCCCCACCGATCAACATGCGCACCGGTGATACTGCATAATGACCGACTAGTCGTTCGTTGTCCCACATCAACATGATCATCATCTTACCTTCAGGTTGATTTGCAAAACGCCATTGCCAATAAGCATCTGAAAGTGGTTTCCCAAATGAAATATGAAACAACTCTAATATCTGCTTTTCATCGCCGGGCTGATATGGTCGGATCTCCATCATTCAATATCCTCCCATTTCAGTTTGTGACTCGTATTCAATCTTTGTTTTGTTTTTTTCCCGATCACAGAGGCCATGGACATTGGTGATATTCCATCCCCGGGTCGCTTCATTTCTAAATCGGATTCTGTCAAAACATGATTTTCTTCAACCATATGTGCAAGGTGAATACTCTTTCTCGCAAGTAGCATGTTTTTCTTTTCAGCCTCTGTGGGTTGTTTCATCGCAGATCCCATAGCTCTTTCAATATTTCGAATTCCCTTTACCATGGCTATTAGTTCTGCTGGTTCTAAAGAAGCCTTATGATCCGGTCCGGGTAAATTTTTATCTAGCGTAAAATGTTTTTCAATAATCTGTGCCCCTAAACCAACAGCTGCAATTGGAACCTCTATACCCAATGTATGATCAGAATATCCTATCTTGACATTCAGCTCCTTTGCGATGTTCAACATCGCATTCAAATTCACATCTAGCATTGCCGTTGGATAATCGGATGTGCAATGAAGAACAATAATGTTTTCCCGATTGGTTCCTGATGCTACAAGTACGTTCAATGCATCCGCGATTTCTGACATCACACACATGCCTGTGGACACCACAACCCTTGTGTTCAGTCCGCCTATTTTTTTTAAGTATGGATAATTGGTGATTTCTCCGGAGGGAATCTTGAACAAATCCATCCCCAATGAATAGAGTAAATCCACACTCTCCAAATCAAATGCAGTGGATAGGAATCGAATATTTCTTAATCTGCAATGCTCAATTAAAACATTATGATCGGCTTCACTTAGTTCCAGTTTTTTAAGCATGTTAAACTGGGTAATGTCCTCATCACACGCCATGTTGTGCTTCTGATACTCTGCCCGTTTTGCCTCTTGAGAGACTAATTTTTCAGTCTTAAAAGTCTGAAACTTGACATAATCCGCCCCAGATTCTGCAGCGACGTCAATCAATTGTCTTGCAAGTGCCATATCTCCATTGTGATTGACTCCGGCTTCTGCGATGACGATTACCTTGTTCATTCGATTGGGACAAAGATAGCTACACCTCCCAGTGATGACCATTCAATTGGCCATAATAAAGACCTGAAGAAAATGAATGCTGAAGGTCTAGTGCCCAATCAAGATCTGCGCAGACCAAGAAGAAGAACTGTTATTTCCATGGACAAAATATATCCCTTGACTTAAATGTTTTAGATCTACCTGGTGAATTCCAGGTTGCTGATTTTCAGCATATACCAAATTGCCGTTAGAGTCAAAAATATCTATTTGATAAGCATGGCTAATGTCGATGGTGATTGCTCCGGAACTAGGGTTGGGGTATAGTTTATAATCGGCAATTTGGTTTTCATCAACATAGATTGACGCGTTTTTAGTAATCTTAAACACAAAGATGTCTTTGCCTCCTGCGCCGTTTTGAGTTTCTTCTCCATAATGGGTATCATAAGTGACATCTGCTCCAAACCAACCAGCAGCAGAAATGTCATAACCAGATAATGAAAGCGAATAGGACCAATCGTCTACGTTGCTTCCGTATGTTCTTGACCATTGCAGATTGCCATTGGTAGAGTATTTACAAATGAAAATATCAATTCCGCCGTTTGAGGTGTGCAGAACTGTGTTTGCCGATGGATCAAGATCTATGGTTGATTCGAATTCTCCCAAAAAGACAATGTTTTCAGAAGCATCGGTTGTAATGATTTGCCCTTTATCATCACCTGATCCTCCGAATTGATTCATCCATAGTAGGTTGAAATTGGGATCGAATTTTCCGTAAAATGTGTCAGTACCACCAACTGAATCGAAAATAAATGAATCGATTTCGAACGTACCATTTGAGTGTCCTCCGCAATAAACATTGCCGCTTGGTGCTACAGAGAAAAATCCATAGTCATCATTCGAGCCGCCAAAACTGAAGTGATCTGTATAACTTCCATTTGAGGAAAATTTGGCAATGAAGGCATCAATTCCGCCATTGGAATTTGCCGTTGAAGATGAATTGTTCTCTTCGAACTGCAGATTGTACATAAATCTACCGGATACAAAACAGTTACCGCTCTCATCAGAAGAAACATCAAAACCGTTGTCCCAATCTAAACCGCCAAATCCCAATACCCAGTTCAAAACTCCATCTGGCTTAATTGAGCCAAAAATGACGTCTAACCCGCCTTGTGAGCTAATTGAATGTTCGTACCCCAAAGGACTGAAATCAATCGTGTTTGAAAAACTTCCAGTAAATAAAATATTGCCTGAAATATCAAAACATAAATCATATCCAATGTCATTGCCATCGCCTCCAAAAGTTTTCGCCCAAACAAAATCACCATTGGAGTTGAGTTTCACAATGAAATAATCGTAGCTTCCTTCACTCGTCAGTATTTGTGTTGATGCCGACGGATCAAAATCACAGTTAGAACTGAAGTATCCGGAAACATAAACATTTCCTGTATCATCGGCTATAATACTTCGACCATGATCATTGCCGGAGCCTCCAATTTGTTTTGCCCAAACCAAACCTCCCGCTGGATCGTATTTTGTTATAAAAATATCATTACCATTGGGATCAAGTATGTTCGTGTTTGATGATTCATCGAAGTCAACATTTCCTTGAAATCCCCCAGTGACATATACATTACCAGTTTCGTCAAGGAAAGTAGCATGCGCATTTTCATCAGTAGAGCTTCCTAAGACATGCATCCATTCAATTTGGTTCGAGCTTTGGCAATAAGTTAGGGCAGGAACTGATAAAAGAATGACATAGAATAAATGTTTCATAAATATTGACTTTGTTATGGACAAAAGTAATCAAAATCAGTTTGTTGTGCAAATTACGAATGCCTCACACTACTCGGAATATTCACCAACCTCGACTCAATGTCAATACTGTTTTTCAGTCCATCATGTCCGCAATGCGAAAACATTTGCAGGCGGTGCATCAATGCCCAAGCTGGTCGTGTCATCACTTGTGCATCGTTTGTGGTTTGAAGAAATGCATCTCGCTCTTGTTGATCTGTAAGAAGTATCGCATTTAACCAATGGTTCGATCTGCTGGCTGATGTGGCTTCAACAAAGTGGTATTGGGTTTCTGAGAAAAACTTCTTGTATGCGTCTGCAGTCTGTTTTTTATCTTCGATAAATGCCTCCAACTGTTCCATTTGAGCACAAGCCAATGCGGCATTGAGATTCGGACAGCGATAGTTATATCCGACATGATCGTGTACAAATTCCCAACGATGTGGAACTTTGGCTTGAGTTGTCAGGTGCTTCGCCATCTTTCCCAATGCTTCATCATTCGTCACAAGTATTCCTCCGCCACCACAAGTGATGGTCTTATTTCCATTAAAACTATAGGTACCGATTTTTCCAAATGTCCCTGTGTGTTTGCCTTGATATAATGAGCCCAAAGATTCTGCTGCATCCTCCACCACAGGAATTTGGTATTGGTCACATAACGAAACAATGCGATCAATCTCACATGGAATACCAAACGTGTGCATGGGTACACATGCTGCAACACGCTTCCCACTTGGTTGGTGGATGGCCACCCCTTCTTTCATCACCACATTTTCCAAAAACAATTCAAGTGCTCGAGCAGAAAGTCCCAATGTATTTTGATCGACATCCACAAAATAGGGTTCAGCACCAATGTAGGAAATGGCATTGCAGGTAGCAATGAATGAAAGAGCTTGTGTGATAACCAACTCATCACGTTTTACACCTGCCAGTAAAAGCCCCATATGCAAGGCTGCAGTGCCATTCACAATGGCCACAGCGTATTTCGCACCAGTATATTCGCGCATCATCGATTCGAATTGATCCACGAATGGACCAACCGATGAAACATAGGTGGAATCTATCGTCTCATTGAGGTATTTTTTTTCATTCCCTGAGAAGCGCGGCGCATGCAGCGGAATGAAACCCTCTGGTTGTTTGTACCAATCTCTGATAAATTGTATCACCTCGCCGTGGCTTGTGTTGTTCATGGCGATCAGATATTGTAAATGTTCGATTTATATGAACTGCGATTGCGTGCATCACTGAACCACGCAATGGTTGCTTCCAATCCTTCATCCAATGAAACAGTGCGCTGCCAGTTGGTATTCGCCTTGAGTTTATCGCATGTGCCCAATAGCCTGAAGACTTCACTCTTCTCCGGTCGGATACGTTGCTCATCTCCAATCACACGTGCTTTTGGATTGATTTGTTGTATGAGCTTTTTAGCAAGATCTCCAATGGAAATTTCTTCATTGGTTGCAATGTTCACATCGTGTCCAATCAATGATTCACTTTCTGCAATGGCTACAAACGCTTTTGCTGTGTCCTTTACATAAAGTAAATCTCGTGTTGGTGTGAGATCTCCAAGTTTGATTTCTTCCATACCATCCATCAGCTGGGTGATAATCGTTGGTATCACCGCACGCGCACTTTGCCTCGGACCAAATGTGTTGAATGGCCTTACAATGGTTATGGGTGTATTGAAACTTCTGTAAAAGGACTCTGCAATACAATCTGCACCAATCTTCGAAGCTGAATATGGAGACTGCGGTTGTCGCGGGTGTTTCTCATCAATTGGAACATATTGTGCCGTGCCATAAACCTCACTGGTGGAGGTTACCAGAACACGTGATATGCCCAAATCTTTCGCTGCCTGAACTATGTTGAGTGTGCCTTTTACATTGGTGTCGATGTATGTGTCTGGCGAGTGATAACTGAATGGAATAGCTATTAACGCGGCAAGATGAAACACAACATCTATGTCTTTCATGGCTGTGCGCACTCCATTTGGATCTCGCACATCGCCGGCGAAAATTTCCAGCTGAGATTTTTTTTCTTCAGGAAAACTATCGATCCAACCCCATGTATTGAAGGAGTTGTAGAAAACGTAGGCGCGCACTTTTGCGCCGCGATCAATCAGTTCTTCTACAAGATGAGAACCGATAAAGCCGTCCGCTCCTGTAACCAAAACCCGCTTGTTTTTGATGTCTGTCATAAGTGCCGGTAAAATTCGCAAAAGTGTTGGCTACATCGATTGTTTTTACACAAAATTGCGACACGCTTTGCTTTTAGCGCCCACATAACATAAAACTCAGCAATTGACTTTCTTAGATTTCAAGCCTTCCTGCATCTTTCCAATCCAGAATCGTACTCAAGATGGAATTGCGCCGTGCATCACGTGGTGATTTATCAGCAAGTACATCGAATGACATGAATGAAGCGATGGATTCAATCTGCGCTGGATCGTGTTGTTCGCTGCGAATACCAACACTCACATGATATCGACCTGAACGTAAAATTCTCGAAGGGATTTCAATCACGGATGTAAAATTTCCTTCTAAATCTGTATCAATTTCAGGATATCCACCTTCGCGACTATCTGTTTCAAGTATCGCTACTTCTTCATAATTTCTTAAAACGAAATGAAGGAATACGCCGCGCACCGGAGATTTTTTTCTCACCGTGAAAACAATTCTCACGGGCTCATCGGCTGTGAACATATATTTCTCGATGCCAACTGCATTCTGACAAACAGCCTTCTCGAGATAAACCGCTTTTTCTGACAAATTATTCTGATAGGCGCGAGCGGTGTCCATACTGTCATATCCACTCAGGTACTGATCCACGATCAATGACGCATTTCCATCATTTTTCAATGTTCCATTCTGCATGTATATGGCGCGTGTGCACAGCGATTTGATCGCATACATATTGTGACTCACGAACAACACGGTGCGTCCTTGTCCCTTGCTCACTTCACCCATTTTACCCAAACACTTCTTCTGAAATTCTGCGTCACCAACAGCCAACACTTCATCCACGATCAAAATTTCACTTTCAAGATGTGCTGCAACAGCAAAAGCAAGTCTCACATACATCCCGCTGCTATAGCGTTTTACGGGAGTGTCTATATATCTCTCTACACCACTGAATGCAATGATCTCATCCAACTTGCGCTGAATCTCTTTCTTGCGCATACCGAGAATTGCACCATTGAGAAAAATATTCTCACGACCTGTTAACTCCGGATGAAATCCTGTACCCACTTCCAATAAACTGGCAATACGTCCACGAACTTTGATGGTGCCGGTAGTTGGTTGTGTCACCTGAGAAAGTAGCTTGAGCATGGTTGATTTGCCAGCTCCATTGCGACCAATAATGCCAACTGCTTCGCCTTCATAAATGCTGAAGTTGATGTCGCGAAGTGCCCAAACGTATTCGCTTTCTCCTTTGGATGAGCGATCGTTGGCTTCACCTACCATCCTATACGGATCTTCTTTGCCTCGCACCACATGCCACCATCGGTTGAGGTCATGCGCCAGTGATTTGGTACTTACCAAACCAAGACGATACATCTTGCTCACATCTTCTGCTATGAGAACTGATTTTGACATAGGCGCTATACCGTATCCATAAATCCTTTTTCTACTTTATTGAAAAGGATTACGGAAATAAATAACAAGACTAAAGTTACTCCGATGCTATAAAAAAGCGACATCGGATTGAATTCACCCGATCCCATAAACGCAAACCGAAACCCTTCAATCACAGAGGTCATCGGATTGAGTTCGAGGATAGTTTTCCATTTTCCTTGTAAAAAGGATGCGGGATAAACAACCGGAGTGGCATACATCATCAATTGAACTCCGAATCCAACCAAATGCGCCAAGTCACGGTATTTGGTGGTGAGCGAAGAAACAATCAATCCCATCGAAAGTCCAAGCAATGCCATGATCACAAGAAAAAGCGGAGTGAGAATGACAGCCCAAGTGAGATGAACGGTGTAATCCGGTTTCATCATGTAATAAATCAAAACACCGAAGAAGAAAAGAAATTGAACCGAAAACCTCAGGAGATTTGAAATAACTACTGAGAAGGGCATGATTAACCTAGGGAAATAAACCTTTCCAAAAATGTTGGCATTGGTCACGAATGTAGCAGAAGTGGCCGTCAGACAAGTCGAAAAATAATTCCACATGATCACACCAGCCATGTAAAACAACAATCGCGGATTGCCATCTGTGCTGATGTTGGCAATTCTCCCGAAAATCACAGCATAAACAGATGAGGTGAGAAGAGGTTGGATAAAAAACCAAATCGGCCCAAGGATGGTCTGCTTGAAAGAAGCTTTGTAATCGCGCTTCACCAACAACATCAACAAATCGCGATAGCGCCACAATTCTCGGAGGTTCAAACTCAGCCAATGGGTCTTTGACCTGATCACCAGATCCCAATTATCCTGACTGTATTCTTGCTCTTTCATAAACGCGGCGAAAATAGGATATCAACGCGAAACACACATCGCTCTTTACAAGTGGTCATGTCGATCGTCTTGTCGAAATTGTATTTTTGACCTCGTTCTTATGAATAATTCTCGTCAGGATACTCTGGTTTCAGTGGTCATACCGGTTCACAACAGACCGAATGAATTGCGGCGGGCCATCCAATCGGTTGTGGCACAGACTCACCGGAATTGGGAAGTGCTGGTTCTGGATGACGCCTCGGAAATCAACCTGGAATTGATCATTGAGTCTTTTCGGGATGAAAGAATCCGGTTTTTTCGTCATGAAAAAAAATCCAATGCCAACGTCATGCGCAATCATGGCATCCAGGAGGCTAAAGGACAGGTAGTCGCTTTACTCGATAGTGATGACGAATTTCTGCCCGATCACATTTCACGAAAATTGGAGGAGCTTTTTGCCAATGGTGCAGACGCGATTTATGGCAGTGCTTTCATTGATGATGGCAAACGCAAATCCTACGCTCCGAGCCGCGAAATGGTGAGTAACTTGACACCAATGGAATATCTGCTCACCATCGGCTTTGCTCAGACGTCCTCCTGGCTGATACTGCGAGAAAAGGCAGCGGACATCATGTTCGATGAATCACTCCATCGCCATCAAGATTATGATTTTTTTATCCGCTTTGCGAAGAAATATCGCTGGATGAACACTTGGTATCCGGGGACCATCATTCATTGGAAATCCGGTGAAAAAAGACAACGTCATCCCGGCAGCGAAATAGATTTTATCCAACGAAATGCGTCTGAACTTACACCGCGCATTTATGCAGATTATCACCGCAACCGTCTTGGTGAATGCATCAATGATCATTCACCATTAGAACTTGTGAATTATTACCGCCGCGAAAGTGAACGTTTTATCATGCAGTTATCCTTTCTGGATTATTGTTCCATGTATCCATCGCGTAAGGGATTTGTTGGCTTCTTGTCGAATTGGTTGGCATATAATTTCCTCATTTTGAAAAGGAAATTCTTCAAACCTGCTCCGCCAAGTATTCCAAGGTTTGGTCATTGATGAAGGTCATTTCTACTCAATGAAATCGGTGACTTTCATCCCTGAAAAACTTTCACAACATCTTCACCGTTAAATTTGACGCACTTTATTTCTTTTCTTTATGAATCAATATGACGTAGTGGTGATCGGTTCCGGTCCAGGTGGTTATGTAGCTGCAATACGATGTGCTCAGCTCGGCCTTAAAACAGCCATCATTGAAAAATATGCAGCCCTTGGCGGAACATGCCTCAATGTGGGCTGTATTCCTAGCAAGGCTTTGTTGGATTCATCTGAACATTTTTTCAATGCCCTGCATACTTTCAAGGAACATGGAATCGACATGAAAAGTGATCCTAAAGTGAACATCGGACAAATGATCAAACGCAAACAGGATGTGGTGGATCAAACCGTTGCAGGAATCAATTTCCTCATGAAAAAGAATAAAATTGATGTTCTGCGTGGTCATGGTTCGTTCGAAAACAAAAACACCATCAACATCACCAAAGAGGATGGGTCAGTGGAACAAGTAGGCGGTAAAAATGTGATCATTGCTACGGGCTCTAAACCGGCTTCACTGCCTTTCATCAATATCGATAAAAAGCGCGTCATCACCAGTACAGAAGCTTTGAAATTAGATGAAGTTCCTAAACACCTCATCGTCATCGGCGGTGGCGTTATCGGTCTCGAACTAGGTAGTGTATATGGTCGCCTCGGTGCGAAAGTGAGTGTTGTCGAATTCATGGACAGCATCATTCCAACCATGGATCGTACGATGGGTAAGGATCTTCAGCGCGTATTGAAAAAGAACAATTTTGAATTTTATCTTTCACATAAAGTCAAAGAGGTAACCGCAAAAGGAAAAACGGTTACCGTTAAAGCCGATAATGCAAAAGGTGAAGAAGTAAGTCTTGAAGGAGATTATGTGCTGGTAGCGGTAGGTCGAAAACCATACACAGACAAACTTGCACTTGAAAAGGCAGGTGTTGAGGTGGATGAACGTGGTCGTGTAAAAGTGGACGACCATCTTCAAACGCAAGTTCCCGGAATTTACGCCATTGGTGATGTAGTGCGCGGCGCCATGCTTGCTCACAAAGCTGAGGAGGAGGGTGTTTTTGTTGCTGAGGTGATCGCTGGTCAAAAACCTCATATCAATTACAACCTCATTCCTGGGGTGGTGTATACCTGGCCGGAAGTCGCTTCTGTGGGCCAAACTGAGGAACAGTTGAAAGAAGCAGGCGTTCCATACAAAGTTGGTTCATTTCCTTTTAAAGCAAGTGGTCGCGCTCGTGCGAGTATGGATCTGGATGGCCAAATCAAAGTCCTGGCTCATAAGGAAACCGACGAAATCCTTGGCGTGCATATGATCGGCCCAAGGGCTGCGGATATGATTGCGGAAGCAGTTGTTGCCATGGAATTCAGGGCAAGCGCTGAAGACATCGGTAGGATCAGTCATGCTCACCCAACTTTCACAGAGAGCTTCAAGGAAGCCGCGCTGGACGCTACAGCAAAACGCGCGTTACATATTTAATTTTTTTCAGAACAAATTCTGAAACATGTTGTTTTGCATCTGTTCGGGTGAGGAAACTCATCCGTGTTATGTGCTGCATGTCTATTTTTACACCCATAATTCACGAATTACTTAAAACAAATTTCAATGGCACTTGTAGGTAGAAAAGCGCCTTCTTTCAAGGCTTCAGCAGTGATCAATGGCGGTACTATCGTCCAGGATTTTTCACTCGATCAATACATTGGTAAAAAACACGTGGTATTTTTCTTCTATCCGAAGGATTTTACTTTCGTTTGCCCAACTGAACTTCACGCATTTCAGGAAAAACTCGCAGAGTTTGAATCGCGCGGCGTAGCAGTGGTGGCATGCTCTACAGATACAGAAGAATCACATTGGGGCTGGCTTCAAATGAGCAAAAACAGCGGTGGTATTCAAGGAATCACTTATCCGATCGTTGCAGATACGAATAAGACCATCTCTGATGCTTACGGCGTTCTGAATGGCGAGTATCAGTACGACGAGGACATGCGCCTCGTAGCTTCTGAGTCTATGATCGCGTTCCGTGGTCTTTTCTTGATCGATAAATCAGGAATCGTTCAACATATGCTCATCAACAATTTCCCATTGGGAAGAAGTGTTGATGAAGTCATTCGCATGGTCGATGCCCTTCAGTTCTTTGAAAAGAATGGTGAAGTTTGTCCTGCAAACTGGACCAAAGGAAGCAAAGGCATGAAAGAATCTCATGATGGTGTTGCCGCTTATATGAGCGAAATGGCTTGATTTTCACACCAGATTTCTTATTTACAAGCCGGGGCCAATTGCCCCGGCTTTTTGTTATCGATCAACACAACTCACCTCAGACTTGTGATTTTTCGACATCATTTTTGGTCATTTCGGGTGTAGCTTTTCAATTACCGACGACTTATGACGTTGTATTGCAAACGGTAAAATCAGCACCTTACGCTTCGTCAAACATCAATTTAGAATTGACAACTTTTATTTGACATGACAAGGGCGAAGTTTTACTATGTTTGACGCCTTCAAAATGGGGTTATCAACTTTCAGGTTTGGCCGTGAATAGTGCGATTGATACCCATATTGTTGAAAAGTAATTATTATTAACATCATCAATAATCAACCTCAAAAAACAAAAACGCTATGAGCAAATCGAAGTCAGGTAGCAGTTTTAGCTCAATTTTTCCTTACATCGCCATTCCGGTCGCTTTGATCGTCGGCGTAATGATCTACATGTTTGTACTGGGTAATCCAGCAAACTTCGAAGGTTATGATCCGGCTATGGCCGATACTTACACGTCTGAACAAATTGACGAGATCAGAAGGGTTGGTCATCCAGTTGATGGTAACCTTTATGGCACTATCTACAAAGGTGGTTTCATCGTGCCTTTCCTCATTGCAGTGAACATCATCGTTTTCACTTTCTTCCTTGAGCGCCTCATCAGCCTATTGATGGCTCGTGGTACTGGTAGCGTTGATAAATTCATCATGAATGTACGTGGTTTGTTAAACAACGATCAGATCGACGCAGCTATTCAAGCTTGTGATAAACAAAAAGGTTCTGTTGGCGCTGTAATGCGTGCTGGTCTTACCAAATACAAAGCACTTGCAAAGGATTCCGATATGGATAAAGAGACAAAACTCCAGTCTTTGAAACAGGAATTGGAAGAAGCTACTTCGCTCGAACTTCCTATGCTGTCAAAAAATCTGGTGATTCTTTCGACTTCAGCATCACTTGGTGTATTGATCGGTCTCCTTGGAACTGTATCAGGTATGATCAAGTCATTCTCGGCAATGGCTGCTGGTGTTCCGGATCCTGCACAGCTTTCTGTCGGTATCTCTGAAGCACTTGTAAATACATTCCTCGGAATCTTGGCGTCTGCTCTGGCAATCCTTCTTTATAACTTCTTCTCTAACCGTATCGATCAATTGACCTACGGTATTGATGAAGCTGGTTTCTCAGTAGCACAGACTTTCGCTGCAAAACACTAATCGCTGCCCATCTTATCATCTTATAAATTTTAAGAAGCAGAACGATGCCAAAAATTAAAGTTCCCAAAAGCGCACCCAGCCTGGACATGACGCCCATGGTTGACCTTGCGTTCCTGCTGGTAACGTTCTTCATGCTCACTGCCAAATTCCGTAACATGGAACCGGTGGAAGCCGATCCTCCTTCTTCCACTTCGCTGACTCAGCTGCCGGAAAAAGTGATGCTCATCACCATCGATACCGCCGGTCGCGCTTACTTCGATATTTCTGGTCGAGGTGTTCGCGATAAACTGATCAGACGCATGGCCGTTCGTTATCCTGGAATGAAACTGTCGGAAGAACAAATCGAGAACTTCTCGAAAATGGGTACTTTCGGTCAGCCAGTTGAACTTCTCGCTCAATACATTTCTGGTGAAGATGAACAAGGAAGCACTCGATGCAGTTAGCAAGGGTATTCCTCTCGATTCATTGAACAATCAACTTGGAGACTGGATTCAGGAAGGTTATTATGCCTTCGTGGATGACGCTACCGAAAACGGAGCGACCAAAGAAGAGTTGAAGGAAAATGGTCTGAGATATGCCATCAAAGCTGATGGCAATACTGATTATGCCAAGGTTGAAAAAGTGATTGACGTTTTCCGTGATAAACAGATTTTTCAGTTTAACATGGTGACCAACCTTGAAGGCTCCGAGACTACTGCTGATGCTAAACTCGATGCACATTAATTTACACTCACCTTTATAAAAGAACTATAGAAATATGGCAGAAATAGTAGAAGGTGGTGGTGGCGGCGGTGGTAAACACGGCAAGAAAAAGGCGAAGAAAGGTTCGGCACGTATTGATATGACCCCAATGGTCGATCTGGCGTTCCTCCTCCTGACATTCTTCGTGCTTGCTGCAACTCTCGCAAAGCCAAAAGCCATGGAGATTATCTACCCAAAAGAGGTGGATAAACAAGACGATAAAACCAAACTCGATGATGCTCTCGCAACTACCTTGTTGCTTGGAGAACACGAAAATGAAGTGTTTTACTACTTCGGTGCTTTTAAACCCGATACCACTCAGCTTATGATCACTGATTTTTCTACCGAAGGTTTCAGAAAAATCATGCTCGACAAAAACAGCGCAGTGAATGATCAGGTGAATCAATTGAAATCTAAACTTGAAACGAAGGAGATTGATGAGGCAACTTATCAGGAAGCCTACAAACAAGTGGTTGGTTCGGAAAAAGCTCCGTTTTGTGTGATCAAAACAATTGAAACGACCAAATTCAAAAATGTCATCAATGCAATGGATGAACTGAATATCTGCAATGTGCGCAAACGCGCCATTCAGGATATGGCAGAGAGTGAAGCCATTGCCGTGAGACAGAAATCATCGGAACTAGGACTCAAGAAAAATTAATTGCAGACTTTGAACCTGACATGTTTTGACATGTACGGATATTCAAGTCAAACCAAAAACTTATAACACATGACAGCACTAATTATCGTTGGCATTATCGCAGTAGTCATTGCTGTGGTGAGCATGGATATGAGCTGGAACAATGTGCTGAATGGTGAAAGAAATGAAATTGTCTTTCAGGACAAATTCAAAGAGTATGGAGCTTACAAAATCCGCAAAGGACATGGAGCTACACTCGCTATTGCCCTCGGCTCTACTGTTTTTCTGGCTACTGCTGGGTTTACTGCACCATATATCTTCAGGGACAAAGCTGAAGCTAAGGTGGAAATACCCGCTGAAAAAATCGTTGAGATGTTGGCGCCTCCTCCAACCAATCCCGAGGAGCCACCACCACCACCACCACCGCCACCACCGCCGCCACCACCACCAACCGTGGAGCAAATCAAATTCACTGAAATTGAAGTGACGGAAGAAGAAGTGGAACAACCAATCGCTTCTGTAGATGATCTGAAAGATCAGAACATTTCAACCGTAACACAAGAAGGGGAAGAAGGGCCTATTGGACCAATTGAAACAGTGGCTACAGTCATTGAGGAAGAGGCTCCAGAAGAACCTGTTTTCTCTGCAGGTGAGATGCCGATCTACCCTGGTGGTGAAACTGCAATGCAAAGAGATATCATGGAAAATGCTCCATATCCTGAAATGGAAAAGGAAAACAACATCCAAGGTAAAGTATTCGTGCAATTCGTAGTTGAAAAGGACGGAACCGTGAGCGGTGTTAAAACAGTTCGTGGTGTAACTGGTGGTCCTAACCTGAGCCGTGCTGCCGAGAATGCAGTGAAAAAATTGAAGAAATTCACTCCGGCAAAACAGAATGGTCGCGCAGTCCGCCTGATCATGACTGTGCCTGTGAACTTCACACTGAAATAAAAAAATACTGATTTAGATGAAAGGACTGACTGGTTTCTGGTCAGTCCTTTTTGTTTTATCAAATGACACGCTAAGTGTAATAATTAGGGTGCTTTTCTGATAAATGCGCATTCTTCTTATTCTGTTCATCAGTCTTTGTGACATCCCAAATTCTCCTGCCTTAACTTAGCCAACTTAAATACAATAATATATGGCATTCACTCTCGCACCACTTCCATATGCATTCAATGCACTGGAACCACATATTGATGCCCGCACCATGGAAATTCACCATGATAAACACCATGCGGCATACACCAACAATCTCAACGCAGCTATTGCAGGTACTGATCTTGAAAACCTCACCATTGAAGAAATTCTCGTGAAAGGTTTCGAAAAGATGCCGGTTCGCAACAATGGCGGGGGTTTCTACAATCATAACCTTTTCTGGGAAATCATGACTCCTGGAGGAGCTTCTGCACCTACAGGTGAAATCGCAGATGCTATCAATGCGGCTTATGGTTCTTACGATAAATTCAAAGAAGAATTTACAAAAGCTGCAACAACCCGTTTTGGATCTGGATGGGCATGGCTTTGTGTTCACAAAGGTGGTAAAGTGGAAATTTGTTCATCTGCGAATCAGGACAACCCATTGATGCCAGGTATCGGTTGCGGTGGTTTCCCTATTCTTGGTTTGGATGTATGGGAACACGCTTATTACCTGCATTATCAGAATCGCCGACCTGATTATATCGGCGCGTTCTACAACGTGATCAATTGGGATATCGTTGCTTCGAAATACGGAGCCAACAAATAAGATACTCTTTTTCGAAAGGCGACCTTCATGGTCGCCTTTTTTTTTAAACCCAAATCATGCAGTCGGGATCGTGATGAAGCGCTGAAAGCCAAAAAGGACGGGCGCTCCCGCAAGATTTTTATTTGAAAGCGGATCATTCATACGGTGAAAATAAAAATCGAGGAAGTGAACGTCATTGAAGGCTTTCAGCGCTGTAATAGATTTCGACTGCATGATTTGGGTTAAATACAATTCTGAGTCTACATAAATCATTCTTTTGTTGTGATAAGATTGAACCTCCATGTGTCTTACACTGTTATTTTGCAACGTGAATTCTGAACATCAATACTGCAATAGCCTTTTCTCCTACCAGCGGTTTCTCACCCGTGAGGTGAAAATCGGAAATGTAATTTTTGGAGGAGATCATCCGATCCGTCTGCAAAGCATGACCACCACCGATACCATGGATACAGAGGGTACTGTGCAGCAAAGTATCCGAATGATCGATGCGGGCTGTGAGCTGGTGCGAATCACTGCACCAAGTAAAAATGAAGCAGAAAATCTCGCCAATATCAAACAGGAATTGAGAAGGAAGGGATACGATACGCCTATTATTGCTGATATTCACTTCACTCCAAATGCAGCAGAAATAGCCGCCGGAATCGTGGAAAAGGTTCGCGTTAATCCCGGTAACTACGCCGACAAAAAGAAGTTCGAAGAAATTGTTTATACCGACGAAACTTATCAAGCGGAACTGGAACGAATCAGAGAAAGGTTTACACCATTGGTACTGCTTTGTAAGAGAAATGGCACTGCCATGCGTATCGGAACCAATCACGGTTCACTGAGTGATCGCATCCTTTCCCGTTATGGTGATACACCTCTTGGTATGGTGGAAAGCGCCATGGAATTTTTGCGGATTTGTCGGGATCATGATTTTCATGATGTGGTGATATCCATGAAAGCCAGCAATACTCAGGTGATGGTGCAAGCTTATCGCCTGCTGGTAAACCACATGATCAAAGAAAGCATGAACTATCCGCTTCACCTTGGTGTAACGGAAGCAGGTGATGGTGAAGATGGAAGAATAAAAAGCGCCGTTGGTATCGGCACTTTACTGGAAGATGGACTTGGCGACACCATTCGTGTTTCTCTCACTGAAGCTCCGGAAGAGGAGATTCCAGTAGCACGAATGCTTGCTGAACGCTATAGTCTGCGAACATCTAACGATCCGATTGAAGCGGTTCCTGTTCCAATCAATCCATTTGAACATACACGTCGTCACTCGCATACTGTATTGAACATTGGCGGCAGAAACGTTCCGCGCGTGATCATGGATTATTCATCAAGAAATGAAATCACCGCCGCAAGTTTGTTTGCTGTTGGATGCAATTATTCAGTACCACTGGATAAATGGAATCTGACGGATATGGCCAGTGATTTTATCTATTGTGGTAAAAACCATGTCAACTTCGAAATTCCAGGAACACTCGGTTTGATTTACGATGTAGAAGCATGGCAGAATCTTCAAAATAAAACCAGGGCTTATCCTTTGATCAATGCTGATCAAATGTCTCAGAAATGGGAAAGTGAAATTGTTTTTGTTCACGCCGATGCATCAGAAATCAATGATGCTTTCATTGCACTTTTGAAGTCGAACGAACGTTATGTGTTGCTGCTTTCTACAACCAATCCTTGTGGAATGGCTGCTCAACGTGCTGCATTTTTTAAATTGATGAATGCTGGTTGTGATACACCGGTGATCGCATGGAGAAGTTATGACCTTAATTCGGAAGATGCATTTATGTTGTACAGCGCAACTGATTTGGGTGCATTATTCATTGATGGTCTTGGTGATGGTGTAATGATCAGTGCCCCTCAAATCCCGCTGCAGCGCGTCAATGCAACAGCATTCGGCATTCTGCAGGCCACCAGAACGAGGATTTCAAAAACAGAGTACATTTCTTGTCCAAGTTGTGGTCGAACATTATTTGATTTGCAAGAGACCACGGCTAAAATCAGGGCTCGCACTTCTCATCTGAAAGGAGTGAAAATCGGCATCATGGGCTGCATCGTGAACGGCCCTGGTGAAATGGCCGACGCGGATTATGGTTATGTTGGAACCGGTCCGGGTAAAATCACACTTTATAAGGAGAAAGATGTGGTGAAGAAAAATGTTCCTGAAGCAAATGCTGTGGATGAACTGATAGCCTTGATCAAAGAAGGCGGTGATTGGGTGGAAGTGCCATAATTCCGAATTTTTGATTATTTTCGAATTATCAAATCTTGCTCTTATGACCTTTAACCGAGTTTTATGGCTGCTGCTATTCTTATTTCTGTATTCCTGTAAAAATTCATCTCATGTTGTAAATGATTCGGTATTTCAAAAGCGGAAATACCAACGCGGATGGTATGTTGAAGGAAGTAATCGCGTAAAACAAAACGTTCAACAGGATGATGAATCAATTGCAGAAGTTATTGATCAAACACAACAGAACGGGGCGGATACTTTATCCGAGAAATTACCGGAATCTTCTGCTGAAGTGCTAGTGGAGGTCACCGCTACTCCAATCATTCCACTGGTAAAAGAGTTGGTAACATTCAGAAGCAATGTTTTTACTCAAGCCGATAAATCACAAGATGCAGATGATTTTGGATTGAAGAAAAAGAAAAGTAAAAAAAGGAAGGAAAAATTTACAAAGAATACGGAATTTGCTAGATGGACTACTTTTTTGGCGACCTGGGGCTATGACTGGCCTTTTTACAAAAACATCATCGGGATTATAATATCTGGAGTTGCCATCATTTTGGCGATTTATTCTTTGACAAAATTGAAAAGAACACAGAAAAGAAACAAGGTATTTTGTTATGCCCTTATTGTTATAAATTTATTGCTCATAGTGTTTTCCGCCTTCGTTTTTTAGAGAGATCACCCAACCTTTACCCGTTTCAATTCGAAATTTTGACCTAGATATACTTTTCTAACCTGTTCGTCTGCGGCTAATTCTTCGGCGGTGCCAGCTTTCAGGATGCTTCCGTCATACAATAGATATGCGCGGTCTGTGATAGATAGCGTTTCCTGCACATTGTGATCGGTGATCAATACACCAATATTCCGCAGTTTCAATTGAAAGACGATTTTTTGAATGTCCTCAACAGCTATGGGATCTACTCCTGCAAAGGGCTCATCCAATAGAATGAACTTAGGATCTGTTGCAAGTGCGCGTGCAATTTCTGTCCTCCGCCTTTCTCCTCCACTTAGCGTATTTCCAATGTAGGTTCGTTTATGGGTTAAGCCGAATTCTTCCAGAAGTGACTCCAACTTGTTGGATTGTTCTTTTTTCGTAAGCTTCGACATCTGTAGTACCGCTTTGATGTTGTCTTCAATGGATAATCTCCGAAACACACTCGCTTCCTGCGGTAAATAACCCACGCCAAATTGCGCCCTCTTGTACATGGGTTCATGGGTCAATTCTGTGTCATCCAGATAGACCGATCCTTCATTGGGCTTGATCAGTCCAACCACCATGTAAAAACTTGTTGTTTTTCCAGCTCCATTTGGGCCGAGTAGTCCAACAATTTCACCTTGATTTACTTCGAAGGAAACCCCTTTCACTACGGTGCGGGAGCCATATCGACGTACTATGTTTTCAGCTCTAAGCTTCATGAAATGCAAAGGAACGGCAAATGAGGTGATCTGCCGCGGTTACTTTTTCTGTTCGTCGTATTTCTTCTTGTATTTGTGATAAAGTTCGGTTTGTTTGCTGCTCAAATCAATGAGTCTACCCTGAATAAATGCCGCAGTTACCGCATTGCTTTTCATGTCAAGTGCATCACCGGATGAAATAAACAGCGTCGCATCTTTTCCAGACTCCAGTGAACCGCAAGTTTCGTCAATTCCAAGTATTTGCGCTGGGGCCAGGGTCAATGCCCTCACGGCTTCTTCGTATGGAAGTCCGTAAGCCACAGCGGTTCCTGCGTGAAACGGTAAATTTCTAGCGCCCATTCTTTCCATATCTCCTTCATTTTGTATGCAGAATTTGATTCCAGCATCATATAGAAGTTTGGGAAGTTTGTAGGGCAGGTCAACATCATCTTCGTTGAATCTCGGCAATGAATGAATGCGCTCAAGCATGATTGGAATGCTGTGCGACACCAGTTGGTCGGCGATCAGATATGCATCGTAACCACCAATAATCACCATTTTCGGAATGCTAAACTCCACTTTAAAATTGATGGCTTCCGTCATGGCTTTTGCATCCGAAGCATGCACATACAGGATTTTTTTACCTGACAACAAATCACATAAAGCAGCAAATCTCAAGTCGATGAGTGTTTGTTTTCCTGCAGAGCAATAAGCTTTGGCGTCTCGAAAAAAGGATTGTATTTCGCGCAATTGCTGGTCGTAGGTCTTTACTTTTTCAATGGAAATTTTTCCTTTGTCGTAATGTCTGTGATAAACACCAGGCCAATTGAGATGAACGCCATCATCCTCCCGAATCAGCGCATCTTCCCAATTCCAGGCATCAAATTGCATGACTGATGATGTACCGCTGATTACGCCACCACGCGGTGTGATCTGTCCCATCAGCACTCCATTGCTTCTCACTGTTGGTATGATTTCCGAATCAGTGTTATATGAAATGGCAGATCTGATGGATGGCTTAAATGTGCCAGTTTCACTTTCGTCATTGGTTTGCCTAACCAAATCCAACTCCAACAATCCAAGTGTTGAATTGGTGGCAATGAATCCAGGATAAATGTGTGAGCCATCTGCATAAATAATCGTGTCGTATGCAGACATATCAATCCTGATCACTCGGGCATCTGCCACCAAGGTGAGTTTTCCGTCCTTGAAACCTATAGCGGAATTCTCAATTTTTTCACCATTACCGATATGTGCAATGCCATTGAGGATGAGCACCGACTTGCTTTGTTTTGGTGAAGGTGTTGGGTTTTGCTGCGCAGTCAATTCGATTTTGCTGCACATCACCATCAAAACAACCAAGATTATATTGAATTGCTTGTTCATCATTTGATTTTATTTGAATGAAATGCCCAATGAAGTTTGATCCAGGGTATCGCAATGAAAATGTTTTTTGTCTTTGAATGTTGGCATTTGTGTGGGATCTCCGTTCTGTTTGGATGCCATCATTTTTTGAATGAGTCGCGCTCGCTCTTTTTCCATGACTGCGCGCATTTCACGATCACGTGATTCATCATAATAACAAACACCGTCGACAAATGTTTTTTCTGCGCGAGCATATATGCTCAGCGGATGATCACTCCAAATCACGAGGTCGGCATCTTTACCAACGGCAAGACTACCAGTTTGTTTATCAATGTGAAGAAGTTTTGCAGGATTGATGGTCACGAATTTCAATGCTTCTTCTTCAGGCACGCCGCCATATTTTACTGCTTTGGCAGCTTCCTGATTCAACCTTCTGGCCATTTCAGCATCGTCGCTGTTGAATGCAACCGTTATTCCTTGTTCCCAAAGCAATGCGCCATTGTAAGGAATAGCGTCTTTTACTTCGTATTTGTATGCCCACCAATCACTGAACGATGATGCTCCTGACCCATGCGATTTCATCTTGTCGGCAACCTTGTAGCCTTCGAGTATGTGGGTAAAGGTGTTTAATGTGAATTGCATGCTGTCCGCAACATGCATCAGCATATTGATTTCACTTTGAACATAGCTGTGACATGTCACAAATCTTTTCTTCTGTAAAATTTCATATAACGCGTCCATTTCGATGTCAGTTCGAAATGGTTTGAGAGGTGTTGTATTTTTCTTAACGCTGGATGAGAGATATGCCTCTTTCTTTTGTCCATACTCTCTTGCACGAATAAAATGATCGTAATAAATCTGCTCAACCCCCATGCGCGATTGTGGAAAACGGGTACCATCATTCCACCAATTGGATTGTGTGACATTTTCTCCCAATGCGAATTTGATGAATCCCGGAGCTCCTTTGAAGAGCATCTCTTCAGCATTCTTGCCCCATCGCAGTTTGATGATAGCGCTTTGTCCTCCAATTGGATTCGCACTGCCATGCAAGAGTTGAGAACATGTTACCCCTCCTGAAAGCTGGCGATAAATATTGATGTCTTCAGGATCAATCACGCGAGATTCTTCTACCTCTGCACTTGATGCCTGAGATCCTTCATTCACACTTTCAAGTGCAATGTGTGAGTGCTCATCAATGATTCCAGGAGTGACGTGTTTGCCTTTGGCGTCAATTACTTTGGCGCCATTGCTTTTGCCTGCATCTATGGTTTGACCAACAGCCACGATCTTACCTCCGGAAATAAGTATTTGCCCATTCTCAATTTTACCTGCTGCGTCAGATGTCCATATAGTAGCATTGATGATCAGAATGGTCTCCTGTGTTGGTGCCGACTTGGAACCATATGCAACAAACGGATAAATAATGTCACCTCTTTCTATAGGAGCATTGTCCGGTTTTATCTCGTTTTTCTTGACTTCTGCTTCAGCGGTTTTCGAAGATTTCCAATCAATCCATTTTCCATCTGACAATTGACCTTTACCGCTCCATGTCTTTTCATCATCTGAAATATCTCCTGCAAGTCTGATGACACCTTTGTTTTGATTGTCTTTCGCTTCGAATGAAATAGACAGTTGTTCATTCATCAGAGTGAGTGTTACGGGATAAGTCAGTGTGTCCTGTATCTCCTTGCCATCTTTGTCTTTGCTTGGTTGTATCACCTGGATGGAGGCTTTGTTTTTTCCGCCATCATCGTTTACTGTGAGGTCATAGTTGGTGTTCGAAATGGTGAGTTGAAATTTTCCGGTGACATTTTTTTTCTTGGAAGACTCGATGATAAATTGTTTCCCTTGTATCCAGTTTTCATAAATGACGGCATCATCTGCAAAAATGTTTTTGGAGGTAATGATAAAATTAGCCCAATAACCGGGTTGAAGTTTTCCGATTTCTTTTTCTGCTTGTAAAATCTGTGCTGGTGTTGTAGTCAAAGCACGAAGAGCATCTTGTTCGCTCAAGCCTTGTTTAACTGCCTTTCGTAAATTTTTTAAAAATAGATTTTTGTCCTGTAATCCATGAGATGTAATGGCAAAATTGATTTTTTCTTTGGCAAGCATGCTGCAGTTGGCCGGAGCTAATTCCCAGTGTTTCATTTCTTCCAAACTCACCAATCGAGTCACGAACGGATCGCTGACGTCATAGGCATCTGGAAAGTTGATGGGCACGATGAGTGATGCTCCGGTTTGTTTTATTTCTGCTAAACGTTGATATTCATTTCCAGAAGTTTTCATCGTGTATTGAATACCAAACTCATCACCAATTTTATCTGCGCGCAAGACATTCCATTTGTCACCGGCATCAAAAATGGATGGTAGTTTCTTTGAAAGATTCAAGGCCTCAAGAGATAGGTTCCGTTCTTCTTTGGAGCCTCCTTTTGAATACCAGTCTGCATCATAATAAGTCTGACGAAGCAGCGCAATACTTCCCATCAATGATGAGGGATAAGACTGATTGCTTGTGCCTTTGTTGAAGGAATAACATGCTGCAGCGATGGGCCGAATCACAGAAATATTGGGATTATCTGCTAGGCAAACCAATGCACCAGTACCGCGTGCAATACCATCCATTCGATGCGATAGCACAGCGCCAAAACCTATGTTGCGTAATTCTTTGGCTGATTCATCTTTCGGAACGAAGAGGGTTGAGGCATTGGTTTCAGATTTAATGGCGGGATTCCACCCAAAGGCGCCTTTGTCAGAAGCGGGCAACGCTGCGGGCACTTCATGATTGCCTCGTTTTTCTGTCTGGCCTGTTGAGTTACTTATGCCATAATCCGAGTATAAATCGATGAATGATGGATAAACATATTTGCCTCCCAAATCAATGATCACTGCGTTGGATGGGATACTCAACTGTGCACCAACACTGACTATCCTGCCGTCTTGTATGATCATCATGCCATCCTGAATACTGGTCTGATCATCCAGAACAATGGTGCCATGGATCAATGCCAAAGTGGTAACTGATTTCGGTAAAATACCATTGTAAGGATAGGTTGGTTGTGCTGCTAGTGTATGAACCAACAATAAAAGCAAAATGGCGGTCAGACTTTTTTGTGTCATGGGATAATTGTGTAGCGCAATGTTAATGAACAATAGACCATCATGCTGTTGTACTTGATAAGTGGTAAATTTGCTCTATGGAAACCAAGAAGAAAATTCCGACTTCAGTTTATGCTGAAATGACTCCTAATCCGGCAGCCATGAAGTTTGTTGCAGACAGAGCGCTGATCACAGGTGGTCTTCAAGTAGAATACCGCAATAAGAATGAAGCGCGCGGATCTTCTCCTCTTGCAGAAGAATTGTTCAATTTCCCTTTTGTTCAAAGTGTTTTCATCAGTGGGAATTATGTCACTGTTCTGAAAGATGAATCTTTGGGTTGGGATATGATCGTTCAACAATTGAGAGAATACATTCGCGAATGGCTCATGGATCATGAAATCACAGTGAGTGCGATTACCGCCGATTTGTTGAACAGGACACGCGAATCTGATGTTGATCCTGTTAAAGCTTTACATACGCCATCTACCGACTACAGTCAATTTCAGCCTACCGAATATGATGACGAAATTCGTTTTTTGCTTCACGAATTTGTAAGACCTGCTGTGGAGTCGGATGGAGGCGCTATTGATTTTATGGCCTATAAGGATAAAAAAGTTTATGTTCAACTAAAAGGATCGTGCAGTGGATGTCCTTCTTCTACCATGACACTGAAAGGAGGAATCGAAAACCTGCTCAAAGCGAAAATGCCTGATATTGTCGAAGAAGTTGTAGCTGAATCAGTCTGATTATTTCTTGATTCTGATTTATGGCCGAAAACAAACGTCTTGTTTTTATTCATGGATTTCTGGAAAATGCAGGAATGTGGCAATCTATTATTTCTGGTATTTCAAAAAGAAACTACATCGTCAATACCCCTGAATTGCCAGGCCATGGTAAAAATTTGATTGTACCTGAAGTTCACACAGCGGACGTCTGGTGTCAGAATATTCTCTCGCAGTTGAATTTAGAATCGGATGAAAAGGTCTTCATTATTGCGCATTCCATGGGGGGCTATTTGGCCTCTTCTTTGGTCGGAATGATTCGCGATCAGGTCACTGGACTTTGTTTGTTTCATTCTAAGGCGAGCGCCGATCATCAACAGAAACTCGACGACCGGACGCGTGCAATCAGCGCTGCAAAAAGCAACAAGGAATTGTATGTGAATACGATGATCAACAGCATTTTCTATGAAAAAACAAAGTCTTTATATAGCGCGGCAATTGAGAAACAAATCAATTATGCCAAACAACTCTCGTTGGAAACAATCGTCGCGTCTCAGGAAGTGATGATTTCGCGCATAGATCAAGTGGCTTTGCTGCAAAAAAGAAGTTTTCCATTGTTCTATTTTCTTGGTGATCATGACAATTCGTTGCCAATGGACGTGTTGAATAACGAGGTAAGCCAATTGCCCGGAGCGCTGATGCATGTGGAACCGGAAATTGGCCATATGGGACATATCGAGGCCACCAAAGCGTCCATAGAATTTATTCAAAGAATCTTACATACAGTGAGTGAATAATAGAAAAGGCCGCTGTTCAGCGGCCTTTTAATCATATCAGAATTTTTTATTCTACTGGAATCAGTACACAAGTGCCTGGCGCAGCTTTGATATTTTCATCAAGCATCACGTCGTTTGCAATCTTATGAGCAGGATCGAGTTCGAGAACCTTTGTCCAAGCTGCTTTAGAGCAATCGTAGTTTTTTTGTTTGCCATATAGAACTCCAAGGTATCCATATGATTCAATCAAGTTTTTCTTGTTTGCTTCAATTCTTTTTGGATCTGTTCCTACCGCTTTGATATAAGCTTCGTGATATGGCTTTGCAAGTCCTACCGGCTCATCAGGATTGATCTCTTGTTTGTGATTGCAACGTCCTCTCCAGAAGTTGGCATCAGGGTATTTGCTGATTGCTTTAGAGAATGCCTCATCCGCAATAGCATATTCTTTGTTGAAGTATCTTGCTTGACCAACGTAATAATAGTCAAGTTGACTTGGCTCTTTGCTTTTGTCAACTTTCAGTTGATAGTATTGAGCCGCATCTCCATACTTTTTCTGTTTGAAATAAATCGCTGCGATTTCGGCATAGCCATCAATGTACTCCTGATCTTTTTCTACTGCCATTTTCAATACATCGAGTGCCAAAGAATCTTGTCCTGATTTAGAAAGCAATTTTCCTTTGTAGCCATAGTCGCTGCCGAGTATGGTTGGCTTTCCGTTTTTGGTCGCAATGTCAAAGAATTTATCCATGTTTTCCATTCCTTTTGCAAAGTCTCCGGTTTCATAATAACTATAACCAAGCAAACGGTACATGAAACCATTGTTTGGGTCACAAGGCAATGCTTCTTCAAGTGCGGTAATGGCTTTTTTATAATCTTTGGTCAAAAAGACGAAACTTGCGTAACGCTGTTCAACCCTGCAGCTTTTGTTCAGCTCGAGATATTTTGCATAATTCTCAATGGCTGCTGGATATCGTTGAGCCTTGTAAAGCAACTCCGCCTTCTCACGATATGCTGGTGCAAAGGTTGGATCAATGCCAATAGCTGTCTCATAAAAGTTGAGTGCTTCATCGTAGCTCTCTACTTTGGTATATAAAACGCCCTTGCGCAAATTGGCACGTAGAAATGTTGGATCAATTTCCAATGCTTTGTTGTATTGCATTACTGCATTGCTTAGGTTAATTCCATCACGCAGGCTGTAATAATCACCAAGCTGAATGTAAACTTCAGGGTTTTTATCGTTGATGGTGAGTGCTGCGTTGATGTATTCAATAGCCTTGTCCAACTTCTGATTGTCAGGTTGGAGAAGTACTTCTGCCATTTTCAAATACGCCATTTGTTTGATGGTCTTATCCGTCTTATTCGATTTGGTGTTCATGATCTCAACGGCTTTTGCAAATTGTGCATTGGCCATTGCTTCATCTTTTTTCATCCAAGCAAGACGTCCCAAACCAGCATAGTTTAATGGATTGGTGGGAGCAACCTCAATCCCCTTGCGATACATGGTTTCTGCTTCGCTTTGATGTTCTCCCCAATACAGGTAGTTATCACCTGCAGCAAAATAATGATCACCATTGGTTGGCTCACGTTCGATGAGGGTTTTCATATCCGCTTCAGCAGATTCAAAACGCTCATTCAAGGTTTTTTTTACGGCTTCTTCTCTGGTTTGCGCATCATATTGTGCTACTGAGATAACAGTAAAGAAGAGGGCTAATACAAACGACTTTTTCATATCGGTTTTTATGGTTGACAAATGCTTAATTGACAATTTTTACTAGTCTATTCGGAGTTGTTGCAGCGACCATTCCTGTTTTGTGAATAATCAACTGCCCCTTTTCTCCGACGAGGTGGTTGGCAAAGCCTGTGCCAAGCGTGCCTCTTTGGCCGGCACGAATGTAAAACACATCCCGGCGAAGAGGATAACTCTTGTCGAAGACATAGGCCTGGAAAGGCCTGCGGGCCAATTCAGGTTTGACCACATTTGAGGATCTATGATGCCCAATGGGCGAATCATACTGCGGTATTTGCGGCACGTCGGGTCTTCGACATCGCTGATCCAACTCAAACTAATCACCCCCATGGCGTTTTTGTTTTGACTCACATACTCGATCACTTCTTCATTGCTTCGTTGTGAAAAGCACCAGGATGGGAAAGTTTCAACGCCAAATTTTTCTCGCAAAGTGCGTGCATTACAGGATTTTTGGTTGTCAAAGACAACTTGAATTTTACCCCGTTGACTACCCGGGTAAATCTGTGACCACAAGCTGTCTTTTCCTTGAATGATGTCTTGCAATTGTTCCAAAGTGATAGTTGTGTCCATCACCTCGGGGTGCAGCACCAGCGCAACACCATCATGTGCAATAATCATACTTTCAGGTGAACGGTTTTTACTCTTGAAAAATGCCAGTTCTTCCGCGTTCAATTCCCGGCCAATGACCGCCGATTGAATGCTGTCATTGAGTAAATCGCTTATTACATCCGCTTCCGGTTTATGGCTGATTTCAATTTCTGCATACTTGTTTAAACTGGTGTAGGTGAAAACCTGTGAATCCATCATCAAAGAATAAGATTCATCAACCCCTAATCGCAATTTTCCAGAAGTGAAGGATTCTTTGTTTTTTTCCTGTGCGACATTACAAGCGGACATAACCGCGATCACCAGAAGATAAATTGAAAAAATATGCCGATTATTCATGACTGTTTTTTTTGATAAATACCCGAAGTCGATATGCCCTGATGGCGGCATATGTCAGCAGAATAATTCCCATGATATACCGCCTATTCCCCGGCAACCACTCGGTTGTAGCTGGTACAACGAAACATACGATGGCTAACAAAACTAGTAGCGCAACCATCACATAACTCAGATAGACTGTGGCATTCATAGATAAGAAGAAGGCGGCAAATTAGCGCTGTTTTCGTCAGTTTTTTTGCTCTGGTTTCAATTTGCAGTTGAAATGCGCTTTTGCTTGGTCAATACTGTCTAAAATCAGGCTTGAATCCACCGGAATCTACGTTTGTCATTGGATTGCAAACACGTAAATTTTTTTGCTGATCAAAGCGCATTCCGGTGAATTCTCCCGACTTAGGTCTTGTCACTGTGTTTGATCTGAATAGGGCATTCAGATGTGAACACTTTTAATTTCTCAATTCAACCCTGAGTGGCAAGGTCATGAGCACTGGAAGAGGCTCTGCGCCGTCATTTCCCGGCTCCCAAAGGGGCATGGATTCGATGGCTTTTATGGCTTGCCTACCCATACGGTCACCATTCGGGATGTTTCGCACTATAGCAACATCCCTGATACTGCCGTCTGTATCTACTACGAAACTCAGATAAATCGTACCGCCTACCTGTTGTTCAATATCAATCTCACCAAAACGGACTTTGCTGAGCATGTATTTCATGAGTTCTTCGTCACCACCTGGGAATTGAGGCTTGTTTTTCACAAATTTGCGCGGTTCTTTTTTCTCTGTTTTTATTTCTTCTTTACCGTCTCCGCCGGAACCGGTTTCAAAGCCAGGCGCAATTGGACCACCGTTATGCTCATCCCCATCACCTATTGGCTTATTCTTTAACTCATCATCAGATTTTTTTTCATCAGTTTTCTTGCCTTCGATGACTTCTACCTCTCGGTTTGACTCATCCGATGAACCGGCTGCAGTCCTGGTTTCAGCTGGTTTGTCCTCTTTCGGCAAAGTCTTTTCTACCGGCTTTTCGTCGTCTAAAGTGACCAAAATGCTTAGGGTTTCTTGTTTCGGTTTAATCAGAGTTGATTTTCCCGAATTCATCCACCTGCCGGCTAAAGTCATTCCACCGGCGATGAGTCCGGTAGATAGTAATATGGCAAGAAGCATCGTCTTGTGGTGTTCTTGTCGGATACGGTAAGCGCCATATTGTTGATTGCGCCCTTCAAAAACCAAATCATTGCGATCTGCAGAGAGTACATTGGACCAGCTATAGTCCATAGTGAATAGGAAAATTGCGAGTGCTACGGTTGAAATAATGATGATAAACATATGCTGTTGATTTAAGGTTGTTTGTATAACTCTCTGTTACCGCTCACATTGCCGAAGGTTCAATGTTTCACCACCGAACGATGCTGAATAATCACACGTCTGAACTCCATTTTTTGCACGCCGTTTTTTTAGGTTTGGATTTTAACCAAATGCTTGGAAGTATTCGACGGTTAATAACTCGGTTCATTTGTTCATAGCGACGGTCTGCGTAAGGCTTGCAAGGCAAATATCTTTGAACCAGAAAAACACGGAACTGCTTGAAAATCAAGCGTAATGAGGGTTTCGGAGTTTTTATTGCCAGAAAAACATAATACCACGAAATACCAGACATGGGAATTTTCAGCTTCCTGACACAGGAAATAGCCATAGACCTTGGAACGGCCAACACCATCATCATCAGTAATGACAAGGTGGTGGTTGATGAGCCTAGTATCATCGCCCGCGATAGAACCACCAACAAAACTGTTGCTGTAGGAAGAACCGCGCAACAAATGCATGGTAAAACACACGAAAACATCAAAACTATCAGACCTCTGAAGGATGGTGTGATTGCGGATTTCCATGCTGCCGAGGACATGATCAAGGGAATGATCAAAATGATCGCCAGAGGCAAGGGGTTGTTTCAACCTTCATTGCGAATGGTGATTTGTATTCCTTCTGGTATCACGGAGGTTGAAAAACGTGCCGTGAAGGATAGTGCGGAACATGCTGGAGCCAAAGAAGTTTATTTGATTCACGAACCTATGGCTGCAGCGATAGGTATAGGAATCGATGTGGAAGAACCCATGGGAAATATGGTGATCGATATTGGTGGTGGTACTTCTGAAATTGCGGTGATTGCCCTCGGTGGTATTGTGACCGATAAAAACATTCGTGTTGCTGGTGATGAACTCACTCAGGATATCGAAGAATACATGCGCCGTCAGCATAACATCCTCATCGGCGAACGCACTGCAGAACAAATTAAGATTGAAGTTGGTGCTGCGCTTCCTGAATTGGACAATCCTCCAGCAGATTACAATGTGCGTGGACGTGACCTGATGACTGGTATTCCAAAAGAAATTTCTGTTTCTTATTCAGAAATCGCTCACGCTTTGGATAAATCAATTTCGAAAATTGAAGAAGCCATCATGAGTTGTCTTGAAAATACTCCTCCCGAACTTTCTGCGGATATCTACAAAACAGGTATCTATCTTGCTGGTGGTGGCGCATTGCTCAGGGGTCTGGACAAACGTATTTCCATGAAAACAAAACTTCCGGTGCACGTTGCTGATGATCCACTTCGTGCTGTTGCGCGCGGTACTGGTATTGCATTGAAAAACATCAATCGCTTCCAATTCCTCATGCGTGAATAATGGACTTTTCTGAATTCAAAACAGAATTCAGCCTTCGCTTAAATCATTTGGTATAGGTAAGCAATGAAGAACATCCTCGTTCTTATACAACGGTTCTATCTTTTTCTGATGTTCCTTGCACTTCAGATTTTTGCGCTTGTTTTTTTGTTCAGGAATAATAATTTTCATCAAGCAGAATTTATCCGTCACAGTTCAGATTGGATTGGCGGCATATACTCCAAAAGGGCTCAATTATCAGAATACCTCAGACTTGGTGAAATCAATGATGAATTGTCGCTGGAAAACGCGCAATTGAGAAGTCAGTCAGCAGATAATTTTATTGCTATTCGCTCAGATGTGGACACCCTAAGTGATTCAACATTTCAACAACGTTATACCTACCGTACCGCCAAAGTTGTGAATGCTACAGTGAACCGGGAAAAAAATTACATCACCATTGACCGAGGAACAAATGGAGGTGTATTACAAGATATGGGTGTCATTTCTGGCGGCAACATACTTGGAGTTGTGCGAAGTGTGAGCGAACATTTTGCCATTGTAATGCCAGTGCTTCACGCGGATTTCAAGGCGAGTGTACGCTTGAAAAAATCCGGTGCTTTTGGTTCTTTGGTTTGGGCTGGTGGTGATGCTTCACTGGCTGACGTAATTGAAATTCCAAAAAACATTCCGGTGGCACCTGGAGATACACTTGTCACTTCCGGATATTCTACTTTTTTTCCTGCGAATATTCACGTCGGTACCATCCAGGAAATTGATGATGAAAGCGACAATAACTATCATATTTTGAAAATTAAACTGGGTGTCGATTTTAGAAGACTCGACCATGTGCTTGTCGTGAGTGATATCATGAAAACAGAGCAAGACAGTTTATTGAAACAAATGGGAGAAGACTGATATGCTGCAGACGATTATTCTCAATATTGTCAGAATACTTTTCCTGATTCTTTTGCAGAGTCAGATCGTGAGCCGTATCGATTTATTCGATGGACTCATATTACCATGGGTATACATTTTTGGTTTGCTCATGCTGCCATTTGAAACGCCACGATGGCTCACCATGATCATCGCTTTCGTGACAGGTTTACTAATGGATTTTTTTTCCGGCCCAATCGGTTTGCATACATCAGCATGTGTTGTTCTTGGATACGCCCAACCAATCGTTCAAAAAATTCTCGCACCAAGAGAAGGTTATGATCTTACTCAAAAACCCACTGTTCAACGTATGGGATTGGCTTGGTATCTCACTTATGCCGGCGTGCTTACACTCGTACACCACAGTTGGTTTTTCTTTATGGAGGTATTCAGATTTTCTGATTTCTTCTATCAAATATTTCATATTCTGCTCAGTTCTCTGGCCACAATTGTTTTGATGACCATTGGTCAATATTTGATTTATAATTCCAAATCTTCACAACTGTGAATCTTGACGGAAGAAGAATTACGATTATTCTGATCGTTTGCGTCATTGCAATCATCTTCGTCATTCGTTTGTTTTTTCTTCAAGTGGTGAATTCAACTTGGAAAGAACAAGCAACCGCTTTGACAGAAGAAGAAATTCCATTGTATCCACCAAGAGGAATTATCTATGACCGTGAAGGTCGCATGTTGGTGACCAATCAAACGGTATACAACCTGATGGTCGTTCCAAAAAAGGTTCAGCCTTTTGACACCCTATCTCTGTGTAATCTTTTGCGCATACAGCCATCTGATATCACAACGCTTTTTGCCAAAGCAAAGGCACGTGGGGAATACCACAGGCCGCAATTGCTCGTGGAACAAATTGCCCCGGCTGATTATGCTGCGATCAGTGAGCAGCTCTATAAGTTCGAAGGATTCTTCGCTGAATCGCGAACACTTCGTGTTTATCCTCAACGCGCAGGTGCACTATTTCTGGGAGACGTGGGTAAAATTTCTCCCGGCGAATACAAAGCAAATCCATACTATACCAAACAGGAGTATATCGGTAAAAGCGGAATCGAAAAAGCGTATGAAACCGAGTTACGCGGTATCAAAGGAATCAAATATGCATTCAGAGATAATGTTGGAAATATCAAAGATCAGGAAGGTGATAAGGAAGATCAGGCTGCAATTCCAGGCACTGACCTGATATGTACGATGGACGCGGATTTGCAGAACTATGGCGAAAAATTGATGCAGAACAAACGTGGTTGTATCGTTGCCATAGAACCTTCTACAGGTGAAATATTGGCTATGGTTTCTGCACCCACCTATGATCCAAACTTGTTGGTTGGTCGGGTACGTGGTCACAATTTTAATGTCATGACCAACGATGCGCAGAAACCGCTTTTCAATAGGGCCACACAGGCTCAATATCGTCCGGGATCTATTTTTAAATTGGCACAATCACTCACTGCGTTATCGGTAGGCGCCATAACTGCGCAAACAAGAATACACTGTAATCGTGGGATCATCGGTTGTCACGGAAATCACAGCTATGACGATTTGGAAATGGCGATTGTACATTCATGTAATCCCTATTTCAGGGAAGTCATGCACCGTGTAGTGGAAGGTAACCGTGATCCTAAAAGCAGATTCAGGGACGCTCGGCTTGGTTTGGAAATATGGCAGGGTTATATCCAACGTTTTGGTTTTGGAACCGATCTACATTGCGATATCCCAAGTGTAAAAACGGGTAATGTTCCCGGTGTGGAATTTTATGATAAATGGTATGGAAAAGAACAATGGGCATTTTCAACTATATACTCTCTAAGTATTGGTGAAGGTGAGATGCTGGTAACACCATTGCAAATGTGCAACATGGCTTGCGTCATTGCTAATCGCGGTTGGTATGTGGCTCCACACACTGTTAAACAAATTGGAATAGGCGGAAAACCAAGAGAAGATTTCTTGGTCCGTTATGATCTCGGAATCGATACGGCGCATTTTACTACAGTGGTGAATGCGATGGAGAAGGTGTTGCAACCAGGAGGAACTGCGTGGCGTTCTGCACTGAAAGATATTGTGGTTTGCGGTAAAACAGGCACTGTGCAGAATGCAGGTGGGAAAGAGGATCACGCGGTCTTCATCTGTTTTGCTCCAAAAGACAATCCTAAAATTGCTATTGCAGTTTATACTGAAAACGCCGGATTCGGTGGTACATGGAGTGCTCCCGTTGCTACATTAATGATTGAAAAATATCTCAACGACTCCATTGCTAAATCCAGTGAAGCACGAGAAAAACTGATATTTGACGCTAATTTCTTAGATCGATGAGCAGTCTTGGAAGACAACATCCGCTTGCAAACGTTGATTGGCTCACCGTCATTGTTTACGGTGCATTGGTGATTTTTGGATGGATGAATATCTATAGCGCTGCAGTGGTTGATACGCATCCGAATCCAATGGATATGTCACAGGAATATGGTAAACAGTTTTTGTTTATCCTGATTTCCTCCTTCCTCGGTTTGATGGTGCTGTATATGGAGGGTGAATTTTTCAACAAATTCGCGATTTATATTTATGGCTTGTTCATCCTGCTTTTGTTGTTGGTGCTGGCAATTGGAACAACAGTGAATGGCGCCAAAGCATGGATACAAATTGGTGGTTTTGCATTGCAGCCCGCGGAATTCGCCAAGATAGGTGTGGGATTAATGCTCGCCAAATACATCTCCAATACCAAAGCAAAATTCAACAATTGGAAAACAAGGTTGATCGCGGCGGTCATCATAGGCGTGCCCGCACTGCTCATCCTATTACAACCAGACGTTGGTTCGCTCCTCACTTTTGTTGCATTTATCCTCGCTTTATATCGCGAAGGACTTTCAGGTAACGTACTCATCATTGGTTTAGGTGCCATCGTGTTTGGTGTCTTGAGCATCATCACCGGTTTTAATAAAATCAACTATCCTTTCTTCGGCGAACAAAGTGGTGTGTTCATTCTGATGACCATTGTTTTTGTGATCGGTTTGGTTTTTATGCTCATGATTAAAAACTTCGTCGTTCCACGAAATAGAAAAAAACTTTACCTCATCACCATCCTCTCTACAGTGGCAGCTATTGGTTTTAGTTTTTCTGTGAACTTCATGATCGATAAAGTGCTGGCTAAACACCAGAAAACACGTATTTATGTGACACTAGGTCTGGAAGAAAAAGAAGAGGACCGGAGCGAAATGTCTGGTGATGCAGAAACTGCTGAAGCCGCTGATATTGTGATACGCAGTAAAAATGACGACCCAGGATACAACGCCCGAATGGCGAAAATAGCCGTCGGCAATGGAGGTTTTTTTGGTCAGGGTTATATGCAGGGTCCGATGACGAAAAACAAATATGTGCCGGAGCGTTGGACTGACTTTATCTTCAGCGTGATCAGTGAAGAATGGGGATTTATTGGTAGCCTTGCAGTCATTGGATTATTTGTCTTTCTCATTGTTCGGCTCATCAATATGGCCGAAAGACAGCGATCTCAATTTTCACGTGTTTATGGCTATTGTGTTGCGTCGATATTCTTCCTCCACTTGCTGATCAATGTGGGTATGGTCATCGGTTTGGCACCAATCATAGGCATTCCATTGCCCTTCATGAGTTACGGTGGCTCTTCATTAATCGGTTTTACACTCTTGCTTTTTATCTTTTTGAGATTGGATGCGGAGAGATTGAGTGTATTCAGATAATGCGATATCAGTGCTTATACCGCAAATTCGAATCCATCGTATTTGACAGTAATTTCTTCTAATTTACTGATGATCTCTGAAGGTTCATTCGTAGTAACCAACTGCATTCTGTCTTCTTTGAAATGGGGGAGTCCCTTGAAATAATTGCTGTAATGTCTTCGCATCTCCAAAACACCCAAAACAGTACCCTTCCACTTCAGAGAGAATTCAAAGTGTTCGCGACACGCTTCAGCACGCTGCTGAATATTGGGTGCAGGTAATTTTTCACCTGTGGCGAAATAGTGTTTGATTTCGTTGAAAATCCATGGATAACCAATACTTGCCCTTCCAATCATAATCCCATCCACGCCGTATTTGTTGCGGTATTCCATTGCTTTTTCAGGTGAATCAATATCACCGTTACCGAAGATTGGAATTTTCATTCTGGGATTTTCTTTGATCTTAGATATCAATTCCCAGTCTGCTTCACCTTTGTACATCTGCACGCGAGTGCGGCCATGGACAGTTAGAGCCTGAATGCCGATATCTTGCAATCGCTCAGCAACTTCAACTACATTCTTGCTCTGATCATCCCAACCAAGTCGCGTTTTCACTGTAACGGGTAGTTTGGTCGCTTTGACAATGGCCTCGGTCATGCTGACCATTTTAGGTATGTCTTTCAAAATGCCTGCTCCTGCACCTTTACAGGTAACTTTCATCACTGGACATCCATAATTGATATCAAGCAGGTCCGGATTGGTGGCTTCAATGATCTCTGCACACCTCACCATTGTCTCGGTTTCACTTCCAAAGATCTGCACACCTATAGGACGTTCATATTCGTAAATGTCCAATTTCATCCTGCTTTTGGCTGCATCTCTGATGAGTCCCTCACTACTGATAAATTCAGTGTACATCAGGTCTGCGCCGTGTTTTTTGCAAACCATACGGAACGGTGGATCGCTCACATCTTCCATAGGTGCAAGAAGCAAGGGAAATTCAGGTAATATGATGTCGCCGATCTTTGGCATTGTATTTTTCGCGCTGCAAAGATAATTTCATATTCTCTCCATGAATCCATTGATACGAGGTCTTCACCCGGTTGTTCAATTTATCCTGTTTTTGGGACTTTTGATTGTTTGTGTTGTTTTGGGTGCGGGCGCCGCTGCAGGCGTGGGTAATTTGTTTTTTAACCTGCCTTTGAGTGAACTACAAACAATCATCGCCGATCCTCAGGAAAAGCATGCTGTAGCATTGCTTTGGATGAACAACACCACCCAATTGTTCAGTTTCTTACTGCCTGCCGCGTTGTTTTATTTCCTTATGGGAAGCAAAATGATACACCCTTATCTGATCAGGTCGGGAGGGATGATGTTTTTGCTAGCTCCCGTGCTCATTTTATTTGCCAACGGAATCATTGACCTTTCCGCCAAATTCAACAAATGGCTTATTCCTGTTGGTTCATGGTTGGAGCAACAAGTGAAGCCATCGGAACAATTGGCGGAAAAACTGAGTGGCATTTTTTTGAATGAGCAATCTGGTGTTTCTCTGTTCGTGTTGATATTGAGTATGGCGATCGTTCCTGCCATCAGCGAAGAATTGGTGTTTCGCGGAATTCTGCAACCGCTTTTTTCCCGAATGACAAAGAATGTTCATGTGGGAATTTGGATTGCAGCGTTTGTCTTTAGTGTAATACACATGCAGTTTTATGGCTTTTTACCGCGACTCATTCTAGGTGCTGTCTTGGGTTACCTGGTGATCTGGAGCGGTAGTTTATGGACTGCCATCTTTGCTCATTTTGTGAATAATGCGCTGGCTGTAGTGATGTATAAAACCTACGGAAGTCTTGAAACACCGGAGGATTCAGCCATGTCCCAATGGTATGGTTACATTGTTTCCGGAGTGGTGTTTTTTGGTTTGATTTTCTGGTTTATGAAAAAGAGTAAATGGCCATGGATGAGCTTCGAATACCTCGGTATCACTGAATTGAAGCCGAAAGCCGGAACTGAAAAATTGAACGTTTAAGAAGTAAATACCTTAATCTTTTTCAGCTCTTTTCGTTTCTCTTTTCACTTTTCGAAGTCTGCGGTTCATTTTGTTCTGTTCATGACCACTTACTTCACCATTTCGTAGCGCTTTCCGATTGGTTTTATGTAGTTTCTTTTCTTTCTTGCTGATTTCGGCATGTTCCTGTGCATCAAGTTTCCCATCTTTTTGGGCTTCGTCAATTCTTTCATGAACGCGATCATGTCGTCGTTGATATCTGCGATAACGTTGTGCGCTGGCGGTGTTAGAAATGCACACACCAAGGAATACCACAGCGAGGAGAATCACCTTTTTCATTGTTAACTTTTTTATTGCCAAAGCAAAGCCTCTGCCATTCTGAGATCTTCGGTAGTGGTAATCTTGATATTTTCTCGATTGCCCTCCACAAGGTGCACCATTTCTCCATGCCGTTCCACTACGGAAGCATCATCCGTAAAGGCTTCTTCGTATGTCTGATCGAATGCTGCCCGGAGCAAATTGATTTCGAAACACTGTGGCGTTTGTACGATGCGAAATTTATTTCGATCTGCCATTTCACTCTTCTGACCTTGTATCATGCGAAGACTGTCATTGAGTGTGATTACAGGAATTGCGCTTTGCCTGGATCGGGCGGTTGTATAACAGTTTTCTATGGTTTTCAAACTAACCAATGGGCGCACAGCGTCGTGTATACCCACAATTCCATTGTCCCCAGTAATGGAATTGATGGCATTTTTTACTGAATGAAAACGTTGTTCTCCTCCGGCTACAATTTGGTGCGGAACGGTGATCTGCAGTGTACGCAGGAGATCTTGCCAAAACACAATGTATTCTTCATTTAACACAAGGATGATTTCTATTTCTGGATTGTACCTATGGAATTTTTCCATTGTGTGCTGAAGAATGGGCTTGCCGGAAAGTTCTAGGAACTGTTTGGGAATAGCCGATCGCATTCTGCTTCCGCTACCTGCAGCCACTATGATGACATAATCTTTCATTTCTGCATCTTATCATGCAAAGGTGCAATACATCATCGTTGAATCAACACAAAAAAACCCTTCCGCAGGTGGAAGGGTTTGGGGTGGTTGAAGGTTTCGATTCGTTTAAACTGCCATTCGGCAATGTAAAAGAATCAAAATGTTATATGTGAAATTCTCTGCTCAGAATCGGCATACCGTGATTGGTTACGATTACAGAAAAGTCACTTTCAGCAAAGGCGGAAAGGTTTATTTCTGAATCTGATTTCTGAGAGTCTTTAATGCTTTGCGACCACAATACACGCCCATCACTTGACATAATTTTTATGTCTGTAGCGGCGTATTGTAATTGTCTGAGAGAAATGCGCAATTGATTGTTTTCAATGAATGCTGAAGCATATGGCATGGGTGTGACCGCAGATAGTTCAGGTAAATCGCTTGCGTGTAAACTCAATACTTCTGTGTATTTGCAGGATTCGTTTTCTGCTGTAAATAACAGCGTATGATTTTCATATCCTGTGAAAATCGCGGTATAATCATCGCCTTCGTGTTTTGTGCCATCATCAAGTTGCCATGTGCAATGTGTGGCATTGATCAAATCTGGTTTAATGCTTACACGGATGCTTTCTTCCGTCAAGGATTCTACATGGATTTGGTCCGATGAAATTCTTGCGTTGACTTGTTTTTCATCACGCAAATCAGCTTCTAATTGGCCACTTGAACATCCAGTTTCATATTCGACATAGTAAACATCTCCTTTGAGTTGATCTAAGGTGAAATACGATTCTGTTATGATGCCTTGATGCACCTCATTACCCATCGAGTTCAATATATGACATTCATAGAACTGAATACCTGTTGCATTGATCTCTAAAGATCCTGTGGCGAGGGCCTCACAATCAAAAGGTGTGATTTGCCCAATGGTGAGTTTTTCTTGTTGAGGTGCTGTGATTTCTACTGCGATTTGTTGTGTTTCTCCATCCAGTGGTCCGGTCATGCTAATTAGATATTCACCGGATTGGAGGTTGTCGAAAATGACATTGTCTTTTCCGGTCATGATGATTCCTTTTGAACCGGAGAGCACTGCTGTCCAGCCTGGTTCTTCCATTGTGAGTGAAATGGAGCCGGTTTTGGCACCGTGACACAGCAAATTGGTGACCTGTATTTTTCCTTTTGTCAATTGATAAGTGCGCGTTGAGGCGGTCATTTTGCTTTCATCCGTATGGAACAATTCCATCTTGTCAGAAGCAAATGTTTGAATGGATGTAAAAGTGAGCGTTGCAGCGAGCAAAGCCAGTTTAGGGTGAAGTACGTTTAACATGTTTACTGCTCCCGGCGACTATAGGGTGTCGGAACAGTGGCCATGTTTACGGTAAAGGTTCCCGTTGGTTACGTTCACAAAAAAAGCCCTGGGTCACCAGGGCTCTTTTCACAAATCGCTTTGACTCTTATCGCTTGTATACACGTGCAACAAATGATTGCTCATCTGCTGTGATCACTTGTATGTTGTAAATTCCTGAACTGAGGTTTGTGGTGTCTAAGATAATGGTTTGTCCGCTATTCACGACGCTAGTTTTCGACGCTACAAGATGACCCGCCATATCATAGATGTTCACATTGCACTTGCCGCCTGAAACAATTCCAAATCGGAGCTCTACAGATTGAGGATGTGTAATAACTGTGATGTCTGAAATATTACCTTGCTCTTGTGTGGTTGTCTCCAGTCCAATATTGACTACTCCTGAACAGCTGCCAGCGCAATCACCAGCAGATGTCACTGTATAGCCATAAGTTCCACTTTCAGTGAATGACATCAATACATTGTTTCCTGTTGCTGTAGTGCCGTTGCTAAAGTTCCAGATGAGATCACTGTTGTCACTGCTTACCGCTTCAAATGGCACTGTTGCAACACCATTTTCAATCAACATGAACAACGGTGCATTTACGCTGATTTGCGTCGCAGATGGATCTCTCAAATCTGCTACCAATGTTTCGGTTGAGCACGTTGTGTACAAATGGATATTGTAAAGACCAGCAGGTAAATTTTCTGCAAATCCAATTTGGCCTTCTACTTCACCGCTCTGTACAATTTGGTTTTGTGCATTGAGAATGTCATATGCAAACCAATTGGTGCCTTCTACATTCCACTCGATGCGACCATCTGTTCCTTCGTTACATTGAACAATGGAATAGTCGGTGATCTGTGATTGTACAACGGATGGTTCAGAGATAACGAACGTTGTGCTGAGATTGCCACAACCGCCCGAAGTATTGTTTACTTCCAATTGATAGATACCAGCTGCGAGGTGATCGAAGGTGATTGAACCACCACTTACATATTGGTAGTCGTCACCATCTCCGGTGAGAGCAATACTCCAAGAACCAGCAGGTGCAGTGATGTCAATTGAACCATCTGCGCCACCGTTGCATGAAGGTTCTGTTACAACTGTAGTAACAGGAGCACTGCCGTGAATCATCAGGCGATTACCTTGATATGGTTCATTTGTGTGAATGGTCATGCTTTCGCCCGGAAGCAAATTCATGGTTTCTCCAGTCACCAGGTCTTCAATGTAAAGACATGAACCGAATGGAAGATTTTGTCCTTCTATGATGCTGAAGGTATAGTTACCAGCAGCTGGAAGGTCAAGTCTTACAGGAATGTGAATGTCACTAGTGAATGGACGAGCATCCTGCGCAAGCATAACGTCGTCAGCAGAGATCAAGGAGAACTCAACCGCATCTTCTGATGGGCTTTCTAAGTCATACACATCGCCATTGTCGTAGTTGAAAGTTGAAGCATCAGAGAAAATCAAGATTCCTTCATCTGACATGCCATTGCGTGACAATTGCATCGCTAAGAATGACGTTTGTGATTCTTCGCTTCTTTCGAACGAAGTGCCATTATTTGTTTTATAACTTTCCTGGTAAGAAAGTGTCTGCCCAGATGTGTTTACTTTAATCAGGAATGATTGACTATGCGGAATGTATCGTGATGCTGTTCCAGTATTTGTGGTTGCATTTCTGTATTTGTATGCGTTGGTTTCATAGTCAAAAACGTAGTAAACTTTTGGACCTGAAAGTCCTGCCGATACTGAGTTCCAGTCCACTTCAGATGGATATGGATTTGACATCAGATTCCAACCATAGTCGAAAATTCCTCCGGGAGAAGTAACAGTGTATCCCAGTGTATGTGTGATTGTGCCTGATTGAATATTTCCAGTGTTGTCAATATTCTGAGCGCTACCTTGAAACCAAACGAAATATCCAGTGGTGTCAGAAAGAGCGTTAGTTACGTTAGTTGCTCCAACATATCCAGTATTCATGGTACCTGTCGCTTGTTCATAATAACGACGGATATTGTTGAATGGGTAAGGTGGCGGATAATTAGAACCTGTAAATCCAGTGGTTAAAATATCATCATCCCAATCAGCAATGGTCTGACCTGTAAGCGGACAACCAATATTCACCCAGTTACCGTAGATGTAAGGGATGGATGGAATGTAACGCTGAAGAGTTACTTCACCGGAAACAGATGCTCCTGCTTTAATTTGTCCGATCGACGCTGAACCAGAGGAGTTGGAAACAAGTGTGAGTATATCACCCGTTTGCAAAGTGCCTTCTTCCATGGCTACAACTCCTGTTGCTGATGCGGCAGTAACCACTGTTACTGTTGAACCATCATTGTCAACGGTGATGTTGTGGAAGGTTGTGCTATTCGCACCAAGTATTGATTGTGCAGCTTGACCTTTGAATGTAACGGTTGATGTATTCGCAGTGAATGTGCCATCATTGGCGAAACTTTCGTAGATCACGAGATTTCCTGTTCCACCAGTTAATGTTCCTCCGTTTTCTATTGCTACAGAACGAGTGAGCCAAGTGTTATTCACTGTGACATTATCACCCGATTGAATCACGAAGCGATCGTAACGTCCGGAAACAACTGCTGCTCCGGTGCCTGATACCACATCATCCCAAATGGCGCCATCAGAATTGCCATTGCCTTGGCTATACCAAATTTCTTTACATCCTTGTTGTGCGATACTGATCTCGTCTATTCGGAAAAGATCAGAAGCAGCGGGCAGATATTTAAATCTGATTCCGGTGTAGTCAAATGATGGATATGTAATTCCGCCTCCACCTAAATCTGTACCCGTACCCAAAGTTGACAATGCGTCGAATCCACCGTTGGCATCGACTTTTAAAGTCCATGTTCCGGCGTCATCCAGAGATACTTCGAAACCAACTCTGCTGCCACCAGACACGTTTGTAATCCAATCTGTCGTGCTATTCACGATAGGTGTTGATGCATATGCGCCATTGTCCACACGATAGAGTCTGATGTAGTCATTTGGAGAAACGGATGGCAATGATGATTGATCAATTACGACCGCATATCCATCCAGAGTCGCACTGTAAAGATCAGTTTCATTGGCAGTGAGGAAATACTGGAAATTGTTATTGGCAGTGGCATCATTTGCGAAGCTTACTTCAAATCTCCAGGTTGTGCTGATTCCAGTCAGGTTAGCGTCATCCAATGCTGTTACCAGACTTGATGTTCCAGATACTGCCTGTGTACTGTGCCTTGCAGAATAAGAGTCTGCAATAGGCGAAACAGAACTGGTTGCCCAAGATGTACCTGTTGTTGTCCAGCTGCCAATACCAGATTCGAAATCTTCATCCAGTAGTGTTTCATATCCTGTATTGTCATCCACAATACTCAAGGTAAAAGTATCTGCCGGACCAACGAATACATTGGTTCCCCCTGTCGGATTCTGGAGCTGAAAAACCAGTGTCGCGATATCATCACATGCACTATTGTCATCCGGATCGATGTAAACATATTGTGTTGCTGTGGAACTTGCAGGCCAGGTTACGGTAATGGTCGTGTAACTTGGCGAGTAATTCGTATTGATGGTGGTGCCGCGACCTGCACGTGCTGCGGATCCCGATGTAAGCACCAAATCAACTGTTGTTACACTTGCTGAAGAATTGGTCAGCGATAATGCGATGGCATAGTTACCCGTGTTGGCCACATCTTCATCAACTGAACCTGTTATTGCTCCAGAAATTTGAAGGTAGGTGTCTGGTGGCGCAGTAACAAGTCGGAAATTGTCAAACTCAGCGGCCTGCACACCTTCTGTACTGCTATCGTGTATTGACTGAAATCCAAAATAATTATTTGTGGCAGGTGCATACGTGTTGTCCGTAACTGAACCATGATTCACTGTAGTAATGGTCGAAATGTCTTCCGGCGCACTATTCGGCGTTGGTGTCGATTGTGTTGTCAATGCGTTGGTTGGAAGCACAGAGGTACGAATGGTCCATTGACCAAGTTGTGATCGCACCACTTTGAATGTGATTCCATAATCAGTAAGTCCATTTGGAATACCGGTTGATGAAACAAAAATGGTTGTTGCCACGCCTGAATCAATACGTTGTAGTTTGATGTAGGAAGTACCTGCTTCACCAATGAGAATTCTATAACCATTGCACGAACCAGATTCGAGATCAGATGTCGTTGATAACAGATAAACTGCCTGTTGATTTGAGTTGTCAAAATCTTGTGGAGCACCGCCATTGCCATTTCTTCCTAACCAGAAATACCATTCCTGCTGTGACTGCCAAGAGCTGATCTGTGTGCTAATGGACTGTGTTCCTGATCCGGAAGCATTCAAACGGATAGTGCTAGTGCGGATATTTTCTGAACCAGTAAGTCCAGAAGTGTTGCTGTTGTTAATGATAGAATAGTTGCCAGTATCACCATTCCAAGTTGGACTACTGAAATCTCCATCGGCGAAACAGTCATTGGTGTCAAATTCAAAATAAGCTTTGTAGTTGATACCACCATTGTGGATGTTTTTATAATAACCACTTGGGCATGATGATGGGTTTGAATCGTCACCATATGCATCCCAATAAACTTCAAGTACATAGGTACCTGGATCTGTTAATCCACTCAGAACATCTGTTGTGCCTGAGGTTGTATTCCATTTTTGATCACCTGCGCTAAATAAACCGCCACAAGGAAAATCACAAGACCATGGAATGGATACGTTACTGAATGATCCTGGCGTATCTCCTGTGCGATAGACACGATAGTGCATGTTGGTATTGCATACGTTGGAGCTACCGTTTTTGAAGGTTTTAACTTCTCCACCTTTGATCACAAGTGTATTGCTACTCGTCAGTCGACCGAAATAGTTGTTGTTGAAATCGGCACCATCATCAGTGCCATCGTAGGCAGCTTCGTAATAAGTGTTCGATCCGCCATTGAGGCTCGTTACAATGAATGCCTCCCATGGCCCCCAAGTGGCATATGACTTTGCAGTAAATGACAATAAGGCGACACACAGAAAGAGTTTAGATACTTTCATCTCGTAAAATGTTATTCGGTTTTAAGCTACAATGGCCTTTGGTAGAGGCCACATCATGGTGGTAAAGATAAGGGAAGTGCGGGCAAACGACCAAGCGAATCTTAAATAAGTGTCTGATTTACACCAATCAGCTTATTGCTACCTTAACAAATACATTTTGCCAAATCCATGGTTGAAGAATCTCGAAGCCGTTGTTTCACTGATTTCCAATGGTTCTCCATTGATTTTGGCCAGAACGCGATAGAGATATACCCCATTCGCAAGCCTGTCTCCGAACTCATCCGTGCCATCCCACCAAAAATCAGTCAGGTTTCTGCCAATTCGAAGTGTACCGAGTTCATCCTGAGTGATTTCCCGTACAATTTCACCACTGATGGTCATGATTTGAATCTTAATCTGATCAGGAGGTGTAGTTCCGGTTAGGGTGAAGACAAATTGTGTACGAGTTGTAAAAGGGTTGGGGTAATTCATGACCTCTGAAATGGTAGGCCTACTGAAAATATTAAAATCGATTTCATAGTCCAACGCGCCTGATAAATTGCCGCTTTTATCACTGCCCTGAACCCTAAGACGCCAAGTACCATCTTCCAGGAATGCGGGAGTGTAATCGATCCGGAATTTGTTGTTGGGTGCTGATGCCGGAATCCACTCCAACTCTGGCGAAGAAAAGTGGACTTGACTGATTTCACCTCCTGGTGCCGTGATAAAAATCTTGAAATTGGAAGTGTCCGATTCCTCATTCATAATGAAATATTCATTTTCATCATCTAAGGTGATCACAATATGTGGAGTCACTGAAATGATATCGCCTTGCAAAATGTGTTGTCCATCAAAGGTCACATCCAATATGGGATTGATGTTGTCTTCTTCCACATGCAAATTGATCTTCGCTAGATTGTTGAAGTGACTTTGTTCTCTTTGATGTGGAAGGCCGGTATCTGTATTGAATGGGTTGGCTTCTATATGAAGTACGATATCTCCGGAATACTCCTTTGTGTCAATCACCAAAGTGTCAAATAGAATTTCTCCGGCAAGCAATGGAGCTTGAAGCGGATAGGTGATATCATGCAATTGATTCGACGCATCTTCCAATTGATAATTCACCATCAAACTATCCATATCCAAATCACTGATGTTTTCGATCGCTATGGCCAAACGAATGTTTTGACCTTGCACCAGAGAGTCGGTTTCAAGATAAAATCCTGCATGCGGATTGATCGCACATTCAGGAGCCCTTTCATACAGTATGTGCCATCGATCCAATTGCGGTGACGTGTAGTGCGTGGCGTCATCCATTTTTGCTTCTAAGCGCAGATACGGAAATTGATCTGCGTTAGCAATCGTGGACAGATCCAGGATTTCTCCGGATTGATTCATTTCCGACAACATGTGATCTGCTCCTTGTTCATCAATACCGTGCAATCGAAAAACACTTTGATCGCCCGGCAATGATTCCAAAGATGAAAAATTCCAATGTGCGGACCCCCAAGTTTGTGCAGGTCCGATCAATGGCCCAAGTACAGTGGAATGTCCGATGGAACCAATAAGATCAGTTTCCAAAACAAGGTAATCTGATGAAGCTCCTCCAACCATTTCAATTAAACTACCTGGATCGCCTTTTCTAAAAAATGCAATGAAAGGAATGGAATCGGGTGAGGATGAGATCGCTTGTGCACCAAGGTTTCCGAAGAATTCATTGATCTCTGGCGCGTAGGTGTTCCATTGATTTTTTTGTGCAAACTGCCAGGTATAAACCAATACATACTGACTGTCTGGTATCTGTTGCATCATGTCGGCAAATGCTGTGAGCTGTGCCGGATCATTCTGTTGAAAAATGAAATACCTCTCCGCTCTGCCGCGTGCATTAGCGCTCTCAAGTGTATTTCCAAAGTCGTGTTCGGGATTTAATCCATTGTAATTGCTTGCCCAAGGTGTAAACGTGGAACTATCCAACACTGCAACCATCAATGCTGGTTCATTAAAGCCGAATCCACCATATTCAAGCACATTCAGGTTGAGTTGATATCGTGTTGCCAATGCTTCATAGTTGCTGTTCGCCGCGCCATAGACCTGACACTTCAGATGTGCAACAGTGGGTTCAAATTCCCAAAGTCTTGTATTGGTGTTGAGAATGGTATTGGTTAAAATATCATTTCGAAACTGAAAGAAGTGATCCTGTCCCCAACCTTGTTTTCCTTCTATAAATTGAAAACTGCTGTTGTACCAATGATAGGTTTGTTCTGGTGAAACACTATCACGGCTACAACGCCAAAAAACTACGGTGCTATCTTGGAGTGTAAGATTTAACGGCCACTCGATCACTCCACCACTCTGCGACGTTTGAAACGTCATGAGAAAAGGAGAGTTGAACTGATCGGTGGTGTCGGCCTGCATGATGTAATTTCTCTCTTCCTCAAACGCAAATCCTGTTGAAGCTTTTAAAATCACCTGGTCGCTTGCGACAACTTCGAAAGGATATGGCACAACAGGAAATAGATCGCCACTTGTGATCAGCAGGGATTTTCCTGTAATGATGTTATTGGAGATGTCATCCAGTTCTTCAACTGCATTCAACGGGTAGTCGATGTAGACATCGAACGTGTTTTCACCTGCAGCAATGCTGGTATTGTTCGGAATCTGAAAGGTGACTGTATCGTGATGAAATACCTCATTCAAAACAAAAACATAGACGGAATCAGTTCCATCCGGATAATGTCTGATGAGCTCGATACCGACATCATCATGAGTTGCTTTGCCAATATTTTCAACAACAATCTTTACATCAAATGAAGTGAGTGAAGCTGTAATGTCTGGTGGATCGAAACTGATAGAAGCGGGTGTGATGCTATAATCTGGCTTTTCGTGTGTATGCAAATGAACTGCAGGGTCTCCGTGTAAGGTGAAATTGAGCGCTACGTTTTTTCTGTAAAAGTCATCGGCGACCTGAAAATCGCGAATGGCCAGCGACATGCATTCACCAATGGTTTTTCCATAATTGTGCTGAAAGATTTCTTTGTAAAATTTTCCGTAAACAAATTGAGATAAACAGGAATTCCCAAATCAGTCTTCGCCAAAAAACCAATCATACCTCGATCTGGTACCAGTACGAAATTTTCACTCGCACTTTGTGAATCTGACAAATGGATATTTCCGGTGTAACACGAATTGCCAATGAGAAGTGGATACTTTCCTTGATTGTTATAACTCTGTGGTGTATCAATGTTCTGATCAAATCCAGTGCTGCTGGCATGGCCGAAAAATGTCATCAATGACACACCTTCATTGATGAGCAATTGTATCGAATCAGAAACATTCATCTGAATCGGGTCACTGGTGTTTTTATAGAACGGATAAACAACTCCGCCGAAACTGGTGTCTGTGGCTATTTCAGTGTAGTTTTCGAGATAGCTTCTGAAAAGCGCTTGCTCATAAGCAATGGTCCCACCACCAAAATGCATGATGTTTTTTTGCCACAATGCAGGAGGTTGTGATTCATGTTCTATCACCTTGTTCAGGTAATCAAGAACCTGGGTTTCCTGCTGTGCTGCAAGTCTACCCGTTGGAATTGCTGCCTCATACAATGTGCCATTCAGACCCGCAGTAAACAGCGCATCACTTCCAGGATATCCCCACGTGGGCACAAGATTTCGAATGTACTTGTCCGGATTGTTTCGCGCGCCACTCGTGAATGAAAAGTCTGCCTCATGAATGGATTTTCCGATGATAAACAAATGTTCCGGAGGTGTGCTCCATGATTGTATCAAATCTTGACAAAATCTTCTGATCGCTAAGGGGTTTTTCCACATCCCATAAGCATACTGCATATACAATTCTTCAATATTGGCCACCAGTGATTGTGTGGTGCCATTCGATCTCCATGCTGCATAACTCTGAGCAGAATTCATCAAAAGTGGATGTGTGATGATCAGAAAGGTATGTTCATTTTCTTGGGCAGCATAATCTGTAAAATAACCGGATTGACTCACCGGACTGAGCTGCACTTGGCCGTATTCAAGTGCACCATCCAATAAATACAAGTTCGTTCTTCCTGAATCTTGCATGGGTATGATGGCCTTCAAAATTCCATTATCTAATGTGTTTTGTATTTCAATGCGCGCTCCATCATTCAATACAAAAAGTCTCGGTTCAGTTGAATTGAAATTGCTGATTTCAATCAATGCATACAACTCTCCGTTTTGCGGCTCAAGAGAAAAATGAAATGAGGTGATGTTGTTGAATGAAAAATCATGCGCGTATTCAATACTCACATAACTCACCGCATGGTAATCTGTGGCTACTCCTAAGTCGTCAATGCTTTGGTGAACAATGGTTGTGCTTGTGTTCAACTGCGAAGCCGGGATAGTGAATGCGGAGTGTATCAATTGATATCCGTAGTAACTTGTATCAACTTCTACCTGTAAGGAATTACCCCAACCAACCTGAAGATGGTGGTTCGGAAAGCCAACCGCAATGGATGCGCTGGCAGCGTTGGTATTCACTTGCGCCGCAGGAGCATCATTTCCAGTATATGCATGAGCAGTGGATAAAACACACTGATGACTTCCACCTTTGGGAAATCTTGTGTCAAACCATCCCTCAGCAACATCATAGCCAGGAAGCCCAATTCCATTGATGTCCTGCAACCCCAACAAGTATTCAGCGTGGTAACTTTTGGTCTCCTTGTGTAGGCAATAATTCCTTGGAATAAAATCGCTGAAATTCGTAAGGGTGCTCTGTGTTCTTCTCAATCCATCTTGATTGGAAATGGTCAGGAAATAGTGTGCGGTATCATTAAATAAACTGTATTCCGGATTGGTGAGATTTTGACTTTGTTCGTAGACAAGACTATCTAACCAGCCGTCGTTTTTTTCAGCGTACAGCTCAATAAAATCCGTCGGATGAAATATGCCATCTGATTCACCTTCGACATAAATGGGACATTCACGACCTCGACCGAAAATGCGAATTTTTTTAGGGTCAATGGTATTTACAGAAACTCCGCCTGCCGCTAGGTCGCCATAAGAAATGCGATAGATACCATTTGAACTCACCGGAAATTTCCAATACTGCTGGGCATAATCAATCCACTCATTTCCATGTTGGGCATTCAATAGAAATGTCGAGACAAAGACCATAAGCCCCGTCATCAGGATACGATAATGCCCCGTTCTCAACATGATGGTAAAGTTGATGAAGTTTTCTTCTTGCTACAAATATTCTGTTGAAGAAACTTGAAGCCTTAAAAATGAATGTTGCGACGTGATGAAATGAAAGTCTGCTGATTCGGTTTTCAGTCATAACAACAAAAAAGCCATCCGCTTGAGGTGGATGGCTTTTTTATTTTATGAAATAACTTAACAGTATTCTTCAAATGCTGTTTTCAGGTGATCAGCAATCATATCTGCAGTGCGACCTTCGATATGATGTCTTTCTACCATGTGCATGAGTTTGCCATCTTTGAACAATGCAATACTTGGAGAGGATGGGGGATATGGCAGCATGTATTTGCGGGCGCGCTCTACAGCATCGCGATCAACTCCAGCAAATGAAGTGGTGAGTTTTGCGGGAAGTTTATCCGAATTCTGGATAGCTTTCCTGACACCCGGCCTCATGCTACCCGCAGCACAACCACACACGGAATTCAAAACCACCAATACGGTTCCCTGACTATTTACTGCCTGGTCTACTGCATCTGGTGTCAACAATTCTTCAAAACCGATCTGATCTAGTTCGGCTCTCATTGGGGCAACTAATTCTGGTGGATACATGATATATATAGATTTTGATTTTTCATCACAACGATAATTCGTTGCAACGATGCAAATTTAGATGAATATCGAATGGAAAGTGATTGATCGAGGTTATCCCTCAATCTGCCAACAAACCATTTAACAGATTTCTGATTTCTTCACCGCTGGATGGCCGCGGTCCATCTGCACTGACAATCTTACCTGATTCATCTATGATGATGAATCGAGGTATGGAGTTCACCAAATACAGCTTGCTGATGGTCTCTTCGAAGTTGTCACTTTGGTGGAGTTGTAATCCGCCCATTTGTTCTTTTGCGATGAACGATTTCCATGCGTTGATGTCTTTGTCTGTAGAAACGCTGATGAATACCACGTTCTTTCCATGAAACTCTTCTTCTAATTTTTTGAGGTGAGGAATTTCTCGTTTGCATGGCCCACACCAAGTAGCCCAGGTATCTATGTAAAGGACTTTGCCTTTATAATCGCTGATTTTCGATTTGTTTCCATTGGCATCATAAAAGGCGGCATTCGGTGCAGGTTGTCCAGGGTAAATCGCCAAATTCTGGTCGGCTAATTTTTTAACGGATGCAATTAATTTTTGATCTGAACTGCATTTTTCGAGTTTACTTACAAATGGTCTCATATCCGCCACACCAGCATCTTTCGCTACTTGTGGCATCATGTCAGAAATAAGAATACTCTTGACTTTTTCAGATTTGATTTTATCGCAAATCACATCGAGAAAAAATTCAAAATATCGAATCACTTGTTTGTCTGTACCCTGATAATATTTGGTCAAAGCTTTCTCCGAAATTTCATTCAACGCAAACTGTCTGAAGTAATGGTTGAATGCCATTTCCTCATCATCTAAATTTAGTTTAGAAGTGAATTGAGTAAAGTTCTCGGGAAAATTGGTGACGCCATTTTTTGCCGCATTGTTCTTGTAATTGATCAGCTCCAAACCCATTTGATAATCGAACGACTTTTGCTCAAAGGTTGTAAAAGCTTTGATGAATTTTTGATCCGATGATGCTTTGGTCAACAATGCAATTCGCGCCATGCGAATAGAATCGCGTTTGTTGTACAAGATAGAAGGGTCCAAAACACCCGTTTTGAATGGTTGAAGCTTAAAGTTGTCGGTCTTATCGTCTTTCTGTTTATTGAGCAGATATTGACAATAAGGAGCGCTGGCTCCCGTCAAGTTTTTGGCATCGGTAAAATTTGTTGCATTCAGTGAAATGGAGAATTCATCAGCTGGTAGCAGGTAAATTTCAAGTGCTTGCCTGCCATGCTCCAGCATGAAATAATTACCCGTGTTTTGTTCAATCAACACTTCGAATTTATCGTCCTTTCCGAACTTTACAGTATCCGCTCTTCCTTGGTGTTTTAACAAGAAAAAGTCTTTCTGCGCATTGGCCAATTCGCCTTTGAGGGTTGTTGTCATTTTACCACCCTGAGCATTTGTCAGAAATGGAAAAAGGAAAAGAATCAGGATGGCAAGTATGGTGGTGATTTGTTTCATCATCAGGATTTGATTTGTAGACCAATACTCAATTCATCGAGTTGCTTTTGATCTATTGTACCCGGTGCATCGATCATGACATCTCGACCACTGTTGTTTTTAGGGAATGCGATAAAATCTCTGATGTTATCTGCCCCACCAAACAAGGCACAAAACCTGTCGAAACCAAATGCAATGCCTCCGTGTGGAGGCGCACCGTATTCAAAGGCATTCAGTAAAAAGCCGAATTGTTTTTGTGCTTCTTCCGGGGTAAATCCGAGCAAATTGAACATTTTGGATTGAATATTCCGATCGTGAATTCGGATTGAACCACCTCCAATTTCCACGCCATTGAGTACAAAGTCGTATGCATTGGCACGTGCATCACCCGGAGAGGTTTCGAGTAAACTGAAATGCTCAGGCTTCGGTGCAGTGAACGGATGGTGCATAGCAAACCAACGTTTTTCTTCTTCAATCCATTCAACCAACGGAAAATCAACGACCCAAAGTGGTTTAAATACCTCGGGATTGCGCAAGCCAAGTCGGCTTCCCATTAGCAATCGAAGTTCGCCCAATTGTTTGCGTGTACTATGTAATTCTCCAGATAATATGAGGATAAGGTCGCCTTTGTTCGCACCAGTTTGTGATGCGATTTGCTGCCAGTCTTCCTGAGAGTAGAATTTATCTACAGATGACTTGTAAGTGCCGTCTTCATTGCACATACAATACACTAATCCTTTGGCGCCGATCTGTGGTCGTTTCACCCAATCGGTCAACTCGTCAACTTGTTTTCGTGTGTAAGATGCACATCCAGCTGCAACAATTCCCAACACTGTTTCTGCGCCATCGAAAATGGCAAATCCTTTTCCTTTCATCAAAGCATTCAAGTCCTGAAATGCCATGTCAAATCTTACATCCGGCTTATCACTGCCATAAAGCCTCATGGCTTCATCGTATGTCATTCTTGGAACTTCCGCAATGTCTACGCCTTTTACTGTTTTGAAGAGATGGCGCACCAAACCTTCAAACGTATTTAAAATATCTTCCTGCTCAACGAATGCCATTTCACAGTCAATCTGCGTGAATTCCGGCTGACGATCTGCACGCAAATCTTCATCACGAAAACAACGCACGATTTGATAATAACGATCGTAACCGGCTACCATCAAAATTTGTTTGAAAGTCTGAGGCGATTGAGGTAGCGCATAGAACTGACCCGGATTCATCCTGGATGGAACCACAAAATCCCTGGCCCCTTCAGGAGTGCTCTTGATCAAATACGGCGTTTCGATTTCCATGAACTGCATCGAATCGAGGTATTTGCGGGTTTCTATACCCATGCGATGTCGCAGCATCAAATTGTTGCGCAATGGATTTCTCCGGAGATCTAGATACCTCCATTGCATGCGCAAATCATCTCCACCATCACTCTCATCTTCTATGGTAAAAGGTGGTGTCTTTGATGCATTGAGAATTTCCAGAGTTTCTACCTGTATCTCAATATCACCGGTTGGTAGATTGTCGTTTTTAGAAAATCTCTCGATGACTTTTCCAGTAGCTTTGATAACATACTCGCGACCTACACTACGTGCGGTCTCTAGAATGGATGCCTCTGTTTTTCCTTCTTCAAAAAAGAGCTGGGTAATGCCATATCGATCACGTAAATCAATCCAAAGCATACCTCCTTTGTCGCGGCTGCGTTGTACCCATCCGCTTAGGGTTACTTTTTGATCTTTATCTGTCAGGCGTAATTCGCCGCATGTGTGTGTACGGTGCATAGTATTCTGTTGGGGTCGCGAAGATAGTCTGTCGCTGGACATGAAAGTGACTTTGAACGTGCGGTTTCTTTCCTGGTTGCAATGACAAGTAGTCTTCCCGCTTTTTTAGGACACGGTTCAAAACAAGTGTTTAACCCGAAATGGATTTCGACATTATCATTCGCGTTTAATATCAGGGGACTATAAATAATGTCACAAAAGCCCTGTGAATAAGTCACTACAGGCCACATTAACAAACCGTTTACATTTGTGGCCGCATTTTTTAACCCTTAAAACAAAATCAAAATGAAAAAATTCTTTTTTGCAGTTGCAGCGGTTGCCCTTTCTGTGGCATTCACTTCCTGCGGCGGTGGCTGGACAGAAGAGTCAAAGAAGTCATACAATGAAACATGCACCAGCATGATGGAAATTGTATATCCTGATGACGCCAAGTCTATTTGCGATTGCTATGTAAACAAACTGGCTGAAAAGTATCCGAAAGCTGACATGACTCCTGATCAGGCTTCTGCATTGATGGATGATTGCTCCGCTGACGCGAAGAAAAAAGCGGATGACGCTTTCAAAAAAGAAATGGATGAAATGGTAAATAGCATTGACACTACCGCAACAGAAGCTACTGAGGCTACTGAAGCTCCTGCTGAAAGCCACTAAGAGATATTTTTACAATTGAAAAAGCCACCGGATTCTTCCGGTGGTTTTTTTTGGCTGAAATGATGAATTAGTTTTGAAGCAAATAATCACCATGTGGCGTTCCATCATCATTTATGGTAGTGTTGTTGCCTTACTTGTGTTTGTGATGAATCTCCTCGATTTTCATTTTCTCATTCACTCGCTTGCCATGGAGTATTATCTTGGACTCGTGGCGTTGGTATTTGCAGTGACCGGGGCTTGGGTGGGATGGCAGCTAACCCAAGCAACTAAAAAGGATTTGCAGATACATACCAACGAAGCTGTTTTAAGTAAGCAAGAACCCAGCCTCATCCAAACTGATTTGAGCCCAAGAGAAATTGAAGTGCTTCATCTGATTGCCCAAGGTTTTTCCAATCAGGAAATTGCTGATCGACTATTTGTTTCACTCAACACGGTGAAGTCACACTCGTCCAATGTTTTTGTGAAACTGGATGTGAAAAGGAGAACCCAAGCGGTGCAAAAGGCAAGAGAATTGGGATTGCTCAAATGACCATCACACACCTTACATCCGATCATTCTTTCGTGTGAATCGCCGCAAAACGACCACTTTCATACTTTCGGGTGAAGGATATTGATGTGCGATTAGCCCTAATTTGCAAAAACAAAATCACCATTCACTATGAAAAAAATTGTATTGACCTACGGTCTTCTGTCCGGTGCTATTTCCGGTCTTTTGATGGCCTGCACCATGCCGCTTTGGAAAAAAGGCATCATCACCATGCACAACAGTATGGTTTTCGGTTATGCCACCATGGTCGTTGCCTTGTCGTTGATCTTTTTTGCCGTGAAAAATTTTCGAGACCGCCATAATGCGGGTGTTGTTTCATTCGGAAAAGCGCTGGGTATCGGTCTGCTCCTTACATTGATTGCCGCTGTCGGATATGCTGTTGCATGGGAAATCTCATTGAAGACCGTCGCTTCTGATTTCATGAGCATGTATTCTGATGGGTATCTTCAACAGGCCATTGATTCTGGTGCTGATGAAAAAAGACTTACGGAAGTGAAAAAAGAAATTGAAGATTTTAAGGTCATGTATGCGAACCCATTGATCCGATTCCCTATGACGATGATGGAAATTATTCCTGTGGGCGTGTTGATTTCGCTGATTAGCGCATTGATCCTACGTCGGAAATAAGATATTAACTACCGAATGAATAAGCGTTACAATAAATAAAAGCGCACGATTATCTGAAGAAAAGTCATAAGGCAGCGATGAGAACACATCGCTGCCTTATTTGTTTTATCGATTATAGTGTTCCTCTTGCTTCCTGTTCTCGTTCAATCGCCTCAAACAATGCTTTGAAATTTCCTTTACCGAAACTTCTTGCTCCTTTGCGTTGGATGATCTCAAAAAACATGGTTGGACGATCCAAAACGGGTTTGGTAAATAGTTGCAGCAAATAACCTTCGTCGTCTTTGTCAATGAGTATTCCAAGTGCCTTCAAAAGCGCAAGATCTTCATCGATTTTTCCCACTCGCTCCAAAATATCATCGTAGTAGTTTTCCGGAACATAGAGGAATTCAACGCCACGAGCTTTTAGCGCAGTCACTGTTTCGACAATATTATCAGTAGCAACAGCGATATGCTGAACGCCGGCACCATTGTAGAAGTCGATGTATTCTTCAATCTGTGATTTTTTTCTACCGACAGCTGGCTCATTGATCGGGAATTTAATACGGCCATTGCCATTGCTCATCACCTTACTCATCAGTGCGGTGTAATCTGTACTGATGTCTTTGTCATCAAATGATACGAGTTGTGCAAACCCCATCACCTTGGCATAAAATTCACACCATTTATTCATCTCATTCCAACCCACATTCCCAACCATGTGATCAATAAACTTTAAACCAACTTCTGGGGCTTTGTAGGAAGGATTCCATGCACGATATCCAGGCATGAATATGCCATTGTAATTTTTTCTTTCTACAAAAACGTGAAGGGTTTCGCCGTAAGTGTGAATTCCCGACAAAACAACTTTACCGTCTTTGTCTTCACGAACTTCTGGCTTCATGCAGCTTTCACCACCGCGAGAGGTTGTTTCTTCCCAACTCTTGGTGGCGTCATCAACCCAAAGGGCAACTACTTTAACACCATCACCATGTTTGTTGATGTGTTCGTTGATTGGACCCCCAGGTACCAATGGCGATGTAAGTACGAGTCGAATTTTATCTTGTTCTACCACATAAGAAACCCGGTCTTTTACGCCGGTTTCAAGTCCGCAATAGGCAAGTGGCTGAAATCCCCACGCACTGATGTAATAGTGCGCCGCTTGTTTGGCATTGCCTACATAAAGTTCTACGTGATCGGTTCCAAGAAGGGGTAGAAAATCTTCTGCTTCTTCAACGATTTTTTCAAGTTGAAGAGATGTGGTGTCTGTTGTCATTTCGTGGTGTATTGAATCACAAAGGTGCGATATTTTTCCTGCATGGGCAATTGATCCGGATTGATGGTTTGTGAAAGTTTCTGCGGGCCTTTGCCTAATTCAATGATTTGTTTTTACAAGCACTAAAGAACTACTCCAGAAATTTCACTTCATTTCTTTTTTCTGTAGAATATGCCGTTGCTTTGAAGCACTTCTCCTGTTTTGAAATCTGTAAATCCAGTGGTGATACTCACCAAGGTGAATCCTTTTTCTTGCATATAATTCAGTACCACAGGAAGTAGGAAATTCTGGTTTTCATACAATGGCACAATGGAAATTTCCATTTCAACACCGATGGCTCTAGCCAGGGTTTCTTGTCCTCCTTTCAATACTTCTTCTTCAAATCCTTCCACATCAATTTTGATGAAAAGCCTGTCTTCTTTCTTGGCGTATTTCGCAGCAAGATGATCCAATGTTTCTACTTGTACTTTTTCACTCGAAACAATGGCAGATTCCGGAGCCCCTTCTGTATGGCTTGAAAGCATATTGCTGAGCGTACTGCTTACTGAATTGGCAGCAATGTGTATCACTGCTTCGCCAGTATTGCTCCCAACTGCACACCGATCTGCAACGGTCCAGCGAGCATGCCCGGAAGCTTCACGATTTAATTTCTGATGAACAGCACTGAGTGGTTCAAACGAAACGATACGTCCTGTATATCCATTGTCCATGATCCCTTTCGCATATTGACCTTTGTTCGCACCAATATCAAATACCATATCGATTTCATGATGTGCAAATAGTTTGGTTCTGCGCAATTCTTCACTGGAACCCGGTGTGTATTTTCGGATCAATATTCCAAATTTCTGAAGAAATTTTTTGACAATACGTTCACCGTTGTTCATTCAAGCCAAGATGTTTTATAAGTCGCATCGGATAAATCCAAAGCGGTTTGTGTGAGCATAAGTGGTTTAAAGGTATCGACCATGACAGCGAGTTCTCCGGTTTCTTTTTGTCCAATACTTCTTTCATATGCGCCCGGATGTGGACCGTGCGGAATACCGCCCGGATGAAGTGAAATGTATCCTTTGTCGACATGATTTCTGCTCATAAAATCTCCGTCGACATAATACAACACCTCATCACTATCAATGTTGCTGTGATTGTATGGAGCGGGTATGCTTTTCGGATGATAATCATAAAGACGCGGACAGAATGAACAGATCACAAAATTGTGCGCTTCAAAGGTCTGGTGAACAGGTGGCGGTTGGTGCACGCGGCCGGTAATGGGTTCAAAGTCGTGAATGGAAAAGGCATATGGATAATTGTATCCATCCCATCCAATTACATCGAATGGATGTGAGGCATATACCAATTCATGTAACACATTTTGTTTCCTTATTTTTATGACGAAGTCACCTTTTTGATCGAAGGTTTCTAACTGTGTCGGCTTACGCAAATCGCGCTCACAAAAGGGAGAGTGTTCGAGCAATTGCCCGAATTCGTTTCGATATCTTTTTGGTGTAACGATTGGAGAAAATGATTCTACAATGAAGAGTCTGTTGTCCTGGGTGTCAAATTGAATTTGATAGATCATACCTCTGGGTACCACAAGGTAATCACCATACGCAAATGGAATATTTCCCAGAAATGTTTTCAGCGTGCCACTTCCCTTGTGCACGAAAATCACTTCATCTGCGTCTGCATTTTTATAGAAATAATCCGTCATGCTTTTTTTTGGAGCAGATAACGTGATGTTCAGATCATGATTGAACATGACATGTACACGGCTTGCCAAAAAATCTTCCACGGGTAGAACTTCCCAACCTTTGAGCATCATCGGTGTGATGTTTCTATCTACGGCTGCTTTTGGTGAAACATCCATGGGTTGATTGATTTGCCGGATCATCGTAGGTCTATGCACGTGATAAAGCAAGGAGCTCATTCCATGAAATCCTTCTGTTCCGAAAAGTTGTTCGTAATAGAGTCCACCGGACGGTTTTTCAAAAACCGTGTGTCTCTTGTGAGGGATTGTACCCAGTTGGTGATAGATCGGCATGATTCGCGTGGTTGTACCGCAAAATTAAGCGATCGTATTTCGAAGAACCGAAACTACTTTTTACCTGCGACGAATTTCGGAGGCTCAATAAAGGAGACTACACCGAATGCTTTGGGATAATATTTTTCAATGACCTTCAGATGCTTTTCCATCTCCATACGGTTGATGAAATCTCCTATTTGAAGCGCCTGCTCAGGTACAATTTGTTTAGAGTAAATAGAATATGGGAGACCTAATGAGAGGTATTTATTTCGTTCAACTTTGGCATGATCAACGGAGCCTAAAAAAATTTGAATCCGATATCCTTTGGTTTCTTTGAATCTGCGTGTACTCTTATCCAGATTCACAATAGCTGTGTCAGCTATTATGTCCACTTTGCCAGGGACATTGGGATTTTGTTGGGTGGTTTCCTTGCTTACTGGTGTTTCAATGGGTTGTTTTCCCAGTTTTCCCAAAACGGTTTTCAGGGAATCATTCTGGGAGAATCCGGAAATGGAAAAACTGAAAATGAGTAGCGAAAGGAAAAATTTTAATTTCATGACCGTCATAGCATTCGGGGCAAAGATAGTCCTTTGTCTAGGTCTACTTCCAAGCCTGTTCATTTATGAGGATTCATATCGTAAAAACCATGCCTTTCAATGCGTTGAAGTCGTCAAACGATGAGATGATTTAACTCATGTTTCTGGATTCTTATTTAGAACCATTTTAAATTGTTAACAATCTTTTTGTCATGAAGATGTCAAAGCCTATGGGCGTATAAATTTGCCGCGCGTTCAAACCTGCCTTTGTGCATAAAACATCAGTAATGAAGCGGCTTTCAGCAAGTTTAACCAACCGAATATTTCTCACCTTTTCGCTGGTCATGTTGTTCACTTTCAACTCCTTTGCTGGAGTTTTTGAGGGTGGTGACGCAGCCAAGGGTGCATCGCTTTTTAAAGCAAATTGTGCAGCATGTCACAAAATCACGGATGAAGTTCTCGCTGCTCCGGGATTGAAGGACATTGATGTGCGTTGGAAGGGCAAGGATGCCCTCATTGTAAAATGGATTCAGAATCCTCAGGCGGCGGCAGCATCCGGTGATCCTTATATCAAAGGAATCGTCGATAAATATGTCGGAACCTTCGGATGGATGGCCAATCAGGCTGTAACAGAAGCGGAAATCAAGGATATCTTGGCTTTCGTGAAGGCTGGTGACACTGGTGGTGGCGGGGATCCAAATGCTCCAAAGGGTCCACAGTGTCTCACTCTGGATGAAATCAATAAAGCAGAAAGTGCCAATGAAGAAGGTGATGGAACGATTTGGTTTATCATCATTGGAGCCATCTTGGCTATCATTGGTGTAACCGCAGCAAATATTTCCCGCTCTCTCAAAAACGCCATCAACGAACGTGAAGGTCTTGCTCCATTGGTTGAAAGAACCTATTGGGCAGAAGCCAAATCATGGATGTGGAGCAACAAAAAATTCGTTTCAGTTATTGGTCTGTTCTTGTTCTGTTACTTCACAGTGGTTGGCTATCGCGCACTGATGGATATTGGTGTTTATGATGGATACACTCCTGATCAGCCTATTTTGTTCTCACACGCGGTGCACAATTGTCAAAACGAAATCGATTGCCAATATTGCCACAGTGGCGCTTCAAAATCTCGTCATGCTGGTATCCCATCAGCCAACGTTTGTATGAACTGCCATAAAGGTGTGAAAAAGGGTACAATGACAGGCGAAAAGGAAATTGCCAAGATCTACGATGCCATTGGATTTGATCCTGCCACAGGTACTTATAAAGAAAACTATCAGCAGAAGCCAATCGAATGGGTGAAGGTGAACAATATGCCTGATCACGTGAATTTCAATCACTCGACACACGTGTCTATTGCCAAAATCGATTGCAAAAATTGCCACGGACCTCAGAATATGTACACTGTAGGACATGTGCCTACCGCTGAAGAAATCAATGGTCAGGATGATGTTGTTGGATTGGTGAAATTGGAGAGACGCCCATTCACCATGGGTTGGTGCTTGGAGTGCCACAACAAAAAAGAAGTTGATCTCAACAGCAACGGATACTATCAGGAAATGCACGAACGCTATAAATCATCTGAAGTGGGTCTGCGCACATTGCGCGATATCATGGAAGATGGTGAAGCAACTGTCCGTGAACTCGGCGGTTGGGAATGCGGAAAATGTCATTATTAATCAATAGAAATCACGGACTAAGCTCCATGGGAATAAATAAGAAATACTGGACGAGCGTAGACGAGTTGCAAAACACAACAGCGTCTCAGGAAGCACTCTCTACAGAGTTTTCCCGTTCTAATGATCAATCGGTTGAGCAGTTTCTCACCAGCGGTAAACTGGATGAAACAAACACCGGAAGAAGAGATTTCCTCAAGTTTATGGGATTCAGCATTGCTGCAGCGACGCTTGCGGCTTGTGAAACTCCTGTGGTGAAATCTATTCCTTACGTTGTTAAGCCCGAAGAAATTACTCCTGGTGTTGCCAATTACTATGCAACGACCTATTACGATGGTAGCGATTACGGTAATCTTCTCGTGAAAACACGCGAAGGACGCCCGATCTATATCAAAGGAAATAAGGAGTTTGGTATTTCCAAAGGCTCACTCAACTCAAGAATGAATGCATCGGTTCTTGGCCTGTACGACAGTGCCCGACTTAAGGGACCGAAAAAAGGCAATGCGGATATCGCATGGGCTGATTTGGATAACGATATGAAAGCTACGCTTGCATCTGCGGCATCTATCAGAATTGTTTCCGGTACTGTGATTTCTCCAAGCACTCAACGTGCCATCAGTGATTTCTCAAATGCTTTTGCCGGTAAAGTGAAGCATATCCAATACGATGCTGTTTCTTACTCAGGACTTCGCAAAGCCAATGGCGGTGCTATTCCTAATTATGATTTCAGCAAAGCAAAAACGATTGTCAGCATTGCAGCTGATTTCTTGGGAACATGGTTGATGCCTGCTTCCTATACGGCTCAATATGCTTCTACCCGTCGCCCTGAAGGTGAATGGATGAGCAAGCATTATCAATTCGAAAGTTTGATGACACTCGCGGGTTCTAACAGTGATGTTCGCACTCCGGTGAAACCATCACAGGAAGGACTGGTTGCCGCAGCTATCTATGCTGCTGTAACAGGTGGTGCTCCAGTTTCGGTTGAAGGTGCTGATACTGCAATCAAAAGTGCAGCAGACGATCTTTTAGCGAATAAAGGCGCCTCCCTCGTTGTTGCAGGTAGCAATGATCTTCATGTTCAAACAATCGTTGCTGCAATCAACAAAGTGTTGGGTAACGAAGGTTCAACTGTTGATTTGAAAAACAGCCTGAATCTGTTCAAAGGCAATGATGCAGCAATGCAATCATTGGTTGAAGAAATGAATGCCGGTAGCGTTGATGCACTTATTGTGTACAACAGTAACCCTGCTTATTCATGGTATGAGAGTGAGAAGTTCGTGAGCGGTCTTGCGAAAGTGAAAACATCAGTGAGTTTCAATCTTTTTGCAGATGAAACCGCAAGCCGTTGCACATACATGGCGCCTGATCACCATTATTTGGAATCATGGAACGACTTTACTCCATTTGGTGGCAGAACGGATCTTGCACAGCCTACCATCAATCCGCTTTACGCATCGAGATATGCGCAGGAGTCTTTATTGACTTGGGCGGGTAACAATACACATTACTACGATTATTTACGTCAGACTCACAACGGTGGATATTCTCCTGCCATGATGAAATCTGATATGAACTGGAATATGGCCGTTCACAACGGTACATTTACTTCTGCTGCAGTCGCTGCAGTGGTGGCTGCAACACCTGTTGTCGCTGCTCCTGCAGAAGGCCATGCTGCGGAAGCACATCCTCAGCCTGCTGTTGATGCTGCTCCATCAGTGATTGCGGCGCCACCTGCAGAAACAGTTTCTGTAGCTACGGCTCCGAATATTGGTGAAGCAATTGCCGCTGTGAGTTCGGTGAAATCAGGTCAATGGGAACTTTCACTTTATCAGAAAGTGACCATGGGTTCTGGTATTCATGCCAACAACGCTATTCTTCAAGAAACTCCTGATCCAATCACGAAAACAACTTGGGACAATTATGTGACTATGGCTCCTGCAGATATGCGGGAAATGGGTCTTCAAACCTATATCGGTCAGTGTGATTGTGCTTCTGTTGTTACCGTTACAGTGGATGGTAAGAATTTGATTCTGCCTGCTTTCCCAACTCCTGGTCAGAAAAAAGGTACTATGGGTATTGCACTTGGCTATGGCCGTGGTGCTGGAAATGAAGAAATTGGTAAAGCTGCTTACCAAACCGGTAAGAAAGGTGATCACCTCGTTGAGTCTGTTGGTAATGGCGAACAACGCCAGACCGTTGGACGCAACGCATATCCTTTCGCCAAATTGGAAAATGGTCATGCCGTATACACCTCTTCTTCAGTAACCGTTTCTAAAAATCCTGAGACATATTCTATTGCTACAACGCAAATGCACAGCACCGTTATGGGCCGTGATTCTGTAGTAAAGGAAACAACTATTGCAACATATCTCTCTGAGAAAGCTGCAAACAAGAAGAAGGGTGAAGCATCTTATAATAAGGCTGTCACACTTCCTGTGCACGCTGACGTGAACAAGGATGGCAAAATCGATGTTAACGACCGTGTGGGTATACGTGAAATGGACCTTTGGAGAGACCATCCTGTTGAAGGTGTTGGTCACCGTTGGGGACTTACCATTGACCTTACCTCTTGCATAGGTTGCGGTTCTTGTATAACTGCTTGTCACACGGAAAATAACGTTCCTGTGGTAGGTAAAGACGAAGTACTTCGTCACCGCGATATGCATTGGATGCGCATCGACAGATATTTTTCTTCTGCTCAGGATACTTTGAAAGAAACCAAAGAAGCTAACAACGTTGGCACCATCGCTGGTTACCGTTTGATGGAAGATCCAGAAGAGAATCCTCAAACAGTACACATGCCTATGATGTGTCAGCACTGTAACCACGCTCCGTGCGAAACTGTATGTCCTGTTGCAGCTACTGTACACAGCAATGAAGGTCTGAACAACATGGCTTACAACCGTTGTATCGGTACCCGCTACTGCGCCAATAACTGTCCATATAAAGTGAGAAGGTTTAACTGGTTCAATTATGTCACCAACGACAAATTTGCCATGGTAAATCCATCACAAGATGAAACACTCCGTATGGTTCTGAATCCAGACGTGACAGTTCGTACACGAGGTGTAATGGAAAAGTGCAGCATGTGTCAACAGCGTATTCAAGCTGGTAAAACTGAAGCAAAACGCAATGGTGTAATGGTAATGGATGGCGCTATTCAAACAGCTTGTTCTGAAGCTTGTCCAACCAATGCGATTGTATTTGGTGACTTGAATGACAAAAACTCACAGAACACAAAACGCGCTGGCGATGTGAGATCATACCATGCATTGGAAGAAGTAGGTATTCAGCCGAATATTTACTACATGACCAAAGTGAGAAATATCGAAGAAACAGAAGCCTGATAACTACAATACGACACGATGTTCAAAGAATCCAACATAAGAAAACCACTGATCCTCGGTCATAAGACTTATCATGACATCACGCAGGATATCGTCGGACCTATTGAAGGTCCAGCACCGAAACAGTGGAAAATAGCCTTCACCATTGCGCTCATCGTTGCTCTGTATGGAGTAGGATGTATCATGTACCTCGTAGGTGTTGGTATCGGTTCATGGGGTTTGAATAAAACAGTAGGTTGGGCATGGGACATCACCAATTTCGTATGGTGGGTCGGTATTGGTCACGCTGGTACCCTCATTTCTGCTGTACTTCTTTTGTTCCGTCAGCGTTGGAGAATGGCGATCAACCGTTCTGCAGAAGCAATGACAATCTTCGCGGTAATGATGGCCGCCGTATTCCCAGTGTTTCACATGGGACGCGTATGGATGGCTTATTGGACTCTTCCATTGCCAAACCAATTCGGTTCTTTGTGGCCAAACTTCAACTCTGCGTTGATGTGGGACGTATTCGCGATTTCGACTTATTTCTCTGTATCCCTTGTTTTCTGGTATATCGGTTTGATTCCGGATTTTGCAACCATCAGAGATAGAATTACCAAACCAAAAGCAAAAAAGATTTACGGCATTCTCAGTTTTGGTTGGTCTGGAAGAGCTAAACATTGGACACGTTTCGAAGAAGTTTCTTTGGTTCTTGCCGGTATCGCTACACCACTCGTATTCTCTGTACACTCTATCGTATCTATGGACTTTGCCACGTCAGTGGTACCAGGATGGCACACCACCATCTTCCCTCCATATTTCGTATCTGGTGCGATCTTCTCAGGATTTGCGATGGTACAAACACTTCTGCTCATCATGCGCAAAACCATGAAGCTGGAAGCGTACATCCATCTGAAGCATATCGAATACATGAACATCGTAATCATTGTTACAGGTTCTATTGTTGGTGTGGCATATCTTACAGAGTTGTTCATCTCTGACTACTCAGGTGTACAATATGAATCTTACGCATTCATCAATCGCTTCTCTGGTCCATTGGCTTGGTCTTATTGGTGCATGATGACATGTAACGTAATTTCTCCTCAGCTTTTCTGGTTCAAAAAACTTCGTACCAACCTTGTATTCACATTTGTGATGTCCATCATCGTGAACATTGGTATGTGGTTCGAACGTTTTGTAATCATCGTGACATCTATTCACCGTGATTATTTACCAGCTGCTTGGGGTGAATTCAAAGCATCTGTGATCGACATCGGATTATTCATCGGTACTATCGGAATTTTCTTCACCTTATTCCTTCTTTTTGCCCGATTCTTCCCAGTTCTGGCATTGAACGAATTGAAGACCATTCTGAAAGTTTCAGGAGAGAGTTATAAAAACGACAATAAGCATTAAGCAATCATAACTGCTAGGAAACTATGGCAAACAAAGTATTCCATGTGATGTATGACGACGACCAGAAGCTTCTGCATGCTGCGGAAAAGCTGGTTGCTCAGGGTCTGCGTGTGAAAGAGGTGTTCTCACCATTTCCTATTCACGGATTAGATCCAGTCATTGGTGTAAAGCGTACACGTCTGGCTATCTGTTCATTCCTTTACGCTACTACCGGAACTATCCTTTCCATTCTTGGAACATGGTATTTCATGGTGAGCGATTGGGATTGGAACATTGGAGGTAAACCAAATTTTACTTGGATTGAAAATGCTCCAGCATTTGTTCCGGTCATGTTTGAGTTCTCTGTTTTCTGTGGTGCACACGGAATGGCACTGACCTATTTGCTGCGTAATGGAACATTACCAGGCATGCCAGCAACAAACCCTGATCCACGCACAACTGATGATAAATTCGTGATGGAAATTACCACCGAAGACAATCCACAGTCGGCACAGGAAATCGAATCGTTGATTCGTGCTACTGACGTTTACGAATTAAGTATTAAAGACTATTGAGATGATGATCCGTCGTTCAATCATATTCGGTACAACATGCGCTGCGGTGCTTGCACTTTCTTCTTGCAGAGAAGATTCGAATTCTCCTGGTGTGGAATACATGCCAGATATGTACCGCTCACCTGCAATTGAGGCCTACGTTGACTATGGTGATAGCAAGCACATGGACGGGACGCAAGGCCAGAAAGATGAAGCTGGCATCAAACCAGTGAACGCTATGTTGCCTGCTCCAGGTACTATTCCTTACACAAAAGCTGACATGGCTGTATATGTGATGCCTTATGCGTTGAACAATACGCCTGAGGATTATGAAAGATCTGCAATGGAAGTGCATAGCCCAATGTTGGCTAACAAGAAGAATGTTTTACGCGGTCAGGAAATTTATTCTTTGATGTGTAAACACTGCCACGGTGATGCTGGTCACGGTGATGGAGCAATTTCAAACAATGGATTCATTGCGGGAATTCCAGATTACGCCACTAAACTCAAAGATCTTCCTGAAGGAAAAATGTTTCATACCATTACTTATGGTAAAGGTTTGATGGGTTCACATGCATCACAGCTCAATCAGCTGGAAAGATGGCAGGTGATCGAATACGTGAAATTGCTTCAGAAAGGTATTACCGAACCTGAGTTCGATAAGGATGATATGCTGGTTGTAAAAGCTACTGAAACAGCGGCAACGGATACAACCCAGAACTAAAATAGAATTGAATTACAAATCGGCCTTTGTAAATTATGGCACAAGATAAACTTCATTTTCAGGTACCAGCCAAAACCAAAACATGGTCCATGGCTTTCATGGCTATTGGAGCCGTGGCAGCTATTGCCGGCTGGTTATTCGACAAAACAGAACATCACCAGTACTGGTGGGCAAATCTGCTGATCTGCGCATTTTTCTTTTTCGCAATCTCGATTGGTGCAATGTTCTTTTATGCGGTTCAATATGCCGCTGAAGTAGCGTGGTCTTCACAATTGAAGAGAATTTTTGAAGCCATGTTTTCGTACGTGCCAGTGGGTTTAGCCACTGTAGTTGTGGTATTATTGGCCGGACAATTTCATGTGCATCACCTGTACCACTGGATGGATCCTGAAGTGGTAAACCCTGAAAGTCCGTCTTATGATGCGTTAATCGCCAATAAAATGCCATTCTTGTCATCATGGTTTTTCTGGTTGCGTGTCATCATGTATGCTGCCGTATTCATCATCTTTGGCCGCCTCTTCAGAAAATGGTCGTTGTTGGAAGATGAGAGTCCGAGCGCTGAATTGCACATCAAACAATACAAAAGATCAGCGTTATTTCTCGTGTTCTTCGCAGTATTCAGCTCTACCATCGCTTGGGATTGGTTGATGAGTATCGATACACACTGGTATTCTACCATGTATGGCTGGTATATCTTCTCAGGTATGTGGGTGACTTGCATGATCTTCGCAACACTCCTATTGCTTTGGTTGAAAGGCAAAGGTTATTATTCAAACGAATGATTCGCACATTCACGATATGGGTAAATGGGTGTTCGCTGTAAGCATGTTGTGGAGCTACCTTTGGTTCTGTCAGTATATGCTTATTTGGTATTCTGATATTCCTGAAGAAGTAACTTATTTCAAAGAACGTTACGATCATTATATGACCGGAATGTGGGCCATTTTCGCATGCAATTTTGCGATCCCATTCTATGTGCTTATCGCTCGTGATGCAAAACGCAATGTGAAATTCCTCTGGCGTGTGGGCGTGATTATTTTCATCACACACTTCCTTGATCTTTATATGGCTGTGATTCCAGGAACTGTTCACGGTCACCTTGAATGGGGTATGGGTGAACATGGTCACCACATCACTTTCGCGTGGTGGTTCGAGATCGGTATGTTCCTCGGATTCCTCGGTTTATTTATCATGATTGTTACCAATGCACTTTCGAAAGCCAGATTGATTCCTGTGAATCATCCTTACCTGAACGAAAGTGAGAACCACAGTATTTAAGCCTAAGAGATTAAGCGAACCGGAGTAAACAAGTAAAGAGACATGAAACTGCTCGTTATATTAGTTATCGCACTGGCAATTATTGCGATTGTCCAGCTTTCAAAAGTTTATGAGTTCACCAGAGCTCTTCGTAAATCCAAAGAGGAAGAAATTTCTCCTGCCGACAATAAACTTCAGGCTAACCTGATGTTGGTGTGGATGTTTGTCTTCTTCATTGGCGTAATATGGTTGTATGTGAGATATGGCGATTACCTTCCTGAGTCTGCATCAGAGCACGGTAAGGATGTGGATTGGCTCATGCACCTTAATTTGTGGATGCTGACAGTGATGTTCTTCGTAATGAATACGATGCTTTTTGTCGTGTCTTGGAAATTTTATTACAGGAAAGGCAGAAAGGCTAGATTCTTTACTCACGACAACAGACTGGAAATGATCTGGACTTTGATTCCTGGTGTTACCATGGCTTTTATCATCGTTTTTGGTTTGATCACTTGGAATAAAATTACTGGACCTGCTTCACCTGATGCAATTACAGTAGAACTATACTCAAAACAGTTTGACTGGACAGCAAGATACCCTGGTGACAATGGCGAATTTGGTGCTTCAAGTTATAACTTGATCAGTTCTGACAATGCGCTTGGTATCATCACCAAAGAAAAGATTGCAGCGAAACTTGAAGAGATCGATGCGGACATCGAGAAGATCAAACAAAGCCTCGAAGAAAACAAAATGGTTTCGGCCATGCCTGAGAGTTATGTAGAAACATTGCAGGATAAAATCTACCGTTTAGAAAGACACAAACAACGTATCCTCGATTTGGCTGAGTTGAAAATGGAATCAGGAAAAAGCAACTGGGAAACCGGTGCTGATGACCGAATTGCCAAAGGGGAAATGCATCTTCCAGTGGGTAAGGAAATTGAATTTATTTTCCGCTCTCAGGACGTGATTCACTCTGCTTACATGCCTCACTTCCGCGCACAAATGAATACAGTGCCAGGTTTGCCAACGAGGTTCAAAATGACACCAACCATCACCACCAAAGAGATGCGTGAAAAGCTTGGTGATGATGAATTCAACTACATCCTTCTTTGTAATAAAATTTGTGGTGCTGCTCACTTCAATATGCAAATTGATGTGGTCATCGATTCACCTGAAGATTATGAAGCTTGGTTGAAGAAACAAAAGACATTTATCGCCCAGGAAACCGCACCAGAAGCAGCACCTGCTGCAACAGATACCACTGCGACAGCAACTGCAGATACTTCTGCAGCAATGGCTCCAACTGCTGATGCATCACATTAATACAGACTCGTTCAACAAGATAGAATATTTTAGAAAAGCACAATGAGTACAGAACACACACACGATCACGGACACGGACACGGACACGATCATGGCCATCATCACCATGAGGAGTCCTGGGTATCCAAATACGTGTTCTCTCAGGATCACAAAATGATTTCTAAGCAGTTCCTCGTGACAGCTATTTTTATGGGTGTTATTGCAGTGATGCTTTCGATTTTCTTCCGTCTTCAACTCGGTTGGCCTGGTGAAAAATTCGGAATGCTGAATTTTTTCCTTGGTGATAAATGGGCACCTGATGGTCTGCTTGAAAAGAATGCATACCTCGCTATGGTGACCATCCACGGAACTATCATGGTATTTTTTGTACTGACAGGTGGACTTTCTGGAACATTTGCTAATCTTTTGATTCCACTGCAAGTTGGTGCTCGTGATATGGCGAGTGGCTTCCTCAACATGTTGTCATATTGGGCTTTTGCTATTTCCAGCGTGATCATGGTTGCTTCCCTTTTTGTAGAAGGTGGCGTAGCAAGTGGTGGTTGGACAGTTTATCCTCCATTGTCAGCTCTTCCTCAGGCTATGCCCGGTTCAGGAACTGGTATGACACTTTGGTTGATTTCAATGGTGTTCTTCATTGTGTCTTCTCTTTTAGGTGGGTTGAATTATATCGTTACGATCATCAACCTGCGTACAAAAGGTATGTCTATGACGCGTCTGCCATTGACGGTATGGGCGCTTCTGGTGACTGCGATTTTGGGTGTATTGTCGTTCCCGGTATTGGTTTCTTGTGCAGTCCTCCTGATTATGGACAGAAGTTTCGGAACGGCGTTTTATCTCTCCGATATTTTTATTCAAGGTGAAGCACTCGATGTTACCGGTGGATCTCCTATATTGTTCCAACACTTGTTCTGGTTCCTCGGTCACCCAGAAGTGTATATCGTACTGTTGCCAGCTCTTGGTATTTCTTCAGAAATCATCGCAACCAATGCCCGTAAACCAATCTTTGGTTATAAGGCTATGATTGGATCTATCCTCGCGATTGGTTTCTTGTCGTTCATCGTATGGGGTCACCATATGTATGTGACAGGAATGAATCCTTTCCTTGGTTCAGTATTCGTATTCACTACGTTGCTTATCGCCATCCCTTCTGCTGTAAAAGCATTCAATTACATCACCACTTTGTATCAGGGTAATATCAAGTTTACTCCTGGGATGTTGTTCTCCATTGGTTTGGTTTCGACCTTCGTAACAGGCGGTCTCACTGGTATCATCCTCGCTGACTCAGCACTGGACGTGAATGTCCACGATACTTATTTCGTTGTTGCCCACTTCCATATTGTAATGGGTATGTCCGCGATCTTTGGTATGTTCGGTGGTGTGTATCACTGGTTCCCGAAAATGTTCGGTAAAATGATGAATACGAAATTGGGATATGCGCATTTCTGGATCACATTGGTTTGTGGTTATGGTGTGTTCTTCCCGATGCACTTCGTTGGATTGGCAGGTGCTCCACGACGTTATTATGATTACTCAGAATTCGAATTCTTGAATTGGGTCATGGACCTCAATCCAATTATTTCTGTGTTTGCTATCGTTGGCGGTGCAGCTCAGTTGTTGTTCATCTTCAACTTCTTCCACAGCATTTATTATGGTCAAACAGCAACTCAGAATCCTTGGGGTTCAAATACGTTGGAATGGACTACTCCAGTGAAACATATGCACGGTAACTGGCCTGGTGCAATTCCTGAAGTTCACCGTTGGGCTTATGACTACAGCAATCCAGAACATGAAGAGGATTTTGTTCCTCAAGTTGTCCCATTGAAACCAGGAGAACACGGACATTAAAGTTCTCACCATAGATATTCGAAAGCCCGCGGTTGTTCCGCGGGTTTTTTATGTCCTTGTGTTTGGAAAACTTCTTGGCACCACAGGTTGTTGAGTGAAGTGCTGAAATAATTTCGCGATATGATCAGAGGGGGAGTCATAGTCTTCATCATCGGAGTCACATGTGTGATTACGTCTGTTTGTCATGGCCAAACCATCAATCTCTCGGATTCGCTATATCATGTACTAAAGAACAGACCTGTACCCACGGCTAAACTTGATACCCGAAATTCATTTGTCACAGGAAAAAGCGCAAAAGTTTATGGTATCAAAGCAGGTTTGAGTTTTCGCAAAACACTCACCATTGGCATTGGATACAATTGGATTGGCACAGATCTCAAGGAATTGGTAAGAATCGGGCCGAATCAATTCGAAAGCGAAATCAAACTGAGATATGTGGCGCCCTTTCTTGAATATTCATTTTACAAAAAAGGCAATTGGGAAGCCATGGTACCTGTGCAATTGGGTTTTGGCCGAAGTTATCATCGGGTGAATACTGGGTCTGGTGATATGAATATCAATAACGGAAGAGTTGTGATCTATGAACCGGGAATGAATATCGAATACAAAATTCTTGGTGTCGTTGGTGTAGGTGGTGGCATTGGATACAGAATTATGTTGAAGAATAACAAAGCGATAGATCAGCAGTTTACTTCACCGGTTTATGTGATCAGGTTTCGACTGATATTTGACGAAATTATAAAACAAGCCAGATCGCTAAAGCAAACGGAAGAATAACCATTCAAAAAACATGAGTGAAGAATTCAACATTCGGGAAGAGGCAGATAAGACAGGTGATAAAGATCTGGATAAAGTTTTGCGCCCTAAATCATTTGATGATTTTACCGGGCAACGTCAGGTCCTTGAGAACCTTCAAATTTTCGTAAAGGCTGCTAAACTTCGTGAAGAAGCTCTTGATCACGTTCTGCTACATGGTCCTCCTGGGTTGGGTAAAACAACGTTGGGTTATATCATTTCAAATGAAATGGGAGTGAGCATCAAGACAACTTCTGGTCCTGTTTTAGACAAACCAGCCGATCTCGCCGGACTCCTTACCAATCTTGAACCAAACGACATTCTTTTCATTGATGAAATTCACCGGTTGAGTCCTGTGGTGGAAGAATATCTGTACTCAGCAATGGAAGACTATTGTATCGATCTCGTTATTGATACTGGACCAAATGCTCGTTCTGTACAGATTAAACTGAATCCTTTCACTCTGGTTGGTGCTACGACCAGAAGTGGATTGTTGACAGCACCACTTCGCGCCAGATTCGGCATCAATGCGCGATTGTCTTACTACGATGCGAAAACACTCACGGATATTGTCCAAAGAAGTGCCGAGATATTGAATATTCCTATCCGTGAAGATGCCGCTTTCGAAATTGCCAGAAGAAGCCGCGGTACCCCACGTATTGCCAACGCGTTACTTCGTCGTGTAAGAGATTTTGCACAAATCAAAGGCGATGGAACCATCAATCTGGACATTACACAGTTTGCACTGAATGCACTCAACGTGGATACGCTGGGTCTGGATGAAATGGACAATAAAATTCTGAACACTATCATCGATAAATTCAATGGTGGACCTGTAGGACTCAATACAGTGGCTACTGCTGTTGGTGAAGACTCCGGTACAATTGAGGAAGTATATGAGCCCTTCCTCATACAGGAGGGATTTCTCATGCGAACTCCCCGGGGAAGACAAGTGACAGAATTGGCCTTTCAGCATTTGGGAAAACTAAAGCACCGGAAATCGGGTGAATTGTTTTGATTGACCATCCCTCTTCATGTTATCCTCACCATCAAAATACCCGGAAATGATTCGCCAGGAGGCGAGACGTTTGGGTTTTTCTTTTTGTGGCTTTTCTAAAGCTCAGTTTTTGGAGGAAGAGGCTGGTCGACTAGAGAACTGGTTGAATCGAAACATGCATGGTGAAATGGCTTATATGGCCAATCATTTTGACAAGAGACTCGATCCTCGATTGCTTGTGCCAGGAGCGAAATCCATTGTCTCATTGCTTTACAATTATTTTCCGGATCAAGACATCGCTGCGGCCAATGATACTTTGCGTATTTCAAAATATGCATATGGGCAGGACTATCACCACGTGATCAAGGACAAACTAAAAGCACTGAGTGATTTCATTCGAATGGAAATTGGAGATGTTCAAGGAAGGGCATTTGTCGATTCTGCACCAGTGATGGATAAGGCATGGGCCGTAAAAAGCGGATTGGGTTGGATGGGTAAAAATGCCAACTTGATCAATAAAGGACATGGGTCTTTTTTTTTCATAGCAGAATTGATCATCGACTTGGAAATTGAACGGGACGGACCTGTGAAAGACCATTGCGGAACATGCACTGCATGCATTGATGCTTGTCCAACCGAAGCGATAATTGAACCGTATGTTGTAGATGGAAGCAAGTGCATTTCTTATTTTACCATAGAACTCAAGAAAGAAATTCCTCAGGAATATCACGGGAAGCTGGATGATTGGGTGTTTGGTTGCGATGTGTGTCAGGATGTGTGTCCTTGGAATCGTTTTTCAAAGCCACATCAGGAGCCATTGTTTTCTCCTAATCTCGACATTCTGGCAAAGGAAAAAAGAGAATGGCTCGAGATGACGGAAGAGGTTTTTGCCGTTATGACCAAACACTCTCCCATCTCAAGAACAGGTCTGGATGGCATGAAACGCAACATTCTCGCCGCGGGTGGTCAACTTTAAGGGCATTATTTCCGTCAAATACAAGCAGCATAATGCAATTCCAACGTGTCTATCTTCAAAAAACAACCGATATCAGCTTTGACGGACGAAAAGTCCCTGATAGAAGGCTGCCTGAAGGGACATGAGTCGTACCAGTTTGAATTGTATAAGCGATACGCGGGAAAGATGATGATGGTTTGTAAGCGCTATGCGGGATCCAAGCAGGAGGCTGAAGATTTTTTACAGGAAGCTTTTATCAGGATATATGATAAACTGCATACGTACCAACATTCGGGTTCTCTCGAGGGTTGGGTGCGGCGTGTTGTTGTTCATACTGCCCTGAATAAGCTCAGATCACGGAAGTATTATGACGATATCCACGAAGAAATGCCTGTTGTTGATCATACGCATGTTGACGTCATGAGCGGTTTTGGTGAGAAGGATTTGTTGAACATGATTGCTGCATTACCTACAGGGTACAGGACGGTATTTAACATGTATGCCATTGATGGTTATGATCATGCTGAAATTGCCGAGGCTTTAGGTATTTCGGAAGGGACCTCCAGATCGCAACTTGCCAAGGCAAGGGCGACGCTAAAAACTGCACTCGAAAAACAAAAAAAAACGATTGACCGTGCTTATCAGACGAGATGAACATCAAATAGACAAAGTGTTTCGCAAGAAACTTCATGATGCCGATGGAGAATCACCATTGCATTTGTGGGAGGGTGTGCGCTCAAATATCCGCAAGAAAAGAAGGGTTCCTATTTTCTGGTGGTGGTTGACCGGTGCGGCTGTTATTGCTGGAATTTCATTTTTTGGATATCGTCAAAATGAAAATCATGTTGCTGAAATTGCTCAGGAGAAAACGACATCTTTTGATGGTAATTCCGAAAACGCAATTACTCCGAATCAAATTGATCAGGAGAAATTAAATGATTCTGCCGCAACTGAAACAGTGGATAAAGAAAAATCGGTAGCTTCTGAAAGTGCTATCCCACAACGATCTTCCACATCTTCGTCGGTTGATCGTAAGCCGAAGAAAAGTAACCCAATCGGAATTTCACAAAAGAAAAGCATTCATGAAAGGAGTAGCGATCGATTGACCATTGAATCATCTACAACAGATGCGTTTTTTGATGAGGTACTTGTTGCATTTACAGAAAGTACTGTCGATCCTACAATTGACATTGCACAAAAAGCATCTGAACAAAGCATATCCAATTCGCCTACTACAGAAAGCGCTTTAAAAGATGAAATTCTCGGCGGCTCTAATCAGGCATGGGGAACTTCTCCAAACACGGCCTCACATTCTCATTGGACAGAGAATCGTTTCATGGTAGGTGCTTGGTACAGTATGTTGAATCCTGTTAGAAAAAGAACATCTCTTGATAATTCAGGGTTAATTGATTTGAACCGACGTACCAATCCTGAAACGGAAAAGGGTTTTGGAATCGGTGTTGGTTTCCGTGTTTGGAAGGGATTGGCCATTTGGTCTGGATTGGAAAAGACCATGTTTGAAGAAAAACACTTGTGGAAGGATTCAGTGGATGTGTTGTACTATAACACAACGGTGAACTATGAGATCACTTATCCTATAGATAGCACAATACCAGTGATTACAGCTTTTTACGATACCACGATTACTCCTTATCGAGAGGAACAAAAGGAAGTGGAAGTGAATAAATACACCTCATTAAATATTCCTTTATACCTCAGTTGGCAACAACCGGTATATCGTGGACTTTTTGTTTCCGTTGAAACCGGTCCTGTTTTTAGGGTGAATTCACAATACAAAGGTCGATTTGTATTCGCTGAAGAGGTGGAATCGGATTTTTCAAATCTGGCTGCAGACAATCATCCCGTGATTCAAAAGGAATACATTCATCTCAACGAGTACTATCGTGAATGGAAAATGGACTGGCATGCGGGACTTTCAGTGGGTTGGATGGGTGAAAGTGGTTTCGGCTGGAGTGTTGGTCTGAAGCACCGAAGAATGATTGGTAACACGGGTTCTGATCATCAGGTAGCACACCGAATTCTGAGTACTGGATTCAATATCGGAATTCAATATCGATTCTGATACGTGTCGGCGTAATTTTGGCCAACAAAGATTACGTATATGACGCAAATCAAAGCAGCTAAAAATGCATTACTCAATTTGTCTTCGATTACCCTTTTTTTCGAGGATGAACTTTCTAAACTCGCGGAACTTGACAAACAACAGATCAGTTATTTCAAAAAAGAACTGGAGCAACAAAAGGATATCCTGATTCTTCAGGAATTGAATATCTGGCACTATTACGTTCCTGTCAAGAAAGAAGCTGCACATCCGGAACTTCTGGAACAATTGCGCACCAAGGGTTGTCAGCTGCAAGCCGGATTAAACGGCAATAAACAAACTGAGGTGTGTGTCATCAATCAGACGACCGAGCCTGAATTTTCTTTGGCTTTGACCGAAGGAATGGCTTTGGCAAATTATCAGTTCCTCAAATACCTGAAGGAAAAGAAGAAAAAACAATTTTCGTTACAAACGATTCACCTCAATGATAAAGGCGTGAGCCAAAGAGATGCTGATGAATTGAGTTACGTGATACAGGCGACATGTCTTGCCCGAACACTGATCAATGAACCTGTTTCTTTCCCTTTACCGCAGTGCAATTCGGTAAAGAAATGGCCAAGGCTGGTAAAGATCACGGCTTTAGTGTGAAGGTGTTGAATAAAAAAGAAATCGAAGCGAAAAAGATGGGAGGACTGCTGGCGGTGAACGCTGGTAGTATTGATCCACCAACTTTCACCATCATGGAATACAAGCCTGAGAAGGCAAAAAACAAAAAGCCCATCGTATTGGTGGGTAAAGGTGTTGTTTTCGATACAGGAGGTTTGAGTTTGAAACCTACGCCGGGTAGCATGGATGAAATGAAGTGCGATATGAGCGGCGGAGCTGCTGTTGTTGGTGCGATGTCTGCCATTGCCATGAATAAACTTCCTGTACACGTCATTGGACTTGTTCCTGCTACCGACAATCGACCAGGCATGAATGCCGTGTGTCCTCAGGATGTGATTACCATCAGCGATGGAACCACTGTGGAGGTTTTAAACACAGACGCTGAAGGACGACTCATTCTTGCTGATGCATTGGTTTGGGCTAAACAATACAAACCAGAGTTGTGTATCGATCTTGCAACGCTTACTGGCGCAGCGGTTATGGCAATTGGTTCATAGCCAGTGCCATTATGGGAACCGCTGAGCAGAAAGTCATGACTCAGTTATCTGAAAGTGGCATGCGAACATGGAACGCACAGTTCAGTTTCCAATGTGGAAAGAATATGGTGATGAAATGAGAAGCGATGTGGCAGATTTGAAAAATCTCGGCGGTGGGAATGCCGGACAAATCACTGCGGGAAAGTTTTTGGAACACTTTACCGATTATCCATGGATTCACATCGACATTGCGGGACCCGCATACTTGAACGCGCCTAGTGCATATCGCACCAAAGGCGGCACAGGCGTTGGCGTGAGATTACTTTACGATTTTATTAAACAGAACTACTGCTGATCACAGATCATTGATCATCTTCTATGAGCGAACATAAACTTAAGGTGGCTATCACAAGCGGAGATCCGAATGGCGTGGGAATGGAAACCATCATCAAAGTCTTTTCAGACCCAAGAATGACGGATTCTCTTACACCCATCATCTACGCACATCCTGAAGTCATCAAAGTATATCGAAAAAATCTTCATACAGACGAATTTCAGTATACCACAATACCTTCTGCTTCTGAAGCACAACATAAGAAAGTTAATCTGGTGAATGTGTGGAAAGAATTCAAAGGCCCTGTTCAACCCGGCAAAGCAGATAAGGAGGCCGGTGAATTTGCTTTCAGAAGTTTGGAAGCGGCAGTAAATGATCTCGCTGCGAATAAAGTTGATGTGATTGTGACTTGTCCGATTAACAAGGATACCATACAAAGCAAGGATTTTAGTTTTCCAGGGCATACAGAGTACTTGGCCAAATTCGCCAATACCGATAAAGTGTTGATGTTTTTGGTGAGTGATGTTTTGAAGGTGGGTATTGTCACCGGTCATGTACCGTTGAAGGATGTGGCGCAACATATATCCAAAGAAAAAATTCTGGAAAAACTTGCATTGATGAATGAAAGTCTTCTGAAAGACTTTGGTGTCAACAAGCCTCGTATTGCTGTACTCGGCCTGAATCCACATGCTGGAGACAATGGTCTATTGGGTACTGAAGAAAAGGACATTATCATTCCTGCCATTCGTGAAGCAGCCGACAAAGGACTTTATGTTTATGGTCCTTATGGGGCTGATGGATTTTTCGGAAGTGGCAACTACAAAAAATTCGATGCTGTATTGGCCATGTATCATGATCAAGGACTTGCACCTTTTAAAGCCATTGCGTTTGAGCATGGTGTCAATTATACCGCTGGACTACCAGTGGTGAGAACTTCTCCGGATCACGGAACCAGTTACGATATCGCAGGTCAGGGCATCGTGGATGAATCTTCGCTCCGTGCCGCAATCTTCACGGCTTGTGATGTATACAGAAAACGCAAAACATATCGCGAATATGCTGCCAACCCCTTAAAAAGACAGGATATCCGTGATAGCAAAGACGATCAACGCGAGTGAAAATTTTCATTCTGTGTATTGGAAAAACGCATTCTTCCTATTTGAAGGAAGGTATCGGTATTTATCTCGACCGATTGAAACACTACGCTAAAGTGGAGTATCTTGAATTGCCGGATGTGCCGAACAAAGGTCTATTGCCCGAAGCTTTAAAACAAAAGGAAGGTGAACTGATCATGAAGCATCTCAAAGCGGATGATTTGTTGTTTTTACTGGATGAAAAAGGCGAAGAGTTTAGTTCTCGGGAATTTGCTTTACTGCTTCAAAAGCGAATGAATTCTGGATTAAAACAAATGGTGTTGGTGATTGGCGGTGCTTTTGGTTTTTCCAAAGAAGTGTATCAACGCGCTGAAGGAAAAATATCCTTCTCCCGTATGACCTTTTCCCACGAAATGATTCGGCTTTTGCTTACCGAACAATTGTATCGTGGTTTTTCGATCTTGAAAGGAGAAGGATATCATCACGATTGAATCAATATTCTTTCACTGATTTTTTGTCAGGATATTCAATGGTATAAGAAAATTCTACATGCGAAGATTCATTCGGTTTGATTTTTTTCGTCCATAACAATTTGCCGAAATCAGGTGTGTGTGTTGCACCTCCTTTGTCATTAAGTTTTACTGTAATTTCTTTTCTACGGCTCAGTGGAACCTGATCAAGAATTTCAATTTCTATTGGCGTTGATTTATTGTTTCTCACCACAATTTCCCATGTATAGGAATCACGAATGAGATCAGGCACAATCTTTTTGGAAGTTTTGTTCCCTTTTCTTATGCGTTTTACCACGATGCTTTCGTCTCTTCCCATCGAAATCATCATGGAGTCTGCTACAACATGTGGATTGAAATCAACTTTGCCGACATATGTGTCACTGAAGAAAATGTTCGCATCACCTCTGAGCAAATTGTATTTACCATAATCGGTGATTCGCGCAATAAGAAATGCCGTTGGATCGATTTTAGGGACTACATGATATTTGTAGCTAGCAGGCATCTCAATCGCATTGAGCGTGCAGATGTATTCCTTGCCATATCCTGCGATGGTGTGTTTCCCTTTAACCGAAAATTCTAGTTGAATGTCCGCTTCTGCAGGATCAACAGTTGGGATGGCAGCAACTTCAGGTGTAAGATAATCATTATTGATGACGTTGACTTGCATTACATTCGTGGCAACTCCACTGTAATCTGGCTGTACACTATAAGTGACGTAATCAATGTATTTCGGTGACATCATCGGTCTGTTGTTATTTACTCCTGGATTGGTGGTAGAAACGGAAACGCTAACATCTTTCCAATCAAATCCAGTTGTTTGATTGATCTTCGCTTTGTAGGTCAGATGCAATGGAGTCGTGGTGTTCTCTGCATGAATATCATATGTTGGAATCCAATGCGCAGAAGCAACCAGATAATTGCATTCTATTTTGAGGGTCTCGTTTTTTTCGGCATAAAACGTCAGGATAATTTCCTTGATGGGCGTATTGTTTTGTGAACCTAGTGAATTCAATTGGTTTTGATATGCAGTTTTTTTCACGTTGGCTGTTTCTTCTTGGAGCGATATCTCAAAGAGCTTTTTCCGAAGTTCGGTGTGTCTTGTGCGATACATGTCTGCGAGATTGTTGAGCTGATCGGGAGTGTAATTCTCCTTGCTATTAGACACTTTCAAGAGTTCATTCACCAGATTTATTTCTCCGGTAGCGAGGAGTCTTTCTTCATTGAGCCACCTCAATTCATGGTCGAGTTTGCGCATCGAATCACGAAATGCCACTTCTTTGGTGTCGAACAGTGATGATCCTTCAGGAGTGAGAAAGTTGTTGCGCACTGCTGCCTGTTGCAATTGTGCATCGCCTTGTACAGATACTTGCAAACTCAGATCATTCATGCTTGTGGTGACTCCTGAAAGAACTATTTCATTGTATCCTTCTTTAACCTGTGTACTTGCAGTACGGGTTTCTTTGGCCATCGTGCGATATACCTCCACTGCTGTTACTTTAGACTGAATACTGATTTCCTGTGCATGAACTTGGAGTATGCCCAATGTCAGGATAATGGTGAGGATTATGCTGTGTTTCATCTTCTTATTTTTTGCCAAAACTATTTTTGATGAGTACTTCAAAATTTCATCACTACGTGAACCACTACTTTGACTACGTGAAATAGATTTTGGCCTGAGCCACTTGTTCAATAGAGGGCTTTTTTGAGGTGTACTTTCACATCTGGTTAAATCAATCTGCAATATGTTTACCACCGCATGACTAAGCTGTATCGTCCATATACATTGTCTCGGCCACACACACGCCTCTGCGTGTGGCTCATGGTTTTTGCTGTGATGTTCTGTGATATGGCCCCATTCGCTCAGGTCGATTCCGGAAAAATTCGTTTGGATTCTGCCGCCATGATCTTCCGTACCAACCGCATTCAGGCACTCCAGTTGTCAGGTGGTGCGATTGAGTGGTATACCAAAAGGAACAACTCAAATGGGATGGTTGATGCCTACATCAACCGCGCGGAAATGCTCTACAAATGCGGACAGTATTCATCTTCAATACAGGATTTCAGAAAGGTCATTCTGATCAGTGTACAAAATAAGTTGAATGATCCGGGAACAATGGGAAGGGCTTATCAAGGTGCCATTCAGTCCTGTTCTGTTGCTGGCCGATTTGATGAGGGAATTCAACTGTCGTTAGAAGGTGAGAAAGATGTTTCAATTGTTGGACAAAAGTCCATTCAATATGAATTGTTGAGACTACGCGCAAAGTGTTTTGCCGCCAAAAGTGAATTCAATACCGCGAACCAAATTTTGGAATCATTGCTACGATTACCGCAAAGTGAATTTAGCGACGAGGAAAGAGCAAAAACACTTTTTCAATTTGGTGAAATTTTACAGCAACAGGGTAATCTAGAACAATCTGAAAAATACCTGAAAGAGGCTTCGGAATTGGCTGTCAGAAAAGGATTAACAGACCTGATCATACAGTCTAATGATGCACTCGCAGATGTTTATCACAACACACAAAATTCCAGTTTGGAATTGGAGATTCGGAATTCAAATCTCGCATTAAATACTCAGAACAATGATTTCTCCGGTATGGCCATACAGAATTATGAAATTGGCAATGCATATCTTCAAATGGGAGATATACAACGTGCAGAAGACTACATCCAGAAAGCAAATGCACTTAACCCGATAAAATCGATTGATGGCGATTTGAATAATGCCGGGTACAATAGCGCTGATTTAAGACATGGTGCTATGGCATTGAAAAATCTTGCTCAGGAATTTCAGAAGAAAAATGAATTAGAAAAGGCTCTGAAATATTATCGCGACTATTCAGAAATGCTCGATTCAGCGAATGCTTTGCAACAATTGGAATTGCAGAACGCTATGGTGTTGAGTACCGATCTCGGAAGAAATCAGGAGCGTGTAGCTTTACTTGAACGCGAGAATGAACTCAATGCGCGTGATATGCAATTGCTGCGTGAAGAAAATTCTGCCAAGGATGTTAAGGTAAGCACCCGCAATTTCGTCATTGTTTTGCTTCTGTTGATGTTGTTGCTTGTTGTAGTATTTGGATTTTTCACTGTCAAGAGTAACAGGGCAAGGAGAAAGTCGGAGCAATTGGTTGCGCTACAGGGTTTGAGTGGTCAAATGAATCCACACTTCATTTTTAATGCATGAATTCGGTGAATGAATACGTGGCGAAAAATGATGAACGTGAAGCGAATCGTTTTATCACTTCTTTTTCTCGTTTGATGAGACGTGTATTGGATGATTCAAAAAACACATTCATTCCACTATCAGACGAAATTGAAATGCTGAAGGTCTATGTTCAACTGGAACATTCAAGGTTTCCGGATCAGTTTCAATATCACATTGAATGTGGAGGTGTTTCAGATCCGTCAGATATTTTTATACCACCAATGATGCTTCAACCTTTGCTTGAAAATGCTATTGGCATGGCTTAAGGTACCGCAAGACATTGGGAGAACTTTGGCTTGAAATGAAAATTGAAGGAGATCGGTTGGTGATCGTAACGCGCGACAACGGTATTGGTATCGCTAAGTCGCAAGAGATTAAAACGGGGCATCAGAAGAGACAATCTTCGCATGCAGTTTCAAATATGCACAGTCGAATGTCCCTACTCAATAAATTGTATCGATGTCAGATGGAAATATCCGTTGGTCAAGCATTTCAGGATGACGATTATCCTGGAACGGAAGTGCGATTGAGTATGAAATGTATGCGAGCAAATGAAATCAACGAATGATTATGAATCAGAATTCGGTTAAGGTCTTGATTGTGGATGATGAGCGTTCGGCTCGTCATGTTCTGGCTGGATATATTGAAAAGTACTGCCCTGAATTGGAATTGATCGGAGAGGCGGATCAGATCGTTGCCGCGAAATCGATGATTGAAAAACATCACCCTGATTTGGTTTTTCTGGATGTTGAAATGCCAGGTGGTAGTGGTTTCGATCTATTGGATCAACTGTCTGATCTGAATTTCGGGGTAATATTTGTCACTGCCTTTGATCAGTATGCCATTCAAGCCATTAATCATGGCGCAGCATATTACTTGCTGAAACCACTGAGTATCGATGACTTAATTGATGCTGTAAAGAAGTTCACCAGTGAGAAATCACACGGCGCATGCGCCATAAGAAATAAAGTTGTCACCGAAAATGTGATGCGTGTTGATGCTCAACAACGGCGTCTCGTGTTGCCATTAATGGATGGTTTCGAGGTTGTCAAGGTTGCGGACATTGTTCATTGTACAGCCCATGATAATTTTTCTGATATTTTTCTGACTGATGGTAGAAAGCGCATGATTTGCCGGACTTTGAAGTTTTATGAAGATTTGTTGACTGACGACGGTTTTATGCGTGTACACAAATCTCACTTGATCAATTTGACACACGTGACCAAATACATGAAATCTGGTGGTGGTAGTGTCGTCCTGATAGACGGAACAGAAGTTCCCCTTTCGCCGCAGAAGAAGGATATGTTTCTAAAATATTTTGAAAATGGAAGATAAAAAAAAGCCACCCCTGAGGATGGCTTTTTTTAGATCACTTATTGCCGATCAATGAATAATCAATTTGTCTGATACGCGGTAGTGATCAGAAGTGATGTCCATAACATATACGCCTGAAGGTAATTCGGTAATGTCTACCGGTATGCTGTTTACACCACTGTTCATCATTGCGTTTTTGGTGTAGATCGCACGACCTGTTTGATCATAAATTTTGATCACTGCATTGTGATGTTGTTTTGCATTCAAGATCAAATTGAAAACACCTTCACTTGGATTAGGGGCAATCATAAATTCAGATGAATTGTTTTCAACTTCATTCACCGCAACAGTATTACATGGGAATGTTGGGTTAAGGATATAAGACATATTGCTGAAATCGATATAACAAACGTAGTTTGGATTGTCGATGAATGGATTTCTGTTACCCTGCAATGAGTCTACAAAATCATTACGAGAAATTTCAAAATTGTCGATTGGATCGGCATAATGCCATGCTTTCAAAATATACTGATCCTGTCCGTATGGAATGGTGGTGTTGTTGATTGCAGATGGCAATGACCAACTTCCTCCATAAGTGCAATCTGTGTTTGGAGCACCGCTATATGCCACACCTGTGTAACAAATGGATTGATATAACATGCAACGAGCTGCATCTCCTTTGAAAGAATCACGCGGTTCGAAAACCTTGTTGCCATTGGCATCTGTACCGAGTTTACATCCCATGTATGAATATTGTGGTGTTACCACAACGCCAAGTGGATAATTGCTTCGAATCGAGTTCACGTTGTTTTGGTTGGCAGGAACGATCATGTGATAATCACTGTATTCAGGACGGCTTTGGAAGTTGGCATCATTCACGGTCGGCATCCATGATTGTGGAAACGTATGCTCACGCGCGAAGTCATTGGTAGTCCAATCGAACGGTTGAGCATAAACCTCGTTGAGTCCGCTGTATGAACATGTTATAACACGTTGGTTATCGCTTGTGTCGCGAGCGAAGAAACGTTCAACCATCAACTGACCATAATTGCTGTAGAATTGGATGTCGTGTGTGTTGATGAGGTTGTGAAGGTCTGTTACGAATGTGTTCGCATTAGGATTGATCCCAGAATAATAGGAAGCTCCAACCATTGTACCTGCGGAAGTAGCACTGCCTGTAAGTGGATCAGAAGTGCGGTAGTTGATGTATTGTCCTTCACCATTGTATGCGAATACACTGAAGTGATATTGTGAGTTGGCAAGGATATAGCTCGGTGAAAACGCGCTGATATCACCAATTGCAGCAACTTGGGATGAACCAATCATATCTCCTTTGTCATAAGCGGTTCCGTCAACTGGCGAATCTGTCACTGCACTACCATCACGACGAAGTACGATGAAGCCATCCGCATCTGAAGGTGTAAAAGTTGCATTAATGCGATAGCTTTTCGGTGTGCCAAATGAAAGTGATGTTGCACTTGCAGTTGGTTCGGTAGCATAACTTCCTCCAATACCATAAAGATTGATGATATACGGGTTGGCATTCACGTCGTCATTTTCAATACTCAATACAGCTTGATGTGATCCATCCGCCGTTGGAGTGAAATCAATGTTGAGTGATGAATTGCTTTGGCCCGCAATGGTCATTGGCATCGATGAGGTAACGCTATACTCTGCAGCTGCCGGTCCGGTGATCGTTGCTGTATTCAGGTTAAGATCTGCCAATCCCAAATTTTGAACGTCGAGTGCAACTTGTGTTGTGATGTTTGATGGTGAGGAAAAGAAAATAGTTGAACCATTCACCACTGTTGAAGCATTGTATGATACAAGCATTTCTTGCGCGGTTGAAATACCGGCAGCTATGGTCACATTGTCAATGCCAACGTTACCGCTCACTTTTTGTTGATAGTAGAAACGGAAATATCTGCTGGCGGTATTTGGCGTTTCATTGAAATGTGTGTAGCTACCAGTTGGCGCAGTGAAGGTGTGAAGCTGTGTCCAAGTAGTGCCATCAACTGATTCTTCTACCTGAAAAGTTCCGCCTGAAAAGCTGTTGCCTATGATGTCGTAGCCGAAAGTTCCCGGTGTTGTAGCCACATGCACAGTGAGAATGTCACCAGTTGCATCGAGTTTGTATGCGGGTGCTGGATTACCAGATCCGGTGTAATACGGTGTGCTCGCAGTGTTTACGTTATCCTCAGACCAACCGTCTGGAAGTGTACTGGTGGCGAAATTCCATGAGAGTGGCAATGTTGCTTGTGCAAGTAATACTTGCCCAATGATTAACGCCCCAATAAATGCAATAATCTTTTTCATTTTGAATGACTGTTATTTGTCTGATTAATAAGAAATACGCAATGAGAAGTTTATTCTTCTACCCATACCCATAAATACTGTAGCAGTGGTAGCATCGAACTTGGTTCCATTTTGTGCATCGGTGAGATAAGTAATGTCTAACGCATTACTTATGCCACTGGTAGCTGTGAACTTCACTTTGTGATAAGTGAAATCATAGCCGGCAAAAAAGTCGAGCAAACCATATGAAGGCATTTTCCATGATTCACGATCCTTGTTTGTACCAGTTAATAGTATTGGATCGAAGTTCGCATAGTTTTTATCAAAGTAAGTAAATCTTCCTTTGATGTAAAGGTTCTTGATTATTTCGTAGCGGATGCTACCTGCTGTTTGGATTTGAGCTGCATCACCAACGTGTACGTTTTTAGCACTAAAATCTATCACAGCTACAACGTTGCCATTGTCATCGGTTACGTTGGAAGTTGAACCTGAAGTTGTTCTCCAATCACCCCATGACAGAAGACCTTCGAACTCGAATTTATTTTTCAACTTGTAAATGAAATCCAATTCAACACCTTTGTGCAGTGCATTGAGTCCCGTGATGTTGTAATAGAGAGTTCCATCAGATGTTACCACTTGTGGGATTGATGATGGTGGTTTGTTGTCCCAACGGGTGTAGTAAGCATTCAGATTTGCAGCGAATCTTTTATTGTGGAAATTGTATCCACCTTCTACCGCATACACGTGTTGATTTCTTGTGTTCTTGATTTCGTTGTTGTTGTTGTCAAATACTACATCCATTCGCGGTGCCATGTTGAGGATACCAGCATTCATGAAAACGTTTTGGCTTTCATTGATCTTAAAGTTGGCTCCTGTCTTGAACGTGTTACCGTAAAAGTGTTTTACATCAGTTGAAGCATATCGTGATTCCGGTGATTTGTTGTTGTACTCATCAGCATTCACGATGTATCGGGTATTGGAACCTGCAGTAATAAACGTAGTATCATTTACTACGTTCACCACATTGGTGCTTGTTGCTACGATATAATCTTCACCGTTGTAAAAGAACCGATCACCATTTCCAACAACTTGAGAGAAAACTTCCCCATCGAGCACAAGGTCTCTTTTTTTGTAATAATCGACACGTTGATATTGTGTCGTAGAAATGGAACCGGTCAAAAATGCTGTGATACGGTCTTTTTTGTATTCGATTTGGCCAAACAATCCACCCCACTTCACAAATGAATCATTGTGATATCCAATAGTATCGCCATCATGACGAACAGCATTCTGGAAATTGGGGTCTCCTATGTAAGTTCCGTTTACCTGATTGGCATTAGATGCGGCGTCTACCGTATAATCTCCACCCATCAAATCATAAACGGTTTGGAAGTGTGATCCTTTGTAAGAACGAGCATCAAGACCAAACATGGCGTTGAGGTTATCGTTCAGTTTAAAGTTGGCTGTAGAAAGTATCCCATACCAAAAATGCTCGTTGTTGTTCGATCGCAGATAGTTGGTCGATGGACGCTCTGTTGCATTGTAAAGCACATTTGGTGTGTTCATTGTATTGCCATCATAGATGGACTGCACATTGAGCTGACCTGTTTCAGGCAGTTTTGCTGCTGAGTTTTTTAATCCAGTACCACCACCTTTACCTATGGAGAGATATGCGACTGTAGACAAACTCCATCTGTCACTTGGTGTCCAGAAGTGAGACAGATTGATTTGAGGCTTGTGATAAAAATTTACCCTGTCGTTGAATTGACCACCATTGCCAATGTCTGGAAATGGATTGCCCATGTATGCCACGTCATTGGTTGTTGATCCCCAGTTGGGATTGTAAGTGCGGCCACGTTCAATTTGGTTATAGGCCAGGAGAACAGAATCTGAATTGATGCCCAATTTATCGGAGAATGACTTGTCATAAATGGCCATCGGAAGTCTGTCATAACGCATACCGTGTTTCTGTGGAGAACCATTTGCACTTAAACTAATCAGATGTTTGTCGAATTGTTTTTGGATTTTGATGAAATAGGAATATGCATCTGTGAAGGTAGCATCAGCCCAGTTGCTTCCCCTTGCGGGCACCTGCTAAAGTGATACCCCAGCCACCTTTGAGTTTACCTGAGTTGAACCCAAATGAAGTTTTATTCAATCCATAATCCGTGATTTCTTGTCTGATCGACAAATTGCGTTTTTGATCAATACCTTTTGTGAGAATATTGATGGTACCACCAACAGAAGCGATCGCAAGTTTAGACGCACCGAGTCCGCGTTGAACCTGCATGGTGCGGGTGATGTCGCCAAGTCCATCCCAGTTACTCCAATAAACCTGACCATTTTCCATGTCGTTTACTGGAACTCCATCAACAAGAACTGCCACATTCCGTTGATCAAAACCACGAATGGTTACACGTGCGTCTCCACTGCCTCCTCCTTGCTCCGTGGCATAGGCGCCAGGTGTTGTGTTCAATACCATGGGAAGATCCTTAGCGCCCAATTCTTCCTGAATTTTTTTAGAAGAAATATTGGAATAGGCAATGGGCGTCTCGCGCGATTTGGCAACGTCTGCCACAATAAGAACTTCATCCAGAACTTTTGATTGAAGACGAAATGAGAGTTCTATCATCTTGTCGGTGATGGTGACTTTTTCCACCATGCTTTCATATCCGACATATGCTACAGTAATTTCATAAGTGCCCGCATCAAGTTTAAGCGTGAAAAGACCATCGAGGTCTGCGGCAACGCCACCTCCACCTTGGGTTGATATGGTAGCGCCGATCAAAGGCTCGCCAGTTTCTGCATCTGTCACGATACCCTTCACACCTTGAGCCTGACCATTAAAGACAGCGAATACAATACAACTGGCTAATGCCAATAGATGCTTCATAGAGATGTATTTAATTGTGATTAGCCTATCGTCACGCGAATGGTCGAACTACGCTTCTGATCGAAATTCACTTTCAGAACATAAACACCTGCAGATTTGTTTTCTGCATTGATTTCAACAAAACGACTGTTGGTGTTTTTTGCGCGAACTGGAATACGCTGACCAAGCAAATCAAACATTTCAATAGATTGAATATTCTCTTCTGCTTTGATCAATAATTGGCCGTTGGTGCTTGGATTTGGATAAACTGATACCTCAATCGGACGATTGGTTTCATCCACAAAAACGTCGTTGCACAAACAGTTATGTATTCCCAGATTGCTCCAATCTTCATTTGGAAGTGAATCCCATTCCATGGTTACATTGAATACAGGTGTTGGGTTAGAATTAACACCTTGTTGAACACTTGATTTTCTGAGCAAAGTGTGGTCTTTGGTCCACCATGTTCCGATGGTACCGTCATATGGAAACACATCGCTCCAAGCTTGGCCCGTTACCATGGCTGCGTCTCCCATCATTCCGAAAATATCTACATAGTTCCAGCTGGTGCCGTTGAATTTCTGAATTGAAATGGCATCATTACCATTGAAATACATCGCGTAGCTCACGTTATAATCAGGGCACATGAATGTGTCTGCCAGCGCTTGAAGTTCAAGGTCTACCATACATTCTTGTCCTGGACATGGCTGAGATGGATCAAGTTTTTCAATGACAACAACCCAAACATCATGTGCTGGAATTGTTACGTTACCCAGATTTACCATCGCCTGTGAATTGGCTTCACCGGCTACAGCACTGGTTCCATTGTTGTAACGAACAAGACGGTAATTGCTGTTTAATGAAATGGGACTATTGGTTGGATTATAAATCTCAATTGCTTTGTTGTTATTGCCTCCTTCTGTGTATTCAGAAATGAAGATTTCAGAGCAGTTTTGAGCGTTAGCTACGAATGCAAATGCAAAAAGAAGGGTACTGAGTAAAGTTTTTTTCATGTTCGGATAAATTAAAAATTGAGCAAGCGGTCAAAGGTAGGCAGTCACAGCCGGTTTGCAAAGTGCCTTTGCGCTTTGTTTACAAAGAATTTTACTTTACTTCATGTAGGTCAAAAAAAAGGGCCGCCCAACAGGACGACCCTTGAAATATTTCTGTTTTGAATTATTGTACTTGTGAAATGGGATTCATCAAGCCGCTGTAGGTTTTGAGCTCCATTTTCACCGATCCGACCAGGATTTTTGCCTTGGCAAGAATCGGCAGATGGTTGGCATCATCAGTGATCCAGACACTCAGATCTTCTTCTTTTTTGAAAACCCGGCCTTTTTGGACCACCGAGCGAACTTTAAACACCTGAATTTACCAGCATCAACTTCAATGGTTTCTTTGCCTATGTATTTCATTTTCAGTGGATAAATTTCATCATCCACCAGTGTCATGATGGTGATAACATCACCCTTTTTGGCATTAGAATAGTCCAGGGTGCGAGCATAATAATAAGAACTGAGCATGTCCTGCACGAAATCAGGGTGATATACCCGTCGCCTTTGTGGTCTTTGTAAGCCCTGCGTTCCGGATGAAATGTGTAGTCCTGATTGATTTTGTAACCGCCCTCATCACAATTTCGAATGAAACGGTAAGGGAAGATTCCCTGCTTGTCGATATATGTTTCGTAGTGATCGCGCACCTTGAAAAACCAATCAAATGAACCAAGGCTGTATCCGGTGCCAACCACGTGATAAGCTTCCCGGTCACCAAACTTATATTGGCTTTCCTCAACGCTCAGACGGGCGATTCCCGCATTGATCATTCCATAATGGATAAGATATTCTACGCTTTCACCAGCCTTGAAGGCGCTGTTGTTTGTTGAACGATAACCCATTGCCGGGAGATTTTCCACAGTGGCTTTGGTTGGCTTTGTCTGTGCCTCTGAACCGGCAACAGACAGAGCGAAAATGGTCACGATAAAGAATTGCTTTTTCATCATAGTTCGTCCGTTTTTCAAAACACAGGCCAAAACTGAAAAAATGATCCGATGTTGATGTTATTAATAACGGCCAACAGCACCGTTTTAGTGTGGTCAGATTCATTCAATGGTCGCAATACACTTCAGCTCGATGGCAATAGGGGTAGGTAATGCGTTGATCTCAACCGTTGTGCGACATGGTTGTGCGTCTTTAAAGTATTCTGCGTAAAGTCGGTTGTAGGTATGAAAATCACGTTTCATATTGACAAGAAAAACGGTGACATCCACCAGGTTTTCCCATTTACTGCCACTTGCTTCAAGTATGGTTTTAACATTATCGAACACGTTGCGACATTGAGCTTCAAAATCGAATTCGAGAAAATTTCCGTTTTTGTCCAGTTTTAGTCCAGGTACTCCACTGTCGGTGGCATCGCTACCCGCTATTCTTGGACCTACACCTGAGAGAAATAATAAGTTGCCAACTCTTCTTGCGTGCGGATAAGCACCAACAGGTTTGGGTGCATTGGATGCTGATATGGTTGATTGACTCATGTTCTTGATTTCGTGCAAAAGTGCGCAGGATTTGACCTAGTTATGCTTCAACGTCAATATTTGATGAGCTTTTGTGTGTGTTTTGTATCCTGATTTTTATGTCCTTTTGGAATGATCATTTCTGCTGTATACACACCGCGGGGAAGGGAGGAAATATCTATGCTTTGTTTAGCTGTTACTTTTTCCCTGAGCATTTCTTTTCCCAGCTTATCGTAAATCACAAGAGTGAAAATGCCTTCATGGTCAAATTCCATTTGAAAGCTTTCTTTCACCGGGTTTGGAAAGATTTTCATTCCAACAACTCGATCATGCTGATTCAATCCGGTGGTACATCCCAAGGTGAATTGATATGCGTCTGAGAAATATTGCGCCCACCAATATTCGTTGTGCTGTCCGCCTGTCTGAATAAGGTTCTGTAGATTTAGATTGGGTAATCCGGCGGATTGCAGATTGGCCATCATTTGTTCAATTTCTCCCACCATCGTGTCACTTTCGTCGTTGCCACAGGCGAAGTACAGCTTTGTGTCAGGATTGATTCCTGCATTGAGTGCCATATCCTGAATTTCCGGATTAAACCAATATGCTGGTGATAAGGAGATCGCACCACCGAAAACATCCTGATGTGCCAACAACATATATGTGGCAATCAGTGCACCAAGGGAACTGCCACCGGTGAAATTATACTCTCGTTCTGTACGAGCCCGGAATTGCGATTCTATCAATGGTTTTAATGTTTCTACGATGAATTCCGCATACGAAGAACCTTCTCCGCCTTCATTGTATTCTGCGTTTAACCAAGGCGCATATTCATCAATTCGATTCGCTCCACCGTTGTCTATCCCTACAATAATTGCCTTTGCACAATTTTCAGGTACAAGATCATCTGTGATTTCATCGACAGTCCATTCACCTGCAAATGATGTGGCATGATCAAACAAGTTTTGACCATCATGCATATACAATACAGGATATTGTTCATCGCTGAAAGCATAATCCTCAGGGAGTTTGATCCATATGCGTCTCGTTCTCTTGAGTTGTGGCATCAATAGGTCTGTATCCAGAATACGAACGTGCTCAGTCACGGTATGCGTGCCCGCCAGGTCTTCCCATCCCGAAATGGTCAACTCTGCTATCGATCCATTGATCATGGTAAGTGTTCTGTTGGCCAAATAAGTGCCATCAGAATTTCCTTCGACCATGGCCCAATTGCCACGGGTGAATTTGAATTCGATGGTTTCGTTTTCATTGCCAGGAATTTCTATGCTGTACACGCCATCTGAAAAGGTGAGGCGGAAAGCTTCGTCGGATGGATTCCAATTGTTGAAAGTACCAGCCACATAAATGTGATCGAGTATTGGAGTGAGTTGTGGTGTTGAAACCACAGTCAATGTCATTTGCCCTGATGTTTTCATAATCGAAAACAAAATGAACATTGGAATGAGGTGATGAATGAGTTGCTTTTTCATGACTGCTGTTACCTTCGCCGAAAGTAATTCATTTTCAGAATGCGAATACTCATCATTGGTTCATACTTGTGTAGTTTTTTCGGCTTCGTCTTGGTTTTGTGTTTTTTGATAATAAGCATCAACGCAGACGATATGCTTAACGATGGTGTTTTGAAATCTCTTCTTCTCATTCTGCCCATTTTTCAATTTTGGTACGTTAGGCGCACTGCCAAAGCTTTGCATTATCCTGAATTTAAATCCACCAATTCGTTGGATGATTTTGCCTTGAATGAAAATGAGCCTGGCGATTTGATCATCACCAATCATTTTCTCATTAAAGTCATGAACACCGTGAATACAGGAGTATTGTCATTGATGTTTTATTACCTCGCTTCGGAAATTATCGGACTTGTAACAGTCATTGTGGATGAATTCTCCGAATTGTTACATGGTGGATTCGCTGGAAAATTGGCGGCCATCAGCGCGTTAATCTTACCATTGTTTTTACTGACCATATTGCCCACGATCATATTCAATTTGCGAACGTATTCACTCAGTCGTGTGGTATCCGTGAAAATGAAGTTATGATCACTTTAGCGGAATGGACTGTACGCTTTTTCCCGAATAGCCGTCTTTTTCAAAGCTTTTGGTATGACTTACACGAAATCGTGTTCATAATCGTTTCTATTGCTTGTTGGCCTTTTGGAGGGTCATCCTAATTTCACCGCGCAATGAAAATTTTCATGAAACAAATCGCCACAATTGCGATCCTTTTTTCTGTCTTGTCACTCTCTGCACAAGTACAGGATTTTCAGGATAAATATCCCAATGGGAATGTCAGAAGTGAAGGTAAATATGTACGCGGATTTGAAGACGGTCTGTGGAAGTATTACTTTGAAGACGGTAAACTCATGGAAGAATCGAACTATCGGATGGGCAAACTGTCGGGTAGTGTAAAGAGATATCATCCAAATGGTAAATTGATGGTAGAGGGCTATTTTGTTCAGGACAAACAAGACAGCATTCAACGGACTTTCACAGCTGATGGCGTACTTGTAGAATCGGGAACTTATGACAAAGGGAATAAGATTGGTGATTGGCTTTACTTTTTTTCAAAGGGTGATTCCATGATGTTGGAACGTTATGTGAATGGCCGCGATCTTTTGATCTCTGCATACTCTGAACCGGGAAAACAAACAGTGAAAAATGGAACCGGTTTTCGCGAAGAGTTGTATGAAAATGGCAAAGTGAAAACCAAAACAAATTATAAGGGTGGATTGCGAGATGGGAAATATGAAGAGTATTACGCCGGAGGAAATTTGCGCATGTCGGGCGATTACCTCAAGGGTGAATATCACAATGAATGGAAGGAATTATTTCCTTCTGGAAAAGTGAAACGAATTACCAACTACAAAACGGGGGTGATGCACGGTCATTTTGAAGAAGCATTTTCGAATGGCTCAACCAGTGTAAAAGGAGATTATCATGAAGGAAAGAAGAATGGGATGTGGCAGTGGTTCATTGAAAGCGGTGCGAAAGACATGGAAGGCGCATTTCAAAATGATGTACAGCACGGCGAATGGACCTACTACTATGGCAATGGCAACAAAGAATATTGGGGACTCTATCATAATGGACTGATGGAAGGCACCTGGAAATACCAATATTTCAGCGGGGAAAAATGGAAGGAAGGAAACTATGCAAAGGGTAAAAAGAATGGACATTGGACTTATTGGTTTGAAAATGGTCAAACGTTGATGGAAGGCGATTTCAAAAATGATCTCGAACATGGAGAATGGAAATCGTGGTATGAGGGTGGTAACCAAAAAGACATCGGTCAATTTCAAGATGGAAAAATGAATGGACATTGGAAAGGCTGGTATCCAAGTGGAGTGATTGCCTATGAGGGAGATTGGTCTGTGCTAAAGCAAGAAGATGCTTTTGCTAAAAAGTATACTGAGCTCTATAAAATGAAGCCCGATAGCAACAACACCATGCGTTCTGGTGATGTTAAAACAGGCAAGTGGTCTTATTATCGTGAAAGTGGAATGATTGAAAAAATGGAAACCTACGATTCAAATGGTGAATTGAATGGTTTGGCTGAAACGTACAATGTTGCGGGGAAAATCGAGAGTCGCGGAAATTACAAAGCAGGCAAACCAAATGGCAAGTGGGAGTATTTTCATCCTTTTGGAACCAAGATGAGGGAATGTCACTATGCTGATGGCAAACTGAATGGTAAGAGTATCATCTACGATGAACGCGGAAATCCAATTGAAGAATCCAATTACAAGAACAACAAATTGCACGGAACTTATATCTCTTATGATGAACGCACCGGAAAAGTCAAACTCAAGCAGATATATGAAGATGGTCGTGTGAAGGAAGTATTGGTTGGAACTCCTGGAAGCAAGTGATGAACTTTTCTGAGTTCTGTTGTATCAATCATTGGAAATTCTCTGAGTGATCAACAGCGATGGTCTTGGGAAATGTAGACACAGTTTGATCAAATACATCAGTGTTGGTTTTTTCCAATGAATTCAATGTATCGGAAAAGTGATTGACCATTTACATCTGTGATGGTAAGTAAATACCTCCCTGGCGCAGGATTGATTTCCATATGATGTATCACACGTGTTTCTCCGAGATAATCGCCATCCAAATGCCAATACAAAGTTGCGCCATGATCTCTGTGTGTTGCTTGAAGAACTACCTTCTCATATCTGCCATCTAAATCAACTGGCACGAAAATTTTTGCATCTCCCTTCGGGTATATCAAACCTATGGGCAAACTTTCATCTTCTCCGCATCCTTCGGCAAAAGCAGGCAAATCAAGGTATTCAGGATGTCTTGTTTTGTAATAATATTCTTGTACAGGTGGTAGAACAAACCAAGATTTTGCGGTCATGTTTCTGCCTTCTGCACATTCAGCGGAAAGTCTTGCGCTTCCTGTTTCGTCTGTAAATATTTGTTGATGATACTTGCAAGCCGATGCATGAAGTCCCGCTGCGGGCACGAATAGCGAATCAGCATGTTGGCAATGTTCTCCCATACGCATACCGCTTTGACTACAAACAGCAATTTTATTCAAGTCGTCGTACGGTGGTGTAAACCATCTGTTATGTGGTAGCAGCGAAAAAATATCGAACAAAAGAGGAGCAGCTGATGTCACACCTGTCAGTGTTGGTCTTCCTTGGCCATCAGCATTACCCACCCATACACCTACTACATAGTCAGGGGTTGTACCTACTGCCCATGCATCACGATTGCCAAAACTTGTTCCGGTCTTCCAAGCAATAGGTGAAGATGAGTTGTAGACTTCCCATCCGAGTTCTGTTTCTGGTCTATTTACTTCGAGCAATGCACGATATGTACACCAAATGCTGGCGGCATCAAAAGGTGGAAATTCGTCGGTAATTGTATCTGCTTTTTCTCCTTGTAAAATATTGCGCTCACCATATGCGTGATCAAAGTATTTTCCATTGGAATCATGGTATTCGATCAGCGTTCTACTCATGCCGGCATAGGCATGAGTAATGTCCCAAAGACTCGCTTCTCCACCACCCAATATGATGGATAATCCGTAATGGTCTGCTGGTTGACGGAAATGTGTAAATCCAATTTTTTGTAAGAGATGATAAAATCTTTGATAGCCATATTCTTTCAGCATGATGACTGAAGGAATGTTGAGTGACCTTGATAAGGCAAGGCTCGCCGGAACTGCACCATCAAAAGTCTCTGCATAATTCTGTGGTGAAAAGCCATCGTATTGTATTGGAATGTCTGCAACCAATGAATTGGGAAGAATGAGTCCTTCCTTGAGCATAGCGGCATATAGAAATGGTTTGAGAATACTCCCTGTGCTCCGCGGAGCCCGGATTACATCCACCATATTGCCAAATCTGTTTTGTAGATCTGATGAATTTCCTACATAGGCTACGACATTTCCGGTTCGAACTTCAACGACAAGGACCGCAGCGTTGTGGATGAAATTGGATTCGAGTTGTGCGACGCGTTGGTTGAGCAGAATATTGCATTGTTCCTGCAACTGAACATCTATCGTTGTCTTGAATTGTTTTCCTTTTCCGCTGGAAGAAACTATGGTATGTAAAAGATGCGGGGCTGTTTGAGGAAGTGGATATGGTTTTCCTGGCAGTGGCTCTGAAAGACTCAATGCAAGTGTTTGTTCGTCGAAACATCCGCGATCATATAGAAGTTCAAGAACTCTGTTGCGTTTTTCAAGGAGTCGCTCCTGATTTTTTCCAGGAAAAATGAGAGATGGTGCATTTGGTAGAACTGCAAGTGTGGTGGCTTCTGCCCACGACAATTGTTCTGGCGATCTGCCAAAATACCTCCATGATGCAGCATCTAGTCCAACCACGTTTCCACCAAAAGGTGCATTGGATGCATACAGTGCAAGTATTTCTTCTTTGTCATAACGCCACTCCATGCGCATCGCTCTGACCATTTCCGCCAATTTTTCTGCGATGGTTCTCGACGGATTGTCGCGACTGAGTCGCACGGTTTGCATCGTCAGTGTACTTGCACCACTGACGACTTTCTGATTGGAAACATTTTGAACCACTGCCCTGCACAAGGATGGCAGATAGATGCCACTGTGCTCGTAATAATGGCGGTCTTCATAGGTGATCAACGCCAATTTGAATTTATCGGGCACGCTTTCACGCATGGGAAATCTCCATTGACCGTCATCTGCAATCATGCCGCTCAGCAATGTGCCATCAGAAGAATAGAGGACGGTGCTCCTTGGTTTGTTAAAAATGCCAGAGGGTAAACTGAAGAAAAACAGGATAAAACAGCACATACTCACCAGTAACCATACGGTCTGGCGATCGAACCTGAAAAATCTTTTCAGTTCAGAGATTATCATGGAGGAACATCATCCGGGCGAAGATAGGATTGTGGAATGATGCCTGACAACGGCTTCATTCTTATCATGGTATGTAAATGCTGAAAAATTCCCTAAGCTTCTCAAGGAAAGGCTTCCGTAATTTGCAACACTATTTTTTACCTGATGAATGTTCTGATACTTGGTTCCGGAGGACGCGAACACGCCATGGCGTGGAAGATCTCGCAGAGTTCGCTTTTGTCCAATTTGTATATCGCTCCCGGAAATGCCGGTACCGCTCATGTTGGTGTCAACGTGGATGTGGCTGTGGATGATTTTAAGGCTATTCGAAAATTGGTTCTGGAGAAAAAGATCCAATTGGTGGTGGTAGGTCCTGAAGGGCCTTTGGTACAAGGGATAGCCGATTTTTTTGCCGCTGACAAGGATTTGAAAAATGTGGGACTGATTGGTCCAGACGCCCGTGCCGCACAACTTGAAGGAAGTAAGGATTTCGCCAAACAATTCATGATGAAGCATGGCGTACCCACTGCGAAATACGCCACTTTCACCAAAAACACACTGAAGGAAGGAAAAGCCTTTTTGGCCACATTGAAACCTCCTTTTGTTTTGAAAGCCGATGGACTGGCAGCTGGTAAGGGTGTTTTGATCGTGAATGAATTGAAGGCCGCCGAGGAAGCTTTGGCAACATTGCTCAATGGTCAGTTTGGAACTGCAAGCGAAAAAGTGGTGATCGAAGAATTTCTCAAAGGAATTGAGATGTCGGTTTTCATCCTCACGGATGGTGATTCCTATAAAATACTTCCAGAAGCAAAAGATTACAAGAGAATTGGCGAAGGAGATACCGGTTTAAATACCGGCGGAATGGGGGCTGTTAGCCCTGTACCTTTTGTGACTCCTGAGTTTTTAGATAAAATTGAAACGCAAGTCATCATTCCTACCATGAAAGGTTTGAAGGCGGAGGGAATCAAATACCGTGGATTCATCTTTTTTGGATTGATCAAGGTGGGGAATGAGCCCTATGTGATTGAATACAATTGCAGAATGGGTGATCCTGAAACCGAAGTGGTTATTCCTCGCATCAAAAGTGATTTTCTCAATTTGTTGGAAGGCGCCGCGACCGGTACATTATCTGAACAGCATGTTGAAACGGATCCACGCTCAGCCGTAACGGTAATGTTGGTATCGAAGGGATATCCGGAGTCTTCTGACAAAGGAAAAGAAATCAAAGGCCTCGAACTGGTTAAGGATGCAGTGGCTTTTCATGCCGGAACGAAATTTACCAGAGAAAAAGTGGTGAGCAATGGAGGTCGCGTGATTGCAGTTACTGCCTATGGTAATGACATGGACGATGCGCTGGACAAAGCATACAGAAATGCCAATGTGATTGAATTCTCCGGGAAAAACCTGAGAAAGGATATTGGTTTTGACCTAAAGAAATACCTCGAAAAAGCCTGAAAAGGTTTTCGGGAACAGAAGAAGGATGTTGAAACGGGTTTAAACCGTCGTTCCCTCGCTCATAGCCTTGCGGGTGTAGTTCCGCTGGCGACGCAACCAATAAAGGATCGCAACAAAAGCAAACACAATACAAACCCAGTTGAACCAATGAGCCATAGGTTCAAGAAGGTGGTGAAATGTCCACTGGAAGAAATCGGCGATCGGGTTCAGAATACTTTGCAGATTCATGGTTGAAAAAATTGTGAGGCAAATCTAATCACTTCGTTTCATTACGCCACCAACAACCATCATTTTTGTCGCAACCTTATTGTGAATATGATTCTCAGATCATTTGCATCCAATCAACCCTATACGCTGGTAGCGGTTCCCGCCACAGTATTGCTGGCCATGCTGCCCATGGCCTGGGGCAATGGTTTGAATCCAATCATCGCGGGTTTCCCGTCTGATGAACTTTTTTCCGGGATTTACACCAGTAAATTTTTATTGGTCGTCACCACCATCGTCTTGATTCTTGTCGGCGCCGTCCTCTCCAACCTGATTTTTAATAAGCACGAATTTTACAATATTCCTGTTTACGTGCCGGCTGTGATGTATGCAATTACCGCAGTAACCATCAGTTCAATACAGCTATCATTACCCGTACTCACCGCCAATATCTTCATACTGGCTGGGTTGAACAAACAGCTCAGGGTGTTCCGGCAAACCCGCGTACTTGCGGAGTACTTCGAATGTGGTTTTTGGTTTGGAATGGCTGCAGTTTTCTTTCCTCCATATATCGCTTTAGCTGGTGGGCTGTGGATTACAACGCTGGTTACCAGGGCGTTTCATTGGAGGGAACATCTGTTGCCCCTCGTCGCTTTTGCGATTCCTTTTTTATACTGGATGACATGGAAATATTGGAACAACGATTTGAACGATATCGTCCTGTTCAGAAAAGTGATTTCATTTGATGTCAATACTTTCTTTAGTGAATTATCCTGGGGCCAAGGTCTTTATCTTTTAGTCACTGTCCTTGTCGTTGTGCTTGCTCTACCGCGATACATTTTTCTGTCTGACAGAGCTTCGAACAAGGCCAGAAGCGTGAAAAATGTATTTCTCATCATGGCGCTGGCTATGCTGCTTTCGTTCGTGTTAGGCTATTTTTTAGTCATGAAATGGATACTCATGACAGTGGTTCTGCCCGTCACTTTCATTGCCGGATATTGGTTCACCAATTACCGGTATTCATTGCTCGCGCCTCTGGCATTCTATGCCTATTGTGCTGCAGCAACAATCGTCGTACTAGAATACTACCGATTGATTCCCTGAATCTAAATTATTTCACCTTGAAGTAGGTGGTCTCAGTAGACTCATAGAAATAGCTGTTCTGCATATTGGCAGCGAAGAATTTCTTCAGCTCCTCTGAGGTTGTGAATTTCTCGCGAATATTAGGTGTTACTGATAAAAGCTTGATTTTGTTATCGCCCTGACGTTCGATTTTATACAGGTAATAGGATGTACTGTATTCATCATTTTCTTTCAAATTGAGAAAAATGGACCCGTTCACATCGGAAAAGAATCCCAAATAATCTTCAATTACTGGATCAGAACCTTCGCTGGACGTGGTTTTGATGATTTCAATATTGCTGTCTGAGGTGGCTTTAATCTCAATTTTTTCCGAAGGATTATCTGGATCTTCCCAAACCCCTGTTAGCCCAAGCGGCAATTTCATTCCTGCAGTGGTGATAGGCACTTCGCTGGTATATGGGCAGCCCGCAAAGAGTATAGCAGTGGCTGCAAGGACGATCATTCCCAATATTCGTGATTTCATTTGAGTATTAATTTCTGACAAAGGAAACCATTCCATGGAATATTCCGGCATGATATATTTCACCGGAATTGAAATTTTCGGCGGAAATTTGGAGGATGTGGATGACAATGTTTGACAACTATTCACCTTCATAGTGAGTCTTGATGCTGGACCAGTGAAAAGGACCTTGATAACCATAATGCTGTTGATGGGTGTGAGCTTTTTGGCTTGCGCTCAAATTGCTTTTGTGGAAAACAAAGGTCAATGGCCAGACCATGTCAATTTTAAAGCGGACCTTCCTTCTGGTGCACTTTGGGCGGAAGACCATGCCCTCACATTCTCTTTTTTCGATCCTCAGATTACCGCTTTTTTACATCCTTCTGGTGTGAATCGACCTGAGTTGACAGAATTCCGTGGTCATCATTATAAGCTACACTTCGTGGGCAGTTTGTTGCCTTTTGTTTCGGCATCAAAAGAGTCTGGTTATTACAACAATTATTATTTGGGAAATGATTCTTCGAAATGGGCAGATCACTGTCAGGTCTTTCAACGTTTCGACTATCAAGAATTATACAGGTATATTGATATGACGATGTATACCGATGGAGGAAACCTCAAGTATGATTTTGTGGTTCGACCAGGTGGAAATGTCCACGACATTGCCATTGTGCCCGATGGTGTGAAAATGAAAATTGAAGAAACATCTCGCGGAAATGAATTGGTGATTACAACTTCTGTCGGCGTTATTCGCGAGAAGGCACCATACGCTTATCAGATTATTCAAGGTAAAATGATCGAAGTGACTTGCGATTTTGTTCTACGCAATGGTCAATTGAAATTTAAGGTGGGCAAATACGATCACTCCCAAAAATTGATCATCGATCCGGAAATTGCATTTTCAACTTATATCGGATCTACAGCGAATAATTTTGGTTTCACCGCATGTGATGATACGCAAGGAAATTTGATTTCCGGTGCAACAGTATTTGCCGACGGATATCCAACAACAACTGGCGCTTTTCTACTACACTTGGTGGACTTGGTTCTTATGATGCCGCAATCTCGAAGTTTAACGCGGATGGGTCACAACTTTTGTATAGTACTTATCTCGGTGGAAGTGGCAATGAAACGCCTCATAGTGTTGTTGCGGATCACGATGATCATTTTATTGTAATGGGTGTCACCGGGAGCGACGACTACCCAACGACAAGCGGTGCTTTTCAGGAAAATTTTAATGGCGGTCCATTCTTGGATATGTTCGAATTTTTTGTCGGTGATCATCCTGATGGCTGTGATATTTATCTGGCTAAATTCAATCCCGACGGAACATTGGATGCTTCAACTTTTATTGGTGGAAGTGAAAATGATGGCCTCAACTATGGCGATCAATTGTATTACAACTATGGAGATACTTTCAGAGGTGAAGTAAACATCGATGACAACAACAACATTTTTGTGGCCAGCGTAACCGAAAGCAGTGATTTTCCTGTTTCTGGAAATAGCACACAGTCCAGTTTCGGCGGAGGACAATTCGATGGTGTCGTTTTTAAAATGAATCCTGCTTTGTCCACCATGTTATGGGGACATTCGTTGGTGGTTCTTCTAATGATGCAACATACGCCGTAGAATTCAGAAATGATGGCGCTCTGGTTATCGCTGGTGGCACCAGGAGCTCCAACTTTCCTTTGGTAAGTGGTGGAGTGGATATGTCGCAAAATGGTCAAACAGATGGTTATGTTTCGGTTATCGACGAAGCGAATTTTAATTTATTAGCCGGAACTTTCATCGGTACCGCTGATTATGATCAGGTGTATTTTGTTCAGGTGGATGACAATGACAATATTTATTCTTATGGACAAACCGCTGGATTGATGCCTATCACAACGGGTTGTTACGGACAAACAAACAGTGGTCAATTCGTCAACAAGTTCAATTCAACATTGAGTGTACAAGAATGGAACACAACCATTGGCACGGGTAGTGGTGAAATTGATATTTCTCCAACTGCATTTTTGGTGAGCGATTGTGAGCAGATCTACATCAGTGGTTGGGGTGGTGAAGTGAATACTTTCTTTTGTGCGAATCATGATTGTTATGCAGAGTTCAGCACAACAGATGATCTTCCGATTACATCCGATGCTTTCCAAAGCACAACGGATGGAAGTGATTTTTACTTGTGTGTTTTAAATCCGAATGCTGTCGACCTCTTATATGCATCTTATCTCGGTGGTGATGAAAGTGGAGAACACGTTGATGGTGGTACTTCACGATTTGATAAGAACGGAAGTGTGTTTCAAGCAGTGTGCGCGGGTTGCCAAAACAATGACGATTTTCCTACTACACCGGATGTGTGGAGCAATACGAATGAAAGTACCGGATGTAACATAGCTGTATTCAGGTTCGATTTGAATGCGGTGCAAGCCCATGTTGAGATCGACGGACCTGATGAAATTTGTATTGGAAGTCCGGTGAGTTTTATCAATAATACGGTCGGCGCATCCAGTTATTTATGGTTGTTTGGTGATGGTGAAACAAGTTCGCAATTCGAACCCACACATATTTTTGATGAACCAGGAACTTACACCATTCAATTGATTGGAATGGATGATGCCTTGTGTGTGAATGCGGATACAGCTGAAGTGATGCTCACCATTTTGCCAGGCGTAGAACCAACCATTGATGGAGATGATCTCATATGTCTTGGTGATGATGCAACGTTGACCGCTACGGGTTCTGTGAATTTGCATTGGCTGCCTGCACCGGGAATCACAAACACTTCTGCGTTGACTCAAACCCTTTCTCCGAATAATACTTCTACGTACACCATCATCGATTTTAATGATTGTGATGCCGATACGCTCATCTGGACTGTGGAGGTAAGTATTCCTGATACCGATATCAGCGATGATGTTGCATTGTGTCTAGGCAATAGCACAACGCTAGAAGCATCTGGAGGTGTTTCGTATTTATGGTCTCCTTCAACTGGACTTGCACCGAACAATATTGCTACACCTGTTTGCACACCAACCGAAACAACAACATACACAGTTACCATTACTACCAGCGACAATGGTGTTGTAGAAGAAGAAGTGACCGTCACGGTGTTTTTCGAAGCTCCCGGTGGACAAACTTATGATCCTCTGCAGATGTGCGAAGGCTCTTCAGTGCAGCTTGAAGCTGTGGACGCCAATTCCTGGACGTGGACTCCATCAGGAACATTGAACAATGCCCAAATTCAAAATCCGATTGCCAGTCCACTAGATACTTTGACTTATACTGTCACGATTACCAACTCATGCGGAATGGGAACTGATTTTGTCACAGTGAATGTGATACATCCTGAAATCACGGCTTGGGGAGGTGGAAGTGTTTGTATAGGTGATAGTGTTCGTGGATATGCCTCTGGCGCCGTGCAATATTATTGGCAACCTGCATCAGCGTCTTCACCTTCAGAAGGTGATACGGTGAGTTTGCATCCTGGTGAAACCACCTGGTTTGAAGTAACTGGCGTGGATAGTTTCAACTGTCACGAAACGGATTCTGTTTATGTGTATGTCTTTCCAACATCAACTGTAGATGCAGGTCCTGATCAATATTACGCGTATCCTGACTCCGCAGTTTTGTTGGGCAATGCTTTTGGTCTTCCTTTTTATTGGTGGCCTTCTGATGGTTTGTCTTGCATCGATTGCGCGTATCCGGTGGCTTCTCCACTGGTTCCAACTTATTATCATCTTGCAGTGATCGACGATAACGGTTGTGTGAGCGATGACTCGGTTTATGTGAAACCCTATTTTCCAATATGGGTTCCCAATACCGTTACTCCAAATGCGGATGGGATCAATGATGTATTCAAAGCATACGGTGTGAATATTGAAGGTTTCCATTTGCGCATTTTCGACCGTTGGGGAATTAAAATTTTCGAAGCAACCAGCATAGATGATGTTTGGGTGCCAAGTGTCACCGGCGATTATTATGTGCAAAATGATGTGTACACATGGGTTATTCAATATGATAGTATAGAACGTCGTGAAGAATTGATCGGTCATGTTACCGTAGTGAGATGATTTTTAACCCATATTGCTGCACATTTTCCAGATATGCAGCTCGCTCTTCGAATTCTGTTTCTACTTCTGATAATCCAGTCGGATCTTTTTGCTCAAACCAAACACTATCGTGGTGCACTCACGCTGGGTGGAGGCACGGCGCAGTATGCTGGTGATATCAACAATGACTGGTTTCAATTCAGAAATGTGAGTGGTTTTACAACCATGAGCTATGCGCATTATCTCAATCAGCGACTTGATATTCGTGCAGGTGTTGCTTTTGGTTCATGGAGCTACGACAGTGACGTGAACAATTCTTTTTATGCTGATTTTTTTCAAGCGGCGATTGATCTCAAAATAAAATTATTCAAAGAAGACTGGTACAAATGTTCACCATATCTTTTTGCAGGAATGGGTTTGAGTGAAGCTGGAAATTGGACACTTTATAACTTGAAAAAGGAGTCAACGAATTTGGATCAAAATAAAGTGATCATTTTTTCCGATGATCTGGAAAAAAGAAGGGGGATGCTGAATGTAGGTGCCGGATTACAATGGGAAATTTCTGATCGGTTGTTTTTGATGTTTGAAGAACGCCTCATATATACTGGTGAAGACGGATATGATGGTATTCGGAAAAACGCACCTGATCATATGCTGCGACACACACTTGGTGTGAGCTTTGGTCTTGCAGCCTACGTCGATTTGGATCATGATGGTGTTGAAGACCGCGATGATCAATGTCCATTGACACCGGCCATTGCGAAAGTAAACGAACATGGTTGCCCTCTTGATTTGGATGAGGATCATGTTCCGGATTATGAAGACGCTTGTCCGAACGTTCCCGGAAGTGTGAGTGCTTATGGTTGCCCTGACTCTGACCGCGACGGTATTCGTGATTCGGATGACATGTGTCCGTTTCAATCCGGTACAAAGTCATTCAATGGTTGTCCGGATTCTGATGGCGATGGTATTCAGGATAAAGATGATCGCTGCCCAGATGTGGCCGGTAAACATGAGCTGAATGGTTGTGCCGATAGCGATGGAGATGGTGTTGCCGATCCTGATGATCAATGCCAGGGAACCAAATTATCCATCGCTGTGGATGCAAAAGGTTGTCCTTTGGATCGCGATGGAGATGGAATTCCGGATCATGAGGATAAGTGTCCTCAAGAGGCTGGTGTTGCTGCTCGCAATGGTTGTCCTGAAGTGAAACAAGAAGTGATGGAATTGTTCAAGAAGGCTTTGAATGGAATTCGTTTTGAAACCGGAAAAGACATCATCACCAAAGATTCATGGCCGATACTGGATAGTGTTGTTGTCGCTATGAATGCAAATCCTTCTTACAAACTGCGCATTTCCGGACACACCGATAACCAAGGAGAGGCATTAAAAAATCTCATACTTTCAGAACAACGTGCAAAGGCCGTTATGAAATATTTGATTGATCATGGTGTTGACGCCGTTCGAATTCTCGGCGCAACGGGTTTTGGCGATCAAAAGCCTGTGGCCACGAATGACACCAAGGAAGGACGTAAGCTCAACCGACGTGTTGAATTTGAAGTTGAATATTGACCTAGATTGATCTTTGATTAGAAGTTCTGTTTTGCTGAAAATTGGTGGTCGATCACCTTTTTCTGATTCTATCTTCGCCAACCAAAATTGAGTTATGGCATACAATAATTTACTGATAGATATGGAAGGAGCAATCATGCTCATTACCATCAATCGTCCCACACAGCTGAATGCATTAAACAGTGATATCATAGAGGAATTGAATAAAGCCCTTTCTCTGGCGGATGTCAATCAAGAAGTTCGTGCGATCATCATCACGGGTAGTGGTGAGAAGGCTTTTGTAGCTGGTGCTGATATCAAAGAATTTTCTTCTTTCAGTGTTGAACAGGGAAAACATTTGAGCGCACAGGGACACAAATTGCTTTTCGATTTTGTTGAAAATATGAGCAAACCTGTAATTGCCGCTGTAAATGGATTTGCACTTGGTGGTGGTTTGGAATTGGCCATGAGTTGTCATGTGCGAATTGCTTCTGACAATGCGCGATTGGGATTGCCGGAAGTTTCTCTCGGACTTATTCCCGGATATGGTGGTACTCAACGTCTGGCTCAATTGGTTGGCCGCGGTAAAGCCATTGAAATGATTACTACTGCTGAAATGATCAAAGCGGATGATGCCGCAAAATGGGGATTGGTGAACGAGGTCGTTCCACAAGCAGAATTGTTGCAGATTTGTAAAACACTTGCGGGTAAAATGATCAAAAATTCTCCCAAAGCGATTGCTGCAGCTATCCGTTCAGTGAATGCTGGATATCGCACGGGAATGAATGGCTATGCTGCAGAAGTGCGTGAATTTGGCAAGTGCTTCGGAACTGGAGATTTTGTTGAAGGCACCACTGCATTTATGGAAAAAAGAAAACCGGCTTTTACCGGGAATTGATTTATGGCCGTAACCGAAGTTGAAATCATCAATCGCTCTGAACATCCGCTACCGGCGTATGAAACAGAACATGCTGCAGGTATGGATCTGCGTGCGAACTTGGATGTTGAAATAGAGCTGGGACCTTTGAACCGCGCATTGATTCCGACGGGAATTTTTATTGCGCTTCCTTCTGGAATGGAAGCACAAGTGAGGCCCAGAAGTGGACTTGCCGCAAAACAAGGTATCACCGTTTTAAATTCTCCCGGTACTGTGGATGCAGATTATCGCGGAGAAATCAAAGTAATTCTGGTCAATCTTTCCAATGAAAATGTCGTGATAAAACATGGCGACCGAATTGCTTAACTTGTCATCGCAAAACATGAAACTGTCTCGTGGAAACCTGTTCTGAAATTATCTGAAACCAGTCGCGGTGAGGGCGGTTTTGGAAGCACTGGAAAACATTGATTTGCTTTAATGTGATGGCGGTTAAGTGAAGATTCATCCTCATCCTCATCGTTTTCAGTGAATTGATCCATGAAATGAAGCCTTTCTTTAATGGGCTGTTCATGATCTAGTGCATAAAAAGTTAACATTGTGGTGCTTTTCAGTTAACCACCTTTGGGAATGGTGATACCACCTTTGCCCCGAATTCCTAATATTAATTCTATTCACATGAGAAATCTTTTCGCAACGCTGATTTGTCTGGTCAGTGTTTTGACTTTTAACGAAATCCAGGCTCAACCATGGACGTATGATTTTGGAACCGGAACCGGCAGCTATGCTACAGCTTCTGGGAGTTCAACGACCCTCTTCACTGGTACACCATCTGGTGGAGGAACCTATCGGGTGCGTTGTGCATCAACGGGTAATTTGGGCACTGGGCTTCGTTTTGGCGAATCCGGGCACATCGGTTGGTACTGGTACTGAATTGCAGATCAACGCATCAATCACTGCTTCAACCAATGTTTTTGGTGTTTACGATTGGACTTCTCCTGCCACAGTGGGTTACTATAAAATGAAAGTACGCACTACAGCAACTGGCACAGGAACTTTTGCATTTGCAATTGGAACAAACAGTGCGGCAAATACAGGGACTGGTTATTCTGGAAACTATGCCAACCATTTGGGTGTATTCTGGATCACCTATGCAGCGGGCTCAATTTCATCAGTAACCCGCAGAAATGCTGGAGCGAACACGGCCGTTACTGGATCTGGTTTGGCTAAAGATACTGATCAACTCATAGAAGTTTATGCGAACAATGCCGCTACTTCTACCACTTACTCTAAAGGTGGCACTTCATATACCTTGAATTCTCAAACATGGGATTTGTGGGTTGATGGCACCAAAGTTTCACCCGCAAATGGATGGGCTAAGGCCGCTGGTCTTGCCGCAGGTACTAACCTTTCTGGTATTGCCGTTTATGCGGAAACAAGTGCAACAAACAATGGATTTGCTTACATTGATGATCTGGAATATTCGAATACACTTCCAGCCTGTACTGCTCCGACAACACAAGCTTCTTCTATCACTGCGGCCAATATTCAAACTGCGGATCTTGATCTTAACTGGACCAATGGAAATGGCGCAGGACGTGTGATCAAAATGAATACCTCAAACTCCTTTACAGCACCAGCAAACGGGTCTAATCCTACTGCAAATGCTGCTTGGCAAAACTCAGGTGAGCAAGTGGTGTTCAATGGTACTGGCGGTGGTCCAATTGCCATTAGCAATTTGACTCAGGGCACCAATTATTACTTCCGCGTGTATGAGTATTGTGACGCGGAAAGAACATACAACACGACAACAGCCACGAACAACCCGAACAACTTTACGACCGCTGCAGGTCCTGGACTTCTTGCTACGACTCTGACAGCCTTCGGTGCACAATGTGTGGGCAGTGATTACGGTCCAAATTCATTCACCATTACTGGTGCGAATTTGACTACGGCTGATGTTACCGTTAGCTCTTTGTCAGGTTACACTTTTGCTACTGCTTCTGGCGGTCCTTATAATACTTCATTGTCCATTTCTCAAGGTGGTGGTGCTTTTTCACAGGCCATTTATGTCCTTTTCAGTCCAACATTGGTGCAGTCTTACGACGGCAGTATTTCTGTTGGTGGTGGTGGCGCTTCAACCATTACAGTTGCAGCTTCAGGAAGTGGAATCACTTCTGCTGCTCCAACACTCATTACGCCATCATCGTCTGCTATCACTGCAACAACAGCCACATTAGGTGCTGATCTTTCTTCTTTGAATTGCAGCACAGCAAGTGCTCGTGGTATCGAGTGGAGCCTCAACAATGGTTTTACGGATGGATCTGGCACTACTGTAGGTGAAACCGGAACGTTTGGTACCGGAGTGTTTACTGAGAGTGTTACTGGATTACCTGGAAATTCTACCATCTATTGGAAAGCATATGCCACCAATGGAAATGGCACAACACGCACCTCACAACAATCTTTTACTACTTCTCAGGAGTATCTTTCTGTAGGTGACATCAGCATCATTGCCATGAATGGAAACTCTCCAGACAATTTTGCTTTTGTGAATTGGGTAGACATCAACCCAAATATGGTGATCAAATTCACCGATAATGGTTTTAATGGAACTGCACCAAACTCTGCCAACACAGCACTGAATGCGCGAGGTACGGAGAACTTTGTGAGTTGGAAAAACACCACAGATGCGGTCATCCCTGCAGGAACAGTCATCAAAATTGAAGGCATCACTGCTTCTATTGGAACTGCTTCTATCAGTGCAGGTTTGAGCGGTCTTACTACAGGTGGTGAACAAATATTTGCTTATCAAGGCAGTGCAACCTCTGGTTCAACACCTGACTATGCCGGCACAACAGCCACTACAACGTTTAGTGGAACAATTCTATACGGTATACATATGCCAGGCAGTGGTTCAACTACATGGTTGACCAGTGGTTCTGCAAGTTCAAACGATTCTTATTTGCCTACTGAACTTAACGTGGCCAATGGAAATATTGTGCTTGCTGCTAGTTCTGTTGGTGGTCAGTACACAGGAACGCGCAGTGCTTTGGGTTCTATCATTGCATACCGCAACCTGGTAAACAATCCTGCTAACTGGACAACCGTAACTTCTGGTTTTGTAACTGTTGATCAAACAGCATTCAGCATCAATCCTAATCCTGCTACACAAATTGTGATTACAGCTGTCAATGGTGGCGTATCTCCAAGTGTGAATACTCCATTCTCGGTGACATTCGAAGTACGCGATGCGTCAAACAATGCTGCAGCAGTAGCGATCGATACTGATTTCTCCATTACTTTAAACACAGGTAGCGGGTCACTTACAGGAACGCTCTCTGGTACCATCACCGCAGGAAATGGTAGCTTGACAATCAGCGGAATGAATTACGATACTGCTGAATCGGTAACTATTGATGTGACTGCTGTGAGTGGAATGACACTCACTGCAGATTCAGAAACTTTCACGGTAGCCGATGCTGCTGATCATGTTGTATTTGTTGCTCTGGATAATTACGTATACACCTCGAATAACATTCCAACATTCAATGTACAGACATTGCGTCCAGACAATTCTCTTGATGTCAACTACAATGGAAGTGCTACAATTTCTTTGGTATCTGGAACAGGAACTATCTTGGGAACACTCACGAAAACACTGACAGCTGGTCAGGCATTATTCAATGATATATCATTTGATACTCCTGGTGTTAAACAAATCGATGTGGTGATCGGAGCACTTCCTACTGCGACTTCTTTCAACGTGACAGTTTCTTCAGCTTCACTTACCGAAGTCTATTTGCCACAAGCCATTGAAGGTGCTTCTTCAACCAATAGTAACCGTATGCCTTATGCATTTCGTGTAACGTTGGATGGCTTGAAGCCAAACAGTACTTTCCGTTATTATCCTGGTGCTGTAATTAGTTCTGATCTGGCCACTTCAAACGGAGCGGGCAATGCCATCTTCGCTGAAACAGGTGGATTCGTGAGAAGTTCTGGAACATCACTTGGATCAGTTGGAAATTACGGTGAATTCACAACAAATGGTTCGGGCTCTTATACTGGTTGGTTTATTCTAGAGCCAACAGGTAATAGCCGATTTACAAGTGGTAATGATGTTTATATGCGTTTGATGCTCAACAATGGTAATGATGGCACAGCGACATCTGTGCGTTTGACTACAACCAATACAGCGCGTGTTCATACTTTCGGTGCGTTAGCGGCAAACGGAACAGCATTGCGTGGTAGTTCATCTGCAACTGCCAGAAATTTCGTTCTGCTGTACGACAACGAAACAGGTACTGGTCGTCCAATTGCAGCGACTTATGTTGAATCAGATGGTTCTGACAACACTACTGCGAATTCTTATCCTTCATTCTATGAAACCAACGTCAATGGTGTTGCTGGAGCATATGCCGTGCTCATTCCAAATACTCTGGCGAATGGTATCCGCCGTATCGAACAACGCCAACTGTCGGATGCAGCCCTCGCTGGTTGTGCAGCAACAGACGCAGATGGTGTTTGGCCTTCTGGTGCGAACACGGTGAATCCAAACGGTGGCACTACCACGGTTCGCGTGATTACTTCAACAGATGCTGCATTGATTGCCAATCCTGAAGTTTGTGGTAACTATATTGATGATAATTGCGATGGCAATGTCGATGAACTTTGTCCTGGTAATTTCACCAATGATATACCTGGTGGTGCTGCAAGTGTTGCTTATAGCTCTAATGTTGTTTATCCGAATTGTTATCCGATTATCGGAGATAACACCACTGCAAATAACTCTGCTGAATCTGGTGTTTATTCTGGTCCTGATTCTTGGTACAAGTTTGTTGCACAGTCTTCTGCTGTATCCATCACTTTGAACAGTGCTACGATGGATGATGCTATCGCATTGTACAGCAAATCTGGACTCACTTATACATTGATTGATTCTGAAAACTCAAGTGTTGGGGCAGCTGACTATGAACGTTTGAACGTGAGTGGTCTTACACCCGGTACTACATATTATGTGTCAGTCGGTGCAGCAAGTGGTGTTACTGGTGGAACTTTCACTTTGTGTATTCAACACCTGATGCCAAGTGGTTGTTCTTACACCACTCCGGTTGGTGGTTTCCCACTTTGTAATAATTACAAAGCAATTTATCGTGGAGCAACAAGTCAGGGTGTGACTTATAATTTTAACTTCACTGGTATTGGTGGAGGTGCTTCAGGAACATCTTCAGTAAACGGAACCAACGGTTTGATTGTTCTTTCTAACCCATCACTGCAATTGCGTTACGATGGAATTTATAATGTACAGGTTGACGTGAACTATGCGCTTCAAAATAGCGCTGGTGGTACTGAGAATATCTTTGTTGCTGGAACACTTGCAGCAGGTAACTGTGGTTCTGTAACCATGGCTACACAACCTATTGTTGAAGTGAAAAACACACAGATTTGTCCGGCCACATTGTTGCGCAGCAATTATTTGATTGGTGTTCCTGTCGCTGGTAATACTAACGCTTGCGGTGCAGTCAATTACACCTATGAGTTTACTCAACTTGATGCTTGCGGTGGAACTACCAATGGTTTACCTGTAGAGTATGTTACTTTAACACCAACACCTTATTTGAAACTTGGTAATCTCGGAAACTTCGCCAACACTGGTTATTGGAGAGTCCGTATCCGTCCGAATTTCTCTTATGGTTCTGGTAGCTACGGTCCATATAGCGACATTTCTGTAAACAACACCGCAGCAAGCGTGATGAGTTCAGAAAGTGGTCTTCAAAACAATGAAGAAAAATCTTCTCTTATTGGATTGACTACAGCGCTTTATCCGAATCCAAACAACGGTGAACAAATCAATCTAAACTTGACTGGTCTCGATAGCGAAACAGTTGGAGTTCGCATTGTGAACGCTTTGGGTCAGGTTGTTTTCAGCACACAATATGTTGTGGATGGTTCATTGAACACTGTTGTGTCATTTGATGCACCATTGAACAATGGAATTTATTTCGTTGAATTTAAAGTAAACGACCACACCGATATTGAAAGAATGATCGTTCAGCACTAAGCAGTAACGATAATGAGATAAAAAGGGCCGCAAATGCGGCCCTTTTTTATTGGCGTAAATGTTATGGGTGCAGTGAATGAGGGTTAAACACGCATTAATAACGGTTAAATGACGGATGATTTTTGATGGTTTTGTGATTTGTCTCAAAAAATGCCCTAAATTTCAAGGAGTTAACCGTATCTAAATTAACCTTAACGCTATGAATTTACTTTACCGCTACTTCAAGTTCATGTTCTCTCAACATGAATTTAATTACCAAAATTTAGTTACTTCAATAGGTGAAATCATTACACGAAAGAGCTGGAAATTGTCGCTGATATCGCCAGTTTTTACCTTGTTTTTGTTTTCGCAGTTCGCGAACTTGAATGCACAGGTTGCCACGAAGTACACTTACACTCCGAACGCGACTTCAGCTACCTATACAGCGATATCCTCTGGGACAACCATTTGTTCAGGAGCGAATGTCAGCGGCACAACTTCGAATGCCTTTTATCAGGGTGCGGCAGTAAACACGGCGGGTTCCGGAATTCCAATTGGATTTACTTTCAAATTCAATTGTGTTGATTACACCACTTTGGGTGTTCATACCAATGCATTCGTTTGGTTTGGGAGCGGCGTTCCTGCGGCGGCCACAACGTCTACGATCGGTAATGCTTCTGCCAATCTCGGGGGAACCGGAACCATTGACGGCCTCATAGCTTGTTGGTCAGGTAGTATCGCGAGTACACCAAGAATTCCTGTCGGTGCAACTTCTTATATCAGATATACCACTTCCGGTACTTCTCCAAACAGGATATTTAAAATTGAATGGGGAGGTTATAAAATGACAGGAACATTCAATGGAACTGGACTAATACCATCTTCACAGATTTGGTTGTATGAAACAACCAACAATATCGAATTGTATTTTAATAATCAAAGCAGTATTCTCATCAACGGAACCAGATCTGGACAGATTGGTTTGCGTGGAAGCAGTAATGCGGATTTTAAAACACTGAATGGTGGTACCACCGGTTGGACTAATATTCCAGCGGGAACTTTAAACAGTCAGATTGTTTCAACTTCTAGTTCACCTGCTTATTACCCTACGGCACACAGAGTGCTGGCGTTTAATTTTACCGGAACCTGTTGTACTCCTCCGAGTACTGCGGCATCTGCACCAACATTTAGTAGTATAACCACAAGTTCGGTTACGTTGAATTGGACAAGTGGCAATGGAACTTCTCGTGTAGTGGTTGCAAGACAAACTTCAGCGGTGAATACAAACCCTACGAGCGGTACGGATTATACTGCTGGCGCTAACGCGATCTTTGGTAGTGGTACAAATTTAGGCTCAGGAAATTATGTGGTTTATGCTGGAACAGGGAGCAGTGTGAATGTGTCAGGACTCACTGGCGGACAAACATATCATTTTGCTGTCTATGAAACCTCAGCAACTTTTTGTTATACCAGTTCTGCCGGCGTGGGAAATCAACTGATACCATTGTGTTCTCCACCTTCTACAGCGGCTTCAGGAATGAATGCTACTGGTGTTAATACCACTTTGATGGATGTAAATTGGGTCAGAGGAAATGGTGACGCAGGTGTGGTCGTGGTGGCTCGACTGACAGCTACTGCGTCTGTTCCACCTGTTGCAGGCACGACCTATACCCCTACAACTTTTGGAACTGGTTCTGGCAGTCAATTGACTGGTGCCGGGAATTATGTCGTGTATGTCGGAACAGGAACTAATGTGAATGTTAGTGGATTAATCCCATCAACTTCTTACACTTTTTCTGTGTATGAGTATAACTCAACAGGTATATGTTATGGCAGTGGTGCGAGTCTCGCTCAAACAACTTCTTCGTGTTCGCCATCGACCGATGCTAGTGCACTAGCCGTTTCAGGTGTGATCAACAATGCGGCGACACTCAATTTTACAAGAGGAAGTGGCAGTCGTGTTTTGGTGGTGGCAAGAGCCACTGCTACAGCGAACGTTACTCCTGTTTACAATACTTCTTATGTTGCCAATACTGTTTTTGGAAGTGGATCAACCACCGGAACAGGAAACTACGTAGTGTATGATGGTACCGGAAATACTGTATCTATCACAGGACTTACACAGGTGACTTCATACACCTTTGTTGTGTATGAATACAACGATAGTCCAAACTGCTATAGCATTACACCAGTTACTGTTGCATTCACCACATTGGATCCAACTTCGGGTACAACAACAGCTACACTTGCTTGTGGATATACCTATTCAGGTGTATCTGGTTTTTCTACCATCACAGCAACAGCGGGTAGAACGTTGATAGCATCAGGTGCGATCGATGATGTGGTCTATCCATCACAAACCATTTCTTCATTTACCAACGGATCTGGATTTTTGTTTTCATACAATGGAACTGACTATTCCAGTTTTGGTATCAGTTCAAATGGTTATATCTGGTTTGGCAGCGGATCACCTGCAACGAATACCTATAACCCCATCGGTAATGCCTCTTCGAATCTCGGAGGTACAGGAACCATCTCTGGCGTCATTGCTGCTTGTGGTACCGACCTGGTGAATCATGGATATTTATCTGCAGTGCCAACACCAACACAAATTAATGTTGTGGTAACTGGTACAGCACCAGATCGTGTGCTTACCATTGAATGGTCGGGATTCGTTTCCAAAGCAGTTGCCGCTTCCTACACTTGCAATTTTATCCTCGCTTATATGGATGAATCGAGGTTGGATTTTCAAGTGAAACTTTATGAGAAGGGTGGAAGTGCTGGTAATCGGGTGGATTTAAGCTACAGAGATCAGACTGCATTTTGTGTCAATGATTCATATACATTTCAAGCGGGATTGCGAGGTGCTTCAAATACGGATTTCAATTGTAGATCGAAATCTGCTGCTGGTCAACTTACCACCTCGAGTACTTCCAATGGTGGTACAGCGGCTGCGACCATTGCATTGGGAACTACCTACATCAGCGGCAATGTGACACTTCGATTCAACAACACGTTAAGCGCTCCAACGATTACGCCATCGGCTACTGCTTCAAATGCGTGTCCAGCTTCAACTGTTACTTTGACGTCTAGCGTTGGAACAAATTATCAATGGTTCAGAAATGGAAGTTTGGTTCCGGGACCTGGTTCATCATCACAAACCCATGCAGCGAATCAAACTGGTAATTATACCGTCACCGTTTCTTCCGGTAGCTGTTATGTTTCTTCTTTGCCTGTTGCGGTGACCATCATTCCTTGTGGTGTGGATATCACAGCGAGTGCCGGAAGCGGAGGAACTATTTCTCCATCAGGTATTACCACTGTTCCTTACAATTCAAATCAGGCTTACACCATAACTCCTGATTGTGGTTATCAAATTACAGATGTTCTTGTGGATGGTGTGTCTGTCGGTGCTGTTGGAACTTATACTTTCAACTCAGTGATAGTTGTGCATTCTATTCAAGCATCATTTGCCATTGCGAATGAACTTTGTGGTAATTCCATCGATGATGATTGTGATGGCTTAACAGATGAAGGATGTATCCCTGCATTTTATGGCGACACACCTACAACATCGCTCATCGTGAGTTATAGTGTGAATGTCGCTTATCCTAACTGTTATCCCATCAACGGCAACCTAGCGACTGCCGGTGATTCTCCGGAGTCTGCTACTTTCACAGGTCCTGATCAGTGGTTTACTTTCGTTGCTCAGTCCACAGGAATTACGATTTCGATGAGTAGTGCTTCTATGGACAATGCCATTGGATTGTATACCAAGTCAGGTAGTAATTACATTTTGTTTGACAGTGAAAATTCTAATCCTGCAGGTGTAGGAGGGTTTGAGCGATTGAGTAATAATACGCTCACTCCAGGAGTTCAATATTATGTTTCCGTAGGAGGAGCATCAAGTCCTGTCGGAGGGGCTTTCACAACATGTATTCAACATCTGATGCCAAGCGGTTGTTCTTATACACAACCTGTCGGTGGATTTAATCTTTGCTCAAATTATAAATCAGTTTATCGCGGTGCGCAAGCAAACGGCGTTTCATACGATTTTACTTTTGAAGGAGTTGGTGGAGGTGCCTCTGGAACCACTGCTTTGTTTGGAACCAATGGTCTCATCATTCTTTCGAATCCTACTTTGAATCTGCGTTATGGTGGAATTTATGATGTGCAGGTAGATGTAACCTACAATCTGCTGAATGGTTCTGGAGCTTATGACAACCTCCTCGTGGAAGGTGCTGTGGGTGTCACGAATTGTAATGATGTGGACATGATTTCTCAGCCAATGGCTGAAGTAAAAAGTACTCAAAGATGTCCTTCTGTATTATTGAGAAGTAATTATCTGATTGGTACCGCCGTTCCTGGCTCTGTCAATGTTTGTGGTGCCATTAACTATACTTTTGAATTTACCCAAATTTCATCTTGTGGTGGAGGAACCACTGCATTTCCGGTGGAGTATACCACTCAGACTGCAACGCCTTATCTGCCTTTGGGTAATCTGCCAAGTTTATCCAATACAGGTTATTGGCGTGTGAGAATACGTCCAAACTTTACCTCTGGTCCTGGTGTGTATGGACCTTATCAGGACATCACAGTAAATGGAACAGCAGCGAGTGTAACAGCTCCTGATTCGGCCATCGAATCCGAGAAAAATGCCAACAATGAAAAAGTAGTTCAGGCGGCATTGTTTCCAAATCCAAATGATGGAATCATGGTGAATTTGAATGTTGCAAATCTCAAAGCCGGACAGATCTATGTTAGAATCACCAATACGATGGGTGAATGGGTCTACGACAAATCTTATCAGGTTCAGAATAGTTTGAATACCGTTTTGGTCTTTGACCGGGCTTTAAGTAGTGGTGTTTATCTTGTTGAGTTTACTCAATCGGGAATGACCATGACAGAGCGACTTATCGTTCAGTAGTTCGTTCAATGAAATTGGAAAAGGCCGCTTTATGCGGCCTTTTCTTTTGATTGAAAGTGGCGAATTCAGGAAAAAGTGTAAATTTTACACTTTGTTAGTGTTCTTTTGACACTAAGTTATATTTTAGCATCATGAGGCGACAATTAACCTTAGGTCGCCTGATCCAATTCAAAACCATAATGAAATGAAAAAACATCTACTTTCTCTGCTTGCTGCGGTCTGTACTTTAGTGTCAGTAGCGCAGATCTATGAGCCCGAAGGCGTGAACATTCCAGGGTCTTATGACGGATGGGTCAATGTTCCAACCAATCTTGCATTCGCCAATGGTAATCAGGCCAGTGGTGGAAGAGTGACCAAAATCTCTTCTGGTACCCCTCGTTGGCAAACTATTTTTAGTGTTGCGGCAAGTGGTGCTGACATCACTGGCGGTAGTTATGAATTTAAGTTTACTTCTGGTCCTTCAAGCAATTACTGGAACAATGGGTGGGGTGGTACTGCGGTATCTATGAACACGCTCCAGAGCACTTTCATAGGCTCAGGAACAAACAACAGCGTGACTTATTCGAATGGTAAATGGTACACTGTGAATTTTATGGATTATGGTTATGTCAATTCACAGATGATTGTGATGGAGACTGCTGCAGAACCCATCACTTTCACTTCTGTGTCTCAATTGCCGTTAAATGGCAGTGTGGATGAAACTGAAGATGTTGTCGTAAGCGTCAACGCCAGTGCAGCGCCAAGCGCAGGTGAAATTGTTTATCTCAGATATAGTACAAATGGCTTCGCTACTTCTACGTTGGTGCCAGTGTCATTTACTGGAGCGCTCGGTGAGGCAACAATTCCCGGTCAGAGCGCTGCAACTATAGTCGATTATTACATCTTCTCTACAACAGTTTCAAACCCTGCTTCCGCTGATGTGGATAAGGTAACCATTCGCTTCAAGAATAACGGTGCCGGAAACTACAACTACACCGTAAACACTCCTCTGCCACCAGTGGATATCACATTTCAGGTGGACATGAGCCAACAAACAGTTGGCGGTGCGGTGAATATTGCCGGAAGTTTTAATGGATGGACGCCAACAGCAATGACGAATGCTGGCGGTGGTGTATATACTTACATGGCAGCATTAAATCAGGGTGCCAATATTCAATACAAGTTTGTCAATGGTGCTTCATATGAAGGTAACCTTGGTGCTCCTTGTGGTAATGGCAGCGATAGAGCTTATACTGTGGGAACTACCAACGATACAATACCTGTTGTGTGCTTTGGTTCTTGTTCTACTTGTCCGGCATCAAACAACGTGACGTTCCGTGTGAATATGACAAATGAAACTGTTGGTGGTAATGTTTACATCAATGGAAGTTTTCCTCCAGCCAATTGGTCGAGTCCTCAACTTATGACCAATGCTGGCGGTGGCGTTTATACATACACGACAAGTTTACCTCAGGGTGCGTCTTATGAATACAAGTTCATCAACGGTGCTTCTTATGAGGGTAATCTGGGTGCTCCTTGTGGAAATGGTAATAACAGGACCATCAGTGTACCTGCTAGTGCGAGCACTACCTTGCCTGTAGCATGTTTTTCATACTGCGACAATTGTATTGTGCCAATTCACGTGACATTCAACGTCAATATGTCTGGGGTGAATGTTTCTCCCAATGGCGTTCATATCGCTGGAAATTTTGCATCAGCAGGTTACAGTCCTGATTGGTCTCCAAGTATTAATGCCATGACAGATCCAAATGGTGATGGTGTATACAGTATTACAATGAATTTATTTGAAGGAAATACCTATGAGTATAAATTCATCAATGGCAATGCATGGGGTGGAGATGAATCTGTTCCAGGCGGTTGCAATTCTTTTGGCAACAGATATTACACGGTGACAGATTCGGATGTTTCATTGCCTGCTGTTTGTTTGGGTTCTTGTAGCAATTGTGTTGTAACAACAAACAGCGATACACCATACGCTGCAGCAACAGTTTATTACAGCTCGAATGTCGCATTCCCAAATTGTTATGCAATCAATGGTAATACTTCTGCCGCGGGTGATTCACCACAATCTTCAACTTATAGTGGAAATGATTTGTGGTATAAATTCACCGCACAGTCTTCTGCTGTTTCCATTACACTCACAAGTGCAACTTCAGATGATGTGATAGAGTTGTACTCTAAGACAGGCGATGTATTCACGTTGATGCCTGGAGGAAGTGAGAATGCTTCTTCGGGTGCAAGTGATTTTGAAAGATTGAATTATGGAGGTCTCACTCCTGGAATTACATATTATATCTCTGTAGGTTCAGTGGATGGTTCATCTAGTGGTCCTTTCACATTGTGTATTCAACATCTCATGCCTAGTGGATGTTCTTACACGCAACCGCTTGGTGGATTTCCTCTCTGTGGAGCTTTCAAAGCGATTTACAGAGGAACACCTGCACAGGGCGTTACTTATGATTTTAGTTTCACAGGTGTTGGCGGTGGTGCAGCGGGCACAACCTCGTTAACCGGAACAAATGGATTGATCACATTGTCTCATCCTACACTTGGACTGAGATATGGTGGCATTTACGATATCACTGTCAATACAAATTATGCATTGCAAAATTCTGCCGGTACAACGGAAAATATTTTAGTAAATGGTTCTTCCACTTCCACGAATTGTGCGTCGCGTTCTATCGCTGCGCAACCTTCGATCGAAGTCAAAAATTCTCAACGTTGCCCTTCTGTTTTACTACGTAGTCACTATCTCATTGGAACTCCAGTTACTGGTTCTGGTAATGCATGTGGCGCCGTAAACTACACATTCGAATTTACACCAATAGATGCGTGCGGTGGATCAACTACAGGATTTGCAACAGAATATACGACGGCACTTGGTAGTCCTTATTTGGCTCTTGGCGTATTGCCGAATTTGCCATCACAGGGCGCGTGGCGTGTTAGAATTCGTCCTAATTTTTCATATGGAATTGGCACATACGGACCGCCACAAGATATACTCGTGAATGGAACCGCTGCTATTTCTATGCCTGATCAGGATGAGATGTCATCTTCAGAAAGATCTTTGTTGAATGGCTTTGCTTCGGCTATTTATCCGAATCCTTGCACTGGAGATTTGCTTCACGTAAACATCACAGGAATTACCGGCGATGTGGTGAATGTACGTGTACTCAATCATCTGGGTCAACAGGTTTACAACAAACAATTCAGCACTGATGGAGTGTTGAATACAGTTCTTCATTTCGACGAAACCCTTGCGACAGGTTTATACGTTGTGGAATTCAGTTATGGTACTGAGACATTACGCGAACCTTTCGTAGTTCAGAAATAGATTTAGGTTCATTTGATAAAAGCCGTAGTTCGATTTCAAATTTTTGAAATTGGACTACGGTTTTTTTATGCCCTTTTCTGTTGAAAATGATAAAGAAATGAAAGCAAGATGTAGACGAGTATACAGATAGGTATCGCAGGAATTATACTTTGAAAGACAACTAGAAAGATGGTTGCAATGACCGCCAATAAACCGATAAATAAAAAAGGGATTTTATTTTGTGCAAATCCGCCTGGTTTGAATTTGAATGAAAACATCCTAATGGGTGCGATCATAAGCCATGAAGAAAGCGCAACGAGGAACAAAATCAGGAAAGCCATTTGTTGTGTGTCGTCCATGCTCATATTGAGCAACACACGTTCCATCATCCATTGATATGCCACAATGATTGCAGCCCACAAGAGTCCATTTGCGGGTGAAGGCATTCCACTAAAATCATTTTTTTGGTCAGTTGAAATATTGAATCGCGCCAAACGAATAGCCGCTGCAGCAACATTGATAAAGGCGATGAATTTCAAAAATGATAGGTCTGCAGATAAATGGTAAGAAAGGAAATGATATGCGATGACAGATGGTGCAAGACCAAATGATACCACATCGGCAAGTGAGTCGAGTTGTTTTCCTAATTCACCGGATACACCCAAAGCCCGCGCAATAGCGCCATCCAACAAGTCGAAAAAGGCTGCCAAAAAAATGAGCCATCCACTCCAAGCTGGATTGCCTCCTTCAAGGAGATTAACTACGGATAATGAACCGCAAATGAGATTGGAAATCGTAAATAGATTCGGAATGTGCTGCTTTAACGACATGGCGTAAAAGTAGGACAGAATAAAATCAATTATCTGATGATCGTGACATGACCACGGAGTTTATGACCTTCGGTTTCGTACTTGTTGCGGTATTCGAGTTGCCATACGTATACATCGTCTTTTACAAAATACTCTCCACCCATGAATTCGCCCTGCCATTTTTCTTCGGGATCATGGGAAATGAACACAGGACTTCCCCAACGGTCAATGATGATCAATTGATAGTCTACCACAATTTTCGTATTCGAGAAAACAGGCCCAAAAACATCGTTGACATCTTTCGACATCACAGGTGAAAACGCATTGGGCAGATAAACAAAAAGTTCTTCCCAATAGTTGGGGTCCAATTCTGCAATACAGGTATCAGGAATCACCGTGAAGTTTAGAATACGCGGACATCTTCCCACAAAAGGATAAATGGAAACCGAATAGAATCCAGTGTCACTTACACTGATGCTACTTGACGATACCCCGGTACTCCAATCGTATAGTCCACTATCATCTGCAGACAAAATGATGTAGCTATCGCCACTCGGACAAATGCTGTCTACTAACATTTCTGCCGGTTCAGGTAACATCGGTTCTACGTCGTATTGCAGAATGCGGGGACAAAAGTCGTCGGGTTGTAAAATCTGAACTTGATAACTTCCCGTATCGGTGACAGGATGTGTGGATGTTTCAATTCCATCAAACCACACGTAGGTGCCTACTTCATCGGCTGCAAGAACAATGGTGTTTTCACCACCAGGACAAATGCTGTCGATGACATGGTCGATCTCTGTGGGTTGGGTAAGCAAAACGTTGAATTGCTCCAGATAAGGACACAACTCACCGGCAATATCAATGCTGAGATCATAACTGCCCGGAGTGGTTACTACGAAGGTGGAATCATGGCTGCCATCCTGCCAAGTATATACACCCGCATAACTCGCACCCAACTCAATCGAATTACCACCATTACAAATACTATCCGGAACAATTGTCGGAGGATCAGGAAACTGTACTTCTACAAAAACGGTATCGAGTGATACGCATCCCCCGATTCCGGTTACAGCAGCGATATAGGATGTTGTTTCGGGAGGTGTTACTGAAAGGTTGCTATTCGTGCCAAGGACCGTCGCTCCATCTGTCCAAGAGTAAGTATAACCTCCACCGGTTGTCACACTCATCTCGGTGTCGTCTCCAATACAAATCAAAGTGTCAGGACCCGCTGCAATAATTGGATATGGTAAAACGTGCACGAGATGACTGTCATCATCGGATCCGCATTGGTTGAGCACATTTAAATTTAACGTGAAATTTCCTGTTTGAGAAAATGCAATGTTGAGCACATTATTCGAGGTATCCTGATAGGCAATGCTGGTTCCCGGTGCTGTGGTAGACCATGAATAGTAAGTGTTCGGCGTGAAATTGACCTGAAACATATTCGTGTCCCCTTCGCATACATTGGAAGGTCCGGTGATATTGACAATAGGATCTCCGAGCACGGTAACTGTCATAGCGGGCGTCCAATCACTTACACAACCATTATTGGTTTGTTGAATGGAAAAAGTGAGGTTCCCGGGTGCTCCAAGGTTGACGTACAAATTATTGCTCTCTTCCCCTGAAGGAGAAACAAAAGGTTGTCCTCCATTGATGCCATTGCTTTGCCATTCGAATGTGGATTCAAGTGTGGGATCATACGGATCAAAAAACAATGCCACTGTTTCATCCACACAAAACGTATCCTGCACTGCAAAAGATGGATAGGTATAAGGGGAAATCACCGGGGGATCATCAACAAAAATGCCGATAGAAATATGGATCAATGTGCCCAAAACATTTTGTGGCGTTGTTGAATTGGTGGCCACAATTCTCAAATAGTTGGTGCCAACAGGTATTCCCAAATCCAGAAGACTGTCGATACATGGAATGTGTATTGCCAACTGTGTGCTGCTCACAGCAGTGACAGATCCCAACACGCCTAACGGACCTATTTGAGAAAAATCTTGCATGCTGAGCAATTGCGTGATGAACTCATTGCCGGGTAAATACGTGGCGGCGTTATCATAAGAATTGATATCGATGTCGATGAGTTGGGTTTCTCCATTCGGATCTACTGCACAACTGTGAATACAAAAGCTCAGGTTTTCAGTGTCATTGGTGGTAATGTCGCAATGCTGAATACAAAATGGACCCCAAACACTTCCGATTGCATTTGGATTGGTTGAAACGATTCGCAAATAGTAATTACAACCATCCGCAGTTTCGGGTATCAAGCCGGAGACTGATCCCGGTTGTTGTCCCAAAGCGGGGTCATAGGTGGCATTGTCTTGGCTGCTTCCAACTACTGGAGGATTCGCCGAAAACGTACCATCCGGTTCCGATAGTTGGCAGATATAGGAGCTATTGGCTTCATAAATACCTGTTGAGGTAAAGGGGATATCAATGGCACTTTGCACACACACCGGGAACGGATCACTCGCTACAACGGGCGCCATGGTTGTGATCACGTTCGGACATTCAATGATTTCAAAACAGGGAGAAGCTACACCAGTGATCTGCGGATCAGGTGACATTCGATTGATGCGAATCTTGTAACAATCATCTGCCCCAGCATTCGCGGGAAGTTGTATGGTAAGACTACCAGATGTATTGGGGTAATAAATGGATGTAACCCAACTGCCGAATTGACCATTGAACTGACCATTGCCATTGGATAGTTCAATGGAATAATTGCCGTCGCAAAGTGTATCACTCAGACTATAATTGATGGTCACAAAACTTCCTTCACACACAGGATCTGGAGATACACTTGTAACTGTGATGGTCACCGGATCCGCTGCACCGAATGTTGCGACAATATTGATGTCGTCGATCGAAAAGGATTGTGTAGGAGAATCTGATGAGTTGTCATTTTGCCATCGGAATCCGAAACGAAGACTGCCCACATCTTCAAAGGCGGGATCAGTTATATCCTCATATTGCCACAATGCGCTTCCGGAATATTGTGGTAATCCAATGGGAACCCACGCTCCTCCATCTGCGCTGTAATAGACCGTGCCATATGCTGTTGCGGATCCTTCACACAGCCAGAAAAAACTGAAGTGAATGTCAGATAAGCCATATGTACACAAACCATATTGTGTATATGCGAACTGGTCTGATACAGCTTGTGGACTGTAATTATTGTTGGTGATTCCTGAGGGCTGATTGTGAATATGAAGATAATTGCTTGTCGGCGCGAAACCAATCGTTCCGCTCACGGTATTGTCTTGTGTGGTCGTATTGGGGTAGGTAGGAGCTCCAGTATAATTGTTATTGACGACCCAAAGGTTATTACCAGAATTACTCCCCGGACCACCATTGTTGAGACTCACACTACCTCCACCTGTTTCAAAGTCTTCTGTGAGTAATTGAATATCCTGAGCGAGGAAAGTCGCATGGCTAAATACAATAAACAAGACCACGAGAAATACTCGCAGAATTGCATTCGTGTAAACCACATGTATTGGAGTGACGGTCTTCACCCGGATAAGCTTGTTAAGGTCACAGCCAAGCAGGCTGCTTCGGTCAAATTTAGTGAAATTGGTTTAAAACAAGCACATTATACTTAAAAATGATGATATTTCTCGACATTGGACTACTTCCACAGGAGAATGGCCAGCTGTTGCGGCCTCAGCGTATGAATTGCTTTGGAAGATGATCAAAAACTCAAGAAAAGTCATTGAGCTTTTTTGATTTAATGCTGATCTGGATTTCAATTTAGCTGAACGTAAGTCAGACTTTTTTTGGTGTAACATGATTGTTTCGTTTGTCCCAAATCGGAGAGAGTGATGATGTACAATTGTAAATTATTCCTTTTTTTGGAAGGAACCAATTGTAATTTCATTCTTCATGGATCTCTTTTGTGAAACATTTTTGATGCATTGAATCAATATATCTTCAAAATATGGGTATTATTCCTTTTGCTATTCGTAGCGGATGTGTTGTGTGCGCAAACACGCCTCGTATCTGGAATACTGAAGGATGAGGAAAGTGGTGCCGGTGTGGCTTTTGCTGTGATATCCGATGTCAAAAGAGATAACGGAACTTTGTCCAATGAGTCCGGGGCATTTCTACTAAGGTTGAAAATATCTGCTGATTCTCTGGTCATCGAATCCATGGGTTACATTTCCAAAAGGATTGCCCTTGGTGCACATGATGACCTTGGAGTCATTCTTCTGAAACCTGAAATTACTTTATTACCAGAGGTGAATATTGTTCCGGAAGACGATGCTTATTTGTTTGAAATGCTGCAACGATGCAAAAGAATCATCTCGCCGATAAAAGAATTTCCAAAGCATATTTTGAGTTGAAGAGTTTGGACGATCAAGGCCAAATCGAATTGCTAGAAAGCTATCACAATGTCCATCTGAATGGAATGGACATCTCGGATATTGAACTGAAATCCGGACGTGTTGCATTGCGTCATCATGATCGCAATTATTTTTTGTCAATGGAAGGTTCTAAAGCGGTTACGATGATGCGCGTTTTCGAACACACTTCTTTTTTCCCGGAACACCCGCTTTCAGTTTCTGCGAAGCAGGCAAAAAAGATGTTTCGCTTGTCTAAACGAGGAGTCTTTCTTGATCAGGAAGGTCATGAAAACATTTTGATCCTATATCGTCCTCGCGATGTATGTGCGTCTTGTTTCGAAGGAAGAATCATCATTGACCTTACATCTGGTAACCTGAAACAAATGAGTTATTCATGCAAGGATTGTGTATCCTATCCTTTTGTTCCTGTTTTTCCGGAAGACAGTATTGCGCATGTGAAAATGGAGATCACAAAAATTTTCGATGGACATTTCCTCAAACAAGTGAGTTTGCGTTATGGTACAGTATACCACAGTAGGGTTGGTAAAGAGGATGCCAAAACATTTGAGGTGAGTACCAATGCTGTAATGCATTGTTATGAAAGTGATCAGCCGTTTTTTATTCCGAAATTTCATTTTCCTGAAAGTTTGAATGATTACAAACGAATGGCTGCTATTCCAATGCAAACAAATTTCTGGAAGCAACGCGATGAAATGCGTATTGATGCTAATGTGGTGGAAAATGATCGATTCTATGCACACGATTCTTCGGTCACCAATGAAAACTTGTTTAAGCCTAGCGGCATGGGTTTTCATCGCTTGATGCGTTATCACTATGTTCACTGGTCAGCCAATCGTATTTTGCTTGGACAGGTCGTTGACGATACGTTGACACGGATTCCCCCATCAACGCCAATCAGCGAGAGATATCAATTGACTGCACAGATTTTTCTTGATCTCATGGAACATGGTGATTCGTTGGTCATCACCACGGATGCCATTTTTGACCCTTACCAGAGTTATTATTATTTGGAACAGGATAGCATCACCAACGCATTTGTAAACATGTATTTTGATTTGTGTGAAATAGAGAGGAGGGTCTTGGATCGTGAACTAAAAGTGTTCTGTCAGGATCGATTTTGTGTAGAAGCACGATATGCATCTTATATGAAACAACATGAGGAAGTGATGGCGCGTTTTCTTCGCGAGGTAGATCGAGGAACATCCAAAGACGCGATGTTGCGTTGGAATGAAAAACTGAGACTCGAAACAGGTATCGATAATTTGAAGTTGTTCGGTGTTTATCAGTGAGGGATATTCGTTTATCCCACAAAAAAAACAGCCACCAAGTGGTGACTGTTTTCATATTATTAGAAAAGAAATTTGTGTTACAGTGTCTGTTTAACCTCAACTTCTTCAAAAGCTTCAACATTATCGCCAACTTCGATGTTGTTGAATTTTTCTACGTTCAAACCACATTCGTAGCCTTTCACCACTTCTTTCACATCGTCTTTGAAACGTTTCAGCGAACCAAGTTCTCCGGTGAAGATTACGATGCCATCGCGTATAACGCGCACTTTGCTATGTCGGTTGATTTTTCCATCGAGTACCATACAACCGGCAATTGTTCCCACTTTGCTGATACGGAATACTTCGCGAATTTCTGCAGTACCAATAACCTGTTCTTCGATACGTGCGGAAAGCATGCCTTCCATGGCTTCTTTCACTTCTTCGATGGCTTTGTAGATGACAGAATAAAGTTTGATCTGAATTTCCTCGTTCTCTGCAATCTTGCGTGCTGGATGACTTGGTCGCACCTGGAAACCGATGATAATCGCATCGGATGCACTTGCCAAAAGAACGTCTGATTCGCTGATCTGACCCACGCCTTTGTGGATGATTCGAACCTGAATTTTTTCTGTAGAAAGTTTTTGTAATGAATCGGTGAGTGCCTCCACAGAACCATCCACGTCGCCTTTAACGATGAGGTTGAGTTCTTTGAAGTCTCCAAGAGCAATACGACGACCAATTTCTTCGATGGTAAGGTGTTTCTTCGTGCGAAGACTTTGCTCACGTTGTAATTGTTGACGTTTCAAAGCGATGTTACGCGCTTCACGTTCGTCTTCCATTACATTGAATTTATCACCGGCATTGGGTGCGCCTTCGAAACCGAGCAATGATACTGGTGTAGCTGGCCCTGCTTCATTTACTTTCTGACCACGTTCATTGAACATAGCTTTAACACGTCCACTGTTGTGACCGGCAAGAATAGGATCACCTACGCGCAATGTTCCTCCTTCTACAAGAAGGGTAGTCACATATCCGCGGCCTTTATCAAGAGCAGATTCAATCACCGTACCTACTGCACGTTTGGATGGATTTGCTTTCAATTCAAGAAGGTCGGCTTCGAGCAATACTTTCTCGAGAAGCAGATCGATGTTCATTCCTTTTTTCGCAGAGATTTCCTGACTCTGGAATTTACCTCCCCATTCTTCAACGAGGATATTCATCGCAGAAAGCTGTTCACGGATTTTATCCGGATTGGCATCTGGTTTATCGACTTTATTGAGGGCGAAAATCATAGGAACGCCAGCTGCTTGTGCGTGTGAAATGGCTTCCTTAGTTTGTGGCATTACGCTGTCATCCGCAGCAATAACGATGATGGCAAGGTCAGTGACCTGAGCACCACGGGCACGCATCGCTGTGAAGGCTTCGTGACCAGGTGTATCGAGGAAAGTAATTCTTCTGCCTGATGGAAGTTCTACGCTATACGCTCCGATGTGCTGTGTAATACCGCCGGCCTCACCTGCAATAACATTGGCTTTACGCACAAAATCGAGTAATGATGTTTTACCGTGGTCAACGTGTCCCATTACCGTAACGACTGGTGGGCGCGTGATCATATCTTCAGGCTGATCTGTTTCTTCCTGAATTTGTTCAGTGAGATCGGCACTAACGAATTGCACTTCAAAACCAAATTCTTCCGAAATGATGTTGATGGTTTCAGCGTCAAGTCGTTGATTGAGTGATGCAAAAATGCCGAGCTGCATACATACTTTGATGATTTCAGTCGGTTGCTTGTTCATCATGGATGCAAGCTCACTTACAGTAACAAACTCTGTCAACTTCAGCACGCTGTTTTCAGCTTGCTGGCGTTGCATCTCTTCTTCATTTCTTCTGGCAACGTAATCACGTTTCTCACGACGGAGTTTACTTGATTTCGATTTACCCATACCACCAAGGCGGGCAAGTGTTGCCTTTACCTGGTTTTGAATATCCTGTTCGCTGAGTTCAGTTTTCTTCGGCTCTGGTGGTTTTGGTGTCGTTCGTTGTTGACGGCGATCAATCTCTTGTTGACGTTGAATGTCAACTTTTCCAACGCGCTTACGCTTGCGTTTTTCTTCTTGTTGACCTGGTTTTTGTGGTTCAGGTTTTTTCTTCTCAACTTCAGTTGGAAGAACAATTTTACCCATCACTTTTACACCCGAAAGCTTCTCCACTTTTACGCGGATCAATTCTTTTTCTGGTTCTTTCTCTGGAACTTTCGGTTGCTCCGGTTCTACCACTTTTACCACAGGCGCCGGTGCTTTTTCTTCTTCTTTATTTTTAACAGGCTTCTTTTTGCCTGTTGGAATTTCTACCTTTTGAGGTTCGTCTTGTTTCTTTTTACCCTTCGATTTTGGTTTTTCCAAAGCGTCAAGGTCAATTTTACCAACGACTTTAACTTCGTTGCTCCTTTCTTCAGGTTCAGGAACGACCACTTCCGGCTCTTCTTTTTTGCGGGCCGATTTTTTGACCTCTACGGTTGGTGTTTCTTCTACTGTTTCTACAGTAGTTTCCTGTACTTCAACAACTGGAGCTGGCGTTGGGGCAGGTTCAGGCTTTGGAGCAGCAGGTTTATCCTTGACTTCAACTTTACGCTTGAATCGTGAGTAGTCGATTTCCTGCTCTTCTTCCTCTTTTTCGCCAGTACGGCTTTTTCGAGAATCTTCGAGGGTGATGGTGGAGCGTGATTCACGCACTTTCGCAGTGGTATCAGCAGTTTTTTCTTTTGCTGCTTTATCACCGGCGAATTCCGCCTGAAGCATGTCGTAAGCTGCACCTTCGATTTTAGCCATTGGGCTATCTTCGATTTTTTCTCCTTTTTTGGCCAGGAAATCAATGATTGTACCTGTGCTTACGCCAAGTTCCTTTGCTGCTTTACCTAATCGTGTTGCCTTAGTTTCTGACATAAATAATATTTGTCGAAATCACACAGCCATGCGCAGTTTTGGCGAAGAAGGAGCAATATGTCTGTCTCTGCTTACTGCTTCATGGGTTGGTGCTTTAAACGTTTGCCGTTTTTTGGGTATTAAAATTCCGTGCGAAGGTAGTTGTTTTTCAGGTAGAAAAGGCAATTGTTCTGAGATTTCAGCCATTTTCATGACCCAAAACCCCATCTCAACTGATTTTGCAGTGGTTTGATCACATGAATTTGACAAAACCAACATGTTTTATCCGATCCTCATCAGCCCGTGTGAATCCCATGTGGAATATTTTTAGATGGTCAAAAAAAAGCCGCTTCAAAATTGAAACGGCTTTTCAGTTTTTGATTTGTGAAATATTATTCGAATTCTGCTTTGAGGATTCGCACTACTTCATCAACGGTTTCTTCTTCTAGGTCGGTTCTTTTCACGAGATCTTCTTTCGGTATGTTCAGTACTGATCTGGCTGTATCGCAACCAATCGACTTGAGTTCATCGATGATCCATGCGTCGATTTCGTCTGAAAATTCTTCCAAATCCACATCGTCGATATCTGTGTCTGTTTCGCGATAAACATCAATTTCAAAACTGGTCAAGCGGCTCGCAAGTTTGATGTTGTTTCCGCCTTTACCAATCGCAAGAGATACTTGATCAGGCTTGAGGAATACATCGGCCTTCATATTCTCTTTATCGAGATTGATGCTGCTGATTTTAGCAGGAGCAAGAGCACGAGTGATCAACAATTGTTCATTGCTGGTGTACTGTATGACGTCGATATTTTCATTGCGCAATTCACGCACGATAGTGTGAATACGCGCACCTTTCATACCTACACATGCACCCACAGGATCTACACGATCATCATAGCTTTCAACAGCTACTTTGGCACGTTCACCTGGTTCACGAACGATCTTTTTGATGGTGATGAGTCCGTCGAATACTTCTGGAACTTCTTGTTCGAAGAGTTTTTCGAGGAATTCTGGCGCAGTGCGGCTGAGGATGATCTGCGGTGTATTGTTTCGCATATCAACCTTGTAAACAACGGCACGGATGGTGTCGCCTTTTTTGTAGAAGTCAGATGGAATCTGTTGGTCTTTAGGAAGAACAAGTTCATTGTCTTCATCATCCAACACGAGCATTTCTTTTTTCCAAACCTGATATACTTCGCCGGAGATAATTTCACCTACGCGCTCTTTGTATTTCTGATACAAATGATCTTTTTCAAGATCCATGATTCTGGCTTGAAGATTCTGACGCATGGCCAAAATATTGCGGCGACCGAAATCTTCAATCTTGATTTCTTCGATGAGTTCTTCACCGACATCCAGATCGTCCACGACTTTGCGTGCCTGACTCACTTCGATCTGAGCGACTTCGTCGTCCAGCTCTCCATCCTGTACCACTTCACGAGTACGGATGATCTCAAGGTCACCGCGGTCGGGGTTAATAATAATGTCGAATCCATCATCAGCGCCCCAGCGCTTGAGGATCATGCTGCGGAACACGTCATCAAGTATTCCATTCATTGTTTCGCGGTCAATAGCCTTCAATTCTTTGAAGTCCGCGAATGCTTCCATGAGGTTGATGCCTTTCATTGCTTTATGTATAAGGTATCAGGTCTTAGGTATTAGGACCTTTGCCTGACGCATTTGCTAATTTATTTATTTCAAGTTTTCGCTGTAAAGCGAAGTTTCTTGTTTTAATACGGTGATTGAGTTTCTAAAAATTTCTTGTGTCTTTTCTTCTTCTAGGAGGTTCAATTTAATCGCAATGTGGAGATGTGTAATGAGTTCTGCCGTTGAACCTGCGGAAATACCAAGGAAATGTTTGAATTCTTTTGGATTATTTCTGCAAGAGCCTTCTGCAATATTTGCAGGTATTGAAACCGCACATCTTCGCATTTGGGTTGTGAGTCCGAAAATCTCATCATTGGGAAAGCACTTAGTAATGGAGTATATTCCCGTTACCATTTCAACAGCGTCTTTCCAAACTTCTAACTTCTCAAATCGATGCATATCCTTCCCTTTTTATTCCTCACATGTGTCGCGCACCTAATACTTAATACCTGATACCTAATCTTGAGCCTTGAATGAAATCAATATCTTCGTCTCCGCAACCTCACCCATCGGTATCAGCACCTCTCTTTCCACCAGTTTTTTGCCTTTTTTACCTGGCACTTCTTCTTTTTGTGCAGTCTTCAAAACCAAGCCATTTTCATCTGCAGCCAGAAGTAAACCTTCCATTTTGGTTTTGTCCTGTTTTTTCACGGTTACCGTTCTGCCAATGTTTTTGGTGAATTGACGCATGACCTTTAATGGTTTGGTCAGGTCGGGTGAAGAAATTTCCAATGAATAGTCTTCTACTTCACGGTCCATTTCACGCAAGATATGGCGATGAACTTCTGTACAATCTTCAATGGTTACGTTGGTGTCTGCATCCAGGGTCACGTCAACCACATTTCCTGGTCGCACGTTTACCTCTACGATAAACAAATTGCTACCAGCGATTTTGTCCAGAATAAGTGATGTAACGCGTTCTTTCGTAATCATGTCCAAATTATATCCAATAAAAAGAGGGGCTTGAGACCCCTCTTCACAGTGATTAGTACCAGTGCCAAAAGCGCGGCTAATATATGGCGAAATCTGGAATGGACAAATTTCACTTGTTAAGGCTATGTTTTCTTTCTATGAAAGGGCGCTGACTTCTGGTCTTATTGGGTTTTTCACCGAAGCGGCTTGATCTGGTAGAATCGATTGAATGTGAAATGAGCTGCACTATCCATCCGTGTTGTGGCGCTGTTTGTTGAGGTGAGTCGTGGCGGAATTTTGTGTTCTTCTGCTAAATGATTAGCCCAAAAGTGTAGATACGTTTTGGGATTTCTTGTTTCATTTCATTCCTGAATCATTCCTAAATGATGGTGTATAGACTGCTGGGATGATCTTATTTTATACATATCGTTTTGTCAACTTCCCCTTGTTTTTAGTCGGAAACTCAACTTTATTTTGTGGAATTTGCATTTTGTGGCTTCTATAGTGATGAGATTGTTTAACCTAAATCAGATACGATGAGAAAATTGTTACTCCTATTCTTTAGCGCTTTTGTTTCTCTTTTTGGTAATTGCCAGTTTTTCGCACCGGAAACAATAGTCACTTCTTATGCACACACTGGACGTGCCACTATGTTCGATATTGACGGAGATAGCGATGATGACATCGTTCAAAATGACGCTTTCTCCGTTGGTTACGTGCGTACCTATGTCAGAAATGGTGTCGATTTCGATGCGGTAACTTATCCTGTTATGATGGGAAGCACCGGAAGTTTTTACGACATAAAAGGTCATGCCGATTTCGATATGGATGGCGATGAGGATATTTTCAATGGATATGGCTGGACGGAAAATGACAATGGTCAATTCAATCAATCACATTATTTTTTACCGGAAATGCATTATGGTGAACAGGCCTCATCGGGCGATATCAATGGAGATGGGTTTTCTGATGTTGTCATTTCCAACGCCCGTCACGGTAGTAATCATACAGGTTATCGGCTAATGATTTTATTAAACGATGGAACTGGATTGTTTACCGATGTTTCTACCGAAGTAAGCAATCCTACTTCTGTTCAACTTCGTGAATTGAACGATGACGGAAATCTCGACATGGTGTTTTTTAATGGAGCTGATGATAAATGGTATTACTACGAAGGTCATGGTGATGGAACTTTTGAGCCAGCGTCAGTACTCCTTGCAAATATGCCTTGGGGTGGTGGACTGATTGATGTGAATGAGGATGGTTTATTGGATTTGACTTATGTCTCCAATAGTCTTCCGATCTATGAAGGGGATCTTCACATTCTAATGGGCTTGTCTGGCCTGAGTTTTCAAACGGATTTGGTGGTACACATCCCGACGTGGGATTTGAATTGGGGCAATATTGATATTCAAGCTAAGGACTATGACAATGACGACGATACGGATATCGTCCTTTTTACAAGTAAGGATATTCTTCTCGTTCAGAATAATGATGCTGTGTTTACATATGCGGGAGTTGTTGGTCAATGTGTGAACTACGCGAGTTCTATTTTTTGGACTCAAATCAATGACGATAACATTCCCGATATCTTAGAAACTACCGATGATTTACTGAGTTATGTCCAAGATGAAAATGGTCAGCTAAAACCCTTCCTGCTGGCTTGTGAAGGTGGTTGCTATGCGGGAAGTTCTTTTGTGATGATTGATGAAGATGATAATGGTCAAAAAGAAATGTTGTCCATCACGGAAACCGGTAGTGTTGTTCTGAATACAATCAATGAATTCAATTATGTTTCATCTCGTGTTCTTGCAGTCGATGTCTATGGAACTTATAAAGCTCACCTTGATTTTAATAGTGATGGAATGAAGGACATCATTCTTGGAAGTTCTTATGGATTGACCTACCTCGAAAAGGAATCGGACTTGATGTATAAATTTCAAACAAATATTTTGGGCGATTTAGGGGGAAGTGTTTTCGCCATAGATGAATTTGATGTGGATGGCGATTATTCCTATGACTTGGTCGTTGGTGTAAGTAGTGATGTGAACGAAGTTTATTGGTATAAATATGTTGACGCCAATGGTTGGCAGCTTCAGGGAATGCTTGCTGATATTGGTGAAAGTGGCCTGAATGATGGTATAGTCAGAATGTTTCATGAAGGCGATTTCAATGGGGATGGCCTTCTTGATTTAGGTGTGCTTTCGTCACGAACATGTACTTTTCTGATGCGTCAGGTGGATAACTCTTTGGTCGCACATCAGGTGTTTATTACTGCAGATCCAAACGAGGTTATTCTGACTGCCGAAGACGCAGTCTCAGATTTTAATCAAGATGGAAAAGATGATTTGATGTTCCTGCAAAAATCGATGGTGACATCATTGAAAAAATTCTACATCGCCAGGTATAACGGTACTTCATTTGAATCTGTTCTCGCTCATCAATTCACTTTCGATGAGTATAACACGGGATATCCAAAACCAATCTGGACACTCACTGACCTTGATTTTGATGGTGATCAGGATATTGTCTATTCCAATTTCAATCAGATCAAAAGATCAATGAATAATGTTATCGGTTTTTCATCTTCTCAAACATTAAATATTTCTGCCACTTCCGCTATCTACGGCATTTATGCTGAAGATATCGACGACGATCAAATGCCTGATTTGATTTTTGGTGGACCACTTGCTGCGACTGGTGCTTTTGTTCAAACGACCATCAACAATCTGGATTCGCCTTATCAAGTGAATATTTCTGCCTTTATCGATTACAACGGTGATGGAATCAAAAATGGTTTTGATGTTGCGCTTATCAATCAACAAATCGCATTGAGTGGTGATTGGGGTTATGCTTTTACCGATGAAGAAGGTCTTTATACTTTTTATGGTGTTGAAGGTGATTATACGCTCTCCATGTCTGTAGATGAAGATATCTGGTCGCCTGTGACTCCTTTCATACAATCCGTTTCATTGACTGAAGCTGACCCAATCTCAAATCTCATCTTTGCAATTACGCCTAATAATACCGTCTATGATGTACAAGGCCAAATCATTACCATGGCTGATGTTTGCGGAAGTGACTATGGCCACTGGATCAATATTTACAATGCTGGAAATACGATAGCCGACGGCACTGTAACTTATACCCTGGCCGATGGCTTTACTTATACATGGGGATCGCCCTCGCCAACTTCGGTAGTGGGTAATGTCATTACATGGGAATATCAGAACCTCGATTTCAATGAGTCGATCACATATACCATTACTGCGGCTTCACCGGGTGTTGAAAGCATTGGGTCTGCCGTGTCTCATACACTTGAGGTAACCACACTTGATGTAAATGGTGATGTTGTGTCAACTTCTCAGGACGAACATACTTACGTGATCGAATGTGCATATGATCCGAATGATCTTACTGAAAATATGGGTTGGTCTGAACCAGGATATATCGCCGAAGATGGGATGCTAGAGTATACCATCAGGTTTCAAAATTTAGGCAATGCACCAGCAGTTGATGTCCGCGTTGAAAATCTTCTTTCTGAACTGCATCATAAAGGTACCGTTATCGCTGTCGCGGCTTCACATGATTATATCATCGATGAAGATGCGGAGGGAAGATTGAATTTTTTCTTTGAAAACATCAATCTCCCCGCTGCGGAAGATGATGAGCCCGGTAGTCATGGTTTTATCACCTTTAGAATTAAACCGATCAGCGGACTTACTCCGGGTACGGAAATTCAACATCATGCCAGTATTTATTTTGATCTGAATCCTCCGATTGTTACTAATGAAGTGACGAATACCATTCTGGATTGCGAAACACTTGATATTATCCTGTCGCCAGATATATGCAATGGATCAAATGTTTTGGTTTCAACAAGTCGTGATGAATTTGTAAACTATACTTGGTACTCTGGTGAGTCGATTCTTGGACTTGGAATGAATACTTCTGTGAGTTTTGCTGACCCCGGTCTCCAATCACTGAGATTGGAAGTTGTTAATCCTATTTGTTCCATCGTTTCTGAAATGGATGTCGATGTTCAGGCATCGCCCGAATTTACCAATGAACTTATAAATGCAGTTTACTGCGGTGAGCCAGTGTTGATAGAAGCGCATGGAAATGGCGATGTATCCTGGTTCTATCAAGAAAGCGAAATAGGAGGTGGAGAAGAATTGTTGGCTTCCGGTATGGGTATTTATACCGCTGTGCTCACCAACACATGTGGTTCAATAGAAAGGGATATAACCGTGTTTTATGGTGAAGAGCCCGGATTTAGTTCTATTTCAGATGATGCAGTGTTGTGTGATGTTCCTGTGGAGTTGTCTGCCTATGGAAATGGAACCGTCGTATGGTATTCTAACGATGAAATCATTGGCACTTCGGAACAGATAAATTTAAATCAAACAGGACTGTATCGTGTTGAAGTAACAACAGCTTGCGGTACTGTAGAAGAAGAAATTCTGATCACACAAGGACTTTTGCCTGAGTTGACTTCTGTTACAGAATCAGCCATGATTTGTGATGAACCATTGACTTTATATGCGGAAGGAATCGGATTGATAACTTGGAATGACCCTGACGGAATTACAACGGTTTCTCCAAGCATCGAGGTCCTTGATCCAGGGGTATATCATGCCGTGATCACTACTGAATGTGGTTCAATTGAACAGGAAGTGAATGTTGAATTGGGAATGATGCCGGAATTATTAAGTGTGTCTGAAGACGTTGTTGTTTGCGGTGAAGCTGTTCTGCTCACTGCTTCTGCCAACGGTGAGCTAAGTTGGTATTACGGTGATGAACTCTTGTCTCTTTCGAATGACATTGAAGTTGAGACTGCTGGTAACTATCATGTTGTAGCGGAAACTGCTTGCGGAAGTGTTTCGCAAGAAATTCTCGTGTCTGCAGGCGATGTGCCTGAATTCTTCGAAATACCTGATCTCATGTCTTTGTGCGACGAGGCAATTGTACTCGTAGGTTCTGGAAGTGGCGATATCACCTGGTATTTTGGTGATGTCGTTTTAGGAACGCAATCTGAAGTTAGTGTGAGTGAACCAGGAGTGTATCGCGCAGAACTCAACAATATATGTGGTAACTTGAATCATGAAATTGTGGTTGAGCAATTTGAAGAGCCAACTTTCAATGATGTGTCACAAGATATGATTCTGTGTGATCAGCCGCTTTCACTTTCTGCAAATGGAAACGGATCAATTCAGTGGTTCTCCATGGATGAATTGATCGAAGAAGGTGCAAATCTGGAAGTCTCTGAAGCAGGTGTTTACTTGGCGACTGTAACGAATGTGTGCGGAACTGTTTCGCATGAGATTGTCATCGGTGCTGGAGAATTGCCTGTCTTCAACTCATGGACCGGTGAACAAGTAATGTGTGGCGGGAACGTTTCACTTGAAGCAACCGGCAATGGTGATGTTACGTGGTATTTAGGTGAAACCGTGATCGGCGAGGGCAATTCTATCGTGGTTGATGAAGCAGGAACATATCATGCGGTGCTCTCAACTGCTTGTGGTAATGCTGAAGCAGAGACCATTGTTCTCGCAGGTGTTATTCCGGAATTTTCAAATTACACTGAATCCGCATCTCTTTGTGATGATTTTGCGACAATTCATGCCAACGGACCGGGTGATATTACTTGGTTTTTAGGCGAGATGGTCATTGGTAATAGCAGTGAAGTTGAAGTTTCTGAAGCTGGCGTATATATGGCCGTGCTATCCAATGTTTGCGGTATGAATAATGTCGAAATAGATGTATTACCGGCAACTTTACCCATCTTTTCTACCAGTCCTGTCAGTGGCGAATCTTGCGGTGAACCCATCACGACAATGGCAGAAGGGACTGAGGGCGAAATGGTGTCATGGTTTGCCGATGGTTTGCTCGTGGGCACTGGTCTGGAATATGTCGTGACGAGTTCTGTTGATTTGACCGCTGTTTTGGACAATGGATGCGCAACAAGCGCTACCGAGGTATCTTTTGTGATACACGATCTGATATCAGTGACGCTTGAGTATGATGCATTGAACGATCTGGTTATTGCCACCGAAGGCTTTGAAACATATTCCTGGACCGACAATGGTGTCCCTGTAGCGGATGTCACGGGCAATACTTACAGTCCACAATCTGATCAAATTGAGGTGGTTGCAGAAGATGCCAATGGTTGTTTAGCTACCGCTGATATTGTGATTATCCATGTGGAGGATCCATTCATAGTGGCTATGACGGTTTATCCGAATCCTGCTGATGAATGGCTAAACGTGATTCTTCCTACTGATTTGACTTCCAGTGCAATGGAATTATTCGATGAATTGGGCAAGTTGGTCATTTCACAAAGAATAACACCGGGAAATACAGAGGTGATGAACGTCAGTCAACTGGCTTCTGGGGTATACACACTGAGGTGTGGAAATGTGGTTCGTAAGGTGTCAATCAGGTAGTGGCCAATGATTTGACTACACGAAAACGCTTGATAATAGTAGGAATGTTGTTGTGTTTTTAAGTTGGATTCTTCCACAAAATGAGAAGATGTCGCCACGGGCGGCATTTTCTGCTTTGGTGGTATTACGACGTTATCGTCGTACCTTGCGGCCGGCTTACTTTAAGCCGTAAGGAAAAATGGCATTTGTAACATTCAACACCAAAGAACACCCTTTTTTTGATGAATTGAAAAAGCGGGTGGACGCGTACTTTGAAGAAACCGGTAAAAACCACTGGGGTAATTGGAAAATCTACCTCAAAACTTTTATCCTCCTTTCTTCTCTCGTAGGACTGTATATCTGGCTGGTATTTTTCACCCCAGCAACTATCTGGAGTGTCTTGCTTTGTTCATTGATGGGTCTGACACTGGCAGGTGTCGGATTCAATGTAATGCATGATAGCGCTCATGGTAGTTTCTCCAAATATGAGTGGCTCAACAATATGATGTCTCACTCGCTCAATTTATTGGGTGGTGATGTACGTCTTTGGAAGACCAAACACAACATGATTCACCATAGTTTCACCAATATCGAAGGTCTCGATGATGATATTGATATCAAACCAGTAATGCGTTTGAACGTTCACCAGAAACGCCTTTGGATACATCGCTTTCAGCATATCTATGGATTCATTTTTTATGCAACGAACTATCTGTTCTGGGTTTACTATTTCGACTATAAAAAGTACTTCTTAGGTAGAATCGGTAACACGAAGTTCCGCAAATTCACCATTGGCGATCACATCATCTTTTGGGCAACCAAATTGCTCAATTTGTTCTTATTTATCATCGTTCCTATGTGGTTTGCCGGTGTTGTTCCAACCATCGTTGGATACATCATTGTGACATTTGTATGCGGTACTACCATTGCTATCGTGTTTCAATTGGCTCACATTGTAGAAGAAACCAGTTTTGTGGATGAACCCGGTAAAAACACCAAATTGGAAACAGAATGGGCCGTTCACCAAATCGAGACAACTTGCAATTTTGCTACTGGTAGCCCAGTTGTTCATTGGCTTACTGGTGGACTGAATCATCAGGTAGAACACCATTTATTCCCACGTATTTCTCACGTTCACTATCCTGCGATTAGCCTTATAGTGAAGGATACTTGTAAGAAGTTTGGGATTACTTATCATGAACATAAAACAGTGTTGCAGGCTGTTCGATCTCACGTAGTTCATTTGCGCGATATCGGTAGAGCATAACGCTTCACCAAAACAATATTCAAACAAAAAGCCCATCCTTGCGAATGGGCTTTTTGGTGTTTTGGATTTTAGTTTTTAATCCATGTCGCCTGATTTATGTTCAGTTCATTAGACCAGACGATATTGTAAATACCGGAGTTTAGTTCGCTTGTATTGATTGTGTATGTTTTTCCCGAAGGGTTTTGGATGTTCTTGACCAGTTTGCCTTGGCCATCGAAAATCTGGATCATATCACCAAGTGAAAATTGGTTGACCTCTAGGATCAACTTTTCACTTCCGGGATTCGGATATACGTGAAGACCATTGTTGACTGCTGATTCTTCAACATGTTCTACAATTACCTCGAAGCATGCCGAAGTTGCCGTGCATTCGCCTGTGATGATATTTACAGCGTAATTGCCGTTTGCTGTAGGTGTATATGTTTGATCAAAAACACCAACAGGGGAATTGTCCGAACAATCTATCCAGCTATAATCTGAATTAGTCGCTTCTGCAGTTAGTGTCAGACCATCAGATGTCACTACCGTATTTACATCTTCAATGGTTACTTCAATGGTTAATGTGCTGTCGCATCCTGCAGCAGTTAAACCTTCAATGACATATGTGCCTGATGAAGTATAGGTGATTCCTTCGTACACATATTCGAAACAAGAGGTAGCATCAAATGAGGATTGGTAACTGTTGTTGATGGTGATTTCTAACGTTAATAGTGTATCACCAACCTCTTGCAAGTATGTGCCGCTTGTAGTGAATGTTTCTCCATTGGAGGTATAGCTGTCGCATGCTGAAATCTGTTCAGTGATATTTACAGTGTTCACATTGACGATTCTCGAAATGTATATGTTATCAGTTCCACCGCTAGCAGCCGACCTGGCCCATGCCGTAATGATATTTCCATTGGAGTTGATAATGCTGTAGTCTTCATAGAATGGCATTGCGTTCGCCACGACTACCGGTTCTGGCCAGCCAAGGGTGCCATCGGCGAGTAAGAGTGATGCATTGAAATAATAAGGCGAACCAACTTCATTCATCACAATCATGTTTCCATCGCCTGTTAGAACAAGGGAGGGTCTTGGTAAGTAAGATCCAACATCTTGCACTAGGACACCATCCTGCGTCCAGACTGGTACACCCGTGAGTTTGTCAATCTTTTGTGCATACAGTGCATAATACCCCACTACTCCAGGTCTACCGTCCGACCAACAGACGTAGTAATAGTTGTCATCTTGTGTGATATCAAATGAATCTTGGTTACCTTCTGCACCGCAAACGGTGGTGATTGTTCCTCCCCAGGCCCAGGTTCCGTCGCTGTTGAGTTTACGCAAGAAGATATCATTTGCTGTTCCGTTATTGCCAGAAGATATGAAACACACAGCTAATCCGGATTCATCGCTCAACGCCCAAAACTGATAATTGAGGCCATTTGTACCTTCCAACACGTCAATGGGTGCAAATACTGAATCACCTTCTGCGCCAATGCGCATTGCAGATGCATGTGCTCCTGATCCATTACCATTGGTGTAAAAGAGATAGACATCATCACTTCCGTCATAAGTCTGATCAATTCCAGCGTTGCCATTATAGTATTGATTACCTTCTGGGGCACCACTCATTGGACTCAAGAGATTGCCCGCTGTGTCGAAACGGGAAATTCTATTGCCATTGGAGCCACCGCAATAAGTGACGTTGGTGCGAACTACATATGTGCTGCCACTGGAAATGATTTGAACATTACTCGGTCCCAAAATGTAATTTCCTGTGCAGCCGTCGGATTGCAACATAATCAAATCCTGTGACCATAACGGATTGCCATCGGCATCTACTTTTCGTGCTTTTACCAATCCGCTATAAACCCCGGTGTTGTTGAACCATACGATGATCATCGAACCATCGGAATTATTGATCACGCTATATCCAATGATTCTGGTTGAATCATCAACCATCAATCGTCCATCTTCTTCCCACGTTGCTATTCCGTTTTCATCATAATGTTGAGCATAAATGTCGTTGTGGATTTCAGAATTACAATTGGTGCGGGCATCCAACCAAAAGACTGTGGTTCCGCCATTGCCATCTGGAAATTGTGAAACCTTACTCTGGTGACAGTCTACATCGCAGACAACAGTGGGATTTGCAGGATCTGTACTCCACTGTGCCAGCGTCCAATTTACCGTGGCACAAAGTATCAGCACGGTTAAATTTATTCTGTTATTCATGTTTAACGGGTATTGTTTTGTTAGTATTCCGGAACAAATCTAGGGAGGTCTTGATTGGATAGAATTTGTGATGAGCCAAAGGTGGGATATTTAGCTATCGGTTCAATCTTATGAGTGAACGGAGGGCGGAAGTGTTTACATGTTATGCTTTATTCTAGGTGTTTTGCTTATCAAGTAGAAAAAACTAATTCCTCTGATTGACTTGGATTTGATCTGAGCATTCTCCCAATTTCTGGTAAAGACTCAATCATAGTGTTTTGAACTGATTTTCTGTTGAGTTGTGATTTAGGACCAAAAAACGATCATTGAGGTTGAAGGAAATTCCCTTCTTACTTTGGCAAGGTGAAATATGTGTATTGTCTGATATGGATCGTTTTGACTGTGGGTGTAAGCGCACAGGATCGCTCACAGGCGGAAGAATATCTTAAGGAATTTGAAAGCGCTACCACAGATGAAGATCGTGCTTTTGCTCTTTGGCAGGCCGCATTCAATTTCGCTACCTCTGATGTTACAAAAGGCACAGAACTCGCCAAACAATCACTGCAATTCGCTGAAAAATGTAACAGTGATAAACTTCGGGGTGATGGAGAAAATGCCCTTGGATTTTGTTATGACAATTCCGGTGATTTTGATAGTGCTTTTGTCCACTATGACAAAAGTTTGAATTGGTTGAAAAAGGCGGGTGCTTTTTGTGAGTCTGCCAGTGTTTATGCAAATCTGGGCGGATTGTATAAAAAACAAAATGACCTGAGCAATGCCCTGAAGTCTTTCATGAAGGCTGAAGAAATTCAAAAACAATGTCCTGATTTGGGTTATCACGCGAGTACGCTTTATTCTATCGGAACGTGCTATAATTCATTAGAAGATTACTCCAGAGCAATCGAGTATTTTCAACTCTCTCTTCAAAAGGAATTAAGCACAAACAATTTGGGTAAACAAGGTAATGTCCACAATGGTCTTGCCAACGCATACTTTGGGTTAAAGGATTTTGATAAAGCTGCCGAGGAATACCAAAAGTCAATTTACTGTTTTAAATCTACCGGCAATATTTACTACATCGCCTATGCTTTTGAAGGCCTAGCTCAGATGTATGACAAAACGAATCTTTCTGATAGCTCTATTCATTACTGTCGGGAAGCTTTGAAAATTTTTAAAGATCAAGAGTCGATTTTCGATGTGGTTTTTGAATCACATCTTCTGGCAATGCTTCTGAAAAAAGCAGGGCAATTTGATGAGTCTGAAAAAATTTTAAAGGAAATACTGCCGTTGACATACACGGAAGATCTGCCCCAGGACAGAATGGCGATATTTAAATTGTTGTCGGAACTTAAAAATGAAAAGCGTCAATTTGATGATGCTTATCTCTATCTCCATCAATATGTGGCTTTGAAAGACAGTCTTGAATTGGATGAAAAACAAAGTGAGCTGGCTGAACTCGCAGGCAAATACGAAACGGAAAAGCGTGACAAACAAATAGCCATCGAACAAGCGGAAAACCAAAAACAAAAGCAGGTTATTCTTATGCTCACCGGCGGGGCATTGTTTGTCTTCCTTGTTCTGATGCTCCTTGTTTTTGCTTATCTGCAAAAAAGAAAATCCACCAGACAACTGCGGGAGAAAAATCGGGAAGTGGAAATTGCTCGTCAGAAAGCGGAGCACAGTGAACAAATGAAACAACAATTTCTGGCCAATATGAGCCATGAGATCAGGACACCAATGAACGCCATCACTGGGCTGAGCCGACTCTTATTGGACGAAGTAAAGGATAGTAAGGCCGGAGAATACCTTCACGCCATTCATCACAGTAGTGAAAACCTGAATGTGGTTTTGAATGACATTCTTGATCTAAGTAAAATAGAATCCGGCAAACTCAAAGTTGAACATGTTGCCTTCCGTTTGTTGGATGAAGTGAATACTATTGCAGCTATCTATCAAATAAAAGCAAGGGAAAAGCAACTGAATTTTCAGTTATTGGTCGAAAAAAATGTGCCGCTCTTCATAAAAGGAGATTCGGCGAGATTATCCCAAGTGCTAAACAATCTGCTGAACAACGCCATTAAGTTCACGAACTCTGGTATGATTGCATTGCATGTTTCAGTATTATCAGAAAATAATACAAAACCCTATTTGCAATTTGAAGTAAAGGATAGTGGTGTTGGTATCGAAAAGGAAAAGCTTGGTATCATTTTCGACAGTTTTGTTCAAGCCAACTTGAGTGATAGCCGCAAATACGGCGGAACAGGACTTGGTCTTACCATAGCGAAAAACCTGACGAATCTAATGGACGGCAATTTGACTGTGGAGAGTATCGTTGGTAGTGGCTCATCTTTCACCGTGAAAATTCCATTGATAGATGCTGTTGAATCTGATATCCTTGTTCAACATCGCTCCATGGAAGTATATGACGTGGAACTTCACATCATCGTCGCAGAAGACAATCAATACAATTATTTGGTTACGTCAGGAACACTGCAGAAGTATTTTCCTTCTGCAAAACTTTATAGAACTCACAACGGTCGTGAGGTGATTGATCTGTTGAATGAAGATGATTACGATCTTGTGTTAATGGATGTGCAAATGCCGGTCATGGATGGATATGAAGCAACACGTTTAATTAGAAATGAAGGCCGTAACATTCCTGTTATTGGTCTTACTGCGAGTGTGATTCGCACAGATTTGGATCGATGCATAGAAGCCGGTATGAATGATTATGTGATGAAACCGTTCAAAGAAAATGAGTTGGTCACTGCGATTGTTGCGCGGCTTGGTATCAAGGCTTCTGGAAAAATGCGGCAGGTAGATGAAGACACTGAAGCCAAATTCCGTGCACTGGAATTTTTACCGGATAAAATTAAAGCGCTGAATGATGCTGCGACTGCACTTGACAGCGATTTGGCGAAAGCTGCACTCCATCAAACCAGACCTTTGTTAACCAATGCAGGATATACTAAATTGGCTGATGATTGTGCCGTTTTGGAAATGAAAAAAATCTGGAACGAACAGGACTGGCAGCAATTGGAATTCGTTATTTTTGGAATGAAGAAAATATGATCTTGTGCGATCAACAAGTTAAGTATGTCGGTAAGTGCAGTTATTATTGATGATGATGTCTGGGCAGTGAGCGAATTGAAAGCGCTACTCTCCCAGTCGCTCTCGGACGAAGTGAACATAATGGCGGAATTTTCGGATCCATCCACGGCTCTCGTTTTTCTGCAATCCCATTCTCCACAATTGATTTTTCTGGATATCAAAATGCCTGGAATGAGCGGATTTGATTTGTTGAATCAACTGGATACCTCGCGTTTTGAAGTGATATTTTGTACTGCTTATGATCAATATGCAATACAGGCCATTCGATATAGTGCTCTGGATTATTTGCTCAAACCGATCAATTCAGATGATTTGATGAAGGCCGTGATGCGTTTTCAAGAAAGAAGGGAAAAAACCTTGACAGCTTTGAAACTGCAGAACCTTCAAGATAATCTGACTGGTAAAAGTGATGATGATGTAAGTCTGGTGATCGCTTCAAAACAAGGCGAACATCGTTTTAACCTCAATGAGATTGTGCGTTGTGAAGCGGATAGCAACTATACCGCAATTCACCTGAGAAACAGAAAAAAGTTTCTCGCTTCCAAAACATTGGGCGATATCGAAGAGATGCTTTCTCCGGATCATTTTATACGAATTCACAAGTCGCATTTGGTGAACTTGCGCCATATCCTGGGAATCACCGCTGCCGATGAATTGATGATGGATGACGAAAGTCGCTTACCCGTGAGCAGAAGGCGATTGCAGGAAGTGCGGATTCGCGTCAGACAATAAACTAATCCTTATCACTCCAATGCCATAAATAGAGGCAGGCATGAGTTCTGTATGGTTTCCAATTTTCACTGATGCGCAACAACTCGGACATCAGGCTCTTTTTATCGAGATGTCCCAGATCGTACAATTTTACCATGCTCTGTTGTAGTGCTAAATCTCCCGCGGAAAAGACATCTTCATCACCTAAACCAAACATCAACAACATTTCGACGGTCCACCTTCCAACGCCTTTGATTTTTGTCAAAGTGGCAATCACCTCATCCCGGTGCATTTGGTGCAGCTTCTGATCATTGATTTTTTCTTCAATAAAAAACGCGCATACATTTCTGACATAAGTTGCTTTCGCCTGACTGAGCCCGATACTTCTTAGTGTTTCAAATGGAATCTTCAGAATGTCTTGCGGCTTCGGATTTTTTTCAGAGAACAAACCCCTGAACCTGCCGTGAATCGTCGCTGCTGCTTTTGTACTCAGTTGCTGACTGATAATAGAAGCACATAGAACGAGGTGGATGTGTTGCTTTTTTTCCAAGACAATTCCCGGTTCTTTTTTCATGGCGAGCCGGAGCTTTTTGTCTTTGTACAAGTGTTTTTTGTGCGGCATACCAATGGTGGTTCGAGCTGGAAATATAGCTATGTCTGACAAATGGAAACTGTTATTTCACCCTATTTCACTTCCATACACAAAACCGTGCAGTTCGTCCCAAATAATTGACTTCGCCTTCAGAACACACACACCTTTGACCTGTAAATACCAAAAACAATCGGATTCTCAACTTAACACTGACTCCACTTCGCTCTCTCCCAGATATGGGAGAGAGCAGGAGTGAAGGAAAAGAACCGAAAGAATTTGTAACTGATTACCTAATAATTAATATGTTTTTTTGGATGACAACAGGTTGTGGATGGACCGAAAGCATCTATTGATTCACTAAGACTGGACCAGTGGTTTCTTCAATTAACAGTTCAACAATCCAGCCATGAGCCTCCGGTAAAACGGGGGCTTTTGGTTCTTTTGTCATCAAGACATGATGCGGTAACATGTATATTCGGCAACTGACTAAATGTTTGAGAAAGTTTCATACCGGAAAATTATTCTGATCGCACTTTTTACCTGGTTCGGTGCTTATCCGGCGTTTTCACAAATTTCATTACCGGATGTAAAGCTCTTGTCGTTTACACGATTTGATCAAAATGCGGGCGCCGTTGTTGACGAAACCTTCAGTGTCATCAAAGAAAACAATATTGTTTTACATCATCATGATCGCTACATCCGATTACAAGTAGCTACAACACCCGACGTAGGTACGCTTTTCTATCGTATCGATGGTTTTGATCCCATTTGGTATGAACTCAATCAGGATCCAATCCGCACCGGAACTTTGGAGGAAGGTCGCTACCGACTTGTTCTCGCCATGAAAAAGCCTGAAGCCGGCATGGTGACCATCAAGGCTTTTAACGTACAGGTAAGGGCGCCGTTTTTTCATGGACTGCGTGGTCAGATCGCCACTTTCGTCACTGTGGTGCTATTTATTTTCTTCTTTTTTAGTGGAAGATCATGGATTCTGCGAAGGGATAAAAGAAGAACCGTGAAATTGTTGGAGAACACCGTTCAAAAGAGAACGGTACAACTGCAGGAATCGGTTTCGCAACGTGAATTGCTGCTCAAGGAAATTCATCACCGGGTGAAAAATAATTTGCAAGTGATTTCCGCTCTTCTCGAAATGCAAGTCTCACGTACTAATGATGAAAATGTGCGCGCAGCTATCCGCGAAGGTCAGAATAGGGTACTTTCAATTGCGTTCATTCACCAGAATCTTTACCAACATGATGATCTGAAAGGCGTCGAAGTCGGTTCTTTCCTGAAGGAATTGATCTCGCATATCCGCCAGGTTTTCGAGCGACAAGAATGCCCTGTGAATATCACGAATCTCGTTCCTGAAATTTTCATCGATATCGAATCGGCGACACCGCTTGGTTTGATATTGAATGAGCTCCTGACCAATTCCTATAAATACGCCTTTGATGGTAGGAACGAAGGAAATATCCGCATCGAAATCAAAGATCTCGGAGAAGGCAAATTCTATTTCAATTATCGTGATGATGGTTCAGGTCTTCCTGCTAATTTTGACTTCAATAGAAGTAATTCGCTCGGATTGAAACTCATCAGACAACTCAGCCGCCAACTCGCTGGTAATATTGTATACCGATTTGATGGCGGTAGTGTTTTCGAACTGACATTTCATAATCTGGATGCGAGAAGTAAAATGATCTGAAATGCTCAAAGAAAAACTTACCATAGGAATTGTTGAAGATGATATGATCATTGCCGGCGCATTGTCGGAAATGCTCACAGAGATAGGTTATCATGTTCCGGATAATGCCACCAGATATAGCGAAGCCATTGAATTGATGGAAAATGAGAAGCCTGATCTCATGCTGCTCGACATCCATCTCGTGGGTCAAATGGATGGTATTGATCTCGCGGATACGGTGCGTAAAAAGTTTCATATTCCTTTTATTTTCCTCACCGCTAATCTGGATTCGAACACCGTTGATCGTGCAAAAGCAGTGCAGCCATCAGCCTATTTGGCAAAACCTGTTACCAAAGACCAATTGTATTCGGCCATAGAAATCGCCTTCAGTAATTTCAATGGAATAAAACAAGCGTCGGAAAACAAGACTGGTCAGCCAACAGCAAAAAAGGATTCTGTTTTTGTTAAAGATGGCCACTCATTTCGAAAAGTCTATTACCACGAATTGTTATACCTCGAAAGTGAAGCAAATTATGTAGCGCTACATCTTTCCACCGGCAAAAAAATTCTCATCAGAAGTAGTCTTGATGATTTTATCCAACAACTCGATCAGGTGCTATTTATTCGCGTGCATCGCGGCTTTGCAGTGAACACCGAAATGGTAGATGGCGTCTTTCCTGCAGAAGTGAGTGTAAAAGGAGTCAAAATACCCGTCGGCCGCACCCATAAGGAAGAATTGCTGGCGCGTTTGGGTATCGCGGAATAACACCAACGCAACGGATTGCCGATACCCGTTTTCAACCCTTTTTTCATCCCGAAAAAAAATCTTTTCAGGATTCAATAATTTATTGAATCTTTCGTCGTTCATTCGCATAACCCCAAGCGACCAATTCCGCTTACACACCAGTATGAAACCTGCATTTGCAACCCGTGGAGCCGTGGCTTTAGCCATGGCATTTTTATTTTCTGTACTCTTAATTACCGGCTGTAAAAAGAAAGGACCCATTCCTTTCGATCCTGCCTTTGCCAATTACATCTCGGCCTATACGACCGGAACTGTTTCTGTGGCAAGTCCCATCAGAATCCGTTTGACCGACGCTTTCAAAGGCGATGTCAATACCGCTGAACCAGTTCAGGAAGACTTGCTCGATTTTTCTCCTTCTATTGAAGGTGAATTGTGGTGGCTCGATAACCAGACACTGGAGTTTCGCCCAAAGTCTTGGCTGGAAAGAGGTAAGGTTTATGAAGGGGAACTGAAATTGGATCGTTTTTCCGATGTGCCCTCCGAGTTGAGAAGATTCCGCTTCTCTTTCGTTGCAATGCAACAACATATTCAAGTGGATGTGAAGGAAATTAAATCATATCGCAATGATGAATTACGATGGATGTACATGGGCGGAACACTCAATACCATTGATGTATGTGATCCTGCTTCATTGCCCAAAACGATTAGTGCAGAACAAAATGGTAAAACACTTGTGGTGAATTGGGTGACCAGCGATGATGCACATATTCATCATTTCACTGTGGATAGTATTGTTCGCGATGTGAACGCATCTCAGGTGATTTTGAAATGGGATGGTGATGCTGTCGATGCGGATCAAACAGGACAAAAGGAGCAGGAAATTCCTGCATTGGGTGATTTCAAGGTGATGTATTCTCAGGTGATTGAACAACCGGAACAATATGTTGTATTGCATTTTTCCGATCCATTGGAACCGTTTATTCAGGAAGGTCTTATCGATCTGGAAGATGCATATGATGAGCGTTTTTCTGTAGATGGAAATGAAGTGAGAATCTATCCACCGTATCGCATGAGTGGTGATCACAATGTGCATGTTCACCCCGGTGTTAAAAATATTCTGGGTTATGCTTCAACGCAGGAAGAAGTGATTGAAATTCATTTCGAAGAAATTAAACCGGAAGTAAAAATCGATGACATGGAACGCGTCATTTTGCCTTCCACCAATGGATTGGTTTTTCCATTTCTGCCGTGAATCTTTCTGCCGTAGATGGAGGGTCATGCAGATTTATGAAAGCAACGTGCCTCAATTCTTTACAAGTGAACGATCTGCATGGTAGTGATGAAATGAGACGGGTTGGTCGTGTGGTAAAAAGAAAAACCGTTCAACTGAATCCTGAAGGCAATACTGATCTCGCCATCTGGAATACGTTTTACCTCGATCTCGATGATATCATCAAAGCGGATCCCGGTGCCATCTACCGTGTAGAAATCGGGTTTAAAAAATCTTATAGCCTTTATCACTGCAGCGATGATTCGAATGAAGATGAAGGCATGCAGGAATTGTCGGCTGATGAAGAAGAAGAACAAGAGGAATATCAAAATCAATATTGGGGTGATGAAGGTGATTACGGAGATTATTTCGATGGCTATTACGATTATTATGATTATGGTTACGATTGGTCAGAAAGAGAAAATCCTTGTAACGCTGCTTATTACTCAAGAGATCCCGTCGGAAAAAATATCCTCGCTTCCGATTTGGGAATCATAGCCAAAAAGGGAAATGATAAATCGATGCTCGTAACAGTGAGCGATCTGAAAAATACCAAACCTGTTTCTGGTGTTGAAATTGAAGTGCTGAATTACCAGCAACAGGTCATATCCAAAGCCAAGACAGACGGTAGCGGAATGTGTCAGTTCGATAGAATCGACGGTGTCGCATATCTCATCGTAGCGAAACAAGGTAAACAACGTGGTTACCTGAAAGTGGATGGTGGTCATGCACAAAGTGTGAGCACATTTGATGTAAGTGGTGAAGTTGCGCAAAAGGGATTGAAAGGTTTTATTTATGGTGAAAGAGGAGTTTGGAGACCGGGTGATACGCTGTTCTTGTCATTTATTCTCGAAGATGAAAGAAAGGTCTTGCCAGCGATTCACCCGGTGAATTTTGAATTGATGAATTCTCGTGGCCAGGTTGTTCAGAAGATGGTCCGAAGCAAAGGTGAAAATGGATTCTTCAGTTTTACCTGTAAAACAGATGAAGATGCACCTACCGGTGATTATCTCGCCACTGTGCGTGTGGGTGGCGCCGTATTCACCAAGTCGCTCAAAGTTGAAACCATCAAACCGAATAGGTTAAAACTTCAAATGGATTTTGGTAGTGAAAATCCAGATGTGATATCAGGTGATATCAGCGGCGTCTTGCGCGTGAAATGGCTCCATGGCGCGGTGGCGAAAAATCTGAAAGCAAACGTCAGCGCAACTTTCACACAGTCGAGCACTTCGTTTGAAAAATACGCTGAATATGTTTTTTCTGATCCAACACAATCTTTTTACACGGAAGAACAAACCATTTTTGATGGCCAAATCAATCAGGAAGGCACTGCGAATGTTTCGATGAATGTGGATCTTCGCGATCGTGCACCCGGTTTGCTGAAAGCTAATTTCAGTGTGAAGGTATTTGAAGAAGGAGGCGATTTTTCAGTGGATCGTTTTTCTGCAACCTATGCGCCTTATGATCATTTTATTGGTGTGAAAACACCACGACCTGCCGAAGATTACAATTACTACATCGACACAGATAAAGACCAGACTGTTCAAGTGGTTACGGTTGATCCTCACGGTAAACCTTCTGCTGTGCAAGGTTTGGAATGGAAACTCTACAAAGTGCAGTGGCGTTGGTGGTGGGAAAGAAATGGTGATGATCTGTCCAACTATGTGGGTTCTGAAAGCACCGTTCCTGTTGCTGCAGGAACTTTGAACACCGGTGCAGATGGAAAGGGACAATTCGCAGTTCGTGTAAACTATCCGGAATGGGGAAGGTATCTGCTGCGTATTGAAGATCCTCAAGGTGGTCACGCAACAGGTGATGATATCTACTTCGATTGGCCTGCCACTCAGAACAGAAATGATCGCGTGAACCCTGATGGTGCGAATGTCCTCGCGTTTACTTTGGATAAAGAAAAATACAATACTGGTGAGGAATGCACAGTGACCATTCCCGGCGCTAAAGCTGGTCGCGCATTTGTTTCTGTTGAAAGTGGTGCACGCGTGATTGAAGCAAAATGGATAGAAACGAAAGAAGGCTTGAACAAATATTCTTTCCGTACCACGGAACAAATGAGTCCGAATGCCTACGTCTACATCACTTTGGTGCAACCGCATAATCAAACGGTAAATGATTTACCGATCCGATTGTATGGCGTAGTGCCGTTGTTTGTGGAGAATGCTGCATCACATCTCAATCCGGTGATTACCATGAAGGACGAATTGAGTCCTGAGCAGAATTTTGAAGTAAAGGTTTCTGAATCGAGTGGTAGAGCCATGACATACACACTCGAAATTGTGGATGAAGGATTGCTTGATTTGACGAGATTCAAAACTCCTGATCCATGGAATTACTTCTATGCAAGGGAAGCACTCGGTGTAAATACTTATGACATGTATGATCAGGTCATCGGTGCTTTCGGTTCTAAACTGGAAAAATTGCTCAGTCTTGGTGGTGATGCCGAAGTAAATGCCAAAGCAAAAAATCGCGCAAACAGGTTTAAGCCTGTTGTCATGCATGCGGGTCCTTTTACCATTGAAAAAGGAAAATCAAAAACGCACCAATTCAAAATGCCGAATTATGTCGGTTCTGTTTGTGTGATGGTGGTGGCCGGTAAAGACCAAGCATATGGCAATACAGAAAAGGCGGTTCCTGTGAAAAAACCTTTGATGGTGTTGGCTTCGCTTCCGCGTGTGCTCGGACCTGGTGAAGAAGTGAAACTACCTGTCACTGTATTCGCCATGGATAAAAACATTCATGATGTGAATGTGAAGGTAGAAGCGAATGAATATTACACCATGCTCGAAGGTTCATCTAAAACAATGAAGTTTGATGAGCCGGGTGATGATGTCGTGAATTTCCCTATGAAGGTGAACGATAAAATTGGTGTTGGAAAAGTGAAAGTCACCGTTTCCAGTGGCAGTCACAAAAGCACTTATGAAGTGGAAATGAATATCCGCAATCCGAATCCTGTTGTGACAAATGTGAATGAAGCGATCGTGGATGGAGCTGGTGTATGGAATGGCACATTCGATCTGGCCGGTATGGATGGTACAAATCAATCGGTGCTTGAGATAAGTACCATTCCACCCGTGGATTTTGGAAAACGGTTGAAATATCTGATGAGCTATCCGCATGGTTGCGTAGAACAAACAACGTCTGCCGCTTTCCCACAATTATTCCTTGCAGATGTAATGGATTTGAATGAAGCTGAATTGAAAAAGACCATGGAGAATGTGAAAGCTGCAATCAATGGTCTTGCAAAATTCCAGACGCGATCTGGAGGTATGGCTTATTGGCCAGGAGATCACATAGAAAGCGAGTGGGGTACAAGTTATTCCGGACACTTTATGTTGGAAGCGAAAAAGAAGGGATACACGCTTCCGCCGAATTGGGAAAATGCATGGATCGGCTATCAGCAAAAGCTTGCACAAAACTGGATGCCGCAGGATGCCAGAAGTGGCAATTATTATTGGTATGAAAGTGATTTGTCTCAGGCATACAGACTCTACACTTTAGCACTTGCTGGTAAACCTGAAATGGGAGCGATGAACAGGTTGAAAGAACGCAGCGGTATTACTATCGCTGCAAGATGGAGACTCGCTGCGGCTTATGCATTGGCTGGTCAACCAGAAGCAGCGAAGGCCCTTGTAAACGGGCAGTCAACTACCATCAATCCATACGTGTCGTTGGGTTATACTTATGGTAGCAATTGGCGCGATGAAGCGATGATTATCGAAACCCACATTGATGGGAGACCGCGTTAGAGCAGCTACGCTTGTGCAAGACCTTGCTAAGGAATTGAGTTCTTCTTCATGGTACAGCACACAAACTGTAGCGTACGGACTCATTGCCATTTCAAAATTCGCCGCTGGTGAAACAGGAAGGAATATCAATTATAGTTACACCATCAACGGCAAGTCTGAACTTCTTTCTACATCCAAACCTCTTTCATCGGTGCAACTTCCTGTTTCAAAACTCAAAGGAAACAGCGTGCAAGTGAAAAACAATGGCACCAATATTTTGTATGTGCGTGTCATCAACAGTGGTCAACCTGCTGCCGGTCATGAAACTTCGGCCAGCAATGAATTGTACGTTCAGGTAAACTATACGTCGATGAACGGAGTTGCGTTGAATGTTGCAAGGCTTGAACAAGGAGCAGATTTTATTGCAGAAGTTACCATTTGGAATCCGGGAGCACGAGGGCGTTATGATGAACTAGCATTGACACAGATCTTCCCTAGTGGTTGGGAAATCATCAATCAAAGAATGGATATTTCAGCGGCTGTGATGAATGCCGACAATCCCGATTACAGAGATGTGCGTGATGATAGGGTCTACTCTTATTTTGATTTAAGTCCGAATCAAACAAGAAAATTCAGGGTGAAACTCAATGCGACTTATTTGGGTAAATACTATCTGCCTGCAGTAAATTGTGAAGCCATGTACGATCATACCATCAACTCAAGAGTAAGCGGACAATGGGTAGAAGTGGTTTCGGCGGGAGGTAATGGTGTCGCTGTGAAATAAACTTATCAAATGCGATAGAGAACATGTATGTACTACGTGTTTTCTATCGCAATTTTTTTGTGAGATCTTATTGATTCATTGTTTCAGACTAAATGTTACTTCACCCCATTGCGTTACGGAATGAACGGTTTGCAATCCGGTAGAATTGTAGTGATAGTCCGCGTAGTTGCCGTTTGGTTGTGTTACCCGATATTGTTGTTGTCCTGTTTTGTTTAAGGTGATGAGGTTTTGGGATTGTTCGCTATAGACGATTGGAACTTGATTGGGTTCCTCAAAATAGAGTTGTAGAACTGAATTGCGTATTGGATCATGACTGTGTTTCCATTTTCCTGTGGAGGAATGATATCCATGTTGATCGCGCCATATTTGATTGTATTGATCCGAAATGTTGTGAATATTCCGATGATGCGATGCGTTGTGTAAATATCCCTATGGGTATCCGGCTGATGGGCTCCAAATGAAAGTATCCAGTGAATTAAAAGGATGTATGCCATGTTTTCTTTTTTGTCTGTTCATGACAACCAGAGTGCATTCAACCCCTGTTGTGGATCTACAAATTTCTATAGTAAACGTTGGTTTTAACATGAAGTTGCCGTCTTTATCATGTGGCATGAAAGTTTGAAGCATTCGAAATGCGGGATATGAAGCAATATTCCTATCGAACACCCGTTGACCTTGTGTTAAAACTCGCTACTCATGAAAAAATACTTTCCTTTAGCAATACTCTGGTTACTCTTTGCAGTAGTAGTAAGTTCTTGTGCTGCCAGACATGACACATGTGGTGCTTATAACCGTGGAGGAAAATCCGGTGATCGTCACATTCAACGGTAGTTGATACCGCACTCCTTGAGGGAGTACATTTACCCTATTTTTATTACTATGAACAGTTCAGATAGGATTCTGCTCGAAAAACTGTTGCATCGACTTGAATCCTTGCGACTAAGACAAGACACCATTCAATCCGAATTGGATGCTGTTGAATCGCAAATCAAAAGGATATTGTCTGCTGCAGAAACTACTTCTGAAAATTCAATTGTAAAAGTTGTTCCGCCAATTATTGAATCTATAAAGGAAGAACGCAAGGATGTGGCACCGACTCCTATTGTCAATCAAAGGCCATCAGATCCTGAAACCAATGTCTCCACTGCTCACCTCAAAACAAAACCGAAGGAGAATAATCTTGAAAAATTTATTGGTGAAAATCTGATCAGCAAAATTGGTATAGCCATCACAATCATTGGTGTGGCATTCGGTGCTAAATATGCCATTGATCATGGGATACTTAGTCCAATGTGAGGATACTCCTCGGTTACTTATTGGGTGGTTCACTGATGTTTTTGTCATTCCGTTTGAAAGAAAAGTATCTCGCTTATAGTGCCGTTTTAAATGGTGGTGCTTTTGCCGTTTTTTATCTCGTCACCTTTTTTGCATTCAATGAATATGGTTTCATACCTCGCGGACTCGCATTTATTTTGATGGTATTGATTACGGCTGGAACAGTGTATTCTGCTATCAGATACGATAGTAAGGTATTGGCTCAAATTGGTATGGTTGGCGCATTACTCTGTTCCGTTTTTATTGAGTGATAATTCTGGTCGCGTCGCTGTTTTGTTTACTTATATCGCGGTTATCAATATTGGTATTCTCATCGTTGCTTTTCAAAAATCCTGGAAATTTTTATTCTTTTCTTCTTTCGGTGTTACTTGGTTGATATTTGGATCTTGGGCAGCTTTTCTTCGATATGATCACCAAGACGGAATAGCCATTGTTTTTCTCGTTGTCTTCACTGTAATCTTCTGGACAACTCTTCTCTCGGGTATTTGGCTCAGAAATGAAAGGGCAAGTGTATTGACAATCGTTTTCATGATCATTCAAATGCTTTTGTTTTTGTTCATTGGTTCAGGCATTTATGATGGAACGCCGTATGGAATGAAAATCTTTTTGCCTTTGAATGTTCTGCTTCCTGCCATCACTTATGTGGCATTTAGAAAATTGAAATCGGATGAAGGCAACTGGCTGCTGACATTTTTTATGGCAATTGGTTTTTTTGTTTATCTGACCTGCAACGAATGGTTCGATGCACAGTGGGTCACCATTTCACTTTCACTATTGGCATTGGTTTATATGATCGCCGGAAGGGGTTTCAATAAAAAATATTTTGAAGAATACTCTTACTACTTTTTTATCATCGCTCTATTATATCTCGGTATGGATTGGGTGGAATCCAATACGTATTTATCGCAGGACCATCAATATCGATCGGGATTCGCTTTTCAAAATCTTACCACACTGGCTTCTGGTGTCATGATCTTATCTCTTTTTATAGCGCAGCGGTTCATTCAGTCTTCGGCAGAGCACATCTATGCTGCCAAAGGTGCTTTTTTCGTATCCGTGAAAAAATATTGGCCGGTATTGTTGGTGGCGGTGATATACGTGAGTGTAAGAATTGAAATTTCTGCCATCTGGGTTGAAAGGTATCATGCGGTTGAAAATATATACAGGCCTTTTGCTCTGATATGAATCCCGGCTTGACCGTCTTCAGAAAATTTGAAAGTCTTTCGCTGATCTGTTACACCGCTGTTTTTCTGTTGTGTCTTTCATTTCTCAATCAAAAGAAATTTCAATCAGCATCATTTGGTCTGATCACAATGGTCGGTACGGTGGTCACCATGTTGAGTTTTCTCACCAGTGGATTGTATGCGCTGCGTTTTCTCCGCAAAGATTATTTGAATAATCCATGGGTGAATGATTTACCGGATGTGGATGTGTTGCGATATGGTATGATCGCATTGATGGCCGCTCTTGTTGTCGTAGGTTGGTTTCAAGCGAAACGCGGAACATTTAAGCCAATCGTATTTGTTGCTTATGATTGTGTTTCACATGCTGGTGTTCTCTGGATCCTGACGAGTGAACTGATAAGATTGTTGGAATTGAATAAAGCTAGTTACGTGTATAAATATGGCCTCACGGTATTGTGGGGATCATATGCATTGTTTTTGATTGTCCTTGGTATCTGGTTGAAACGAAAACACATTCGTATCATGGGTATGATCATTTTCGGTGTTACCCTCGTCAAACTTCTTGTTTACGATCTGGATCATTTAAGCACCATTGCGAAAGCCGGATTGTTCTTATTGATTGGCGCTTTTATGTTATTGGTTTCTTACCTATATCTGAAATTCAGAAAGAAAATTTTTGGGGAGGAGGATTAGGACTCAATCAAAACACGAATGCAATCGTACAAACAAAACAAAATTATGTTCCGACTTTAACGGTTTTTTCTTCTCCGTTTTTGGTGGTATAGGTAATTGAAACTTCTTGAATGGTAGCAGCCGTTTTTACGATGCATGCTTCGCCATTGTAATCGGTAAGTACGGTGTTTGTCTTATACCTTGATTCTCCGGTACGTTTGTAGAATCCAAGTTGACCTGTAGAACTCACCGTCATAAGGTAATCCTCATTGGCAATCTTAAAGTCATCGATAAACATGGTGATGGTATTGCCGGAATATTTCCATCCCTCTGTGTCCTTACCATTGATATTTAAATTCATGATGTGATTGCCGTCTGTAGCTACCAACAACCGGTATTTTTTTGTGCCATCATAGTCTGCAACATGCAGAGGTGAAGTAACGGCTGGTTTGGGGTAAATGGGAAATCCACTCACATCATTGCCGTTTCGGTCGATCAAGTAAATTCCATTTTCAGTTGAAAATGCCATCTGAAGTTTATTGTTCTTCAGGGCATCGATCTGCGTCACGTCGCCTAGAATTTTGCCATTGACTTTTTTCTTCCACAGTTCTTTGCCCTCAACATCTATCAATGCAACTTCGTCACTTTCGTATTGTACAAATTGTTCCTTTAACCCTGTATTGTGATTGATCACCTGAAATGGCCCGCGAACCACTTTTTGTGTGATAGCTGATGTGGTGATATTTGATTCTTCCTCTTGTGAATTCGCAGTGATGATTCCTGTGGGCACAAAATGGAATTCCAACTTTGATGAGCAAATGTTCATCTTTGATTGCTTCCGCTTCGGTAGTGATAAATGGAAATGCCGACAATGCACGCATCAAGTTGTGGAAGCGGCGTGACGTAATTTTCTGTTTGGTATATGAAGCGACTGGATTCTTTTCTGCGCGACTGAAATGCTTGACTGAAGTTTTTATCATGAGCCAAAGTATCTTTCATAGACAAAACCTGTTGTAATGCTCCAGGCGTATTTGCAGCAAAAAGGAATGAACCTAGTTGTGCAACATAGTTAGCTTCAATTGGAATAGATTGAATCTGATTGCGATCGAACAATTGAGGGAAACGACATGAATATATGTGGTCTGTTGCGGATGGTTCGGTTGCCAACAGTGGTTGGAGGAATTGTATGGCATTGAGCGAATCTTTTATACCGTAATACAAAACTTCATTGGTTGTACTGTCGTTGATTTCGATGACGGCTGTTCCCCATTCTCCGTTGCGCCATGAGAGCATCGATTCATTCAAATCACAAGAGCAGCTATCTCCCAATGATTTCCAGGCCTGACTCCAAAATTTGTATGCTGTTGAATTCGCAAATGTGGTTTCATGTTTTTGCCAACCGGTGTCAAAGCTTTCGTAACTGAATGCATCGAGGATAACTGTATTCGCTGGCAAATGCGAAGCAACGCCAAGCGTTCCTCCTGTACTGGTCAATCGAAAACTATGTGATGATGAATCGGAAAAAATGCAATATCCACTGAGGTATGTTAGGCCTGAAGCCGATTCATTGGCCGGCATTGGATCTAGTTCAAGCCATGAATAATCATCTGGCTGCATCAGAAAGTGCATAGGCTGATCGTCACTCATCACACGATGCGCTTCGCCATAGGTTTCATTTTTTCTCAATAGATCACCTGATTCATTTCTAATGATCACATCTTCCATCAATGAATGTGATGATGCAATAACGAGACAATCATGAATCACCGCGAATTGAAGATTGCCGGTTTGACCAATGGTTGTTCCTTGAAATGATCTTTCCGTTCCATTACTTCCCCATAGTGACATGAGTTGCGTTGCATCTTCCTGACTGCTACCTTTCATCAATCCTATGCTGATGATCCAGGCATCGCCACGATTTTGTTCAGAAGAACAGAAATATACGCTGCCCGTATTGAGCACCTGATACCATGGCTGTGTATTGAGTCGCAATGAATCCAGTTGTTGAAGGATCATTCCCCATTCTGAAACTGGATTGAATGGAACACCTGCAAGTTCTTGTGGATCGGAAGCCATACGATTCAGTAATTCCTGGTAAGGACGGAGATTTTCGAAGGAAGTGATTTGCATGACGAAACTCACATTCCCAGGTATGGCTTCTATGGAATTTACCTGGGTTTTTTCATCACCGGAAAACTGGTAATAAACATAACCTATCACACCTAAACAGGCGAGGATAACTACTATTTGTATGATTCTTTTGACCACAGGAAGAAAATTGGCAGGTCTACGAAATTATTGTTGTCTGCTCGGGCAATGCCGCAGAACAACCGCAAGTTTGAACATTCGTTTGTTCAAGTGAAGTATTTGTAAAATGCTTGTATTTCCGCAACTTCAGATAGCTTCGCTGCCATGGATCGGTTAGCGGATTTCATCCACAAATACTGGAATAATGTCTGGTTTAAAGGCATTCTTGTGGTGAGTGTTCTTGTTTTTGTCTTCGCGGAAGCAAGCGGGGGTCGAAATGATTTGGATATCTTCTTAAACGCTTCACAAGATCTTTTCAAAGGAGAAAATATTTATCAGAAAACTTACTTCGACGGATATCATTATTATTACAGTGTCCTGTTTGCTACATTGATTTATCCCTTGAGTTTGTTGGGTTCATTTTGGAGTAAATGGATTTGGATTTCCATTCAACTTATACTGTTGTGGCGGATTTGGATGATTATGATGGGTTGGCTTGGAACTTATCTGAACAAACCAGCTTTTAAAACATTGTTGGGATTTTGTGTCCTTGTTTTTTGCCTTCGATTTATCCGAAGCAATTTGCATTTGTGTCAAATGACCATCATAATGCTTTTTCTTTCTCTGGAATCCATCAACATGATAACAAAGAGGCGCTGGCTTTTGGGAAGCATGTTGTTGGCCTTTGCCATCAACATCAAATTGATGCCATTGGTACTCCTCCCATATTTATTTTATCGTGCGCATTGGAAACCGGCGATAATGACCTTGTTCATGATGGGCGCGATGTTGTATTTGCCGATCTTGTGGGTGGGAAAGGATCAACATTCTATATTGCTTCATGGGTATTTTGATCTCATTAATCCAACACAATCTGCTCATGTGCTCGATGCAAGTGAAACGAGTTTTCATAGCCTCACTACTTTTTTTGCTGTGTTTTTTAGCGAGGATGCGCATGAAAATGGAGCACCGGATTGGCCTAGAAATTTGGCATCCCTGCAAATAACCCAGTTGAATATCCTGATCAATGTCGTGAGATTGGCTTTGATTGTTTTCACTTTATGGTTTTTGCGCAGCTTACCTTTCAAATCGTTTGACAACAACGAACGCACTTGGTGGGAAATAAGTTATTTGCTCCTACTCGTACCATTGATTTTCCCACATCAACAACACTATGCTTTTTTCATGTGTTTGCCCGCAGTCGGCTGGATATTTTATCAGCTGATTCAACAAAAGTTTGTTGTGAGCCCATGGATTTTGGGATTTCTCATTTTGGTTTTTCTCTGTTTTAATCTGAGCCTGTGGTTAGGCGCTTTCAATAAATGGTACAATCATTTTAAACTGGTCACTTTCGGAGGATTGGCTTTGTTGTTTGTTCTCGCCAAGCTTTTACCAGGGTCTTTATCTATTTCCCGTTCTGAAGCACGGTAAATTTCATGTTATGAGGTAGTTGGAAATTTTAACAAATCTCGGGTGAACCGACTGACAGATATTTTGTTTAACGAATAAATAAAAAGATTAAACAAAATGAAATCCCCACTAATTCTACTTCTTGTCGCACTTGTCTTGCATTTCAATGTAAAGGCTCAAACAGTGGTTGACATCATTGTCAATTCACCAGATCACACAACTTTGGAAGCGGCAGTAATCGCAGCAGAACTTGCTGATGACCTCAGCGGTACTGGTCCGTTCACTGTATTCGCTCCAACAGATGCAGCATTCGCAGCTTTGCCAGCAGGTCTTGTAGAGACATTGCTCCAAGATCCAACAGGTGATTTGGCGCAAATTCTTCTTTACCACGTTGTAGGTGCGAATGCACTTTCAACATCATTGAGTGATGGTCAGATCATCAACACACTTCAAGGCCAAGATGTAACTGTGACCATTGATATGGGCAACGTATTCATCAACGATGCACAAGTGATCGTTGCAGACCTCGTAGCAGAAAATGGTGTAGTACATGTGATTGATGCAGTGCTCGTACCAGAATTGAATCCACTTCCTGCAACAGTTGTAGATATCATCGTGAACTCACCAGATCACACCACTTTGGAAGCAGCAGTCATCGCAGCAGAACTTGCTGATGACCTCAGCGGCACTGGTCCGTTCACTGTATTCGCTCCAACAGATGCAGCATTCGCAGCTTTGCCAGCAGGTCTGTTAGAAACATTGCTCCAAGATCCAACAGGTGATTTGGCGCAAATACTTCTTTACCACGTTGTAGGTGCGAATGCACTTTCAACATCATTGAGTGATGTTCAGATCATCACCACACTTCAAGGACAAGATGTAACGGTTACCATTGATATGGGTAACGTATTCATCAACGATGCACAAGTGATTGTTGCAGACCTCGTAGCAGAAAATGGTGTAGTACATGTGATTGATGCAGTGCTCGTACCAGAATTGAATCCACTTCCTGCAACGGTTGTCGATATCATTGTGAACTCACCAGATCACACCACTTTGGAAGCAGCAGTAATCGCAGCAGAACTTGCTGATGACCTCAGCGGCACTGGTCCATTCACTGTATTCGCTCCAACAGACGCAGCATTTGCTGCATTGCCAGCTGGTCTTGTAGAGACATTGCTCCAAGATCCAACAGGTGATTTGGCGCAAATTCTTCTTTACCACGTTGTAGGTGCGAATGCACTTTCAACATCATTGAGTGATGGTCAGATCATCACCACATTGCAAGGTGAGGATGTTGTTGTCAATGTTGATGGTGCCAATGTATTCATCAACAACGCACAAGTGATTGTCGCAGACTTAGAGGCAGAAAATGGCGTAGTGCATGTAATTGATGCAGTATTGTCTATTCCGACATCAACAGTTGAATATGAGAATGTGACAGTAAGTGTTTATCCTGTGCCAGCTCAGGATGTACTGAACGTGGTTGGTGCTTTCAATGTTGAAGTTATGCCTTATGTTATTTATGACCAGGTCGGACGATTTGTGAAATCAGGTAACCTGACATCGGGTGCTTCCAGGATTGATCTGGAAGAAATGAACTCAGGTGTTTATCAATTGTGTTTTGGTGGTATAGAGAAACAAAGTGTTGTTTCATTTGTGAAGTACTGATTGTGTTGGTTAGAAAAGAAATCCCCGGGAAACTGGGGATTTTTTTTATTTCTTCTTTTTACCTTTTCCCAAACCACCATGTTTGGTTCCGAATAATTTTCCAAGTCGTAACCGTTGTTTATCTTCTCTGGTAAGCTTGATAGGAACTTTTTTGTTCTTGTCTTTTTCTCATGAAATGCAGCTCCTTTCTCAGGTACTTTTTTCTGCTTGACCTGAATGATTTTCATACCACCTTTCATGGTTTCATCAGGTAAAAAAATATCTGATATTTCTACCTCATCAGGAAACGCCAACGGAGTTATTCGAATCTGTGTTTGTTCGATAATTTGATTCAACAGAGGCATTTCATTTTCAGAACTCAATACAATTGAAATACCTGATTGTCCTGCGCGGCCGGTTCTTCCTGATCTATGGATATAGCTTTCTGGAATATCCGGAACATCAATATGAAGTATATGCGTGATATCCGTAACATCGATCCCTCGGGCCAATAAGTCTGTTGCAATCAAGATTCTACAGGCGCCACTTTCGAAATCATCCAAAGTCCTGAGTCGGGTATTTTGATTTTTATTCCCGTGTATCACCGCTACTTCATCTGGAAAGTCAAATGACAATTCTGCGTGCAGCAAGTCTGCCATACGTTTTCCTCCTCCGAAAACCAACACCTTTTGCATAGATGTGTCGGTCTTCAAAAGATGACGGATCAAATTGATTTTGGTATGCGTGTTTTTTACAGTGTAATAAAAATGTTGAATTTGTTCAACCGGTTTTCCCGATGTGGATGTTTCAATTTTGACCGGCGTATGTGTGCTCAACATGGCAAGTGCATCCACTTCAGCATTCATCGTCGCTGAGAACATCAGGGTTTGTCTTTTGGAAGGCAGAAGGTCCTTGATTTGTGTGATCTCTGCACGGAATCCCAACTTCAATAATTCATCCACTTCATCAATCACCACCCGCTTGATTTGTGATGCTTGAATGGTGCGATTCAAAATTAAATCGACCATTCTTCCTGATGTCGCCACCACAACATCGGCGCCTTCAGCTATCGTGGCCATCTGTGTTTTGATATTCGTTCCACCATATGCACCAGCGATTTTCATCGAAGTGTATTTGGCTAATTTTTCGAATTCCTCACAAACCTGAACTACCAGTTCTCGTGTTGGAACAATAATGATGGTGTCCGGTGTTCTTTTCGGAGAAAATTTCCAAAGACGGATGATGGGAAGGAGATAAGCCATCGTCTTACCTGAACCGGTTTGCGATATTCCCAGCAAATCTTTACCTGCCATAATTGGCGCAAATACCTGCTCCTGTATTGCTGTTGGTGTGGTATAACCGAGCTCTTCTACTGCCTGTAGCAGCGGCTTATTGAGATTGAAGTCCGAAAAATCCATGGCTGTGATGCTGCGATTGAATGGTATTTTAAATACCTGAATCGCTCATGCAATAATATGGTCATCTTGTTGATATTGGCTTGGTTTCAAATTCGAAGGCCAATGAAATTACTTTCTTGTGAGAATATTTTTTCAAAATACTCAGGCTGGAAGTAATTCGATGGAATCAGAATTCAGCAGATACTGATCCTCAAACTGAGGAGAATCAAGCTTTATAATGCTTTACCAATTGGGGATCAGGCCAAAACATTGCGCGAAATCACGATCTTCTGAACCTCGCTGGTTCCTTCGTAGATCTGTGTGATTTTCGCATCGCGCATCAGACGTTCAACGTGGTATTCTTTTACATATCCATATCCGCCATGAATCTGAACAGCTTCTACAGTATGTTTCATAGCGCATGATGAAGCAAACAATTTCGCGATAGCGCTTGCTTGATCATAATTCAAATGCTGGTCTTTTAACCAAGCTGCTTTGTAAACAAGAAGACGCGCTGCTTCGATGTCTGTGGCCATATCTGCCAATTTGAATGCAATGGCCTGGTGTTGTGAAATTTCTTTTCCGAAAGCTTTGCGCTCTTTGGAATAGGCCAATGCAAGTTCAAATGCACCTGCGGCAATTCCGAGTGCCTGTGCAGCGATTCCTATGCGACCGCCACTCAATGTTTTCATCGCAAACTTGAATCCGAAACCGTCTTCACCAATTCTGTTTTCTTTTGGAACTTTCACATCCTGAAACATCAACGTGTGTGTATCACTTCCACGAATACCCAATTTATTTTCTTTCGCACCGACAATGAAGCCCGGCATATCGCGCTCAACAATGAGGCAATTGATTCCTTTGTGTCCTTTCGAAGCATCTGTTTGTGCCATTACAAGATATGTGCTGGCACTGCTACCGTTGGTGATCCAATTTTTTGTGCCATTCAACAAATAATGGTCGCCCATGTCGATCGCTGTTGTACGCTGCGATGTTGCATCGCTTCCTGCCTCAGGTTCTGAAAGGCAGAATGCGCCGATTTTTTGTCCACTGGCCAATGGAACCAAATATTTCTGTTTTTGTTCTTCTGATCCAAAAGCCTCAAGACCCCAGGTAACGAGTGAGTTGTTTACACTCATACACACCGATACTGAGGCATCGATTTTGGAGATTTCTTCCATCGCCAAAACATAACTCAACGTATCCATACCGCTGCCGCCGTATTTTGGATCAACCATCATACCCATAAAGCCAAGCTCTCCAAGTTGTTTGATCTCTTCGGCAGGAAACTTCTGATGCTCATCACGTTCTATAACACCAGGTTTTAATACGTTTTGAGCAAATTCACGGGCAGCTTGCTGCACTGATTTATGTTCTTCGGTTAATTCGAAATGCATGACGATTTGGTTTTTTTTACGGGCAGCGAATGTACCACAGAATCATGTCAATTCACCATGCTTTTGGAATGATAAATGGCAGAATGTATGTCCAGATATGCCCCGTTGTGGCACCAATACTGGACCTGACGGATTTTTGAGATCAGATGAGCCTTTCTTTCAAAGCCTTACTCACCGCTTCACTCACAGAATGGACATGAAGCTTATCATAAATTTTACGGATATGTGCATTCACCGTGTGATAACTGGTATTGGTTTCCGATGCGATCATCTTATAACTTTTGCCTTCTACCAATAAACCGAGTATTTCTTTTTCACGGTTCGTGAGCTCGTAATCATTTGTTGCAATGGGCTGTTTTCTGATAAAATAATTCAACACACGCTGTGCAATGGCGGGCGTCATGGGTGCACCACCTTCTCGGGCATCCCGAATGGCTTCAATGATTTTATCCGGCGATGTTTTCTTGAGTATGTATCCACACGCTCCGAATCTCAAACTTTCAAAAACCTTGTCGTCATCTTCAAAAACAGTTTGCATGATTACTGCAATGTTTGGGAATTTTTGATGAATGATCAATACTCCTTCCAATCCATTCACCACAGGCATTTCAATGTCCATCAATACCACATCTGGTTTGGTCTCTCTGATATTACGTTCTACGTCTACACAGTTTTCAAACATGCCTGCAAATACCAGATCATCATACATCGAAATGAGAGCCTGAAGGCTGTCACGCCGTGATTTGTTGTCATCGAATATGACTACTCTGGTTTGTTCCATCGTTGGAAATTGTTATTCCTGCAAATGTGAGGAGGGTAATGGGTCATTGTTATCACTAATTCTTGTGATATGAAGTTTTAGGATGATTCGTGTTCCTTTGGGTTGATTTGGCTCAACGATCAAGGTGCCGCCCATCTCATTGGCTCGGCTGATCATACTACTCATGCCATTGCCTCCTTTTCCGGATTTTATTTCCATGCCATTGCCATCGTCCATGATCTCCAGCAACAATGTTTGTCCTTCCTGATGGAGCTTTAACGAAGCCTGTTTCGCGCCACTGTGCTTGGCGATGTTGTTGATCGCTTCCTTGCAAATCAGAAAAATATTCTTTCTGGCAATCATACTCAATTGTTGATTTTCCTGTATTGCAATGTCATATCGCATTTGAATTTCCAGTGATGAAAGTACTTCATTGGAATGTTGCTTGATGCGGTTCAATAAACTATTCAAAGTATCATTTTTTGGATTGATACTCCACACAATGTCACTCATGCTGTCCATCATTTCAGTAGCGTTCTGACTGATTTGCTCCAGCATTCTTTCTGTACTTTCCGGATTGTCTTTGATTTTTTTCAATGCGACTTTAGAAAAAATGTTGATGCTTGAAAGAGATGCACCAACATCATCATGAAGGTCGCTGCTGATACGGTTGCGCATTTGTTGCATCTTCAAAATTTGTGCAAGACGGTATCGATAGATGAAATAGACAATGCCAGCTAGAAAAATCATGACCAAGGCATAAAACCACCATCGTCTCCAAAATGGCGGATATATCACAAATGCGATACTGGTGGGCTCACTCCATGCACCTCCGTTGTAACGCGCACGAACATGGAACACATATTCTCCATCTGCAAGTGTCGAAAAATTCACTGTGGATTGATCGCCATGATTGATCCATTCTTCACTGATTCCTGATAGCTTATATGAATACTCTATTCTTTCCTGATGTGTAAAATTGAAAGCAGAAAATTCTATCGTGATATAATTTTCGTGATAGGCTAATTCAGCAATCTCATTGTTGTTTCGCGGATGACCAAAAACCTCAAATCCTGTGATGGCAAGTTCAATGGATTGCGAGGCGTTACCATGGAGCTGAATGGAGTACAAATTGTTCTGCATCCAAAACCAAATTTTATCTTGTAATGATTCACTTCCGGAATGCGAATAGAGTGGAATTTCTTGCACAAAATCTGTGTTGAGAATGCTGATGCTTTCATCTGTCGGATGAAATGAACAAACTCCCGCATTGGTGACAAGCCACATGGTTCCATCTTCATTGGGCAGTATGTTGTAAATAAAATCTCCCGGAAGACCATCTGATCTGGAGTGGTATTTCATTTGTCCACTTTGTCGCGACCATTGTGCCAATCCTCCACCGTGTGTGCCAAGGAAAATGTACTTGTCGTCTGCATGGATGTCGTCGATCACTGCAACTAATCCGGGATTATTTTCTGAAGAAATGAAGGGTGAAAATTTTTCATGTTGCTCATCCCATTTCCAAACACCATCTCCACCGTTGAAACCAATAAGCATTTCTCCTTGGTATTCACTTATACTCAACAACCCTGATGTGGGCCATTCTTTTGCATTCGTTGGTCGACTGAAATGATAAATGGTTTGATATGAAGTGGTGTCCACGCATATGAGGTTTCCCGACCAATTTCCAACCCATAATCTGCCTCGCGTATCAATGTGCATGAATTGTACGATGTCCTTTTTATAACTGAATTTCAAAGAATCTGTAAAAGGCATCAATATTTGTTCTTGTCGGCTTTGTGATTTCCAAATGGCCACACCTTCGTCGGTGCCAACCAATATTTCATGATCATTTTTTGGATAGAAATAAGAAATGTGATGATCACAAAATGCTTCACACGTTGGATATGATTCAGTTCTTGATATACCGGATTGTGTCGCCAGCCAACATCCATCCTGGTTTTCCAAAACATGATTGATCTTTAAAACATCGTCTTTGAATTTGACCAATTCACGTTGTACGTCTTTTGCATTTCTAACAAACAATCCATTGCCACTGGCAAGCCATTCATTGCCCTGACTATCGGTGAGCAATTTGCGGATGCGCACATCACCGACTGATCCCTTGTACTTCTCAGTAAATGGTGTGGCATCGATCGTACAGTTTTTTTCTTGTAGAAAAAATGCTGGCTTTTCCCAAGAACTGATCAACCAGGATTCGAGTACCTCGGAATAGAAGATCATGTGAGGTCGGATTTCCAGTGAATCTAGGTTGGGACAAATGGGAGTTAACTCATCCTTTTCGTAATCATAACTCCACAATTTACCTTCTTCATCTGTGCTGAAAATTTTACCTTCTACATTTCTGTTGGTGATAATGTTCGGCACCTTCGCGAAAACATTCCATTGCTTGGGATTGTTTTTTTGGGAATACAAAACATGTTCGCGTACGTCATAACAATGAACGTTCTCAGAGAACTCTATCCATAATTTTTCTGATGCGTGGTGATATAGCAAATAACACGCTCTTCTACTCATAATCGGACTAACATCGAGCTTCAAATGTGCAGGTGAAAATTCTGACTCCTGCTGTTCTTTGATGAACAAACCGCCTTCCGTGGAAACCACAATTTTCCCATCGGATAAGTGTTCAATGCCAGTGATTCTGTTTGATCTTGTTTCTGGTGCGTCCTCAGTTTTGAGTCGGTAACTGACAATTTTTTGTGTGAGATATTCAATACAACTTATACCACCGCCATATGTTCCAACCCAAATATTGCCATCGGCTGATTCGGTGATCTGGGTTACGGTGTTTGAACACAAGGTGGTGGAATCTCCGGGTTTGTGATAAAAGTGAATGAAACGATGTCCATCGAATCTGTTCAACCCTCCCTGTGTTCCAACCCAAATAAAACCACGATAATCTTCGAAGACTTCATTGCATGACGCATCACTCAAACCTTCTTCTACTCCATATCGCTTGTAGAACAAGGTAATGTTTTGTGCATCAGACACAATGGTGATAAGAACGAATATGCCTCCCAGAAGAAATCTCACTGGGGAAAATTACAACACAAAAAAGAAAGGGGCCGGATTGTCCGGCCCCCTCTATTAAAAATGCAGATTTGAGATGAATATCCTGAACGGATATTCTCAGTATTTCACAATTCTGAAAGTTGAAATTTTTCCTTCAGATTTTACTTGCACAAAATATACTCCTGCAGTTTCATCACTGAAATCCAGCCACGATGAACGCAAAGGGGATTCATTTTTTACAACACTACCGCCCGCATCGGTTACAACTACAGATGAAATTTGATTTCCTGAAATATACAATTGATCTGTTACGATAGTCGGATACACACTCACTTGTGAAGGATTCAACTCGGCGATTCCAATGCAATCATCGATGGTCAATGTCGCATATTGACTACCATGACAGTTCTGCGAAACGGCATACATGTATAAAATTTCTATGCTACCTGGACCATAATCCGAAGTGGCAATGGAACTGTACTCTGATCCATTGATCAAATAATCTCCTCCAACTGGTGATCCTCCTTCAAGTGTCAACTGCATATTCAGACATACAGTATCCAGGGGCAGATCAAAACTCACAACCAATGAATCGACAACAGTTACTGTCGCTGTGGTTGTTCCATCAAAACAATTTGCACTGCTTGCATAAGTGTATGTCAACTCATGATCACCAATGCCCGCAACAGCAGGATCGAATACTCCGTTGCTTACACCGATTCCAGAATATTCACCACCCAATGGTTGTCCACCACCAAGTACATACGGATCTGAATTCAAACAAAATGCTTCGATGGGGAATGTCCAGGTAACTGTTACCATTTCTTCGATGTTTACAGGTACCGTGGATGTAAGCAAATCACATGTGCCGGCCTGATTGCCGATAATGCAGTAATAATCACCTTCGGTATCTACTATGATGCTTTGTGTGGTCGCTCCATTGCTCCATTCATAACTGTATCCGTTACTAGCAGTAAGTGTCACGGTCTGACCTTCGCAAAATGATGTCGGACCATTTGCTGTAATGAACGCGGAATTATTCAGGATCACAACCATGTTGTTTGTGCCTGAATTCAAAACCGCCATGTCAAGAGCTGTATCATTGTTATAGTGTGCTACAATGATTTGAACCGGTGATCGATCAGCCCTGAAAAGTATTGGGGGTTGAAATTCGAAATTTCCACTGCCAAACATGATTGCTGCGTAGTCTGTTGAATAGTGTGCCGACACCAAATCTTCAATTCCATCATTGTTCATGTCACCATGTGTGAGGTCTGAGGCATTGCTGTTTGCTGGCAAATCGAAATCGTGCGGATTACTGAAGGTGCCATCGGCACTTCCTTCATACACACGCATATTCAAACTGTTTGGCGACTGAACGGCAAGATCAAGATAACTATCTGCATTGGCATGCAGTAATGTGACACCTTCTGGAGAATTTCCTGTTGCAAGTACTTGTGGTGTGTTGAAATTGTTTCCTGCAGTACTGATGAATACCCATGCTTCATTCATCGTGTTACCCGAAATAACAATGTCCGCCCTGCCATCATTATTTACATCGCCACTTGCCATATATCGAGGATATCCTGCACTCACCAATTGAAGTGTTGTAGAAAATCCACCGCTTCCATCACCATACACCACGCTCAGTTCATCGGTTGTGGCAAATGTTCCGGCAATATCATCATGTCCGTCATTATTGAAATCATCCACGAGAAGACGTCTTGTACCACCAGATCCCAAAGATGAACTTGCTGCTGTGGTCATATAAGTAAATGTACCATCGCCATTTCCTCCGTAGATCATAAAACCTTCACTGGAATGTGTCACAATATCCAAATGGTTGTCTTCATCGAAATCACCCACAGCTACTTGATGACATTGTCCCAATGCCGACATGTATACTGTTTCATCAAACGTGCCGTCACCGTTGTTCAGATTGATACCGAATGCAGAAAAGTAAGTGTTCATACTCACCAGATCCATGTCTCCATCTTCATCGAAATCTGCTGTGGCCATGCCATTTCCTCCATTGCCTGTGAGGAGCGATAATGATCCGAAACGCCCATCACCATGTCCATGCAGAAATGAAATGGTACCACCATTATCGTTCGCTGTTACAATGTCTTCGTTGCCATCTTCATCAAAATCGCCAGAGCACAATTCTACAGCTTGCTCACTTGCACTGAAATAGGAAACACCCGGAATAAAAGTTCCGCTTCCATTCATGATAATAGATACACCTCCGCTTGAATTGTTCGCAATACCTAAATCGGCATAGCCGTCATTGTTCCAATCACCAGAAATACTTCCATAAGCATACGAGCCGATAAAGATGGATGTTTGTGTCATGGTATCATCGCCATTATTCATAAATACTGCTGAAGTGGTAAGACCATGTGCAACAACATCAATATTGAAATCATTGTTGATCTCCATGAACTCAATTTCCATTAGATCATTTCCAACAGTTGCATCAATGTCATAGCTCACCAGGATGTAGTTGAAACCAGTGTTGTAGTAAAAGTCTATCTGTGTTATTTGTGCGTAAGCGACAACAAGGTCTGCTTTTCCATCATTGTTGAGGTCTCCTGCTGATACGTTTACAGGATTATCACTCGTAGAAATAGACACAGGCGAAATAGTGAATGTTGTACCATCCATATTGCCAATCAATTTGATCTGGTCATTCTGTGGATCATTCACAGCAATATCGATAAATCCGTTTTGATCAAAATGTCCCAAAGCGAGCTCGGTATTCATGTCACTAGAAACTCCGGACATGATCACAATTCCATCCTGGAATGTGCCATCTCCATTACCGAGATTCACCATCACTAGTCCGCTATCCCAAGTGAGACGCACGATATCGAGATTACCGTCATTATTGAAATCGGCTTTTCAATTTCGTCACCGCCTTCACCAGGAACGGCTATGGCTGTGTCGAAAGTGCCGTCTCCATTGCCGTGAAGAAAATCTCCGCCATTGCCGTTGTTGCCAGTTACCACATCTAAATGTCCGTCTTCATCGAAATCGCCGGAAACCACGTCACGCGGCCATTGGTTGCATTGAAAGCGATTGTCTGATGCCGGATCAAAACAAAGTGATTGTCCGATCAATTGCACAGTAAGTTGTAATGCAAAAACAAGTAGTAAAGTCTGTTTCATGAGTTTGTGTTTTGGATTAGGTTGTGCAATATTAACCTCAACTTCTTAGCGATTGGTTGACTGGTTTCACTGTTATAAACGCAATGTCGTTAAATCATCGATTTTTAAAGGCTTACAGACATTTTTGCACGACTTCTTTGTACAACACATCAGAGGTATTACTTTTGCGCCGCGTTTCGAGGAAATATCCTGCATGAAAATCACACTCAAATCCACATATAGAAGGGCTTTCAGAGGTTTTTTAACCACTATTCTGGCCTTCACCTTCATCTTCTCTGCCAACCATTTAGTGGCTTCAGGCGGTGAAGAGGGTGGTAAATTCAAAGCAGGCGAAATGATCGTTCATCACATTTCTGATGCTCACTCTATTCATTTCTTCGGCCCACTCACCATGCCTCTGCCTTTGTATCGTTAAGACAGAAAAAGGCTTCGATTTTTTCATGAGTTCTGTTTTCATGGATGAACACCATGAAATGACAAAGACTTATACCAGTCCTTCTACAGGTAATACATACGCCCTTCATCACGAGCAAATTTTAGTTGTAAATGGTGAGGCTCACGGGCACGATGCTCATACAGCAGATCATCATGCTGCTGATACACATGTTCAGCCTGCTCAACAGGATCATGGTGTGCATACTGAGGCTGTTGCAGTTCATCATGAAAATGGCGCAAGCGATACTGTTTACGTTGATGCTGTTGCAGATTCTCTTGGTAAAGGCGTGGTTACCGCCATTGAAAATGATGGAAAGGATGCATCTCATGAACATTTTGAAGGTACACCTGTCATCGACTTCTCGATCACCAAATCGGTGCTTGGAATGTTGCTCATGCTCGCTCTTGTTGTTTTCATTTTTGTGAAAATGGCCAAAGCATATGAGAAAAGAAAAGGTATGGCTCCTAAAGGCATGCAGAATCTGCTCGAGCCTTTGGTATTGTTCATCAAAGATGAAGTGGCTATTCCTGCCTTGGGTAAAAAACGTGCTCAGAAGTTCCTGCCTTTCCTGCTTACTGTTTTCTTCTTCATCTGGGCTTGTAATATGCTTGGATTGATTCCATTCTTAGGTGGTTTCAACATTACCGGTACACTGAGCATCACTTTGGTACTCGCTGCAATCGTATTTGTAATTACTACCGTGAATGGCAATGCTCATTACTGGGGTCACATCGTATGGCCTCCGGGAGTTCCACTGCCCATCAAGTTTATTCTGGTACCCATCGAATTGCTCAGCGTTTTCATCAAGCCTGCGGTATTGATGATTCGTTTGACAGCCAACATCAACGCTGGTCACATCATCATCCTCGCCTTTACTTCTCTGATCTTTATCTTCGGAGAAAAGAGCCAGGCTGCCGGTTATGGAGTGGGTGTTTTTGCCACCGCGTTCATGATCTTCATGTATTTTATTGAATTGCTCGTTGCTTTTCTTCAGGCATATGTATTCACGTTACTTGCCGCGCTGTATTTCGGCGATGCAACACAAGAACATCACCACGAGGAAGCACACCATTAAACAGAAATTTTTTACACATCATAAAAATCACATACAATGGAATTACTTATGACTTTTCTTCAGGTAGCAGGTGAATCAATGGTTCACAAAGGTCTTGCTGGTATCGGCGCTGGTCTTGCTGCTATTGGTGCAGGTATCGGTGTTGGTCTCATCGGTGGTCACGCTCTCGACGCTATGGCTCGTCAGCCAGAAAGCGCTGGTGATCTTCGTGCTAACATGATCGTTGCTGCTGCACTTGTGGAAGGGGTTGCACTTTTCGGTGTAATCGTTTGTCTTCTTGTTGTCCTATAAGCAAGCGCTGAAAGGTCCCGCATTTCAGGATCTTTAAATCCAATAAAACTATTCAAACAATGGGTGGATTATTAAGCGTTTCAATTGGTACAGCGGCATGGGCAACCATCGCTTTCCTTTTGGTGGCCTTCATTCTGAAGAAGATGGCCTGGGGTCCTATTCTCAAGTCTCTTGAGGAGCGTTCTTTGGGTATCGAAAATGCTTTGAATGAAGCTGAAAAAGCAAGATTGGAAATGACAAAACTTCAGGCAGGCAACGAACAATTGCTGCGTGAAGCCCGTGATGAACGTGATAAAATTCTCGCTGAAGCAAAAGCGCTGAAAGACTCTATCGTGTCTGAAGCCAGAAACAAAGCTTCTGAAGAATCTACACGTCTGATCACCGCAGCCCGTCTTGAAATTGAAAACCAGAAGAAAGCTGCTATCACCGAACTGAAAAATCAGGTGGCCGTTCTCAGCGTAGATATCGCCGAGAAACTCACCAGAGAAAAACTTTCAGATGGTGAAAAACAAAAAGCGCTGAACGAATCATTGATCGCCGAAATCAGGTCGAACTAATATGAGTGGAATCCGCATAGCGTCGCGTTACGCCAAATCACTGCTCGATCTCTGCATCGAACGAGAACAACTTGATGTCGTTAAAGCCGACATGGAGATGATCGATCGTGCCATGGATGGCAATCGTGATCTGCGCGTCATGCTGTCAAGCCCGGTGATTAACACCGATGCGAAAGTGGACATCCTCAACCGTATCTTCAAGGGAGGAAATTGGCTGGTGGTCCAATTGAGTTGATCGAAAAAGTGGATACTACACTCATCGGTGGTTTTGTCCTGAAAGTGGGCGATAAACAATTGGACAGTGCTATTTCAAGCCGTATCAAAGCTTTGAAACGCGAGTTCTCCGAGAATCCTTATATTCCGGAATTATAAATGGTTTGCACATCAGTGCAAACAATATTTTTAGACACAAAGTCAAAACTAAGAGAACATGGCAGAAGTTAAACCTGCAGAAATATCCAACATACTGCGCGAGCAGTTGGCCGGATTCAAATCAGAAGCCGAACTTCAGGAAGTCGGAACCATCCTCCAAGTGGGTGATGGTATTGCACGTATTTACGGACTTTCAAACGTGCAGTCCGGTGAGTTGATCGAATTTGAAAACGGTGTACGTGGTATCGTACTCAACCTCGAAGAAGACAACGTTGGTGCCGTATTGCTCGGTCCTAGCGGTGATCTTAAAGAAGGTTCAGTTGCAAAACGTACCGGACGTATCGCCTCTATCAAAGCTGGTGAAGGTCTCCTTGGTCGTGTGGTAAACACCCTTGGTGAAGCCATCGACGGTAAAGGTCCTATTACGGGCGAACTATTCGAAATGCCTCTCGAGCGCAAAGCTCCAGGCGTTATCTATCGTCAGCCGGTAAAAGAACCACTCCAAACTGGTATCCGTGCTATCGATGCCATGATTCCTATCGGTCGTGGTCAGCGTGAGTTGATCATCGGTGACCGCCAAACGGGTAAAACCACCGTGGCGATCGATACCATCATCAATCAAAAAGAGTTCTACGATAAAGGCGAACCTGTTTTCTGTATTTACGTAGCGATCGGTCAGAAAGGTTCTACCGTTGCTGGTACCGTAAAAACACTCGAAGAAAACGGCGCTATGCCATACACTGTGATCGTTGCTGCAACAGCTTCTGATCCGGCTCCTCTTCAATTCTACGCTCCGTTTGCTGGTTGTGCAATCGGTGAGTTCTTCCGCGATACCGGTCGTCCTGCACTCATCGTGTATGATGATTTGTCTAAACAAGCGGTAGCTTACCGTGAGGTTTCTCTCCTCCTTCGTCGCCCACCGGGACGTGAAGCTTATCCAGGTGACGTATTCTACCTCCACAGCCGTCTCCTCGAGCGTGCTGCTAAAGTGAACGAGACACAAAGTGTTGCTCAAAACATGAATGACCTTCCTGCTTCTTTGAAAAGCAAAGTAAAAGGTGGTGGTTCACTCACAGCACTTCCAATCATTGAAACTCAAGCGGGTGACGTTTCTGCCTATATCCCAACCAACGTGATCTCGATCACCGATGGACAGATATTCCTTGAAACGAACCTCTTCAATAGTGGTGTTCGTCCTGCAATCAACGTGGGTATCAGTGTAAGCCGCGTAGGTGGTTCGGCGCAGATCAAATCCATGAAAAAAGTTGCCGGAACTTTGAAACTCGATCAGGCTCAGTTCCGCGAATTGGAAGCCTTTGCGAAATTCGGTTCTGACCTGGATGAAACAACCAAATTCGTTCTTGACAAAGGCCGCCGCAACGTGGAAATCCTGAAACAAGGACAGAATCAACCTATGTCTGTAGACAAACAGGTGGCTATTCTCTACTGTGGTACAAAAGGACTCATCTCTAAAGTACCTGTAGAAAGCGTGAAAAAGTTTGAAGAAGACTTCCTCGCTTTCTTGGAAAATAATCACAAGGACACCCTCAACGCACTCGGCGCAGGTAAGTTCGATGATGGCATCGAAGCAGTTCTGCAGAAAGTTGCGAAGGAGCTTACAGCAAGATACAACTAGTAATTTTTAATTTAAAATTTAAAATTTAATATTTTGAATTGTTCAGGGAAGCCTTATCAATTTTGAATTTTAAATATTAAATCTTAAATCCAACAGTAGAAATGGCTAACCTCAAAGAAATACGTATTCGCATCACTTCAGTGAACAGCACCATGCAGATTACATCTGCTATGAAAATGGTGAGTGCTGCTAAATTGAAGCGTGCGCAGGATGCCATCACACGTATGCGCCCTTATGCTGAGAAAATGAAAGGTATTCTCAGTAACCTGAGCGCTAGTCTTGATTCTTCTGAAATGGTGTATGCGAGACAACGCGATGTGAAGAATGTTCTTGTTGTTGCCATTACATCTAACCGTGGTCTCTGTGGCGGTTTCAACAATAACGTCATCAAAGAGATACGCAATCAAATGCGCGGAGAACTTCAGGGCAAAAGCGTAAAGATTCTTTCTCTGGGAAAAAAGGCATTCGATCTCTACAAAAAGACATCAAATCATACCACTGAAGGTTTTTCGGAAACTCCTTACACAGTTTTTGATAAACTGAATTTTGAAAATGCATCGGTGATTGCTGATGGCATCATGAAGCAGTTTGCTTCTGGTAAATATGATCAAGTGTTGTTGGTATACAACAAGTTCAAAAATGCCGCTTCTCAGGTGATTATTTCAGAGCAATTTCTACCTGTAGTACCGACTGTTTCAGAAGGTAAGTCTTCAAACGTGGATTACATCTATGAACCTGAAAAGGAAAAAATTCTGGAAGTACTCATTCCTCAAACATTGAAAGCTCAGTTGTTCAAAGCACTACTCGATTCTAATGCATCGGAACATGGTGCACGAATGACAGCGATGCACAAAGCAACCGACAACGCAGGTGAATTGGTGAAAGAACTCAAATTGAATTACAACAAAGCCCGTCAGGCTGCAATTACTGGAGAAATCCTTGAGATCGTTGCTGGAGCGGAGGCGTTGAAAGGATAATCAACTCAAAGTATAATCTTGAAGCCCGGATTAATTCCGGGCTTTTTTGTGGTAGAAAGGTATGTTCAAATCAGCGCATATGAATTCGAATGGAATAGTAGAGGGAAGGTGAAAATTCCTTCTTCTTTTATCGAAAAATGCCACACCATCGGTACCGTAATTGTCCAGGACAACTTTCGTGATTTCGTGCGGTGTGATTTTACTCACATGATTGAGTAATTTTACTCAATGGATTGAGTAATTTGGCATTTATTTGATTATCTTTGTATTATGGAGTACAAAAGGCCAATTTTTACGAAGCTTCGCAGACGCCTGCATCAATCAGGTGGTTTGATACAAGTCATAACCGGTCCGCGACAGGTGGGTAAAACGACTTTGGTTAAGCAGCTTTTTGAATTGGAAGAATGGGAGGGTATTTATCAAATTGCAGAGGGCTCGGCGAAATTCAATGGTGCATGGATTGAATCGGTATTTAATGATGCTGTAGTCCATCAAAAGTCTACCAAAAAAAAGGTCATTTTGGCCATTGATGAAATTCAAAAAATTCAGAATTGGAGTGAGTCGATCAAAACATTGTTTGATCGGCAGAAATTTGAAGATGGTCATGCCATTGAATTGTTGTTGTTGGGTTCATCTGATTGGTTGATGCAACGTGGATTATCTGAATCACTGGCCGGAAGATTTGAGCAATGGAAAATTCCACATTGGTCTTATGTTGAAATGCATGATGCCTTTGACATTACGCCTGAAGAGTATGTGTATTTCGGTGCTTATCCCGGTGCAATAAAGTTGCGTGAAGATGAGGATCGTTGGAAATCATATGTTCTGCAAGCATTGATTGAGACTGTAATTACGAAAGATGTCTTATTGATGGAACGCATCGATAAGCCGGCAGTATTGCGACGCGTATTTGAATTGGGGGCTTTGTATTCCGGTCAGATATTGTCATATACCAAATTAATGGGACAATTGCAGGATGCAAAAAACACCACAACTGTCGCTCATTATTTAGAGTTGCTGCATAGAGCAGGATTATTGGATGGCTTACAAAAGTTCGCTATGGACAATGCACGCAAACGAGCGAGCAGTCCGAAGTGGCAGGTGATGAACAACGCGTTGCTCAGCGCAATATCTCATGAGCGATTTGAAGGAATACAAAAAGACAAAATGAAATGGGGAAGATGGGTAGAGTCGGCAGTTGGATGCCATTTGATCTCTCATCTGCAGTCGGATATGGAGCTTTTTTATTGGAATGAATCCAATGCCGAAGTCGACTACATATTAAAATATGGTGATCGTTATATCGGCTTAGAAGTGAAGACATCACCGGAAAAAATTACGGGCCTCGAAAAATTCTCTAAAAAATTCCGCCCTCACAAAATCTATCAACTCAGTCCAACTGGCCTCTCCTGGCAGAAATTACTGCAGATGGATCCGAGGGAGTTATTTTGAATGGCGAGAGACTGTACCACTTCTTACCTTCGCCCCACTTTATGTCCCTTTTACATGAACCGGAAATATTGTTGGTAGCTGATGCACATGGACTTGCTGATGTGTGTGAACATCTCTGCAAGCAGGCGGAATTTTCTTTCGATACCGAATACGATAGCTTTAAAAGAAGTTATGGTTTCAATTTGTTGCTGATGCAAATCTGGGATGGTGAAAGGGTTTACGTGATTGATCCTCTCGCCATTAACGATCTCGCCCCACTGAAAGCAGTAATGGAAAATAGATCCATTACCAAACTGGTGTATTCCGGTTCTGAGGATATCGCCTTGATGAAGCAATTTGATATCCACATTAAAAATGTTTTTGACGTACAGGTGGCGGCAACATTATGTAATCATCCTGCCAGAAATCTTGGAAATCTCATCCTCGAAGAATTTCAATTGACCATCGATAAGAGATTGCAGAAATCTGATTGGTCGCTGCGACCTTTGTCTGATGCGCAATTGTTGTATGTGGCCAATGACGTTTTGTTTTTGGGTGAATTAAAACGGAGACTTTTACCGGAAGTAGATAGGAGAGGTCTAACACATGTTCTCGATGAAGAAAATTTAGCATTGGAAGAAGTGGGTATTAGGGAACACGTTCCTGAACTCAGTACTTTTTATTACAAAACATATTCAAAGTCGTTTTGTGAAGCGCTACTGGCACTACTCATCTTGCGCGACGAATTGGCCAAACAAATCAATTGTCCACCCGATTGGATTATTTCAAAGGACAACCTCGAGAAGGTTTTGAGTTCTCAGGAAGTCCTCAGGAATCCATCTGCATGGAATTCATTTCATCCACGGGTGAGAAGTCATGAAGGTTGGAAGAAAAAATTTGTGGCCATCATCAGTGAATACGACCCTACTGACCAACGCAAAATGAAATCTCCGCACTACGTGAAGTTTGAGTCCACAAGACCGATCATGTCCCGCGAAGAAAAGGAAACTGCAGTGAGGCTTCAATATGATCCTGTATTCGAGGAATACGTGGATAAATATGGTGAACTAACAGGTGAGTACCTCTTGCGGAATTTGAAGCGAATCATCAAAGGGGAATTCAAATCGGAAGAACCGAGTAGAAAATACCAATTACCCATCATGGATAGAATGAGGTCTAAGCCATTGACTTCACATTGATTTTCGTTTGAATTGTATTACCCAGTTATTTGATCTGAATTGTTCTGTTTGTTCCGTTGAAATTGATCAGGTAATTTCCAGTCGGTAATGTGCTGACATCAACAATAGATGTTCCGGAATTCATGAATTGTTTCATCAGTATTCTTCCCGTTATGTCTGTGATCTGCATATCGCCAGATTGTGACGTTTTCAAGGTGATTATTCCATCCGTCGGATTAGGATAGAGCATCCAAGTGTGCTTCAAGTTATCATCAACACTTTCATATATGATGTTTTGTTCTTCGGAAATACTGCTGCATCCAAATTCGTTGGTAACACCAATGCTGTAGTTGCCGCTTTCAGTAATTTCATAACTGGATTGATTCGCATCAGCTATCGGCTCACCATTGTAATACCATTGCAGTGTCCCTGTAGCTTCCGTATTAAGCTGATTACCTGATGGGGTCATCACAGGAACTGAGGGTGACTGATTTTCAATTTGCCACATTTGGGAATAGCTGCACAATGCATTGCTCACATTGAGTTGAAGGTTGCCGCCATCACCGCATTGAAATTGTGCGTTTGCATCGTTGATGATCTCAGTGTTATAGCTCCACTGTATCTCTTCAATCCACTGAGCGGAATTACTCACGATAATTTCATCTTCTTCGGAACAATATGTTTGAACAAAATCTGATACGTTTTCTAAATCCACACAATCATATTTTGTATTCGTTTCTGTGTTGGTTACGATTCCTTCATTGAAGTCGAAATATATCTGTGCGTTGTTTTCGATGATATGGCCGTGCTCAAGCCCGTTCTGCGGTGCGATACGGTAAGTGACATATCCCATCGATGCCACATAGTCTGTTGAACTATCCGGTAATTGAATGTTGTCGAAATAGAAATTGATTTCATTGGACGAGATGCCATAATACATGGAGTGTGACGCATTGATGATCTCTATACTGCTGAGATCAAGGTCGGTGGACAATACATTTTCAATGGTGACATTTTCTGCAGATGCATTGCCGGTATTTTGAAAATAAATTGTGTAGTCCAGTATTTGCTCATCAGAAAAATATCCCGCTGCTGTATATCCTGTTTTTTCTTCAATCAGATTGGGATCATAACTGCATTGAATGATTTCGCTACCCTGATAGGTTTGGGTGTAGTTGCCACCACTGGCACTTGTGATTTGAAACTCTGCTTCATATGTGGCTGTCTCATCCACGTCGTTGGCAGAATAGGGTGTGTTGTAAATGATCATGGTTGCATATTCGCCAATGGCCAAGTCCATATTGGTCCAGCGTAATTCGTTGCCATTTACAACGTCTGGTGTTGGAATGGCTGATATAAAATTGGTGTGTCCATCTAGTGTGAAGATGACGTCACACGATAAATCCGCGGTACCATCATTGATTAAATAGATGTAATGTCCTGAATTATTTATTGGGTCTCCACATATGACATTCCAGTGAAGTATATCCGTATCGATATGTGACTGCGGATTACCTTGAATTTCGAATGGAAGCAGAATCTCAATAGGACTTCCACTTGCACACTGGTAGGTCATCGGGGAACTGAAAAGCGGATTGGTGTAAACATCATCGTCCACATACGTTGCCGTGATTTCGCCTTCTGGAATATTTAATCCGATCTCAAAACTCAAAACATTCGTGAAGTAGGAGAAGTTTGCATGTTCTACTAAAACAGGCGGAATGACAGGTTGTGATTCTCCTGTATCAAATTGTCCGTTGAGATTGATATCAAGAAATGGTGTTATTTGTAAAGCACATTCTGGAATGGTTTCTGGAGTGGTTGTCAAAATGTAAATGCCTGATTGGGTAATACAAAGTATGTCTTCAGCGGTACTATTGGCAGCTGAAAGAGCGGAAAACTGAATGACACTCCCTTGTATGTCGCTGTCATAACTGTATTCTTCGTATTGCATCATATAGGAATCGTCACCCGTGATAAACTGAAAAGTGGCATCTCCATTTGCTTTGACAGTGATGAATTCAGAATTTCCATCAAGGTTCAAGTCTGACATGATGAAACCTGAAGCCACCAAGCTTTCAGAATCATAATTTAGATAAAGCGGCACTGATGCATTTAGACCATCATAACTACTGATGAGATTGTTGTAAGGGTCAATCAACGCGATATCATTCTCGCCGTCATTGTTCGTGTCGCCGAATGCTGCATAATATCCAACATCGCTCATGAAGTGAGGATTGGGATCAATACCAGCACTGATACCCGCGTGTAAATAGAAGTCCATGTACTGTCCTTCATTTCTTGCATACCAAATGTCTTTATAACCATCACCATTGATGTCTTCAACTTGAAGTTCAGTGAAGAATGCCGATTGACCAAGTTCATTGACTAAGTCCAACATGGCTGTGAATAGATAGACTGGACTCGAAAAGCCGCTTCCTTCATTGATCAATGCGTAACAATGATCTTCTCCACATGTCACAGGATCGTTTATTGAAAGTCGGGTAGCACTTATAAAAATGATATCGTTCAAATTGTCCTGATTGATGTCGCCAACTTGGAGTCTCTCTACATCAAAAAGGAGATCTTGCGTGAGTGCACAACCAAGTTCTGGTTCGACTGACATAAAAAGCGGATTCAGGTCGATGATGGTTTGTTCAGTTGGAAACGATAAATTACTTTCTTGAGGCCAATAACTGATGACACCGGACTCATACCTCAAATAATCTGCTAGATTATCATTGTTTAAATCACCAAAAGAGAATGGGAATTTTTCTATGGTGTTGATACTGGTAAGTTCATGATCTGTGAAATTGAGTGCACCATTGTTCTGGTAAATGTGAAAACCGGACGCCTTGGAGGGATGCGTGGAATGGAATTCATAGAAAGGAATGTTGTCTGTTCCATTGGTGGCGATAATGTCATCATCACCATCTCCATCGATGTCCATGCCGTAAACATTCACCATTTCGGACGTCGTATTGGCGACGAAAATGGTCGAATTGACCTGCGCATTGGAGAGGTGACAACTCAAAAGAATGAATAATCCGGTAATACAACGAGCGATATGATGTGTCATTTGAAAGAAGTTTATTCTTAATAGATGGATTTGCTTCAAATATTCCATAAAGATGCATGGAATTTTTAATCTTGAATATTTAATCCATGATTTGAGTCCATGAGATTGTCAGGCCTTTAACATTTTGTGTCCTGTTGTGTGAAACCATGAGCACACTTTGTGAAAAGCGATCGAACGAAAGAATCGATAGAAATATTCGTGCTGGATTGCTCTTCACCAAGATCAAGCATTTCTCAGTTATTCCGTTGCATCTTTGTTCTGAAATTTCATCACCATGAGCAATAAACTTCCACGCAGAAATTTTCTGACGAGATTGTCCCTCGCTGTGACATCCGCAATTGCCGCACCTTTCATTGTGACCATGAAGGCATCTGAGGAAGAATCCAAAACAGAAGAACCCAATATGAATCCGATAAAATCTACCAAGCCTTTGGGCTTTACCTGGGAAACACAGGACCCTTTTCTTTTTTGTGTACACCATGAAGATGCTTTTCCAAAAGGCAATGCGTAAATGGGGCTAACGATTTCTCTTGATGGTCGTCACCTTGGTGATGATTTCATCATCAAAGATGGTTTTCGTATGTATCATGGCAAAGTGGTTCCCGGTTTTCCCGGACATCCTCATCGCGGATTTGAAACAGTAACGGTGGTGAGAAAAGGTCTCGTCGATCATGCGGACAGCATGGGCGCTGCTGGTAGATACGGCAATGGTGATGTACAATGGATGACTGCCGGTAAAGGAGTTCAACATTCGGAAATGTTTCCACTGCTCAGCGAGTCGGAAGAAAATCCTATGGAGCTGTTTCAGATTTGGTTAAATCTTCCTGCGAGAGATAAAATGGTAGAACCACATTTCAAAATGTTGTGGCGCGATGCCATTCCAAATCTCAAACACAAAGATGCGAATGGCAAATCCACCAATGTGGAAATCATCGCCGGAAAAATTGGCGATATGAAAGCATTTTCACCATCACCAAATTCATGGGCTGCGAAAGAAGAAAACGAAGTGGCCATCTGGAATATCAAAATGGAAGCAGGTGCAAGCTGGAATCTTCCTGCGGCATCCAAAGGCATCAATCGTTCTATCTACTTCTACGAAGGAAAGGACATACAGGTGGGTGATGCAACATTGAGTCATTACACTTCTGCCGATATGACCGCTGATGTAGAAGTCGAACTGCATGCTGGTGCTGAAGATGTAAGCATCCTTGTTCTTCAAGGTAGACCAATCGGTGAAACAGTGATGCAATACGGTCCATTCGTGATGAATACCAAACAAGAAATTCAACAAGCCTTCGACGACTACCACGCCACACAATTCGGCGGTTGGCCATGGCCACGTTACGATCAAGTCCACGACCGCAACAGCAAACGTTTTGCGAGACATGCGGATGGGAATCTTGGAGGAACTGAATTCGCTTTAATTCAAATGAACAAAGCCCGCATCCGCGGGCTTTGATATTCTTATTTGCGTTGGTTTTACAACTTCACAAACTCCACCCTGCGGTTATTCGCCTTTCCTACTGGTGTGTCGTTTTTATCTGCAGGCTGTGACTCTCCTTTGCCATCGGTTTCCATTCTTGATGGATCAATGGCAAATTCTTTACTCAATGCTTCTTTCACAGCCTCGGCGCGTTTTTTCGATAACTCAAGATTGTTCGCGTCTTCTCCATCGCTGTCTGTATGTCCAATGATTTTCACTTTGACTGTCGGATTTTCTATCAGCACATTCGCAATGTCCTTCAGTGCTCCATACGATTCTGCTTTGATGCGATCACTGCCGCTGTCGAAGAGTATGCCATGCGTTACAAATTTTCCTTCGGTGATCAATTTGTTTCTGGTATCAGGTGCACCTTGTGCCAAAGTGATATTGCTAATGAGATATCTGTCTTCCGGTTTATGCATGCCGTCTACATTGAATACAACCGTATTGTATTTTGATGTTGCGTCGAACGCTCTCGGTATATCATAGATTTTTTCATCGTTGAGATAAACGCGCAATCTCTGTTTTTGTCTCCAGATGGAAACTTTTACATGACTCGATTTTGCTTCATCAAATTTTGATGTCACAATTTCATTGTGCATCAACGATTCTCCCTGACCATCCCACACTTCAACTTTAGACCAACCCTGACTTCCTCCGGCATCTTCGGGATGTACATGTAATCTCAATGCGAATGGCGGATGTGAGAACCTCGAAAAGTCATTCAACTTGCCGCGATTGTTTGTAGGAACAAAAGTGATTCCCATAGCTGATGAATAGTAGCTGAATCCTTCATTGCAAATCAATTCAAATTGCATGGTGAAATTTTCCGGCAATTCGGTGATATAGTCCGGAATAAATACTCCTTCTTTTGAGAGCATGAGCCAATGCCCTTCTTTGCCTTCTGCAGTTACAATTTCTCCACCACTATTGGTGTTCCAGTCGGCAGGAAAATCACCCACCGCTACCTGAGAAAAATTGTCAGTGACCATCACTTTTTCTCCAGGAACGAAATCAAATTTTCCATAGGTTTTCAAAGTAGCTTTTGAAGCAACGCCTTCACCATTCGAATTTGAGCCACCTTCCTGATTTCCTGATGGTGTTTCAGTCGATCCATTATTGGTATCGTCTCCTCCCTTTTTGTCTTTTTTCTTATTCCCCTTGGCAGCGTCCTTGGCACTTTCTTCGGTTTTATCCAGGGTTTTATCGATGGCCTCGTTGGTTTTTTGTTCAACCCGCTGGTTGACTTTGTTTTTCACCATTCCGCCAACGTCTATCTGAGTTGTGGCTGTTGTTGAGAATAAGAGTGCTGAGATGAGGATAGGTAGGTGTTTCATGAGTTTAAACTTAAGAAGGCAAATTTAGTTTAAACTGGTGGATTTGAACATCATGGCCATCACCCGAAATTGGCCAATGTGGCGTTATCTTCGCGCCATGAGTAGCATTGTCACACTCAGTGAATTTATCATGGAACGCCAGGCGGATTTCCCTTACGCATCCGGGGATCTGTCGCGCCTTTTGGCTGATATTGGTATCGCGTCCAAAATTGTGAACCACAAGGTGAACAAGGCGGGTCTACAAGACATCCTCGGCGCCATGGAAAGCACCAACGTGCAAGGTGAAACCCAAATGAAGCTGGATGTTTTTGCCGATCAGGCACTCCTCAATGCCGTGCGTTGGGGTGGTCAGGTTTGCGGCGCCGCCAGTGAAGAAAACGAAAAGTATTTTGCTTTCGATACCGAAACTTGCAGAAAATCCAAATACGTCATCCTATTCGATCCACTCGACGGTTCATCCAACATTGATGTGAATGTGAGCATCGGAACCATTTTCAGCGTTTTCAGAAGAAAAAGCAGCGTGGGCGATTTGGCCAATGTGAATGACTTCCTTCAACGTGGTGCCGAACAAGTAGCCGCCGGCTATGTAATCTACGGATCGAGTACCATGCTGGTCTATACCACCGGACATGGTGTCAATGGCTTCACCCTTGAACCGAGTATCGGCGAATTTTGTCTTTCACACGAAAAATGGTCATCCCTGAAGATGGGAAAATCTATAGCATCAATGAAGGTAACCTTTATTCATGCAGCAAAGGAGTGCAGGCTATGGGATTGGTGCATCAAAATGATAAGAAGACATCACGGCCTTACAGCGCAAGATATATCGGTTCGCTGGTGGCAGATTTCCACCGCAACCTGATCAAAGGTGGTATCTATATCTATCCCGGAACGGAAAAAAATCCGGATGGAAAATTGAGATTGCAATACGAATGCAATCCACTTGCTTTTATTGCTGAACAAGCTGGCGGTCTTGCTACCGATGGAAAACAGCGAATCATGGACCTTCAACCTAAGGAACTGCACCAAAGAACTCCACTCTTCATAGGTAGTAAAAACATGGTGGAACGTGTCCATCGGATGATTGAAGAATTGGATCACGTAGAATTGAAGAACTGATCAAAACATTACGGATAGCCCTGAAAAAAGTGTCGGACAGTTTAGTAATCATACCAACTTATAATGAAAAGGAGAACGTCGAACGGATGTTGCGGACGGTCTTTGCGCTTCCAAAAGAATTTCATGTGCTCATCGTCGACGATGGTTCACCGGATGGCACTGCTCATATTGTAAAAAGCTTACAAGAGGAATTTCAGGGTAAACTACACATACTAGAGAGAAGTGGAAAGCTTGGCCTTGGAACCGCTTATATCGCGGGTTTCCGATGGGCTCTCGAAAGACATTACGGTTTTGTTTTTGAAATGGATTGCGATTTTTCACATAATCCTAAAGACTTGATCAGACTTTATGAAGGCTGTAATTCCGGAGGTGGCGATATGTCCGTCGGTTCGAGATATGCGAAAGGTGGTGGTGTTCAGAATTGGCCTTTTAAACGTCTGGCCATGAGTTTTTGTGCGTCGCTTTATGTCAATACAATTCTTTGGTTGGGTGTACGCGATAGCACTGCCGGTTTTGTTTGCTACTCCAGAAAAGTGCTCGAAACCATTGACCTCGATAGCATTCGTTTCATTGGATATGCTTTTCAGATTGAAATGAAATACAACACACGACAACTCGGTTTTAAGATTGTCGAAGTGCCGATTTTGTTTATCGATAGACAATTTGGTACCAGCAAAATGAGTATGAATATTTTCAATGAAGCTGTGATTGGCGTATTGAAAATGCGATTCAGAAAAATTTCAAGGAAGAACGTGAAATAGGTTTTTATACAACCACCTTTGTGGGGTAAATTATTTCTGACATGTCATCTGCTCATTGTCTCAATTGTGGTAAATCATTGCACGATAAGTATTGTGCACATTGTGGCCAATCAGCAGAAACACATCGCTTCAATTGGGCTCATTTCATTCACGAAATTCCTCATTCAATTTTTCACCTCGATAAAGGTTTTTTGTACACGGCGAAAGAATTATTTATTCGTCCTGGCAAATCTGTGCGTGAATTTCTGGACGGAAAACGCATCAAACATTTCAGACCCCTGACATACGCCATCATTTTAGGTGTTATCATGAGTCTTGGATTATTCGGATACAATGCACCGGAACAAATTCATGCAGCGGATCTTCCGGCCGATCAATCAAATGTAGAAATTCAAATTGAAGGAGATACTTTAAATTATCTCTTTTCCAAATACTACGGTCTAATCGTCATTTTGTGTGTTCCTTTTTATGCATTGTTCGCCTGGATGTTTTACAGAAAAGAACGAAATTTTATTGAGATTGTCACTGCGTTTGTTTTCATCTACGCACATACAACATGGTTTGCACTTTTACTTGTGTTCGCAAGATGGCTTGAAAATGAAACACTGCAGGAGGTCGTCGTGTATTTTTGGGCAACGTTGGTTTTGAGTTATATCATCTGGGGCAATACAACATTATTTACGAGGTATAAACCAGCCGGACGCTTACTGAGGGGAATACTCATCTTCTCTTTTGGATTCGTACTGGCAGGTATTGCTGTACTGTTGGGCGCTTTCGTCTTTCAGCAAATGCATCATTAATCATGTCACATTACATCATCCAAAACGCATCCATTGTCAATGAAGATAAAATCTTCTTCGGCGATGTATTGATCAAAAATCAACGCATTGATAAAATCACTGCACCAAACACTTTGGTGTCAGAAGGCGCACAAGTCATTGATGCTTCCGGATTGCATCTTTTGCCCGGATTGATCGATGATCAAGTACACTTTCGTGAACCTGGGCTAACTCATAAAGGTGATATCTATAGCGAGTCACGTGCTGCTGTAGCTGGTGGCATTACTTCCTTTATGGAGATGCCCAATACCAATCCTCCTGCAACGACCATCGATCTCCTCGAAGAGAAATACAGTCGCGCCGCAGATGTTTCACTGGCGAATTATTCTTTTTTTATGGGTACCACCAACCACAATGTGGATGAGTTACTCAAAGTGGATCCCAAAAATGTTTGTGGTGTGAAAATTTTTATGGGTAGCAGCACAGGGGATATGCTCGTTGATCACAGAGAAGCATTGGAACAAGTTTTTTCACAAGTGAAGACACTCATTTCATTGCATTGTGAAAGTGATCACATGATTAAACTGAATGCGGATGCATATAGGGAAAAAATGGGTGAGAATATTCCCGCCGGTTACCATCACATGATCAGAAGTGCAGAGGCGTGTTATGCTTCTTCATCTTTTGCAGTTGAACTGGCCACGAAACACAACACGCGAATCCATATTTTACATATCAGTACAGAGAGAGAATTGGCTTTGTTCAGGAATGATATTCCACTTGCTGAAAAAAGAATTACTTCTGAAGCATGTGTCCATCACCTGTGGTTTACCAATGAAGATTACGAGAAGAAAGGGATGTTGATCAAATGGAATCCTGCGATTAAGACCGCATCCGATCGTGCTGCCATTCGCGCTGCTGTAAATGATAATCGAATCGATGTTGTTGCTACCGATCATGCGCCTCACACGCTTGAGGAAAAATCAAAATCATATTTCAACGCACCGAGTGGAGCTCCTTTGGTTCAACATGCTTTGGTGGCTTTGCTGGAGATGTATCATCAAGGTGTTTTTTCTCTGGAGAAAATTGTCAGAAAGTCTGCACACAATGTGGCTGAAATGTTTCAAATCAGCAACCGCGGATTCATCCGAGAAGGGTATGCTGCAGATCTGGTGTTGGTCGATCTGAATAAGCCTTGGACAGTGTCAAAAGGAAACATCCTATACAAATGCGGATGGTCTCCATTCGAAGGGCAGGAATTCAAAAGTCAGGTAATCTCCACCTTCGTCAACGGAAATATGGTTTACGAAAATGGACAATTGATTGAAGGACAAAACGGACAAAGATTATTATTCAATAGATGAAAATTTTCGTATTCATAATGATCACACTTTTGACACTTGCTTCATGCGGCGAGGAAAAGGCATCACCTCCTGCAGATTTGTTGAGTGTTGAAAGATTCGCAGATGTACTCAAAGATGTGCGATTACTCGAAGGAGCATACGCTACACGCTACAATCGCGTGGATTCTTCAGAGTATAAAATCAGCGCTTATTACGAAAGATTGTTTCTGGATCACGGTATCACGAAAGAGCAATACATGGCTACTTATAGTTATTACATGAATGATCCTAAAAAGATGATTGCGATTGAAGACATGGTGTTGAATAAGGTGAACATCTTATTGGCGGAACAAGACTCGATCAACCGCATCAATCACTACAATCCAGCGGATACACTGGCGGTTGATACTGTGCGGGTGGATACAACCAAAAAGGCCCCGGTTCTTGAAATCAAAAAGAAGTCGGCGAAATAGTATTACAGAAAATCGTTTGATGGAGCATCGCTCTTGGATCAAAGACCTTTTTCAAATTGTCGATAGATCTGAGCTGTATCCTGTATCGCCTTCTGAAGTGGTTGAAAATCTTGACCCAATGTTGCCTTGACTTTGTCATTGCGGTAATAAAATCGAATCGATGCATTCTTGACCGCCTCACGTGTAATCAGTGCTTTTCGGAATGTGACGAATTGTTTGAACCATTCGAATATCCGCACGATCTGAAGAATCGTTGGTGTTGCTTCACGTGTAGGAATATTTTTTCCAATGCTCTGTGCTATCGAACAAAACAATTCTTTCATGGACCAGTTTTCTGCAACCAAAATGAATCGTTCGCCACTGATGTCTTTTTTCATCAGTGAAATCATCATGGATGCACAATCTTTTACACCAATAAAACCTGTTCCTCCTGGAGGATAATATTTCATGCCTTCGTCAATTTTCTGAAAGACAGAGGAACTGCTTCTTTTGAAATCTCCAGGTCCAATGATGAATCCAGGATTGACAACAATGGCTTCGAGTCCTTCCTGAATGCCTCGCCAAACCTCCATTTCCGAAAGGTTTTTGGTTATGCCATAATGGGTGTTGTAATCTGAATCTGCCCATTCGGTTTTTTCGTCGAGCCACGAATCCTTTTGCAATTTGCCAAGCGCTGCAATTGAACTAACAAAACAGATTTTGGGACGATTCAATTCTAATGCGACGTTGACCACATTCGCAGTGCCTTCTACATTGATTTCATACATTTCGTCGCGATCATCGGCGTGATAAGAGACTACAGCCGCACAATGGTACACATGGTCCACATCGCGCATGGCGTCTGTAAGACTATTGATGTCCAAAACATTCCCTACAACCCATTCTATTTTTTCTATGGCTTTTTCATCACCTGTTCGGATGGCTAGTATTTTTTGTGCCGTTGATAAATCTCCAGAAGCTCTTTTCAATCCACGCACTTTTTCACCACGCAGCAGCAATTCTGCCATGACTTGTATCCCCAATATACCGGTAGCACCGGTGACCAGATTCATGTGCCGAAATTAAGTGAGGAAAGCGAAATATGGATGACCCTCTCATTTGTGATTCAGTTTGGTGATGTGGGTCATTATTAGCCGGACTTGTGTTTCTTTTGCACTCGAATGTCCGCCGAATCACACATTGATGCCATTCTGAAACTACTCCCACACAAACCGGGGGTATATCAGTATTATGACAAGGAAGGAACCATCATCTATGTGGGTAAGGCCAAGGACTTAAAAAACCGTGTAAGCAGCTATTTCAACAAACAACAACATGAAAGCGGTAAAACGCTGATGCTGGTTAGAAAGATCATCGACATCAAATACATCGTTGTCGAAACTGAATTGGATGCGCTTTTGCTGGAGAATTCGCTCATCAAGAAGTATAAGCCGAGGTACAACATCAACCTGAAAGATGATAAGACCTATCCAAGTATTGTCATTCGAAATGAACCTTTCCCAAGAATTTTCCCTACTAGGAATATCGAAAAGGACGGTTCAGAATATCACGGTCCATATGCTTCTGTAAAGATCATGCACGCGGTACTCGATTTGGTGAAAAAACTCTATCAGCTTCGATCTTGTTCTTTGCCTCTTACAGAAAAAAATATCGCTGCAGGTAAATTTAAAGTTTGCCTCGAATACCATTTGGGAAATTGCAAAGGGCCATGTGAGGGTAAACAATCACTCGACGACTATGACGAAAGTGTTGCCGGTATCAGAAAAATTCTGAAAGGCAATTATGCCGATCTGTTGAGAGAATTGCGCACTGCCATGAACGAAAATGCAGCGAATTATGCTTTCGAAATTGCGCAGGAACTCAAAGAAAAAATTGAAACACTTGAAAAATTTCAAGCGAAAAGTACCATTGTCAATCCGGGCATCAGCAATGTAGATGTGTTTACCATCGCGAGTGATTCGCAAGCTGGATATGTGAATTATATGAAGATCAGCAACGGGGTGATCATTCAGGGTTATACCACGGAGTTGAAAAAGAAGATGGATGAAAGTGATGCCGAATTACTCGAATATGCTATCGTCGGTATCCGGGAAAGATTCCAAAGTACGAGTACGGAAATTTACATTCCTTTCGAAATGGACTTGAATATTCCCGGTGTGGAATTTCATGTGCCGCAACGGGGAGATAAGAAGAAACTCCTCGATTTATCCTTGCGAAACAGCACACATTTTATGCTGGATGCACAAAAACAACAGGAGTTGGTTGATCCGGAACGCCATGTAAACCGTATCATGGAAACCGTGAAAAAGGATCTTCATCTGCAAGAATTGCCCAGACACATCGAATGTTTTGATAACTCGAATATTCAAGGTACGAATCCTGTAAGCGCTTGTGTGGTTTTCAAAAATGCCAAACCAAGTAAACAGGACTATCGCATTTTTAATCCAAAAACTGTGGTGGGGCCGAACGATTTTGATACCATGAAGGAAGTCGTTTTTCGGAGATACAGGAGATTGATGGATGAAAATGAGGGGTTACCTCAACTCATCATCATCGATGGCGGAAAGGGGCAATTGAGTGCTGCGTTGGAAAGCTTGGATCAACTGGGATTACGCGGTAAAATCGCCATCATTGGTATTGCCAAACGGCTTGAAGAAATTTATTTTCCCGGTGATTCATTTCCGATTTATCTCGATAAACGAAGCGAAACCCTGAAGCTCATCCAACAACTCAGAGATGAAGCGCACCGCTTTGGTATCACCAAACACCGAAATAAACGAAGTAAGGATGCCATTCGTTCTGAATTGACCGATATCAAAGGAATTGGTTTCAGAACCACTCAAGCTTTGATCGTACATTTTAAAACAGTGAATGCTGTCAAAGAAGCTTCACTCGAAAAACTGGAAGAGGCAGTAAATAAAAAAGCTGCCGCGATTGTCTACCAACACTTTCACGGAAAATAAAAATGGCCCCGAATTTTCGAGGCCATTTTTTATTGGATGTAAAACAAATGATTGTCGCCTTGCAGGTTTTCTGTTCAACACGTTTTATTTTCTGACAATCATCCGTGTTGTATGGACGTTTTCGGAACTGATTACACTTACCTGATAGATTCCATTGGTAAGTTCTTCTGTGTTCAATTCAACTTTATCTGATGAAACATTCATTGTTTCATCCATCACAATTCTGCCACTGACATCGGTAATTTGAATACGGGCGCGTGATGCTGTAATGCCATTGATGACAAATCGTCCATTGTTCGGGTTCGGATAAATGCTCAGTTGATTTGATTCAACGGGTTTATCCTCTGTGCCGTTTGTCAGCGCACAGGCACCTTCCAAGGTGGTATTCATGTATGTGACCATACCTGCTGTCATACTTTGAAGCTCAAACGCCACATCCACATTGCATGGATAAGGTCCTGCGAGATATTCACCAGGAGCATTCACCATTAATGTTTCATCATCGTAATCTGATCTGAGCAAATATGGAGAGCCATTTCCTTCATCGGTTACATTCACAATCACCCAGAACTGATTGTTTTCTTCGTCAGGCATCATGGCCATACCCATGTTTGGTGGATCGGCTGAATAGAAGCATGATCCATCATCAAAAAGTGCCTGCGGATTGTAATTGAGAGCTTCTGTATCCGTGCAGCCACCGCAATAATAATTGCAAGAACCCTCTTCACATGTCGCTTCAGGATTGTAGTTGCAAGCGGATATTTCAGTACAACCGGCAACTTCATCGGTGAGACTTACAGAAGTAAACTGGTAGGAGAATGGATAAGCTATACCGCTAAATATCACGGTGCCATCTGAGTTCGTAATGGAATACTCTACGGTTTCAGTTTCCAATGGATAAACCATGATAGAAAAACACGTGCCATCGAAGCAGAAACCATCCTGATCAGGGTACATACCTCCTCCGTATTGATAATTGAAATTACCAATGGACCAATAAGCACTACCTGACATGGTTACATTATACCATGTTGTGGTACAGCATAAACCATTGTCAATTGTCGCAGCTTCGTCATAGTTCGCTGCAGTTGGATCTGTACAACCATAACAACTATAATCGCAAGCGTAATAGTCAGGGCAGGTTACATTGGGGTCATAGTTGCAAGCACCCATATCAGCGCAACCGGACACATAACCTTCACCGGTAATCACATTGAGCATGCCCCAGGAACTTGATTCACCTGTTGAAATCGCATTGCCATTCTCATCATAGATGGTATACGTGATTGGCGATCCATCATATGACCATGCATAGAACTGCACGCATTCTCCATCTACACAAAAACCATTCTGATCAGGATAATATCCGTAGCCGTAATTGTAGTCAACCAATGAACTGGTACACCAATAACCGGGAGCGCTCATTTCTATAGTGTACCAGCTATTGGTGCAGCAGGTGCCATTGTCCAATGTTGCTCCAGGATCATAATTGGGTGCATCAGGATTTGTGCAGCCATAACATCCGTAATCGCAAAGTGTATAGTCTCCGCACGTAGCCTCAGCATTATAGTTACATGCTGCGGCATCAAGACATCCGATAACTTCGCCATTGCTGATCTGGATATTGGCTCCTCCAAACAATGGATCGAATGTCGCAGTTCCAATGACTTCGCCATTGCTGATGAGTTGGATGGTAAAATCGGTATTCGCATAATTCATCGGATAGAACATCAGACCGAAACATCCTTCTGGCATGCAGAAGCCCGCGTCGTCAGGTGTTTGTCCACCTATGCCATTTCCATATTGATTGTATACCTGGAAATATCCAGCAACTTCGGATTCAAGAACGTACCAATCGTCTGTGCAACACGTACCATCATCATACAATGCATCCGGATCGTAGTTTGGTGCTGCAGGGTCTGTACAGCCATAACAATTGTAAACACAAGTTTGATAGTCGTCGCAGTTGGCTTCAGGGTTGTAATTACATGCAGACGGATTGCTACAGCCGGAAATGACATTGATGCCAATTTGGAAATTTCCACCGAATGGCTCTGTCACTGTGCCCGACGCTACCACGTTGCCTTCTTCATCCAGCAATTGCCAGTCGAAAGGAATTGTTGTCATTGAAGCATCAGCCCAGATATCGAAATTGATGCAACCGTCGGCAAGACAGAATGCACTCAATTCTGGGTAATAGCCACTAGCCCCACCTTGTCCATTCGTATAAATGCTGTAATAGAAAGTTGAACCAACCGCCGAGAGGCTGTAGAAATGATCACAGCATGTTCCATCATCAATAGTCGCATCAGGATCGAAATTGGCAGCTTCTGGATTTGTGCAACCGAGACATGAATAATCGCATGAGCCATCATTACAGGTTGCCGATGGATCATAATTGCATGCGAATGTCTCTGTGCAACCTGCTATTGCGTTGTATGCAAAGCTTACTCCTTGTTGGGTGTCATTCGAAAGTGGTGCCTGGAAAACAATGTCACCGTTGGCGTCGGTGATGGTCACATTCACAATGGTCTGTTCTACGTTTGGATCAAAGTAGTAATAGGGATAGATTTCATAACAACCTTCAGGAAGACAAAATGTAGAGCCTTCAGATCCGGTAATGTAATATCCGTTGTAAGAACTAAAAATGTAAAATTCAAAGGCATTACCATCAGCTGCATCCGTGGTCAATGTCATATAGTTTTCTGCTGAACAGCAAGAACCATCGTCAATCAGGGCCTCGGGGTCATAGTTGTATGATTCCGGATTTGTACAGCCGTAGCATGAATAATAACAACTTTGATCATCACATGTTGCGAGTGGATTGTAGTTGCATGCGTATTGGTCGGTACAACCAAATTCTGTTTCACCTACACTGAGTATGATGATGCCTTCGGCCAGATAAAGTTCATCGGAAGTAAAGGAATCCAGCACTTCTCCATTCAGATAAAAAGTCATGTCAGAGTATCCTGGTGAATTTGGGCTGATTTGAACTGTAATACAGCCTTCGGTAACGCAAACACCGGGTTCAACATCCAGTCCGGGGTAGTAGCTCAGGTATAAACCATTGGCTGACCAATAAAATGCCGCGTAAACATTTCCTCCGGTAAACGTGAGGTAGTTGGTATAGCAGCAATTTCCTGCATCAGTATTGGCTTCCGAATTGTAGTTCTGTGCCGTTGGATCGGTGCAGCCCCAAATCGTTTGTCCCAATGATGTGTAAGCAAGTGCGAATAGAAAAAGAAAGGAATAAATTGGTTTCATGTGATGGCTTTATGTTTCTGAAGACATTTGAATAGACTCATTCGTTGTTTTACCCCATCGAAACAATCCATTTTGTTTCGGGTTTATTGGAAATTCAATTTTCTTGATGTAAATGTATGTGATTGGATATCAATGTCGACGAGGTTCAACAATCACGCGCTGAAATTGATTCCTTTCGTATCATTCGAAATGTAATTTTAACATTTTACCAGACTATTCCTCAGTGGGAGTATTTCTTAACCCATCAATGTGAATGCAAGGGCCTGATTTCTCGGAATTGTTCTTGGAATGCGAATAATTTTGACCTTCCTACGTTTCCAGACCCATGGCCAACCAATCCTCCTCTTCGAAAAGTAAAATTACCCGCAGGATATGGATCATCGCACTTACTCCTCTTGTGCTGATGACCACCATCGTGCTTATCGCCATGTTCAGCGGTTTGCCGGATGTTGAAGCATTGGCCAATCCAAAAATTAACCTCGCTTCTCAAGTGATCGCCAGTGACGGCAAAACCTTAGGTGCTTACTACAAGGAAAATCGCTCGGATGCGAAATACAGTGAATTGCCTCCTCATTTGGTCAATGCCTTGTTGGCAACCGAAGATATTCGTTTTCGTGAGCACAGCGGTGTCGATTACCTCGGATTGTTTCGGGCTGTATTTGCTTTCGGAGGAAGCGGTGGTGGTAGCACCATTACACAGCAATTGGCGAAAATGCAGTTCACCAAAAAATATGAGAATGTCTCCAAACCAAGAAGGCTTTTTCAGAAAATCAGGGAATGGATTATCGCTTGCAGAATTGAACGTCTTTATACCAAAGATGAAATCATTGCTCTTTATTTCAACCAATACGATTTTTTGAATCAAGCTGTCGGAATTAAATCGGCAGCACATATTTATTTCAATACTTCTCCTGATTCATTGAATGTGCAACAATCTGCCATGCTCGTCGGCATGCTCAAAAATTCATCCCTCTTCAATCCGATTAAACGCGATTCTCTCGTGATGAAAAGAAGAGAAGTGGTACTGAATCAAATGGTGAAATATAATTTTCTATCAGATCAGGACTATGATTCATTGCGGGTTTTGCCTTTGGGTATAGACTTTCAACGGATGAGCCATGATGAAGGCTTGGCACCTTATTTCAGGGAAGTGTTGCGCAGTGAATTGGAGAAAATTTTGAACGAAAAAGATGATAAGGGTAATCTGAAATATGCCAAAGCAGATGGCACTCCATTCGATGTTTACCGGGATGGATTAAAGGTGTACACAACGATTGATTCCCGCATGCAGGAATACGCAGAATGGGCCGTGGAAGAACATCTTCGTAAAGAGTTACAACCAGCTTTTACCAAAGACGTGAATCGCAGGAAGAAGGAGAACTATCCTTTCTATAACGGGATTCGTGAAAAGGATCGTGTGGCTATCATGGGAAGGGCTATACGCGAAAGTGACCGTCATAAAATATTGACAGGAGAACTTTGTCCGGATTGTCAGCGCCCTGCATTTTACATCGAAAAAATAAATCATGAAGGGCATGACGCATTTCATTGTAATGAAGAGAAAGATGGATGCGGACATATTTGGAATGCTCCAAACGAAAAAGAAATAGATGAAATATTCAATACGCCAGTGGACATGAGATTGTATAGTCACAAGGGTATGATCGACACCACACTTTCTCCCTTGGACAGTATAAAATACAACAAGGCCATTCTTCACGCGAGCATGATGAGTGTCGATCCGCACAGTGGCCATGTGAAAGCATGGGTTGGCGGTATCGATTTTAAACACTACAAATTCGACAATGTTTACCAATCTGCCCGTCAGGTTGGTTCGACTTTTAAACCATTGGTTTACGCTACAGCCTTGCGTATGGGACGAAATCCAAATGATCAGGTAGATGGTTCGAAATTCTGTTGGGGAAAATGGTGCCCGGAAAACAGCGGCGGAGGTTATGGTAGTTATTCCATGAAATGCGCTCTCGCGAATTCCGTCAACACAGTGTCCGCGCGTCTTGCTCAACAATATGGTATCGACAATATCATTCAATTGGCGAGAAGGTTAGGCATCAAATCACATCTTGATCCTGTGGGTCCAATATCCCTCGGTGCCGCGAATATTCCTTTGTACGAGATGGTCGGCGCTCTCAGTTCTTTTGCCAATCAAGGTGTTTATATCAAACCAACTTTTATCCTTCGTATCGAAGACAAAAATGGTATTGCGATTTATGAGCCTGATCCTGAAGTGGAGCAAGCTCTTGATCCATGTGCGGCATACGATATGGTCACCATGATGAAATCTGTTGTGGATGGAAGTTGTGGAAGTGGAACTGGTGTGCGTCTTCGCAATGCGGGAAAAGCCTATGGCGGTATCACCTATCCGACAGCCGGTAAAACGGGTACCACACAGAACAACACGGATGGATGGTTCATCGGACTAACTCCCGATCTCGTGACAGGTGTTTGGGTAGGGGCACAAGATCCTACCGTGCGTTTCGCGAGCACTGCTCTGGGACAAGGTGCAAATACCGGTCTTCCCATTTATGGTTACTACATGAAAAAAGTTTACGCAGATTCACACATCAAAATCTCAACTGGTGATTTTGCTAAACCACAAGGTTGTTCTTCCACATCAACCGCATCAACCGGCGGATTTATTGGTGGTGATGATTATGACAGTCTGTTCGGAGAAGATGAAGATGACGATATCATTGAACCAATTGGTACTGTTGTGCCAAAAGAAACGGAAGAATTCTTACCTCCAACAGAAGATTCTGAAGACACCGGAAATGGAGATGATTGATGTCTTGTCATGACACACTGAGAATGCCTAATTTTGGCCTTAGACAAATCTCATTGTATGCCTATTTATAAAGTTGTGAAGGATGCCACAGAAGCATGTCGTGGTATTCAGGAAGGAATGACACTCATGGTGGGTGGTTTCGGCCTCTGTGGAATTCCTGAAAATAGTATCAGCGAGTTGGTAAAAATGGGGGTGAAGAACCTCACCTGTATTTCCAATAATGCCGGGGTCGATGATTTCGGACTAGGGCTCTTGCTACAGAATAAGCAGGTCAAAAAAATGATCTCATCTTATGTGGGAGAAAATGCTGAATTTGAAAGGCAGATGCTGAGTGGTGAACTCGAAGTGGACCTCATTCCGCAAGGAACTTTGGCTACTCGTTGTCTTGCCGCGGGATATGGCATGCCCGCCATTTTTACTCCTGCCGGTGTTGGTACAGAAGTAGCCATTGGAAAAGAAGTTCGGGATTTTAATGGTAAACACTATCTGTTGGAAATGGCGTTTGATGCTGAATTCGCTATCGTAAAGGCTTGGAAAGGTGATACCAAAGGCAATTTGATCTTCCGCGCAACTTCTCGCAATTTCAATCCGCTGATGGCGATGGCCGGAAAAGTGACCATTGCAGAAGTGGAAGAATTGGTTGAACCAGGTGAACTTGATCCTGATATGATCCATTTGCCTGGCATCTATGTGCATCGCATCTTCCAGGGAAATAACTACGAAAAACGCATTGAACAACGTACTGTTCGCCCACGTAATTAAGACAAGAAAAAATCATGGCTCTCGATAAAATTGGCATTGCAAAACGCATTGCACAGGAAGTAAAAGATGGTATGTATGTCAACCTTGGAATTGGTATTCCAACCTTGGTGGCCAATTACCTTCCCGCTGGAATTGATGTGGAATTGCAATCAGAAAATGGATTGCTCGGCATGGGACCTTTTCCATTTGACGGTGATGAAGATGCTGATCTCATCAACGCAGGTAAACAAACCATCACCACATTGCCAGGTTCGGTTTTCTTCGACAGCGCATTGAGTTTCGGAATGATCCGCGCTCAAAAAGTGGATCTCACCATCCTTGGCGCCATGGAAGTTTCGGAAAATGGCGACATCGCCAATTGGAAGGTTCCGGGTAAAATGGTAAAAGGAATGGGTGGCGCAATGGATCTTGTCGCATCAGCAAAAAACATCATCGTGGCCATGCAACATTGCGATAAGGCAGGTCATTCAAAATTACTTTCCAACTGTGACCTTCCACTCACAGGTGTGCGCTGCGTGAAAAAAATTGTCACTGATCTGGGCGTGTTTGATGTGCGTGATGGTGCTTTTCATTTGCTGGAAATCGCTCCAGGCGTAACGGTAGAGGAAGTTGTGGCCAAAACAGCTGGTAAACTTGTGGTGAGTGAGCAGGTATTGCAAATGGGGTAGTGAATTGTTTTTATTTCTTCCGATTTACCGGGCTGAATAAATTTATCGCAATTTGCGATATGCGATATATCTTTGTGATATGGCACAAATTTCATTTCAGCTAAAGTCACAAGACGTGCTGATACTTCTCAAGATTGTTTCATTGAGGCAAGAACCTTGGAATCAAAAATCAATCGCGTTTTCATTGAAGATGAGTCAATCTGAAATCAGTCAATCATTGACAAGATTGGAGTATTGTAACCTCATGTCAAAATCGGAAAAGATTGTTTTGAAGTCGGCATTTTTTGATTTTCTCGTATATGGGGTGGCTTACGTTTTTCCACAAAAGCCAGGTGCATTGGTTAAGGGAGTGCCCACGGCCCACAGTGGCCCGCCGTTGGATAAGGAGTTCACAAGTGAAGAGCAATACGTTTGGCCATATGCTAAAGGTACTTTGCGAGGACAATCCATTCAGCCATTGTATGCTACAGTGCCAGAAGTGGTTGATACAACATCTTTGTTTTATGAGATGCTGTGTTTAGTGGATGTTTTGCGAATAGGAAAGTCGAGGGAAAAAAAAATAGCCATTGCAGAACTTAAAAGAAAGATGTTTGATGAATAACACGACAATTAATCTGGGTGTCGTAAAGAAAGTAGCGAAAGCACTTGGTGATTTGAATAAGGACGTATGCTTCGTTGGCGGAGCAGTGGTTAGTATATATGCCGATGATCCGGCAGCAGAAGAAATGCGGCCAACTAAGGATGTGGATATTAGTTTGTCTATAGCTAATTTTTCCGAATTGGAGAAATTTAGAGATGCTTTGGTTTACAGAGGCTTTAAGCAATCGTTTGAGGATAGTGTAATATGTAGATTCAGATATGATGATGTTTTGATCGATGTTATGAATACACGAACCGTTGCTTGGGACGCCTTCCAATTCTTGGTTTCTTCCTGGATTCAGTCATCTTGAATCATTTGAAATCGAAGATTTGGAGATTAAAATATTGTCGTTACCATATTTTCTTGCTACCAAATTTGAAGCTTTTCATCAGCGGGGTGGTGATCCAAGGTTCAGTCACGATTTTGAAGATATCGTTTACATTTTGGAATTTTCAATGTCAATTGTTGAACTAATTAATCATTCGCCACAGGAGGTGAAGTCCTTCTTGAAGAACGAATTTCAAGCTATGATCGATTTACCACTTTTTCAGGAGGCGATATATGGTCATTTAAGTTTCGAATTGCGAAGTGAACGTTTTATTGATATCAATACAAAATTGGGTATGATCATAGTAACATCATAACTCAATCTCCACACTCACACTCTCCACCTGCCCGCCCATCGGTGCGTTGTATTTGGTGACACGCACCAGTACTTTTTCGATAGCAGGAATTTCTTTTTTCAAAGCACTCACAATGCGCAATGCCACATGTTCGATGAGTTTCGAACGTATCGCCATTTCACGATAAACGATTTCTTTCACCACCACATAATCGATCGTGCCACTCAACTCGTCTGTCTCTGCAGCAATGGTGAAGTCTGTGGTCATTTCAACATCAACACTATACTCACCACCGATGATGGCTTCTTCATCCCAACATCCGTGATGAGCATAGACTGATATATTGTTGACAGCTATCTTGTGCATGTGTGTCAATTCTTCTTGGCTTCTTTCGCCCAGGAATCTTTCAGTGTAACCGTGCGATTGAAAATGAGTTTCTCTGGTGTTGAATCAAGATCCGGTGTGAAGTATCCAAGTCGAATGAATTGGAATTTGTCGCCCTGCTTTGCATTTTTCAAATCATGTTCTGCATATGCATTCGTGATCACTTTCAAACTCTCTTCATTGATGTACGATTTGAAGTCTCCTTCTTCTGCTGATGGATTTTCGACTTTGAATAAACGATCATATAGATTTACCTGCACGGGCACAGCATGTGATGCACTTACAAAATGCATTGTCCCTTTGACATTGATGCCACTGGTATCATTTCCACTGCGGCTTTCAGGTATATAGGTGCAATGCACTGCTGTGATATTTCCTGCTGAATCTTTTTCGAATGACTCACATTTTACAATGTATGCATGTTTCAAACGAACCATCAATCCAGGTCCGAGTCGGAAAAATTTCTTCGGTGGATTTTCCATAAAGTCATCGCGCTCAATCCACAGTTCTTTGCTGAATGGAATGTCGCGATGACCACCACCACCTTCTACTTCTGGATTGTTTTCTCCGTGAAGCATTTCTACTTTACCATCTTCATAATTGTCGATGATGAGTTTGATGGGATCGAGAACGACCATGCGTCTTGTTGCGCGCTTGTTCAGATCTTCACGTATGCAAAACTCAAGAAGTCCAACGTCGATCACGTTTTCACGACGGGCTATTCCTACAAGATCACAGAAATGGCGTATGCTTTCCGGAGTGTATCCGCGTCTGCGCAATCCACTTACCGTTGGCATTCGTGGATCATCCCAGCCATTCACATGTTTTTCATTCACCAATTGCAACAACTTGCGTTTACTCATTACTGTGTAATTCAAATTGCGTCTGGCAAATTCATATTGCTGACTCGGAAAAATGCCGAGTTGTTGGATAAACCAATTGTAAAGTGGTTTGTGAACTTCGAATTCCAATGTGCAAATCGAATGTGTGATTTGTTCAATGGAATCACTTTGTCCATGGGCGAAATCGTACATCGGATAGATGCACCATGTATCTCCCGTGCGGTGATGATGTGCATGTTTGATGCGATACATCAACGGATCGCGCAAATGCATGTTCGGAGATGACATATCAATTTTTGCACGAAGGGTCTTTTCACCGTCCTTGAATTCTCCGGCATGCATGCGAGCGAACAAATCAAGATTTTCTTCTACACTTCTATCGCGATAGGGCGAGTTTTTGCCTGGCTCCGTCGGCGTTCCTTTCATCGCAGCGATTTCTTCGGCAGTGGAATCATCGACATATGCCAATCCTTTTTTGATCAAGGTCACTGCGAATTCATACATCTGCTCGAAATAATCGCTCGCATAAAATTCATTGGCCCATTCGAAACCCAACCACTTGATGTCGTTGCGAATACTGTCAACATATTCGGTGTCTTCTGTCACAGGATTGGTATCATCAAAACGCAAATTGGTTTGACCACCAAAGTCTTTGGCCAATCCAAAATTGAGACATATGGATGTAGCATGTCCGATGTGTAAATAGCCATTCGGCTCTGGAGGAAAACGTGTGAGAACACGACCACCGTGTTTGGCGTTCTTTACATCTTCAGCAATAATTTCTTCCAAAAAATTGGGGCCTCTTTCGATATCCATAATCAATTCTGTATTTTTTTCAATGCGAGTTCAATCCTCGCAACACATTCTTCTTTTCCTAGTAATGACGCCATTCCGGTGAGATCAACTCCTCCGCCTTGTCCACTCAGCACGACACGGAAAAGCTGCATGATGTCGCCTGGTTTAATGTTTTGCGTTGTGGCTGTTTCTTTTACAAGGGTATCCACATCACTTGCTGTGAAGGTGGAAGATGTTGAAAAGGCATTAGCGAGTGCTACAAAAAATGAACGGCTGTTTTCCTTCCATTTTTTCTCGATGACTTGTTGATCATATTGATCTGGTGCCATGAAAAGATAGTTGCCTTTTTCCGGCATCTCTGCTTCAAATTGTACACGTGGTTTGAGCAAAACAACAGCCTGAGTCAAATAATTTTCGCTGAGTCTGCGATCGTCTGCACCAATGTTGAACGTATTCGCAACAACGGATTTGAGTCGAGCTGCAATTTCTTGTTCCGACGCATGGCGCAAATATTGTTCGTTGAACCACTTCGCTTTTTCGGGATCGAATTTCGCTCCGGCTTTGTGGATGTGTTCAAATGAAAATGCAGAACACAATTCTTCAATTGAAAATATTTCCTGCTCGGTGCCTGGGTTCCATCCCAAAAATGCGAGCATATTCACGAAAGCCTGTGGGTAGTATCCGCGCTCTCTGTATCCTGCAGATTTTTCACCGGTGGACGGATCTTGCCAATCGAGCGGGAATACGGGAAATCCAAGACGATCACCATCGCGTTTGCTCAATTTTCCATTGCCATCTGGTTTCAGTAAAAGTGGAAGATGTGCATACTGCGGCATTTCATTTTCCCATCCTAGATAACGATAGATGAGTACGTGAGCCGGTGCACTTGGCAACCATTCTTCACCACGCACTGCATGCGTAATCTTCATGAGATAATCGTCAACGATGTGTGCCAAATGATAGGTTGGCATACCATCGCTTTTTAGCAAAACTTTATCGTCCACGAGATCTGAATGAAACACCACTTCGCCGCGAATAAGATCGTTGATTTGAATTTCTTCTTTTTGAGGAACTTTGAGACGAATCACATGTGCTTCTCCGTTTGCGATGCGTTGAGCGGTTTCTTCAGCAGAAAGCGCAGTAGAATTCTTCAACTGACCTCTTGTGAAAGAGTCGTATGAAAATGTCCTTTTTTCAGCTTCCGCCTGCTTGCGCAACGCTTCCATTTCTTCAGCAGTATCGAATGCATAATACGCATGTCCACTGTTGATCAGTTGTTCGGCATATTGGCGATACAACGGCTTGCGTTCACTTTGGCGATACGGGGCATGTGGGCCATCACCAAAACCAACGCCTTCATTGGGCTGAATGCCGCACCATTTCAACGATTCAATGATGTATTCTTCAGCACCGGGAACAAATCTTCCCTGATCAGTATCTTCAATTCGAAGGAGAAAATCCCCACCGTGTTTTTTCGCAAAGAGGTAATTGTACAGCGCAGTGCGCACACCGCCCATGTGGAGCGGACCCGTTGGGCTCGGCGCAAATCTGACCCTGATTTTTTTGTCGTTCATAGAGAAATTTCGAGGGTGCAAAAGTAAGGTCTGTGTGGTTATGGGTAGTGATTTACAGATAAGGTATAAGATTGAGATCGTTGAGCGGTAGTATGTTGTGCAGAAGGTTCATTACCAACTGATATAGTGTTGATAAGTGCCTGATTTTGATCATTCACACCGAAAAGCATGAAGATACCTTTGACTACGATAACTAAAACCACATTCAGATGAAAAAATTGTTGTTATTTACGGCATGTGTTGCCTTCCTTTCTGTGTCCCTGCAGGCGCAGCTTTCAACCATAGAAAATTATGATCAGGTTCTGAGACTTTCTACAAGACCACAAGCAGGTGATGGTGCACTTCAATTTGTGATTCCTATCATCGACTTGAGTTCTTCGGATAGCTCGAATGCCGGCTTGTACAAAGGAAACTCATTATTCAGAAGTGATTTCCTGACCTACAAGTATTATTTGTCTGATCAAAATGTGCTGCGTATGGGTTTGAGATATACCATCGCAAATGCACGTACGGAAGGTACTGCAGTGGACTCTACTGCGCTGAATCCAATCAGTCCTGATTTGGGTGAAGTTCAAACTGATCTAAAACGTCTTATTTCGCGCGATTTCGCCATCGCAGGTGGTTTGGAAAAACACTTCAGCAATAGCAACATTTTTGATGTATATGCTGGTGCTGAAGCCTTGATCGGTTTGGGTAAAAACAAAAGAATCAATCAAGAAGAATATTTCAATGGTGACAAATTCTTCGAAACAAGAACAACCAATACACGCATCCTGGGATTCGGTCTTGTAACTGGTTTCAATGTGTTTGTTGCTGAATTGCCTATTTCTATTGGTCTTGAATATGGCCTTACTGGAAAATGGATGTTCGGTGGAAAAACCAAAGTTGAACAAGAAGTTACAGTTGGATCTACCAGCAATTCCGGTGAATGGTATGAACAGGAAACGGATGCTTTCGGTGATCAGGACCTCAACCTCAACGGCGATCCACAACAATATAGCGACCTCAGCCGCAGAACTTTTAATCTGAATACCAATCACAACGTGAGATTGAATATTCATATTTATTTTTCTACCAGGAATAAGGCTCAGATTACCACGCGTTAAACCGCATCAACCCTAAAGCTAGATTCTTATGAAAAAAATAAAATACCTCCTGCTGGTTGCATGCGCACTGGTTATCCTGGTGCCTTCATGCACGATGTACCACAAGGCCGTTCCTCTCACTCCAATCAATGCTCAGGTCAACTTCGACATGGATGATCTGGAGTATCTTGGTGATGTAACGGGTCAATCAGAACAATCTTATTTCCTCATGTTGCCATACGGTGGCAGAAAATATTATTCTGCTTCACTGATGCCTCAGGGACTGGGATTGGCTCTGCCAAATAACCGCGGTTACAACAACGCTTTGTACGATGCACTGCAACAGAAACCTGACGCAGATCTCGTATTGCCTGTTTCTTTTGATGTGATCACTTATCAGCAATTCATGGGTCACCGTGATGTACTGAAAGTGAGATTTAAGGCTTACAAAATCAAATCAAAATAATTTTTTGAAATGAGAAAACACCCGGGAATTTCCGGGTGTTTTTTTATTGAATGGCCTGCCTTAGTTTTGAATCGATAATCTGATCTTGAAATGCACAACAAATTCTACCAGCTATTCGCTGCTCTTCTGGTTTTCGTTTTCATCGCCTCTTGTGGTGAGAAGGAAAAGGCGGGACCTGCCATCTATATCGATCCATCTGCGCTCGTTCTGACTTCAAATGCAGGCGACTTGCTGGAATTCACCGTGAATGCCAAAGGCGGAGATTTTAATCTGCAACAAATCAAGATCATGCAAAAACCTGAGGGTGGTGTGACTTCCACACTGCTGGATACTTTGGTCAGCGGAAGTCAAACCGAATTTTTCTATGTTTATCAGGTACCAGCGGGTTCTCCAAGAATCCTGCTCACCTTCAAAGCCATCGATACGGATGGGAATGAAGCTTCGACGCTGCGCGATCTGTATGTGGAATCTTCTGTTTATCTCACAGAGACAAGCGGACATGAATTGTATTCGCCATTTCATTTTGGTGCAAATAATGCCTTTGATATTTCTTCATCGACATGGTTGCAGTTGGACACTGATCCTGATTCCGCACTAGTGGATTTGATGGAATCGGATGACACGGATGATGGGGTGTTGAGCCTCGATATCACTTCTTGGTCGGGTATTCGTTTCGTAAGAAACAATGCTTTCAATTATGCTGAAGCTACGGGTTCGTCTGCCATGAACAGTTATCAAAGTAGCATACCTCAACAGTTGATCACCGACGTGCAAGTGAATGATATTCTCATCACAGAGTACGATACAATAGAACACAAGTTTGCCGTCATTAAGTTAACGGGTATCTACGACGATACCGACCCGAATCTGGATCGGTACACGTTTAGTTTGAAAAAGTAAACCATGAATGATCCAATACTCGCAAGTAGTCGGATCAAACCCATGTTTCAAAAAAAAATGTCCGGTTTCTTGTTATAATGTCGGTTTGTCGTCATTTTCGCAGGAAACTTTCCTACCAGAAATCTATGAGCAAAATATTTGTACCGTCAGACTTTACGCCCGTTTCCAATGTAGCCATTCGTTATGGTTGCGAAATAGCTGAAAGTACCAAGAGCGAAGTTTACTTGCTTCACATTGTGAAAACACAAGGTGAAATTGAAGCGGCTAAAAAGAAACTTGAAGTGCAGGCGGCAGATCATGCCACACGCCATGCTATAAAAATCAATATCCATGTTCGCGTAGGAAATATTTTTGACGATATCCCGGATGTTGCCGCTGAAGAAAATGCCGAATTGATCGTCATGGGAACCCATGGTATGCAAGGCATGCAGTTCATTGTGGGTAGTAATGCACTCAGAATTATTTCTGAAAGCAAAGTGCCGATGATTATCGTTCAGGCCGATACAAAACAGAGCGCGAAAATTTCCAAACTGCTCATCCCGCTCGATCTTCACCAGGAAACTAAACAGAAACTTAAAATCGCTTGTGATGTCGCTTCGCGATTTGGTGCTGAGGTGCATATTATTTCACCTAAAGAAACCGATGAGTTTCTTCACAACAGACTTGCCAGAAACATCAGCTATGCTGAAGGTTATCTGGAGGAAAGAAATTTGCGTTACAAAACTGTGATCACCGAATCTGGATCTGGTGGTTTTGTGAAGGAATTGCTCAAGTATGCCAAGTACGCCGAAATCGATATGATCTGTATCTTGAATACTGCGGAAGAGAGATTGGTACACGCTTTCGGAATGGATAGTGAACAAAAGATCATCACCAACGAAGCGGGTATTCCAGTGATGATTCTCAATCCGGCAGTGACGTATAAGGATTCGAGTTCGGTGTTTGCACAGTGAGCGCATTGAGTTCAAGGTTCAAAGTTCAAAGTTCAAGGTGGGCAGGAAACTGATTTCATGCATTCAACATTTGTTCGCCTCACAATCGGTTTTTGCGGACTGAAGTTGGTTTAATCATGAAGTTCACAACGTGTGTTTGCGCAAAGATTCACCAAGGAAAAAATCAATTATGTGTTTGTCAACCGCGGCAGCTTTCATAGGTTCTGAATATTGAAGTCGGGGATTACTCAGAAGACATCAAGCATAAAATGATGAGGCAATCAATACCTAAGTGAGGCGATCATTATTCAGCATCAATAGAATAGCATTCTGCCAACCTTGAACCTTGAACCATAAACCTTGAACCTTGTCTTTGCACCTCCAGCCTGCCCGTCATCAATTTCATCTCACAATTCCTTTCATGAATCAGCGTGAAGCATTTCTCTTGCCCCACAAATCTGCCTATTTTTACCCCCTGAAATGAAATACAAACGCATTCTTCTCAAGCTGAGCGGCGAGGCGCTCATGGGTGATAAACAATTCGGAATCGATAACCAGCGTCTTCTTCAATACGCGAATGAAATCAAGGAAGTCTGGCAAACAGGAGTACAGGTTGCCATTGTAATTGGTGGAGGAAATATTTTTCGTGGGGTGCAGGCGGAAGAGGGAGGAATGGAAAGAACCCAGGGTGATTATATGGGAATGCTCGCTACAATGATCAACAGTATGGCTCTGCAAAGTGCACTAGAGAGTATCGGTGTTTTCACCAGACTGCAAAGCGCCATCGAAATGAAATCAATCGCAGAGCCTTTTATCAAACGTCGCGCAGTGCGTCATCTTGAAAAAGGACGAGTTGTTATTTTCGGTTCAGGTACAGGCAATCCTTTTTTCACCACAGATACCGCCGCCTCATTGAGAGCGATTGAAATGGATTGTGATGTCATCCTGAAAGGAACGCGGGTGGATGGTATTTACACTGCTGATCCTGAAAAAAATCCGAATGCCGTGCGGTATGATAAAGTGTCATTCACTGAAGTTTTTGAAAAGGACTTAAAAGTGATGGATATGACCGCATTTACACTCTGTAATGAAAACAAATTGCCGATCATTGTTTTTGACATGAACAAAAAGGGAAACCTCAGCAAAGTAATTTCCGGCGATGCCGTGGGCACTTTGGTGAGTTTCTGATTTTGCATGCTGAGACTTATTTTCGGCGCCAGATCAATATTATTGTTATGAGCGATGAAGTGAAAATGGCTTTGGATGAAGCCACTGAGGCGATGCAAAAAACCATCGACCACCTCGAATTCGAATTGTCGAAAATCCGCGCAGGCAAAGCCAATCCGGCGATGCTCGATGGTGTGAAACTCGATTATTACGGGTCTCCAACCCTCATGAAAAACATCGCCAATGTGAGTACCCCGGATCCTAGGACCATCACGGTTCAGCCTTGGGAAAAACATATGCTCGACGCCATTTCTAAGGCAATCATCGAGGCAAACCTCGGGTTAAATCCACAGAATAACGGAGATTTGATCATCATCAATGTTCCGATGCTTACAGAAGAACGCAGACGTGACCTGAGCAAACGTGCTCACGCGGAAGGTGAACATGCCCGAGTGGGTTTGAGAACTTCTCGTAAGGACGCTCTCGATTTTATCAAACAAGCACAAAAGGATGGACTTCCTGAAGATGAAGCCAAAATGGGCGAAGCCAAGGTGCAAGAACTCACAGATAAATTCAACAAAAAAATTGATGATTTGATTGCAGCGAAGGATAAAGATATTATGACGATTTAGACTTCGGAGGGTATTTCTGGTTCAAGGTTCAAAGTACATTGTTGGCAGAATGTATTCTATTGACGATGAAGATTGATCGCCTCACTTAGGTTTTGTTTGTCTAATCATTTTATGCTTGATGTCTTCTGAGTAATCCCCAACTTCAATACTCAGAACCTATGAAAGTTGCCACGGCTGACAAACACATAGATGAATTTTTCCTTGGTGAATCTTTGCGCAAACACACGTTGTGAACATAGTTGATTAAACCAACTTCAATCCACGAAACCCGATTGTTTGGCGCACAAATGTTCAATGAATGAAATCAGTTTCCTGCCCACCTTGAACCTTAAACAAAAAGCATCTCCTCACATCCCTTCCGCCAATCCACGCCCTTCTGCATCACTCACCAGCAAATCATCCAATGAAGGTTTCTGAATAAATGTGCCGCGTTCCATCACAGATTCATTGATGCGTGCGATATCCAAAAAGCCTATTTCATCGCGGAGGAATCGGGCAACACTCACTTCATTGGCAGCATTCAGCAAACACGGCATATTACCACCTTTTTCAAGTGCGACGAATGCCAAATCAAGACAACGGAAAACATCACAATCGGGTTTTTCAAAAGTGATTTGCGGGTATTGCATGAAGTCGAATCGCGGGAAGTCGGAGGGAAGTCGCTTAGGATATCCCATTGCATATTGAATAGGTAGTTTCATGTCAGGCAATCCCATCTGCGCTTTCATGCTACCATCCTGAAATTGTACGAGACTATGAATGATGCTCTGTGGATGTACAATCACCTCGATCTGCTCCGGTTTAAGGTGGAAAAGCCATTTGGCCTCAATCACCTCAAGCCCTTTGTTCATTAGTGTTGCAGAATCAATGGTGATTTTTGCACCCATTGTCCAATTGGGATGTTTGAGTGCCTGCGCCCTTGTTACCTGACTCAATTCTTCTTTTTTCTTACCGCGAAATGGTCCGCCAGATGCGGTGAGTATGATCTTTTCGATCGGATTGTTCCACTCACCAGCGAGGCATTGAAATATGGCTGAATGTTCGCTGTCGACCGGATAAATGTTCACGGCATTTTCCTGTGCATGGCGTGTCACAAGTTCTCCAGCAACAACCAATGTTTCTTTGTTGGCCAATGCGATGTGTTTCTTGTGTCGAATGGCGTTCATCGTTGGCTCGAGTCCTGCGAATCCTACAAGCGCGGTCAGAACCATGTCTACCTCTCCAGACTCAACAACTTGTTCGAGGGCTTTTTTACCAGCAAAAACTTTTATGTCGTGATTCCATAACGCTTCTTTTACCTGTTGGTATTTTGATTCATCACCAATAACAACCGTGTTGGGTTTGTAACGCAATGCCTGTTCAATCAACAATTCGGCATTGTTTTGTGCTGTAAGTATTTCCTGCGGTAAAATTTTCGTGTTGTGCGGAAATTACTTCCAAAGCCTGAGTACCAATACTGCCGGTACTGCCAAGTATCGCTATTCTTTTTTTCTCGCTCATGCGGTGTGCAAGGTAACAATGGGATGACATCGACAAACTATCTGCTTGTCTATTACCTTGCACCGCAATGAAAAAATTTGAATCAAAATTCAACGGCACACTCGAAGTGGGCATGTACAAAGGCCGCAAAGTGCTCGATAGTGAAAATGCAAATTATTCTTTTGGCGCTGCACAAGGTGTGTGGAATGAGACATTGGCTCAAATTGATCTTGCTCAGGTGAAAACGGTTTTGTTGTTTGGACTTGGTGCCGGTTCTGTTTTGGACATCATGCGCATTGAATTCAAATTTAAAAATCACATCACCTGTGTGGAAATTGATCCGGTTGTGATCGATATCGCAAAAAAGGAGTTTGGCGTGAAGCCTTCTAAAAATTTGGCAATTGAGTGCATGGATGCGTATGACTATGTGCTTGGCTGCAAAAACAAATTCGATCTCATCATTGTAGATATTTCCATCGACTACACGATTCCGGAAAAAATTCTCACAGAAAAATTTTGGAAAGCCATTGTAAAGCGCGGCAATGAGAATGGCATGATTGCATTTAATGCACTCAACTACGGTAGAAAAATCGCACACATTCGTGAGATATTGAAAGGCGCGGGTTACAAATACAAAGTCAAACACAAAGTGAACGGAACGAATTCGATAGTGTTTGCGAGTTTCTCGTAAGATTTGAGGTTGATTTTGTTCTTGGGTGCAAATGTTTTCTGGTCCGACTTGCACTACCAAATTCAGATTTTACATGCGACCCCTACAGGGTCGGGGACAACGGGTGTCTTATTTGCTAGAGAGATGTGACCCTGATGGGGTCTGGCAATCTATATGTGTGTATTGATGTTTTCCACTCTAAAACGAAATTCAATACAATTATGAAATGTTTGAGTTATGAATGAGTCTATAGCTCTCCACAATTAATCTACTGCAAAGGCCTCATCCCATCTCCACAATACACCACACCTCATCATTCATAATTCATAATTCATCATTCATAATTCATAATTCATAAGAATCCCAGCTCCAACTGCGCTTCCTCACTCATCATGCTTTTATCCCACGGTGGATCCCAGGTGATTTCTACTTTACAGCCATTGACCTCAGGAAGTTCTCCTACCTTTTCGGCGACTTCGGGTGGTAGCGTTTCTGCGACAGGACATGAAGGTGATGTGAGTGTCATCATGATGGTCACTTCTGCGTCTTCTTCAATGCCAATATTGTATATGAGTCCGAGCTCATAAATGTCTACAGGAATCTCCGGATCATAGATGGTCTTGAGTGCCTTGATGACTTTTTCTTCGATGTCTTTCCTTTTCGCAATGTCCATACCTGCGTTATTTGTCTTTGACGGAAAATGCCATTCCGTAAATTTTCATTTGTTTAATCATACTTGCTAAACCATTGCTGCGTGTTGGCGACAAATGTTCACTCAACCCGATTTCATTCACGAAATGCAAATCTGCAGCCGTAATATCTGTGGGCTTCTGATCGTCCAATACTCGGACCATCAAAGCGACCATCCCCTTGGTGATGATCGCATCACTGTCAGCGGTGAATCGCACATGTCCATTGTTGTCTATATGGAGCATGTAACCAAACACGCGATTGGCAACCTTTGATAAGATTGTCTTCTGTTTTGTGCAATTCATCAATGAGCGGGAGTTCTTTTCCCAGTTCAATGATGTATTCGTATTTCTCCATCCAGTCGCCAAAAGCGCTGAATTCTTCAATGATTTCCTGTTGTCTGTCTTCTATGGTCATCTTAGCATACTGATTGATTTATGTAATGCATCAACAAACAAATCGATCTCTTCTGTGGTAGTATAAATCGCAAAGGATGCGCGGACTGATCCGGTTACGCCATAGTAGCTCCACAGTGGTTCTGTGCAATGATGACCTGTTCGAACCGCTATACCTTGTTTGTCCAATAGTGTACCGATATCATAGGGATGTATGCCTTCCACATCAAATGAGATCACTCCAGTTTTTTCTGTTGAAGTACCAAAGATCCTCAGTCCTTCAATGTGACTGATCTTCGATGTGGCGTATGCCAAAATATTTTTTTCATGGTCGATGAGATCGTCCCATTGGAACTCATTCATGAAATCGATTGCCGATGAAAGAGCAATCACTCCTGCAATATGCGGAGTACCTGCTTCGAATTTGTGAGGCAACGAGTTGTATGTTGTCTTTTCGAATGAAACGCTACTGATCATCTCTCCTCCACCACGCCACGGCGGCATAGCTTCGAGTAAGTCGTATTTGCCATATAAGACACCAGTTCCGGTTGGTCCGTAAATTTTGTGACCACTAAAACACATGAAGTCGCAATCGAGTTCTTGAACATCTGTAGCGAAATGCGAAACAGATTGTGCGGCATCAATGAGAACTTTCGCACCATATGAATGTGCTTTGTCGATGAGCATTTTGATCGGGTTGATCGTGCCAAGTGAATTGGAAACATGATTGACCGCCACCAATTTGGTCCTTTCATTGAGCAATGAGTCGATGGCATCTATTTGCCATTCTCCGCTTTCTGTTACCGGAATCACCTTGATCACTGCACCTTTTTCTTCTGCCAACATTTGCCATGGAACGATGTTGCTATGATGTTCCATCATCGATAACAATATTTCATCTCCGGTAGTGATGTTTTTTCTGCCCCAGGTTTGCGCTACGAGATTGATGGAGTCTGTTGTTCCGGACGTGAAAATAATTTCAGCGGTTTCTTTGGCGTTGATGAACGAGCGGATTTTTTCGCGGGTACCTTCAAATTGAACTGTTGCTTTATTCGCCAGATAATGCGCCCCACGATGAATATTAGCATTGGTTGTTTTGTAAAAAATGTCCAATGCCTCGATAACTGAAAGCGGTTTTTGTGTTGTTGCCGCATTATCGAGATATACCAATTGCCTGTTGTTCACCTGTTGGTGAAGAACAGGAAATTGTTTTCTGATATTTTCTATGTCGTAGGATATGTTTGTCATCATCCTATCAATAATTCTTTTTTGACTAAATCATCAATCACATACTGACGCACAAATGCGTTTTCAACTTTGTTTAGAACATCATTAATGAATGCTGAATTGAGCAGTCTTCTAGCAGTATCATCTCCAAGTCCGCGTGCTTTCAAGTAAAACAAAGCGTTTTCGTCAATTTGTCCGGTAGTGCTGCCATGGCTGCATTTTACATCATCGGCGTAAATTTCCAGTTCTGGTTTGGTATTGATTTGGGCATCACTACTCAACAAAATATTGGCATTGCTTTGAAAAGCGTTTGTTTTTTGTGCATCTGGCTGCACATAGACTTTACCATTGAAAACACCCGTTGAGTGATCATTGAGCAATCCTTTGTATAATTCATTGCTGTTGCAATGTGGAACTCTATGGTCTATGAGTGTATGATTGTCGATATGCTGTTTTCTTCTTGGTAAATAAATGCCATGCAGATTTGCATCAGCGTTTTTTCCATCCATCGAAACATGCGTGTTGTTTCGAATCCATCCACCATCGATGGTCAAAGTGTTTTCGGTATATCGACTATCTGTATCGAGGTGAATGCGTTCTTCATTCATCAGAAAATGTTCATCACTTTCTTGTTGAATTTTATCCAAATTCAAACTTGCATTTTTTCCAATTTGAATTTTTAAGGTGCGGTTCGTAAACGCAGGTATCTCTTGTGAAGAAACAAATGATTCGATGATGTGGATGTATGATGATTCACCACATGTGATGGTGATCATAGGTTGTGAAATCACATGCGGTTCCGTTGTCGCATGGATGATGTGGATGATACGACCAACATTTGTTTTAGCTGCAACATCAAGTTTGATGTGCGTTGTTGTTAAAGCATAACTCAGTGCTTCGAAAAAATGCCGGTAACCATTTACAGGGGCAGATGATTCTTGTGATGCTTGCAAAGTTATGCCTGTCAATTCTGATTGATCGGATAGATCAGGACGGTATTTTCCATCAACAAGTACAATGTGATGTGCATTTATGCCATTGATCTGGAATGGACGAATGTCAAATGGATGATTTGAAGTCGACCACTTCCATTCTTCGGATGCGAGTTTACCGACACGTGTATATCGCCAGTCTTCTTGTCTGGTGGTAGGCAATTCCAATGTGTTCAAAGCTTCTCTTGCAGTATCATTGGAAATGCCTTGCGATACCTGATCCAAAAGCATCAGGAATTTTTCTTTTGCGGAGATTGTTGTTGTCGATTCCATCACGCGCCGGCTTCTGCTGTTTCTTCTTTGATCCAATCATAACCACGCTCTTCAAGTTCGAGCGCCAATTCTTTCGTTCCACTTTTTACAATTTTTCCTTTGTACAATACATGTACAAAATCAGGAACGATGTAATCAAGCAAACGTTGGTAGTGTGTGATCACCACGAAAGATCTTACTGGTGAACGAAGAGCGTTCACGCCATTCGCAACAATACGCAATGCGTCAATATCCAGCCCACTGTCGGTTTCATCCAGAATACCAAGTGTTGGTTCAAGCATGGCCATCTGGAAAATTTCGTTGCGCTTTTTTTCTCCACCGCTGAATCCTTCATTGACAGCTCGATTGGCAAGCTGTCCATCCAACTCAACCAAAGCAGATTTTTCCTTGACAAGCTTCAAAAATTCTTTCGCAGTGAGTGCGTCAAGTCCTTTGTGTTTCCTGATTTCACCTACCGCAGCCTTGAGAAAATTCATATTGCTCACACCAGGTATTTCTACAGGATATTGAAATGCCAGGAAGAGTCCTTCTCGTGCACGGATTTCTGCCGGCATATCAAGTAAATCTTGTCCATTGAAGAATACGGAACCTCCGGTGACTTCATAGTCTTCACGCCCGGCAAGTACCGAGGCAAGTGTGCTTTTGCCACTGCCATTGGGTCCCATGATCGCGTGAACTTCACCTGGTTTTACTTCCAGATTTAGTCCTTTCAAAATTTGTTTGCCTTCGATTGAGGCTTGAAGATTATTTATCCTTAACATGATATTGTTTTCTCTTTCCTTTCTGATTTTCTAATTCTTTTATCCTACACTTCCTTCCAATGAAATAGCAAGGAGTTTTTGTGCTTCTACTGCAAATTCCATGGGTAGTTTGTTGAGTACCTCTTTGGCATATCCATTCACGATCATCGAAATGGCTTGCTCTTCATCTAATCCACGCTGCAGACAATAGAAGATTTGATCTTCTCCAATTTTTGAAGTAGTGGCTTCGTGTTCAACTTTCGCAGTCTTGTTTTTGATTTCGATGTATGGAAAAGTATGTGCTCCACATGTGTCTGTCATTAACAATGAATCGCATTGTGAAAAGTTGCGCGCGTTTTCTGCGCTTTTATTGATGTGCACCAAACCGCGATAACTATTCTGACTTTTACCTGCGCTGATCCCTTTGGATATGATGGTGCTTTTTGTGTTCCGACCGATGTGCAGCATCTTCGTTCCGGTATCTGCTTGTTGCATATTGTTGGTGACAGCTACTGAATAGAATTCACCAACACTGTGATCTCCTTTTAAAATACATGAAGGATATTTCCAGGTAATGGCACTTCCTGTTTCAACCTGTGTCCATGAAATTTTGGATCGCTCACCATCACACAATCCTCGTTTGGTTACAAAGTTGAATACACCTCCCTTGCCTTCTTTGTCGCCGGGATACCAATTCTGTACTGTACTGTATTTGATTTCTGCATCACCTAATGCAATCAGTTCAACCACTGCAGCGTGCAATTGATTTTCGTCGCGTTGTGGTGCAGTGCAACCTTCGAGATAACTGACATAACTTCCTTCATCGGCGATGACCAGCGTTCTTTCAAACTGACCTGTACCACCTTCGTTGATCCTGAAATACGTTGAAAGTTCCATTGGACATTTTACTCCTTTTGGGATATAACAAAATGATCCATCCGTGAAAACAGCGGAATTCAATGCCGCATAAAAATTGTCGGTTCGAGGTACAACAGTACCCATATATTTTTTAACCAGTTCAGGATGTTCTTTGATTGCTTCGCTCATCGAACAAAATATGATGCCGAGTTCACCGAGTTTTTCTTTGAAAGATGTTGCAACTGAAACAGAATCCATCACGAAATCCACTGCCACACCATGAAGACGTTTCTGCTCTTCCATCGAGATGCCGAGTTTATCCATGGTCTTTCTCAATTCCGGATCGAGTTCATCGAGTGAATTGAGGTTGACTTTTTTCTTAGGTGCTGCATAATAGGAGATGGCCTGGAAGTCGGGCTTCACATATTGCACATGCGCCCATGTAGGCTCGGTCATTTTTTGCCAAAGTGCAAAAGCTTCCAAACGCCAATTCAGCAACCATTCCGGTTCTTCCTTTTTATGCGAAATCAACCGAATGATATCCTCATTCAACCCCGCAGGCGCCTTGTCGGATTCAATGTTTGTGGTGAATCCGAATTCGTATTCGCGGGAAGTTATTTCATCTATGATATCATCACTACTCATGTAGGTGGAATTTAAAATTTAAGATTTAAAATTTAAAATTGGGCCGAAGTATGGTTGACATCGATTGGGGCTATTTGGAATTTAAAATTTGTCATTGGACAAATGTGGTTGATATGTATTTGGGTAGTTTGAATTCAGAATCTGCATATTGCTTGATTTTGTGTTGATCATGAAAACTTTTCCTGCATCAATCTTTCGAATTATCATTTAAAGCTATTTCTAGAAAGTAATCTGTTTGGACTGCATCATTTGGTCTGTTATAAGCAGTATCAGGTTCAGCGGATATGTCTTTGTTTGCGGTCTTGTGCTTTGTTCCTGAAATTGTTGATCGATTGATGTAATTGATCAACCCTGCGATTTGACCAGAGATGTTTAGCGTGTTTTGGACCAGCACTTCAAATTCTTCCTTCGTAAGATATTCTCGATCAAATGCCCTATACAATTGAGACCTCACTTCTCCACAGGAGGATTTCGATATGTAGAGAAAATGTTTGAATTCCTTGTTGTTATTCCGCTCGAATCCCTCGGCAATATTATCCATGACGCTGGCTGATGACCGATTGATCTGACTCTTTAATTCAAAATCAATTTTCATCGATGGCTTTTGCATCAATGCGAATATGTCACGACACAATTCCCTTGCGTTGTTCCACACCGGTAAATCTTCGAATCTTTGAATTTTAGCCATCTCAATCACACTTATGATTTCGGAAATCTTAAATCTTAAATTTTAAATATTAAATTTTAGATCTTAAATCGAAAAGCTCTCCCCACACCCACAAGTCCGGTTCGCATTCGGGTTGTTGAACACGAATCCTTTGCCGTTTAAGCCGCCGGTGTATTCGAGTTCGGTGCCGATCAAATAGAGAAAACTCTTTTTGTCGACAACGACCTTCACGCCATTGTCCTCAAAAACCTGATCTCCCTCTTTCATTTCATGATCAAACACCAGTTTGTACATCAATCCACTACAGCCACCGCCTTCAACACCTACACGGATAAATGATCCTGCAGGGTGATTTTCGGTCGCCATCAAGTGGGCTACTTGCTGTTTTGCGCTTTCTGCTACCTTTATCATGTTTTGTTTTATTTGAATAACCTCTGTAATGCCTGATTTGTTCAGGTTTTTGATACTTATTTAGAGTATTTCTAAATAAATCAGGGGCTCAAAAATACCTCGTTTGGGGTAGTTTTACCAAATAGTTGTGTGCTGAATGTTCCACAAAAGCTTTCTAATGCAACATTTTAACGAAAACAAGGTCTTTCTACAAACCGACTACTCAAATGACCAAAATATTTAATCATATACTGACCATCCTGTTTTGCCTTGGCACTCAGTCTTTTTTGGCTCAGGATGAATGTGATGGAACAGACATAACCAATCCCATCATTTCGGCTTCAATGCAGACAGGTGATGGGTCATGTGGGTACCCTCAACCAGCAGCAATTGCTACGGACAATTCCGGCGGAATGGTGCAGTTGGACGTAAGCCTCGAAATTTCGTCAGCCCCGGCCGTGTGTATGTTGGTGCAGCCTGATATTGGCGATAATCTTTGTGACTATGCTGACATAGCTAGTATGCTCTTAATGAGTATGCCGGCTGAATACAAGTTTTACACGGTTGAAAGCGGTTCATGGACTGCCGCTGATGATGGAACTGCTCATATTTCTGCCATCGTTCATTGCAATGCACATCCGAATGGAAAGTTTGCCGTGGATGTCAATTTTTCGAGTGGAATGACTTGGGATCAATGGTCAGGAATTCCAGGTAGATCTTACAAAGCCGATTGCGGCGGTGTGGGTAGCGAACATCCGAATTGGATGTATTACATCATGTCTTCTGGAAGCCTCATCGGATTTGGTGATTTTCAAGGTAGCCAATATACCCTTACACATGCTCCTGGAAATTATCAGTATGGTTATCAGGTAGGACTGGGAGCGAACAATTACTCGGATGAATTAGGCTCTGGTGGTTGGTTTGTTTATACCGGTACTTTGATAGACAATGGCGTTACTATTTCGACGTATTCTGGAGCCGGTGATTTCATGTTTAGACACGATTGTTATCCTGCCGAAAATATTTTACAGTATGTCTACACCGCTACTGATGTTTGTGACAACTCATCGGTTTTTACGCAGGAAATTCTGACTTGTGGAACAGAGGGGCCATTGCTTGCAAATATGCCTCTGGCGGGTACAGTCATGACCCCTTGTGAAATGGAAGCTTGGCAGCCAATATGGCTTCCGGACTCATGCGATGGTCTATTTACTTATACCACTTCTTATGCTATGGGTAATGTCGAAGGAAGCAACGACTACCTCGTCACCATTACCATTGATGCCATGGCTTGTGGTGTGCCAAGATCTTATTCGTTCAGTGTCGTAATTCCTGAAGAAAGCGAGTTGCCGTGCATCGATACTTCTTGTATTGCCGATATCAACGGAGATGAAATAGTGACCACAAGTGATGTAATTGCATTGATCGCCGACTTCCTCACAGAAAATGAATTGACGGATTTGAATCAGGATGGTGTAGTAAACATTCCTGATTTGCTCATTGTTATTTCGAGTTTCGGCTCGATGTGCAATTGATCTGATACTAATAGGAACTCAGTTCCAAACGACTTAGATAATTGGTAGGAGTTGCAATCATTCGACGTATTTTTGGTCGAACATGAAAACCATTTCACATGCTTAACCTTCTACTCAAATCTACGCTGTTGCTTGCTTTAGTGCTATCTACCAAGGCTTTTTTGTCCCAATCTGACTGCAATGGGAATGATTCTACACCGCCGGTATTAAATGTTGCAACATCTGTTGGCGATGGGTTTTGTGGCTATCCTCAGCCCGAGGCCGCAGCTTCGGATGATTCCGGAGAAATGGTTGTAATCACTAGTCAATTGCAGATATCAACTCCTTCAGATGCTTGTGAACTTATACAGCCTGACTTAGGGTCAAACCTTTGTTTGTACGCTTATGAATCGTGTATGATGCTGTTCAGTGTACCCTTCGTTTATAGTTACTATGCATTAGACAACGGTGAATGGATTCCAAATTCAGATGGAACGGCTCAAATTTCCGCTACAATTCATTCGATTTCTTATCCAAATGGAGGGTTTATTATTCAGGCAAATTTTATTGATGGAATGACTTGGGACGAATGGTCATCTATTCCTTACAGATTTTTTAAGGCCGATTGTGAAGGTGTAGGTGCTAATCACCCAGATTGGATGTATTATGTTATGTCAGATGCAACTCTTGTTGGAACAGGTGATTTTGAGGGCAGCTATTTCAATCTAACGCACTCTCCGGTTAACCAGGCTTATGGTTATCAAGTTGGCTTAGGTGCAAATAATTATTCTCCTGAATTTGGTTCTGGCGGATGGTTTAATGCGGATGGTATTCTAATAAACAATGGAGATACCATCCCAACGGCTAATATTCACGGTGATTTTATGTTCAAACATGAATGTGATGACTCTCAACCTGAATTACAATACGTTTACACCGCTTCTGATCCTTGCGAGAATTCCACGGTTGCTGTTCAATCCATCAATACATGTGACATCCACGGGCCTCTTTTGGCTAATATGCCACTTGCTGGTACTGTCTTCACTCCATGCCAACTCGATGAGTGGCAGCCTGAATGGCTATCCTACAATTGTGACGAACCTGTTGATTATACACTATCTTATGCGATGGGCAATCTCGAAGATAGCAATGATCACCTCGTTACTGTATCTATAGACGCGATGGCATGCAGTATCGCAAGGTCGTATCAATTTAGTGTGATAGTTCCGTCTGATAGTGAATTGCCTTGTCATGAGTCACCTTGTATCGCTGATGTCAATGGTGATCATTGGGTGACAAGCCAAGACGTGATGGAAGTAATTGGCAATTTTCTCACAGAGAATGAAGCTACCGATCTGAACCAGGATGGTGTCGTGAATGTCCTTGATCTTATTGTTGTGATAGCCAGTTACGGAACAATGTGTGATTGATTTTTTTAGAACAATGCCGTTCCGAAATATTTGGCAATTTCCAGTTTGGCTTTATTGAGCAACATCTTTTCTTTCATCAGGGCTTCGAGTTTTTCTTCGTTGTCTGAAGATTCGGCGATCTCTTTGTCGAGTTCACCTGCAATGTGTTTGACACGCCAGAGTTTCAATCTGTAAATGCAATCCTTTACCGCTTTGCGAAGCAACATTTCTTCCGTCTCAGGATAAATCATATGACGCGTTGTCCAATTGTCACTGAGCTGATAAGGGCTCACCATCAATCCTGAACTTTCCGATGAAATATGGTTGTCGCTATGCTGGGTGAAATTCAATGCCTGTGGAATTTCCTCTCTGCCGATAAATTCAACATACTCCTTGTAGATGTTGGCATAAACAGGCGTCATCAGTTGTATCTCGTCGAGTTCAATATTGGCGATGAGATACTCGGCCACACTAACCATGTGTTTTTCCTCATGCCCGTCTTCATTGGTAATGGAAATTTCAACCGGTTTGTCGCCATAGTTGAGCAACAATCTCACAAGATCTTTTTCCTGAAAATAAAGTGTGATTTCTTCACTATCAGAACCAGGTACACCATCGGCTGGAATTTCTTCGAGAACAGGAAGTTCTTCCGGTGTGTTGGGAGCTGATTTATTGTCCTTCTTGTAATTGGTGAGGATGACTTTGTTGAGTTCTGTCAACAAAACCTGTTCCTGCATATTGAGCAACCTGCTGCATTCCTGCACATAAACACTGCGCGTGATACCATCTGGTATCAGCGCAATGCTATCTACAATGCCCCGAATGAGCGCAGCGCGTTTTACCGGATCATGACCTGCATCTTCTAAAAGAAGGGATGTTTTGAAGGAAATGAAATCACGGGCATTTGTTCCGATAAAATCCTGTATCTCCTGTGAACTATGCTTTCGTGCAAAACTGTCCGGATCATCACCATCTGGGAAAAGAAGGACACGAACATTCATGCCTTCTTTCAAGATCATATCAATTCCCCTAAAAGATGCCTTGATACCCGCACTGTCACCATCATAAAGTATGGTGATGTTTTGCGTGTATCTTCGGATGAGTCGTATCTGTCCTTCAGTAAGGCTGGTTCCTGAACTCGCTACGACATTCTCAACACCCGCCTGATGCATGCTGATGACATCCGTATAACCCTCCACGAGATAACACATGTCGGTTTTTACGATGGCGTTTTTCGCGAAATTCATACCGTAGAGCACATTGCTCTTGATGTACAACTCGCTCTCCGGTGAATTGAAATATTTCGCAATCTCTTTTTCTGCCTTGAGCGTTCTACCGCCAAAAGCAATCACTTTTCCACTGATGTTGTGGATGGGAAACATGACACGACCTCGGAAAAAATCGTAAAGCGATCCATCACGCTCACGTGTTAGTCCTGCTTTGATGAGGTACTCCGATTTGTATTGCTGCTCAAGCGCAGCTTTGGTCATAGCGTCCCATTTATCGGGACAATATCCCAACTGAAACTTGTTGATGATGTCCTCGCGAAATCCACGTTCCTGGAAATAGGAAAGTCCGATGGCCTTGCCTTCTTCGGTATTGTGAAGTGTTTCCTGAAAATATTTTGCAGCAAATTCAGTAACGATGCTGAGCTGTTCTCTTTCGCTTTTTTCTTGTTGTTGCTCTGCTGTTTGCTGATCTTCTTCAATTTCGATCTGATACCTTGCCGCCAGCCAACGCAATGCTTCCGGATAGCTCAGCTTCTCATGTTGCATGAGGAAATCCACCACATTGCCACCTTTACCGGAAGAAAAATCTTTGTAAATGCCTTTTGCTGGAACCACAAAAAACGAAGGCGTTTTTTCATTGGCAAAAGGTGAAAGGCCTTTGTAAGCCGAACCGCTTTTTTTCAAATGCACAAATTCCCCAACCACATCTTCGATGATGGCGGCCTGATAGATTTTGTCTATGGTGTCGCGGGAAATCAATTGTTCGGGTAATTACAGCGGAGGGCGAAGATAGTAATCGCCAGCTTATTCAAAACACAACATACTTATGATGTTTGCCGTTGACTGGTAATCTCGCAATTGGCCATATTTGTTTATGAACTTGTCATTCAGAAATTATTCGAACATTTCCTTTTTTTTGTTTCTTGTCCTGATTGTCAATCTGTTTCAGGCTGCATTCACCGAACTTACAGGTGATGAAGCGCTATATTGGATGCATGGCCAAAACCTCGATTGGGGTTTTCGCGATCATCCGCCTTTGATCGGTGCCATGATCAAAATCGGCTATGGGATTTTTCGAAGTGAGTTAGGAGTGAGATTGCTCATCGCTTTGGCAAATGCGCTCACCATTTTTTTGATATGGAAATTGATCAAACCGCAGTCACTCACTGCATTCGTTCTTCTTGTGCTCAGTATTCCAGTCTTGAGCATTTATGGATTTATGGCTACTCCGGATGTTCCGCTTTTACTCGCTGTAGCCATTTATCTTCACGTGTGGAAAGCATTTCTTGAGGAGCAAAACCTCCGCATCTCACTTTTACTGGGTGTCGCCATGGCTGCATTGATGTGGAGCAAATACCACGGTTTTTTCATCATTGTGTTGATGATGTTGCCTCATGTGAAATTGTGGTTCAATAAATATTTCTGGCTGGGTGGATTGATTGGCATTGTGCTTTATTCACCACATATCATCTGGCAAATTGTAAATGACCTGCCAACTGTGAAATTTCATTTGAATGATCGCAATTCAGACAAGTGGGAGTTGAAACACATTTTGGGTTATGCTGGAGGACAATTTCTGGTGTTCAATCCGATCGTTTTCATCACGACAATTTGGCTGCTGGTGAAAACAAAAGCGCAGGATGATTTTGAAAAATCATTACGATGGTTTTTTGTCGGACTCTTGCTGTTTTTTCTCTTCGATAGCACTCGGGGTAGAGTAGAGCCTCATTGGACAGCACCTCTCTCATTCGTCGCGGTGTATTTGATGTTGTTGCATATTGAAATAAAATCAGGGCTAAAATTTGGTCTTGGTTTTTTCGTTTTTGTCATCACCATAGGTCGCATTGGATTGATGGTCGATTTTATTCCGCGACTTCATCGTGAATTTCATCGCAACAAAGCGAAAATGTTGACGCTTCAAGAGGTGGCTGGTGATCAACCTGTTTGTTTCATGAATTCATACCAGAATCCTTCACTATATATGTTTTATACCGGTGGAATCGCTCATTCCATCAACAATGAAGATGGAGGTAAAAATCAATATGACTACTGGAATTACAACGAATACATCCATCAAAAACCGTTTGTGTTTGTCGCGAATTATGATAAAGGGGGATTTGAGCATGTGAACAGTGGTGACTTCGATTTTCTGAACTCCAATGGAAAGATCATCAATAAAGATCTCAACCAGATAAACTCCTGAATTCCAATTGGTGGTATTCATATCATGTATGCCATTGAGTTGACTCATTTCTTTCCTCATCACCTCACGTCCGGTAATGTCAACTATTGTGAAAAACACTTCTTGTCAAATGTAAAAAATAATGGCGCTTAATGTTCTGTGTTCAAGGTTCAAAGTTCAAGGTTGCGCTTTAATTTAGCTTCAACACTATTGTTTGCTCGCCCAACTAAGATCGTTTGGAAGGGCGATGAAATTTTCTAATGAAACAATATGTCTTCTGCCAGTCTGAAATTTAAAATTCAAAATTTAATATTTAAGATTGCGCTTGAATTTAGTCTGCCTTGTAGGTCGTAGAGATGCAGCGCACAATCTCCAACCTGTTGCGACTCTACAAATACATTGATGAAATCATCTGCAGGATTGGGATAAATACGCATAGCAGCGACTTCGCCCTTTTCAATAATCCCCACCTGACATCCCGGAATCAAACAACCCATGCTATCAAGCTTGATCGCCCACATGTCTTGGGGGAGGTCAAGTTGGTTATCGGGTTGCAATAAACCTGTCATGATAAAACCGCCATCGGTAGTCGGATTTACATCAGTTGCGAAACATTCATTTCCTTCCGTTTGCCTGTATTTTCTATACCAAAGCTCATTGCCATCTTGGTCAATTCTACAGATATAGCCGTAGGCACCACCGAACGAACCATCACCGCCACAAAAAACGAAGCCACCGTCAGGCAACGCCTTAATGGAGAAAGCCAAACAACCCCAACCAATTTCTCCGTAAAAATGTGTCCATAAAACGGTGTTATTGATATCCAATTTTGTTACCTGTGACCTCGATTGATTTTGAACTGCATTTTGATCTTGCCCAGCGAAAATATATTTCCCGTCCGCAGTGAGCGCGACTTTTGCAAATCCATTGGAATACTCATCACCCTCATTCTTTCTCCAAATCTGCACCAAGTGAATCGGTTTTGATCACCAGATGGTTCCAATTATCCCAATACATGGTAGCACCACCCAAGAGAAATCCACCATTTGGCAATTGCACAGCACTGACCAACCTGATCGGTGCGTCATCTGCAACAGGCATATAGTTTTTTCGCCATAAGAAATTGCCGTTCAGATCGAACTTCATCAAAAAACCACCGCCTGAAATGCTGTCGGGAAAAGCAAATTGACCGCATACCACAAAACCATCATCTACTTTCAATGCCTTACCAGGAAGAATTAATTCATTGGGCTCCGGTTGTATCACTTTTGTGAATATGGTATCTCCAAACGAGTTAAAAACCACAAGCATCCCAGTAAATAAATCATATGGGGGTATTGAATAGACCCCGGTGCCTACAATGGTATCGGAATATTCGAAAATACCGGAGTAATATTCCATTTGAAAAATAGTACTATCGGAAAAAACTCTAGTAGAATAAACTTCCTCTCCAAAATAGTCAATAGTTGAAATTCCCGTGTGCGGAACCCCTGTCGAGTCAAAGAACGCACCAAAAAAGAGGTAGTGATTTTGAACCTCGATGCAAGCTTTCCCCGTTTCAGGTGAGTTATAATCAAAAGTTATTCTTTTATTAAAAGTTTGAGCACAGATATTTGTATTGAATAACAGCGACAACAAAAGAATATAACTAATAGTTTTCATCTCAGTGTCGTATTTCCAATTTCGTAGTGCCCAAACTATGACCATCAATACTTAATTTAACCAAGTAAAAGCCTGCAGACCAATCATGGGTATTGATCTCAAAAATGCCCCATGCATTGATATTGTTGGTATGGAATACCTCTCTTCCTTGGATATCAATTACAGACAAACTGATCTCTTCCATACCCGGATGGTATGGAAAAGTCAACCAAACGACATCATCTGCCGGTATTGGTTGGATTTTGAATGGTATTTGATTTTGCTTTTTGGGTTCATCCACTGTATAACTTCTGAGATGATCAAAATGAGTATCAATTTCCATAGGATATGTTTCCTCTGAAACCAAGGCATGCAAAGCCCTTGCTTGAGCACTTCCCACTTCATTTTCATTCACACTCATGCCTTCAATCTCAGCAAGGTGTGATGAGTTGAGGATAGGGTATTGCTGGCTTTGCATGGATTCAAGAATAATGGACAAGGGTCTGTAGAGGTATTTGGTTGGTGTGTCGTTTGAACTTCCAGCCAATGCTTGATAGGCTCCAACATAATCACCATTGATTCTGCGAAGTGCTGACAACAGGTGGATGTCATTTGCAGATTCGTTTTCTATGAAAAATTCTTCAAGCATTTCGTTGCCATCTGTATTGGCGTCTTCATCAAAGATAAGGAAATAGCGCAACAAGTCCTGACGCAACTCCGATGCCTCTTGTGCCAAACTCGCAAGGTCGCTTTCAAAGATCTCTTTGTCTGATACCCCTTTGAATTGGCCTGCTTCGACTATGTCTTTGAATTCTTGCGGTAAACTTGATTCTTTCAACATTACCATGACTTCTTGCCTTAATGGAAGTGCGGACAAAAGTACCTGTGTGATGTGCCATGGATTCAAATTTGGAAGGGCGATAAAATTTTCTAATGAAACAAAATGTCTTCTGCCAGTCTGAAATTTAAAATTCAAAATTTAATATTTAAGATTGCGCTTGAATTTAGCTTCAACTCAATGGCTTGCTCGCTCCACAAAGATATTTCGCAAGGCGATGAAATTCTCGAAGGAAACATCATGTCTTTTGCCAATATTAAATATTGAATCTTAAATCTTAAATTCCTCAATGTCTCACCACCACCTTCTCACTTTTCACCACCGCCCCATCCACAAGCAATTGCAATAGATAGGTGCCGGGAGAAAGTGTGGCGCTATCCATCATCCAGGTGTTGCCGCTTTCGCGCACTGTGGTGCATTGAAGTTCTCTGCCTTGTAGGTCGTAGAGATGCAGCGCACAATCTCCAACCTGTTGCGACTCTACAAATACATTGATGAAATCATCAGCAGGATTGGGATAAACGCGCATGGCAGCGACTTCTCCTTTTTCAATGATCCCCACCTGACAACCCGGTATCAAACATCCCATACTATCAAGCTTGATGGCCCACATGTCTTGGGGGAGGTTTAGGTTTGAATTTGAAGTGAGAAGTCCGGTCATAATAAAACCGCCGTCACTTGTCGGAGATACGTCAGTAGCGAAGCACTCGTTGCCAGCTGTTTGCTGATACTTCCTATACCAAAGTTCATTACCGTTTTGGTCTATTCTACAAATGTATCCGAAGGCCGTTCCCCAGGCTGACCTATCTCCGCCACAAAATACAAAGCCTCCATCATCTAGTGCTTTAATCGAAAACGCCAGACAATCCGGACCTTCTTCTCCATAATAATATGTCCAAGCAACAGTACCGTTGGTGTTTAGTTTTGTCACTTGTGAACGATCGTGAAACTGTTCGGCATTTTGATCTTCTCCTGCGAAAATATATTTACCATCTGCTGTATTGGCCACCATCGCAAAAGAATTCGAAAACTCATCCCCTTCGGTTTTTCGCCAGATCTGATTGCCCAAAGAATCCGTTTTGATCACAAGGTGATTCCAGTTGAAGGCAGCCATCGTCGCTCCGCCCAACAAAAATCCGCCTCCAGGAATTTCCACTGCACTGACCAATCGAATCGGTGATTCATTGGATGTGGGTAAATAATCCTGTCGCCATACTTCGTTTCCATCTTCATCAAACTTCATCAACAAACCTTTACCAACCCCATCAGCTGAAACTGAACCTCCACATACAACATATCCATCGCTCACTTTAAATGCCTCCGCTGGAAACAACTCCTCCCCATCTATTGGTGGAATGATTTTAGTCCATAGGGTGTCGCCAAGTAAATCCAATTTAATCAACATTCCAGCAGTAAAGTCATATGGTGGAGTGGTAAATAATCCACAACTTAAAACACCGTCTTCAAGTAAAGTTGCTGAAGTGTAATATCCAGTCATGTAGATAGTAGAATCGTTAAAAACAATCGAATTATGTATCACGCCACCACCATAATCAGTAGCTATCACTCCACTATGAGGAATACCAAGCGAATCATAAAAACCGCCCATAAACAAATAATGATCTTGCGCTTCGAGACAAACCATGCCCGTTTCAAGGCTGTTGTAGTAAAACGATAAACGTTCATTAAAAGTTTGTGCACATAAATGGACACAATTCATGATGAATATGAGAAGAACGATTGTACGCAAATTAATGTTGAATTTCGATTTTCTGGACACCAAGGCTGAGATCATCAATAAACAATTCTACTAGATAAATTCCAGACACCCAATTAGAGGTATTCAATTCATGTATCCCATTGAGTTGACTCAAATCTTTTCTCATCACCTCGCGGCCAGTGATGTCAACTACAGATAAACTTACTTTTTCCATGCCGGGGTAATAAGGGTAAGTAAGCCAAACTACATCATTTGCCGGAACGGGTTGAATGGTGAATGGTATAGTTGATTTCTTCGAGGCTATCTCCCGTGCTCTTCTTTCCTGAACAATTTCGGCGTCAATTTCCATGGGATAGACAACTTCCTTTGTCAAAGCCAATAATGCTCTTGCTTGTGCGCAACCGATGTAGTTTTCATCCGAGGCATATACTTCCAATTCGTTGATGTGATCTTGATTCAAATTAGGATATTCACTTGCTTGAATGGATTCAATCATGATGGTCATTGGTCGGTAAATATCTTTCGTAGGACTTACAGTTGAACTATTCGATAAGGCCTGATTGGTGCCAATGATGTTTTTATTCATTAAACGCAAGCCTGCAAGAACGTAATAATCTAATGCACTGGCATTTTCCAACAAAAAATCTTCTAAATCGTCATTGCCATCCGTATTCGTGTCATCGTCAAGAATGAACAAATATCGTAGAAAATCCTGCCGAAGTTCTCCGGCGTCCTGCGCCAGACTAGATAAATCGGATTCAAAAATTTCTTTTTCCGAAAGTCCGTTGAATTGTCCATCGTAAACCATGTCCTTGAATTCTTGAGGGAATGTCGATGCTTTCATCATTTCAAGCACACTACTCCTTAGTGGTAAAGCCGATAGAAGCACTTGGGTTAAATGCCAGGGATTCAATGCCGGTTGTCTATCAAAACATTTTTGCCAGATTACATCAGTAATATTCGGAGTGAACTCCAATAACTCGTTTCGGATAGCTGCTGATTCCGTGTTGGGATTATCAATCAACTCTTTGAGATAGTTTATATCGCCACCATCAAGAATCTGGTGAAAGACATCTTGTGTAGTTAACAGGGCAATCTTTTTGGCTGCATGTTCTCCTTTGATGACTGGTTTTGGTTTCCAGGAAGGATCTATGTTGCGAACAGGACAGGTGTTCGCTTCCGAATAGGCGCCAAATACTTGCTGAGGGTGCGTTACAGTTGCGTCACTACAATTCGGTTCGCATATAAACTGACTTGTATTCGGATTGTAATAATAAGCAGTTAACTCGCTAGCGCCCAAACCTGCATCCCAATGTTCATATTCGATATCACAGTCGTCATCGTAGAAGAGGTTGCCCGCGGCGCCGTTGGGATCATAATTCCCCTGTTGCTTCTGAACAGAAGTTCCCCCGTACAAGTTAAAATCTTTCAAACAATCCGTACCATTCTGACCAAACTTATTGCATCTGAATTCCAAACCATAAGACTCACCACCATTGTTGGGATCTTCAACGGCATTTTGGCCTTCAGCATTACAACCAATATCCAAGCCTTCAAACCAGTTTCTGTATATCACATTGGTGGCAGCCTCTTGGATGTCCACTGGATCAACACCAAACAGGGTTGTGTTTTTCAATGGCTATTCCTACTAGTAAGGGATTACCTTCTTCATGATTCGAATTAGTGAAGTGGTTTTCTTGCACGTGATATCCAGATGTTTGGTCAAGATTTATTCCTACCGGAAACTCGTCACTATTTTCTGGCAAATCCTCAACATAGAAATTGTTTTCTCTTATGACTGGACCAACCAAAGAACCCTCACTTCGAATACCACAATAGTTGGCCATAAATTCTGCGTTTCTCACTTCTAAAGTGCTCACAAAATTTGAACTTTGTGATAGAATACCGTATTCCAGATTTTCAAATATATTGTGTGTAGTTGTTGTGCAAGGTGGAGATGGACAATAGTCTTTCACATTACAACTCGAATTCAGGCACCAGATTCCTTTTCCACGTTTATGTGGATCGTCAAAAAAGAGATCACTGCCTATGGAATAGTTTCCAAAACGGCACCCTTCGATTTTTAATTTCAAAATTTCTTTCAAGAGAATACCCGCTTTAGGTGCTGGCACGAATCCAAGCGGTGACATATCCAAAGCTCGCTCAGTCACGAAACTACATTCCTTAAAATAGGATCGATTGGACAATGGCCAGTGTTGAGGCAGGCTGGAGTATGCGGAATAATACAATAACTCCGCCCCCACATAACAATTTAAGAAAGTAGTATTGTCAGCATATACTATACCGCCGGTTTTCGAATAATCCGTTTGCATTTGCCCATTGGCATCTTCATATTGTCCGGCGCACAATACGCCATTGTGCATGTTTTCAATGATGGTTTCATTCTTCAACTCACAAAAGCCTTGATCGGTTACAGGAGATTGGTCCACTTCTGGATTGCCTTCAACGATGATGCCTTGCGCTAAAACACCACGACAACTGTTGCTCAGCAAAGCTCCATCCATGATTAAGTGCCCACCTGGTTTTACAATGATGGACTTTTCAGGTTTCAGATAAACGTGACCTTTAACCGTTAAGGTGGCTCCGGCATCAACCACAATATTGTTTTGATAAGAATGCACTTCGAATTGGTCGATGGTGTAGTCTGTGGTAAATACGACATCGTTTTCGATTGGTGGAAGCTGTGCTTTCCAGATTCCTCTGCCATAAGTTGCAATGGTCATGCTGTTTTCGCACGGATTAATATCCATCGATGTTCCAATGCATGGAGGAAATCCGTTACTAAAACATTCCAACATCGATTCTGCCTTATTCCATCGATAAACGCCTGCGTCTGTTCCGGCATAGATTACTTCATCTGATCCGTCTTGGTAGAGCAATTGATTCACTTGAAATTGACCCATTCCGAAAGACATATCGGTCCACGAGTTGCCACCATCAGCGCTCACGATAACCCGACCGCGATCTGGATATTCTGAGAACTCTGATATGGCTGCATATACACGGTTCGCATTCCTTGGGTCTACCATGAGGTATGAGATGTGATTCCATGAATAAACATAAACAGTCTGCCCATTGGAAGAATAGTGTAAGTCATTTGAAAGATCTATGCTATAAGTTGCTCCTCCATCCACACTCTTTAGAAGCCTGTTGATCAATTCTCCATTACTCACTTGGGCGGGATTCGCCTCAGACAATACTGATTCAACCGAGCTTCCATAACTGCCTGCGTAAGCGACATACCGAATATTATTGTCAGATGGTGCAAAGGCGTATGCTTTAGCTGTAAGAAACGGAGTGTCGACACTAGGAACTGGATTTGGAATTGCAGGATCTGTAATGTCATTACCGGCAGGATTCGCCGGAAACTGCATGGTAACCTCATTTAATCTAAAGGTTGCGATTTTTTTTGCCGGGAACAACAATTGTCGTTGGTCCTTTTCATTGAAATAATGTTTCACCCTGAGATTCTGAGCTTGACTCTGTCCATAGGGCCCTGTGTAATATGAGGATAGGCTATTTGGGGAACCAATGGACATTCCGTTATTAATATACTCGGCATTAGTGTAACCTCCGAACACTGATAAATTCTCGAAATAGGAATTAGTGCTTGAATACCTTCCGTCACCATAACTTTGCAGATTGTATGAAAGAGACCCTTCTATTTTCCATGTGCCGATATCTTGTCCTCCATATACGGTCCCACTTGCTCTTTCAAAGTCACCATGACCATAGACCTGTGTGAGCTGTAGTCCTTGGCCATTCAGAGATTGCCAAGCGGGAAATGATCCACCCGATAGAAATTGACTTACGTTTAATTCTGCCAGTTGTACCCCACCATCAGAAGCAACCAAAATATATTCTTGACCAATAGCATTCGTGTAAAGCTTTATATCTCGAATGTCCATATGTAATTTAGAGTTCGCTCCTATAGAAACCCAGCTCGTTCCGTTAAACTTTATGCAGTAAAAAAGTACCGCACCATAATACATCAAATTTGGATCATGGTCAGAAACTTGAAACTCCCCCTTCCAATATCCATCACCCGATAAAGAGAGACCACCTGTTATTAACTCCCAAGTGATTCCATGATCGATGCTCTTGTAAAAATAGACCAACGTTCCAGATGACCCTCCAAGTACCGACGCATATAAACTTACGTTATCCGCATTTCTCATATCCAACCTAATTCTCTTACCAAGATCGCCAGGTACTTGTGGGGTTCTATTTTCCCATGTCAAACCGTGGTCTTCAGAAATCCAAACTCTTGAGCCACCTCCTCCATCGGTACCGGAGAACGTACTCACATAAACAATATCATCATCTAAAGGTGATATCACAATATCTGCGATCATATACTCGTCATCGGTAGCATCTAAAGGAGTGAGTTCTCCGAAATTGACGGTAGTCCAAGTCTGGCCCATATTACTCGTGTGATAAAGCCTTTGATGACCTCCGACAAAAATTTCGCCTTCTGTAATTGGATTGATGGCTAGGCATTGAGTTGAACCGAATATATAGGGATTGTGAAATGAAATCAGTTCTGACAAGGCAGAAAAATAACTCCATGTTTCTCCCCAATCTTCTGAATAAATTAAACCAAGGGAATAATTGCCATATCCATTAGATGTTTGCCTGTAGTTGCGAAAATGACGCTATGATCGAACGGATAATACTCAATGTCGGTAATGCCCATTCCAGGAATTCCCAAATCATCTGTTACATTGTGCCAATGCTCTCCTTCATCCAAGGTTTTAAACAATCCAGAAGTATTGCCAGAAGCGTAGATTACTCCAAATGAATCTGGATGCATAATTAAAGAAGTAGTCATTCCCAAATAAGGAGTATTATCGGGAAATTGCTGTTCGTGTGATGGCCCATGATAACTCCATGTTTCGCTGAATGGAGAATCCGAACAAACATTAGCTGGTTCGAAGATAGGAAGTGGATAATATGGTTCTTCGAGTGATTGTGCTTTGCATTCAATGATGAACGCAAGCGTAAATAGGGTTAGTAAATAAGGTCGCATGTGAATAAGGAGATTAGTAGTGTGCCAAATGTAAATCTATTTTACACTGCTTGTCTCTTCATATTCCGATTTAACAATGTTATATTTATATGAATTGACTTTATTAAATTCCACCAATCCTATTCGTCAATCCGACAAACTCCTCTACACTCAACTGTTCCGGGCGTTGATTGAACAAAACATCTGTTGTGTCGATACCTGGAGGTAGCATTGATTTGAGGGAATTGCGAAGTGTTTTTCTCCTTTGGTTGAATGATGTTTTGACCACTTGCTTAAAGAGTTTTTCATCACAACCCAATACATGTCGTGTCTTGCGTTTCATGCGGATCACTCCGCTTTTCACTTTCGGCGGTGGTATGAATTCGTTTTCATCTACCGTAAACAAATATTCGATATCATACCATGCTTGCGCTAAAACGGATATGATGCCATAGTCTTTATTGCCCGGACCACTTGCAAAACGAATCGCTACTTCTTTCTGAAACATTCCGACCATCTCCGGAATATATTCCTTGTAGTCGAGTATGCGAAATACGATTTGCGATGAAATATTGTAAGGGTAATTTCCTGCAACCGCGAAATTTTCTCCGAAAAATTTGGTGAGATCCATGCGCAAAAAATCTTGCTCGAATATTCTGCCTCGAAGTTGTGGGTAGTGTACGTTGAGGTAATCCACACTTTCACGATCGATCTCTACGACAGAAGTTTCAAAGGCTGTATTGGATAACAGAAATTTTGTCAGAGCACCCATTCCCGGACCAACTTCCACAACTTTTTGGTAGCCATCATGCAAGGTGAGCTCCGATGCAATGCGGGCACAAATGTCATCATTGCGGAGAAAGTGTTGGCCTAAAGCCTTTTTGGGTCTAACGTTCATGGGCTGGTTATCGGCCGCAAGGTATAGCCTTCTTCACAGAAAAATTTCAATGATTCTTCCAACGCATAGAGCATATTCTTTTTGGCTTTCAGACTATCGTGAAAAACAATGATGCTGCCATTGTCAATATTGCTCAAAACATTGGTCAAACATTTTTCGGGTGAAACCGCTGGATCAAAATCGGCGCTGAGTACCGTCCACATGATGAGCTGGTATTTCTTGCGAAGTGCTTTGGCCTGCGACAACGTGATTCTACCATAGGGTGGCCGAAATAATCCTGATTGAATGTGTTGACCAGCACGAAGTGCATTTTTCAAGTAAGAGATGTCACTCGTTTTCCAACCATCCGGATGATCCCAACTGTGATTACCTATACTATGTCCTTCATTCAAAATTCTCTGATAGAGTGCGGGATGTTCAACCACATTTTTTCCCAAACAAAAGAATGTGGCTTTGGCTTCATATTTTTTTAGTATGTCCAGTGCGGTATCCGTTACTCCGGGTGTTGGTCCATCATCGAATGTGATGTACAACTCTTGCTCAGAAGTTGGTATACTCCAAACAAAGTCACGTGCCAGTGGCTTGACGAGTGATGGAGTGCGAACCAGATACATCAGTTCAGTGAATGAGCAAGTACACAGGACTTTTTATTCTTCAACGTTGCACCTCCTGGAGTGAACGCCTCAAAATAAATAACGTAGATGCCTATGCTTGCCTTCTGTTTTTCGTCAGTCAAACCATCCCATGAAATGCTGCCTTCAGCTCCAAGCAATTCTCCTTTCATTAGATGTCGCACAAATCGACCTTCACTGTCATAGATTTTGATATCACCGGTGTAGCCTTGTTCACTCAAATTCCAAGAAAATAGGGCTACATCATTGTTGCCGTCATTGTCAGGTGAGAAAATTTCTGTCTCCACTGTGAATTGATCTTCTGTTCCCATCGCCAATTCGCTTTGCGAATTGATGTAACCCGGTGTTGCAAATCCTGCCGATTCCGCAGCACTATGCCAGTTGGTGTTATCACTTGTCGGTCTATTGAAAGCAATTCTCTCCAATGAAACGCCATCATCTGAATTGAGCAATGGATATTGTAAATCGCTTGTGTAACTGAAATGATCGCTCACTTCATTGGCCGGTGTCAACAGAAAAACATCATCGGAACTACTGAAATCTGCAATGCCTTCAACATCCCATAGTCTGTCTGTTGCTGCAGTGGGATAATATTGCACCAATGTCGAAGTGTTTTTCCCAACGCCAAATACTCGCCTGGAAACAATAAATAATTGAGTTCGGTGATGATGTCTGCGTTATTCATAAATCCTCCTGTTCCATCTGCGATGCGCCAGTCTTTGAGTGAAAGTACTCGCATGGAGTTATTGTAGATTTCTACGAAATCACTTCCACCTTCAAATGGATTGTACAATACTTCATTGATGATGATATCACCCGCTTGTGCGGTTTCTGCAAGTCCGAATTTATCTTGTAGCAATCCGATCATGTTTTGCCAACAATCGCTCAACCCAGACAATTCAAATTGATAGATAATACCTTCTTCCATTTCACCATAGTAAAGAACCAACATATTGTGTTCATCGCCGGAGAGAATGGGATTGAAATTGGTTTGCAACACTCCATTCACAGTCCATTCGATGCCTGCAAGTGAAGCTTCATCAATGGGTTCATTGAATACGAGGGTTACCGATTCTTGTGGTTCTCCCAAAATATATTGTAGCGACGGTGGCGTGATATCCGGTAAGGTGCTGTAAACCGAATTTCTTTTACCCGCAGATGTGCCATTCGTATTCAAACATGCATGCCAGTTGTCCGATGAACTGCATGGATCAAGTGGATTGATCAACTCCATGGAATAACCACCATCTTCTTTGTCGACATCATGGTAGTAGGTTTTGTTGTATGTCACTTCATCTAGCAGACCGTTATTTCCTAAAACTGTTATCGTTGTTCCGCTTTCGAACAAAGAAGGAAAATCGGTCATGAATTTTGTTGTGGGAAATTCTATGAATGCAAATGGATCGTTGTCCGCATCTGTGATGATGATGAATGAATCTGGATAAATGATGACCTGTTCTTCGAAAAATCCATCGTTCACGTTGATTTGTGAAAGATCCAAAATGTGTGTTGTTTTGTTATACAATTCGATGTAGTCATATTTTGGACTTGCGTCTTGTGACTCTGATGAGCCGTCCGCCATAATCTCATTGATGATGATGTCTCCAGGTTGCGGTTCAACTCCAAGGAGAAATGAAAGGTTCACTGGATTTACCGGATTGCCGTCACAATCGGTCAATCCTGTAATGTTTAATGAATATGCTTGTTCTGGCAAAAGATCAACAGTAATGTTTAGAATGAGCTGATCGAGATCGCTGTTCCAAGTGAACGACTGGATGGAATTGGAAGGATCAAGAGTAGGATCGATGTTCGAAGTTGAACCAGATTCCATGGATTCTGTGAAACGGATATAAAGCTGACTTGCTGATAGCACACCGTTTTCAATCACGTATGGATTACCATTTGGAGCTGTATTGAAAACCGAATTTTCACTTCCAGCAGTGCCCCCGGATTCGGAAGTACTTGCCCACCAATTGTATGCACCGCTGCAAATGGCAAGTGGATTGATTCGCTCAAGCGACCAACCACCATCGGCTTTGGAATCATCATGATACCAAGACATAGCGTAAGGTCAAAGCGTCGTAAGTATTATTCGCATCACTCAATTCCAAAGCCATTCCTGAATTGGTTAGACTTGGAAATGAAGTCATGAACGCAACATTCGTAAATGAACTAAACATGGCTTCATCATCAATATCCGCCACGATGATGAAACCATCAGGTTGTATAAATGTTTGTGTCGTGAAATAACCGCTGTTGATTTGAAGTGCGGTGATGTCGAGCAATTGGGATGTGTTGTTCCGCAATTCTACATATTCGGCATCAGGCATTCCAATTTGTGGATCGGGATCTGCCATGATTTCATTGATGATGACATCACCTATTTGTGGTAAATAACCAATGGTGAAATCGATGTTCGTGTCAGCTATGACATTACCGCTACAATCTGCAATCGAATTGATCAGAATGGTATACGTATTTGGTGCTGTAAGATTTTGTTGTAGCGTTAAAACAACTTGATCGAATGTTCCATTCCAAGTCGCGCCAATGATCGAATTAAAGGGAATGACATCCCACACAGGTATTTCAAAACCGGTGATGTCCATCGCTTCTGTGAATGTCACCTGAATGGTATTCGCTGAAGTAACCGCAACATTTTGCACTGTTGGAGATGTGGTGTCTGCAGTATTGTCGTATACCGAGTTTTGTGCACCAGGTGTTCCTCCCGTGTTGCTGATGCTTTCACTCCAGTTGGAAGATGTTTGACATGGAAGCCCTGGATTGATCATTTCCAAGGTCCATCCTCCTTCGAGTTTCGATGGAGTATCAAACCATGAATCGGAGTACACCAGCACATCGATGATATCGCCTACATCATTCAACAATGTAAGACTGTCTCCTGCATTGCTCAACGCTGAAAAAGATGAAATGCCAATGACATCTCCATAAGATGTGAACTGTGAAACATTGCCCTGATCGCACAAAATGACGAAGGCGCCCGGCAAGAGATTAAATGCTGGAAGTGTTTTTACCGTGGTGGTATTTACAAATGACCAATTGCTGAGATCAAAGGATGCTGTAGCATGAGTGTTGTGAATTTCAACAAATTCCGATTCTGGTAATGCTACAGCAGGTGTTGGATCGGCGAGAATTTCATTGAATACGACATCTCGAAATGTAGCCACTGCTGATTCGAACCACAGAAAATCCGTGCTACCGGATATCATATTGTTACCAGCAATGTCCTGAATGTTCGATGCGCTGATGGTATAAGTTTGATTGATGACGAATTCTGATCCGAATGTCAAATGAACAAGAGCGGGATTAGATCCATCCAATAAAGCTGTTGCTGGATTTCCAATACCGACTACATTAAAATTGCCTTCGTTTTCTGCAGAAATCTGTGTCATTGCTTCACTGAATAATACGTCAAGTGTTGTGGATGAGGTAGCAGTGGCGCTGATGACTGTTGGAGGAGTAGTATCCACAAAGATGTCTCCTGCATAAATATCATCGTAGAAAAATTTCGTGGTGTTGGATGAAGTATATGTGCACACGATGCTGAAATCTGATGATGTGCTATAGGTGTTATCCAAAAAATTCGCTTCGTTGATGTAATTCGTACCTCCAGTAGGATCGATGTCCACGGACCAATTTCCTGCATTGTCTGTTGTGATGCGAATGCCGATTTCAAATGATCCTGAAATGTCAGTTGTCGTGGAAGCAAGTAGTGTGATGCTTCCGGCATCATCGCGGTAAACACGCACTACATCACCGGATAAAGCTTCTCCAAGTTTTAGATAATAACCGTGAACACCTGCACTGGTATTGCCGCTATATGATGTTGCCGGTGCATCCGTTGCGAAATAGACACGTGATTGATTGGAATCGCTACCAGAAAAGGTGTGCTTCGCATGGATATGCCATTCCTTGTTCATGAGATCTGACATCACATTGGATGTTGTCAGATAGGATTGCGTCACAACCGGATCAAGGTCATTCAACTGAAGTTGTCCTGAAGCATTGATCACAAAATTTTCTGTGCTCCCGGTCCATGTTGGATTGGTGGTAAAATCGCTGTCATCAAAACTATCTTGTAGCTGAGCGTGGATATTTCCATAAGCGGAAAGCATGAATATGCCGGTCACAAGAAACTGGATCAGCGGCAGCCCAAATTGCTTTTTCTTCATGTTTCAAACATAAAGTAAAACCATGATTCGAAAAATATTCTCTCGTTACCTTATCGTATTCCATTTTAATTTGCACCACTTATCTCATTTCTTATGAAAGTTGCAGTCGTTGGTGCCACAGGATTGGTGGGGACAAAAATGCTGGAAGTACTTGCTGAACGCGGTTTTCCGGTTACGGAACTTATTCCTGTTGCCTCTGAAAAGTCGGTTGGAAAGGACGTCTTTTGGGGTGGAAAATCCTGGAAAGTGGTGGATATGAATACGGCCATTGACCTGCGCCCGACTTTTGCCCTGTTTAGCGCCGGTGGTGGCACAAGCCTCGAATGGGCGCCAAAATTCGCCGCGGTAGGTACGGTTGTCATCGACAATTCTTCTGCCTGGAGAATGGATCCAAGCAAGAAACTTGTCGTGCCTGAAATCAATGGTCATGTGATTACTACGCAGGATAAAATCATCGCTAATCCAAATTGTTCTACCATTCAAATGGTGATGGTACTGAAACCTTTGCACGATCGCTACAAGGTGAAACGTGTGGTGGTGAGCACCTATCAAAGTGTTACTGGCACTGGAAAAAAGGCGGTCGATCAATTGATGAATGAAAGAGCCGGAATTGAGGGTGAAATGGCATACAAGTATCACATTGATATGAATCTCATTCCTCAAATTGATGTTTTTCAAGAGAACGGCTACACCAAAGAGGAAATGAAAATGGTGCTGGAAACAAAAAAAATCATGGAAGATGATTCCATACTTGTGTCGCCAACCTGTGTGAGGGTCCCTGTCATGGGCGGGCATAGCGAATCATGCAACATCGAATTCGAACAACAACCCGATCTGAATGAGGTGAAAAAACTCCTTGGATCATTTCCCGGGATCACGATTGTCGACAATCCTGCAGCGCAGGAGTACCCGATGCCTTTCATCCATGCTCAAAATAAAGATGATGTTTTCGTTGGTAGAATTCGTCTGGATGAAACAAATCCTCATGCGATCAATTGTTGGATCGTGAGCGATAATCTTCGCAAAGGCGCCGCTACCAATGCCGTGCAAATCGCCGAATTCCTCATCACAAATCTTAAATCTTGAATTTTATATCCTGAATATTCAAGGTATGAATTTGTTAAGTCTTCGACAGATTTGTTTGTTGAAGGCCAATTAAAGTATCTTTAGACCTCAGTTTTTGAAACCAAAATTTTAAGTGCATGAGTAACAGGACGTTTGTCCTGGTATTGGTGCTGGTAACGACGGTGAGCATTTCCATCACGTATGTTGTTACCAGAAGTTTAAACCATTTATCAGACAAGAATAACTCTGTCCGTCAGGGTGAAGTGTATGCGAGTCAATCTTCCGGAGTGATCTGTGAAGTAGAATTGACGCATGAGGATGATGACAAGCGAATCAGACCTTTTCTTTTTGCAGAAGATAAATGTGAGAGTGATGAACTTGCTGATTTGAAAGCGTTACTCCAAGATTCTGTGAATGCGATGCATTCGTCTGGCAAGGTGACTCGCGCCGCAGTTTATTTCCGCGATTTAAATCATGCTAAATGGACTTCTTTAAACGGAACTGAAATGTTCTATCCTGCGAGCATGCTCAAGGTGTCCATCATGATGAATGTGCTGAAAGTCGCTGAAAGTGATCCCCGAATTTTATACATGAAATCTAAAGTCGATAAAAACATTGACTTGGGCGAAAGCGTGAACCCATCACAAAGATTGATTCCCGGCAAAGAATACACCGTGATGGAATTACTTGAAGCAATGATGAAACGCAGCGATAATGATGCAACTACCTTATTGTTCAAATTTATAGATCAGAATTCTTACGATAAATTATTCACCAACCTAAACATCAACGTACCGGAACCTCAGGACTTTTATTATTCCATCAACCCCATAGACTTTTCGAAGTTTTATAGATTGATTTACCATGCTTCATATCTCAATCGTGGTGCATCTGAATATGCGCTGAAGTTGATGGACGGAAGTGAATTCAAAGATGGGCTGCAGAAAAAACTTCCCAAAGGCGCTGAAATCATTCACAAGTTCGGCGAACGAAATACAAAAGAAGGATTGAGCCAGTTTCATGATAGTGGCATCGTTTACCTCAACGGGGAAGCATATCTCGTCATCGTGATGACCGAAGGTCCGAAAGCAGAACAATTGAAAGATGTTGTTAGCGACCTTTCAGCAATCTGTTACGACTACATGCGCAACATGAATTGATCTTATTTCACCATGTCTCCGGGATTCATTGGTTTCTCTGGTGACATGAATGACAATCCGGATTGATCATTACCCGCCATGAGAATCATACCTTCACTTTTGATTCCTTTGATTTCTCTAGGTGCAAGATTCGCGAGAAACAAAACTGTTTTTCCAACAACTTCTTCTGGTTTGTAATGTTCTGCAATGCCACTCACCACGGTGCGTTTATCTGCACCTGTATCCACAGTGAGCTTCAAGAGTTTTTTGGTTTTGGGGACATATTCTGCTTCCAGAATTTTCACCAAACGAATATCCATTTTCTGAAATGTTTCGAAATCGATGTTTTCTTTGATCGATTCGGTCACATTAACCTGCGTTGTTTTTTTGCTGGCTTCAAGTTTTGACATTTGTGCACCCACGATTTCATCCGTGATTTTTTCGAATAAAATCGGCAACGTGCCAATCGTATGCCCGGTCATTATGAGTTCGCCTTTACCCAAATCATCCCATGAACACCATTTGATGTCGAGTGCCTGTCGTATTTTTTCAGATGTAAAAGGAAGGAATGGCTGCAAACAATATGCGGCATCTGCTACAAAATTTAAACAACTGCGGAGTATGCGGGCAGTTGCATCTGCATCGGTTTTCACCAATTTCCATGGTTCGGTTTCCGTGAGTAATTTATTGCCCGCACGAGCAATATTCATCGCTTCTGCCAATGCTTCACGGAAACGAAACTCTTCGATTTTTTTACCAACCTGCTGATAGGATTCAAACGCTTGTTTGCCTGCATCTTCTTCCGCTTTCGATGCTGTTCCTTTGATTTCTGGTACTACGCCATTGTAATATTTATGCATGAGCACAAATACACGATTGACGAAATTTCCAAGAATATCGGCAAGTTCATTGTTGATGCGGTCGCGGTAATCAACCCACGTGAATGCACTGTCTTTCTGCTCCGGCATAATACTCGCCAGCACATACCTCATTTCATCTTGTTTACCCGGAAATTCTTCCAAATATTCGTGTAACCAAACAGCCCAATTTCTTGACGTGGAGATTTTATCTCCTTCGAGATTCATGAATTCATTGGCCGGAACATTGATCGGTAAATTGAAGCCGCCATGTTCTTTCAATATGATTGGGAAAATGATACAGTGAAAAACAATGTTGTCTTTTCCAATGAAATGAATCACTTGAGAGTCATCGCTCTTCCAATAATCTTCCCAGTTGCGACCGTTTTTTTCTGCCCATACTTTGGTATTAGTAATGTAGCCAATGGGCGCATCAAGCCAGACATAAAGTACTTTGCCTTCCGCACCAGCCAATGGAACCGGCACACCCCAATCGAGGTCACGTGTCATGGCGCGCGATTGTAATCCGCCGTCAATCCAACTCATACATTGTCCAACAACATGTGCCTTCCATGTCTTTGGATCATGGTGTTGCTCATTGTTCAATTTACCTTCTGAGATGTAATCGCGAACCCATGATTCATGATGCGCCATGGGTAAAAACCAATGTGATGTTTCTTTCAACACGGGTTTGCTTCCACTCAACGTAGAATGCGGATTGATGAGATCGAGCGGAGAAAGTGTTCTGCCACAATTTTCGCACTGGTCACCATAAGCTCGTTCGCTCGCACAATTTGGACAGGTGCCTACAATGTAACGATCTGCCAGAAACTGCTTCGCTTCTTCATCAAAATATTGTTTGGATGTTTCAACTTCGAATGAACCTTTTTTCTCCAGATTGAGAAAAATTTGTTGCGACATCTCCTTATGTTCTGGTGAGGATGTGCGGTGATATTCATCAAAGGAAATTCCGAAATCTGCAAAAGCTTTTTCATGATAGCGTGATAGTGGTCCACTATTTCACGCGGTGTTTTACCCTCTTTTTTTGCCCGAAGTGTTATGGCCGCACCATGTTCGTCCGAACCGCAGATGAAGGCTACATCTTTTCCTTTGAGTCGCAGATATCGGACAAAAATGTCGGCATTGAGGTACGCTCCTGCAATATGACCTATGTGCAATGGTCCATTGGCGTAAGGCAGGGCGGATGTCACTAAATATCGTTTCGGTTCTTTCATATGCGCTTAATAAAGTATTCTCGTGAATAAGTTTCCTCTGTACCATCGAAGTATTGCCCTTACCCACGAGAAATTTGCGGTCGCAAGATAGTTTTCAGATGGATGTAATCCGGCCTTCGTTTCTCAAATCTGGTGATACCATCGCTGTTGTTTCCACAGCGCGTTGGATCACTGAAGATGTATTTGCCTCTGTGGAGGCTCTTTTCGCGACCTGGGGATGGAAGACCAAAGGTTCTCACAACCTCTTTTTGCGAAATTTTCAGCTTGCTGGTTCGGTTGAAGATCGAATCAGGGCTTTTCAAGAGGCATTGGATGATCCGGAAGTTTCGGCAATCATCATTGCCCGCGGCGGTTATGGCACTGTTCACGTGATTGACCAGGTTGATTTCAGCAGTTTGAAAACCAATCCAAAATGGATTTGTGGGTATAGCGATATCACCGTCCTACACGCTCATCTGAATTCACTTGGTTGTGCTACCATTCACTCTACAATGCCGGTTTCGTTTGGTGTCGCTACTCCCGAAGCCCTGGAATCACTGAGGTTAGCCTTATCCGGGGAATTACATGAAATTCAATTTGGTTCAGCAAAGGCTGGAGTGAAATTGCCTCAACAGCCTTTGCCCGTTCTCGGAGGTAATCTGTCGGTTTTGGATAGTTTGCTGGGCAGTTCTTCTATTGCTTTTCACAGAGAATACCTATTGTTCATAGAAGATGTCGATGAAATATATTATCACATCGACCGATTACTCATGGCGTTAAAACGGGCAGGGGTTCTGAACAACGCCCGCGGAATCATTTTGGGTGGAATGACTCAAATGAAAGACAATACCAAAGCCTTTGGTTTTGATACCGAAAACCCGTGGGGACACGGCCCGGAGGCTACGGTTCATCGCATTGCCCAGGAATTGAATATTCCCGTTCTGGAGAATTTCCCCGCTGGGCATCAGAATGACAACCGTGCCTTTTATCTGAATGTGCCGGTTTTACTCACGGAGAGGAAAGGTCAATACGTGTTGACATTCCAACAATCCTGATGTCATAAGTTTATTTTTCAAGCCATTATTGTCGGCTTGTTAGATGAATTTTTACCATGCCCTGAGAAGCTTTACTTTTGCTAAGTGTAAAATATACACTAAGTGGCTATATACACACTGGACATAGAAGACGACTACGAGTTCGAAGTGATCGGAATCAGCAGTCATGAAAAGCCTTACAGGCTTGCTTGGTCTTTGAACCGAGGTATGAACTGGATGATGTCGCGTCGCGAAGATCTCATGGTGTCACAAAGAAATGCAGTGTCTGGCCATGCTCAGTTTAGGTATAATCATCCAAATGATACATCTGTCATCACTTTGATCGACAACAAAACATCAGAAGGATTGTTCCTGCCTGAAATGAGCCAATTTGATTTTATTCTGAAAATGGAAAACATGCGTTTTGGTTGTGATGATCAGATGCTCAAAAAATTGCGTTCTTGTTCATTTGTTATTACAGCTTTTCCATTGCAGATTGAAAAACTTAAATCAAAGCAAAATTTGATATTCGAATACAGGTAATTTATCATGACGATCACGAAAACGAAAATTGTGGCGACCATTGGTCCAGCCAGTAGTAGTAAGGAAGTATTGAAGAGTATGATTCAGAATGGACTCGATGTGGCCCGCCTGAATTTTTCTCACGGTGATTATTCTGATCATCAGATGGTCGTGGAGAATGTTCGCGCGATCAATGCGGAGTTGGGAACGAATACATCGCTTTTGGCCGACTTACAAGGTCCAAAACTTCGCGTAGGTGAAATGCAGGACGGCTCTGTGATGCTGGAGGCTGGAAAGAAAATCCGCATCAGTACAACGAAACAAATTGGCACGGCTGATGTGATTTATACCAACTACAGAGAATTTGCTCAGGACGTGAAGGAAGGCGAAACGGTATTGCTCGACGATGGTAAACTCATGTTGCGTGTACTTCATACCAATATGAAAGATGAGGTGGAGTGTGAAATTGTTCAAGGCGGTCCGTTGTCATCACGCAAAGGTTTGAATCTTCCAAATACAAAAGTTTCGTTGCCTTCTTTATCGGAAAAAGATTTAAAGGATTTGGCTTTTGCGCTCGATCAGAATGTGGATTGGATTGGTTTGTCCTTCGTTCGAAATGCTGATGATGTTGTTGCATTGAAAGAAATTATTGCCAAGGCAAACCGTCATGCGAAAGTTGTTGCCAAAATTGAAAAACCTGAAGCGGTTGAACAGATCGATGAAATTATCCGTGTTACCGATGCTGTCATGGTTGCACGTGGTGACCTTGGTGTGGAAATTCCACTCGAAACTGTTCCACTTATTCAAAAGAGAATCGTGCTGAAATGTGTGTCAAGCGCTAAGCCTGTTATCGTGGCAACGCAAATGATGGAAAGCATGATCACCAATATTACTCCTACAAGAGCTGAAGTTACAGATGTTGCTAACGCGGTATTGGATGGCGCTGATGCAGTGATGTTGAGTGGTGAAACTTCTGTCGGGAAATATCCCGTGGAAGCCATTCGAATCATGAACAACATCATTCGTGAAGCCGAGAAATTCGACGGACTTTATTATCATGAAGAAATGCCAACGGAAGTCGATGAACAACGTTTTATGACCGATAGCGTTTGTTATAGTGCCTGCCGATTGGCCGCTCGTGTGAAAGCAACTGCGCTGGTCACCATGTCATTTAGTGGATATACTGGATACAGAATTTCATCCTGGAGACCAAATGCACACGTTTTTGTTTTTACGAGTAATAAAAAAATTCTGACCCAAATGAATCTCGTTTGGGGTGTAAGGGCTTTCCATTACGATAAAATGGTAAGTACTGACCAAACCATCGCTGATATTCGTTTCTTTTTAAAGAAAAATGGATATTCAAATGAAGGCGATTTTATCATTCACCTCGCATCTATGCCTATCGCAGAAAAAGGAATGACGAATATGATCAAACTGAGTAAGGTCTAAACGCTTTATTGAATCATACTTCTGGATAATAAAAAACCCCGTGATTGTCACGGGGTTTTTCATTTCATGATGTTGTTGTTATTTGCGTTTCACAAAGTGATATTCAATTCTTCTGTTTTGTTCGTGTTGTGTTTCGTCACACGTGACACCATCTTTGCATTCATTCAATAAGCGACTTTCACCGTAACAATTGGCTTGCATATGTTCGCGTGATATGCCTTTCTGCAATAGATATTTTTCCACCGTTTGTGCTCTTTGAACAGACAATTGATGATTGTACGAAAGTGAGCCGCGACTGTCAGTATGCGAATCAATCACCAATATCCATTCCTGATTCTGTTTCATCAATGCGATGAGTCCGTCCAATACGCGATAATATTCATCACTCAATTCAACTGATTTGTATCTGAAAATAAAATTGTTCAATTTCATCGATGCGAGGTCAACGTCCACTGCTGCGAATTCTGAAGTAGCTGCTGGTTTTGGTTTAGGATAAAGCAGTTGTTTAACTTTCTCGATTTGGAGACGAGGATATTCTTCAGAAGGTAACATTTGTGATGCTTCCGTGTAGGTCATGATGCAGGCTTCATATTCTTTTCTGCTGTACTGCTCGTCCGCACGCATGATCAGATTTTGATAGAAATGGATGTATTTGGCCATTTCGTCAGCTTTCATCTTTGCCGTGATTTTCTCTATTTGTTCCAGAGGTAATTTTTCTGAAGGCATCAATGTCTGGGCTTCCTCTAAAAGCTCTATGGCATGTTTGTATTGACCGGCGATAAATTCATTTTGCGCATCTTTTATAAGTGCTTCATATTTCGATTTATTTGCTTCAACGGATTGCTGCAATGTCAAATTACTCAAATCATCGTCCTGCATAAATCTCGATGAAATGACTTTTCCATTCAGTTCTTCCATGGTTGGAACTGCAGGTTCTGCAGTGTTTGCTACTTCATTCACCTTATCTTGTTGGTTGATGATGGATGAGGTTTTGAGAAGGTCTTGATTGGTGAGCGATTCCGACAATTGACCGTCACGTGATTTCATTTTGCGAAGTGTTACTGTATTGGTGCCGAGATTGACATATGGGTCATTGATTACATCTGGTACCTGATAACTCAAAACGCTCAAATCTTCCTGATGTGATGTTGCTCCGGAAAGTGATATCTCTATCATCTGTCCTTTGGTCACTTCAATTTCATATCTCTCGTTTTCGTCTAGCTGACTGTAATAACTGGTTCCTTCTGAAATGTTTTTAATGTGGATTCTTTCTCCGGCAAGTGAAATGTTTTGGTCGTCTGCTTTAAGTACGCCTGCCAAAATCATTTTGTTGATCACTATGTGTTCGTAGAAATAGATGTTGTCATCGCCATTACCTGCGCGGTTGGAACAGAAATAGCCGTTGTCTGATTCTTTATCATACACCAGCGCAAAGTCATCCATACAGGAGTTGATCGGCGAACCCAAATTGATCGGTGACTTCCAAGTACCGTTTTGTTGCTCACTCTTGAAAATATCCAATCCTCCAAGACCGGCATGACCATCCGAGGCGAAGTACAAATGATTGTCTTCTCCAATAAATGGAAACATTTCATTGCCTGGTGTATTCACTGTTGGACCGAGATTGATTGGTGCCGACCACCCATTGCCATTTCTGAAGCTTTGATAAATGTCACTACCTCCAGATCCACCTTCACGTGTACTTACCAAATACATGGTTTGGCCATCCTTTGAAACACAGGCATGTCCGGTTGAAAATCCATCATCATTGAATTTCATTTCCTGCGCAGCGGTCCAAACTCCGTTCTGATATTCTGAAGAATAAATTTTTAGATTCACATTGCCGTTCTTGTCCCTCACAGGTTTACCGTTGCGAATATTATTTCTGGTAATATAGAGTTTGTGTTCTGAAAAACTATAAAACACCGGACCATCATGAAATTTTGAATTGACTTTCTTGTCAAGCTTTACGGGTTGATCAATTTCTTTTTCCTGATTAAAATCGCATAGGTAAACATCCAGAAATGGCGAAACTTCTTGGGTTTTCCCGTTTTCTAAGTTCACCGCTGATACTAACAATTTTTCATCTTCGAAAAGGGTTAAACCAATTACCGGATTTTCATTGTTGATGTTGAGTTTTTTCATGCTGTACTTGGCTGTATCAGCAAATAGATCTTTGAAGTAATGGCGGTCATTCAAATGACTTAATGCTCGGCTATCACCTGGTTTTTGTTGGTTGTACTGATCGTAGTAAATAACAGCATCTTCGTATTTGCCCAAATATTTCAAAGCTTCTGCATAGTACAGTTTGTCTTCTGGCTCTGCGCCATTTAGTACAATGGTCTTCTCATACCACTCTGCGGATTTGGCCAAATCTCCCATACGGCGATAAGTATCGGCTATACGGCGTGTAATCGTCGCTTCATTCGGCATGGCATCATTGGCAACTTGAAAGAAGAATAAAGCTTCCTCAAAATCGAAATTGTTGAAGGCATAATCTCCTTTGTCCAGCTCTGGACTGGATTGTGCTTGACATTCTACTACAGTGAGAAAAATGGCTGCCGCCAGGGTGTAAAGTTTGGTACGCATTGAATAGGGTTTACTCGGGCGATTTGTACGTACAATTTGTTAAAAGGTTATTGTAGTCATAAAAAAGCCCGGATCCTTTGATCCGGGCTATTGGCTTGTTCTTGTAATAGTTTAGAAATACCTTGGATAAACAATTCTCTTTTTGCTGCTATTGAGCGCATAGTTGACGGCAAGTTCATGGCTTCCCCAATTGTTGCGGATCAGGACATTGGTTGGAATATCTGCTGAATATCCGATTTTGATTTGTTTGTCAAGCTGCCATTGAAACATCAATCCAACAATTTCGCGATAATGATAATACAATCCGAAATTGAAGTCTTTCATGTAGATGGCATTGGCGTAAATACCAACCGACATCGGGGCATTCCACTGTGAACGAATCAACATACTTGGAATCAGGAAGAGGTCTTTATTCACCTTGAATTGTTTTCCTCCCATCATGTAAATAGTGGGTTCTTCTCTGCCATTCAACAATGCAAAGGCTGGACTTCCTTTCTTTTCAAGTTTGGGTCGCAACATTTTTGGACAGGAAAGACCTATGAAATGGTCTTTCTTGTGATAGTAGGCTCCGAATCCTACATTGGGAAGAATGAGACCTTTTACATTGGACATAAATACTTCGTCTTGTGTTCCGTAGTAATCACTCGCAAGTGTGAGATCCGTTAAATTCATTTGATACAAATCCACGCTGGCACTTGCTCCCCACGAGAGTGTAGCCCTGTTGCTGAGTCTGGTGCGATAAGCGAAATTCGCCATCAGCCCAAATCTGCTGGTAGGTCCAACTTTATCGTGAATGAGCAATCCTCCCGCGGCCAATTCATTTTTCTTCAGCGGAGTGTCGAAACTCAATGTTTGCGTGGAGGGTGCGCCTTTGAATCCAAGCCACTGACTGCGGTGAACTGCTGTTAGCAATGCCTGCTCTTTATATCCGGTATAGCCAGGGTTGATGAACATTTTGTTCATCACGAATTGGCTGGTTACTGCATCCTGTTGCGCTTTCATGATAAGACCACTCAACATGAAAACTGTGATGATGAGGATGATACTTTTGTTCATACTTTTTTTGTTACGGTTCATGAATGTTGTTGGTTTCTTATCTGTTCAGGAATATGTATCCTCGCATGAGTTTGGATTCATCTCCCAGATCTAGTACATAGTAGTAAGTACCCTTAGGCAACAAGCCATTTCCAATGGTGATTGGTGACTCTGAAGTACCATTCCACGAATTGTCATATTTACTTGCCTCGAATACTTTGTGGCCCCATCTGTTGAAGATGCTGAGTTTATTGTTCGGATAATCTTCGATACCAATGATTTCAAACAAATCATTCACACCATCACCATTAGGAGAGAATCCTTCTGGTATGATGATGAATAAATAGCATTCAACATCGATGAGCACATAACCTGTATCACAGGCATTGTACGAGTCGCACAGAACATAGTACACAGTATCAAGACCGCACCATTCTTCTGTATTGATGTTGTATGTGATCGAACCATCTGGTTGAAGTGTTGCAACGCCATGACCTCCATAGATACTGGTGATACTGATGCTATCGCCGTCTATATCATAATCGTTTCCAATCATATCTACGGTGATGCTTGAGTCATCTTCATCATAGGTTGCACCATCCGTTACTGCAGTTGGCGGATTATTCACCAGCACGCTGAAGGTGCAGGTATCAGCATTACCAGCCGGATCAATTGCGACATATGTGACATCAGTATATCCATGTGGGAATACATCACCCGGTTCCAAACCTGCAAGCAATTGAAGAGTTGCCGTGCAATTGTCTGTTACAACGGGTAGGTCATAGTTTACAATCGGATCGATCGTCACGATGTTTTCAGCACATTGAATCACTGGTGCTTCAATGTCGACAACTGTAATGTTAAATGTACAGATGCTTAAGTTACCAGCACCATCGGTTATTTCGTAAGTTACTTCTGTAGTACCAACAGGGAACAACACTCCTGGCTCAAGACCTGAAACGAGTACTGCTTGTCCACTTGTATTGCCACAGTTGTCCTGGAATGAAGGGATCTGATATGTAACTATTGCGCCGCATTGACCTGGATCTGAATTGACGGTTGCGTCCTCTGTACAAAGTACCACCGGCAATTCAGAATCTATGATGGTTACGAAGAAATTACATTGAACGCTGTTTCCAGCAGCATCAGCAAATTCATAGATCACTTCGGTTGTGCCTACCGGGAAGAATTCGCCGCTGGCAATACCAGAAATCATGGTGGTGTCTGTCACACTGCAGTTGTCACTTACAGCAGGAATGTCGTACGTAACAATGGCTCCGCATTGTTGAGGATCGTTGTCTTGTTCAATGGTGTAGCCGCAATTCAAAGCAATAGGATCTTCAATGTCATTTACCTGAATGGTCTGAACACATGTATTGATATTGCCATTGACGTCAGTAACCGTCCAGATTACTGCAGTTGTACCCGAAGGATACATTCCACTTGCATTGTTGGTGCCATTAAAGTTGTTGAGTACAGAAAGAACTGAGCAGTTATCATTCACCACTGGAATTGGTACAGTCACGAATGCATCACAAATACCAGCTTCATTGTCCACAACAATATTCTCAGGACAACTGATGGTAGGTAGTTCTGTATCGGACACTACGATATTCATGGAACAAGTGGTTGTATTGCCGTGGATGTCTGTCACTGTCCAGGTCACCAGAGTAGTGCCTACAGGATATTCATCTGTGGCATTACCTCCATTGTTGTAATCATTTACAATTGACTGAAGACCGCAGTTATCACTTACAACAGGAACAGGAACTGTAATTTGTGCAGAACACCATCCAGGATCGCTGAACACTGTGATGTCCTGTGGACAAGTTACCAGAGGATTTTCAGTGTCTTGTACTTCAACTACCTGAGTGCAGGTACTTATGTTGCCATGTACATCTGTTACTGTCCAGATAACTTGAGTGATGCCTACAGGATATAATCCGGAAGCGTCTGCTGTATTGTTGAAGTCATTCACTACACTCGCAATACCACAGTTGTCGGCCACTGAAATCTGTGGAATCGTCACGATGGCATCACAAGAGCTGGAATCGTTTGATATAGTGATATCCATCGGACATGTGATCACCGGTTCCTCGTTATCGGTAATGGTAATATTCATTGAACAAGTGCTCGCATTACCATGAATGTCACTCACGGTCCAAGTTACAACTGTGGTACCCATTGGATAAATTCCAGAAGCATCATTGGTGAAATTGTAATCGTTTACAATTGACGCAATACCGCAGTTGTCCGCATTGGTAATTGCAGGAACAGTGACGAATGCTTCACAAACACCAGGATCAGCAGTCTGAGTGATGTCTACAGGGCAAGTGATCACTGGTTGTTCGTTATCTGTAACAGTGATGATCATACTGCAAGTGGAGTCATTACCATGGATATCAGTAACTGTCCAAATCACAGTAGTTGAACCTACAGGATATACATCAGTTGCATCTGCGGTGTTGTTGTAATCATTCACCACTGAAGCTACAGCGCAGTTGTCAGCCACGATAGGTGTAGGAACACTTACGAGAGCTTCACAAACACCAGCATCAGCAGTTTGAGTGATATCCGCAGGACAAGTGATCACTGGTAATTCAGGATCATTCACCACGATGATTTGAGTACATGATGACACATTTCCGTGAATGTCTGTAACAGTCCAAATCACGTTTGTGGTGCCAACAGGATAGATATCAGAAGCATCTGCACTGTTGTTGTAATCATTCACGATGGTTGCGATAGCGCAATTGTCTGACACTGTAATTGCAGGTACTGAAACAGCGGCTTCACAAAGTCCACCATCGTTGTCTCTGTAATGTCTGCCGGACAAGTAATTGCCGGTTGTTCATCATCAGTGATGGTGATGTCCATAGAACAAGCCGAGATGTTACCATGAATATCAGTGATGGTGAATGTCACAGTTGTTGTTCCAACCGGATAAACATCAGAAGCATCAGCAGCATTGTTGTAATCGTTCACGATAGTTGCAATGGCGCAATTGTCACTCACTACAGGAGCAGGTACAATTACACTTGCTTCGCAAACAGAAGGATCAGCGGTTTGTGTGATATTGGCCGGACAAACTACAGCAGGAACTTCATTATCTGTGATAGTGATATTCATGGCACATACAGAGAAGTTACCGTGAATATCAGTTACAGTAAAGTTGACAATAGTTGTTCCGACAGGATATACATCAGTTGCATCCGCAGTACCGTTGTAATCATTCACAACAGAAGCCACTGCACAGTTGTCAGCGACAACAGGAGCGGAAATGTTCACCAAAGCTTCACAGAGTCCTGCATCAGCAGTCTGCACAATGTCCATTGGACAAACGATAGATGGCATTTCATCATCGGTGATGGTGATCACTTGAGTACATGAAGAAGTGTTGCCATGAATATCGGTTACAGTCCAAATCACATTGGTAGTACCAACCGGATAGATGTCCGAAGCGTCAGGGCTGTTGTTGTAGTCATTTACAACTGACGCGATGGTGCAGTTGTCCGTAACTACCGGTAATGGAATGCTCAATGATGCACTGCACAAACCTGCATCAGCACTATGTGTGGTGTCTGCAGGACATGCTAATGCTGGTGCTTCATTGTCATTGACAGTCACCGATTGTGTACATGTTGAAATGTTGCCATGAACGTCAGTAACAGTCCAAACAATATTCGTTGTGCCTACTAGGTAGGTTCCTGATGCATCGGCTGTTCCATTGAAGTCATTCACAATAGTTGCAATGGCGCAATTGTCTTGTACTGTTATCGGTGGAATGGTTATGGTAACATCACACAAAATGGTGTCATTGTTAATCACGATATCCGATGGACAGGTGATTACTGGAACTTCATTATCAGTTACTGTGATATTCATTGGACATGTTGTAGCATTACCGTGTATGTCGGTTACAGTCCAAGTTACAACTGTGGTACCCACGGGATATACATCTGAGGCGTCAGCGGTAGAATTGTAATCGTTTACAATTAACGCAATTCCACAGTTGTCTGCATTGGTAATTGCAGGAACAGTGACGAATGCTTCACAAACACCTAGATCAGCAGTCTGAGTGATGTCTACAGGACAAGTGATCACTGGTTGTTCGTTATCGGTAACAGTGATGATCATACTGCAAGTGGAGTCATTACCGTGGATATCAGTAACTGTCCAAATCACAGTAGTTGAACCAACAGGATATACATCTGTTGCATCTGCAGTGTTGTTGTAATCATTCACCACTGAAGTGACAGCGCAGTTGTCAGCCACGATTGGCTCAGGAACGCTCACGAGGGCTTCACAAACACCAGCATCAGCAGTTTGAGTGATATCCGCAGGACAAGTGATCACTGGTAATTCAGGATCATTCACCACGATGATTTGAGTACATGATGACACATTTCCGTGAATGTCTGTAACAGTCCAAATCACGTTTGTGGTGCCAACAGGATAGATATCAGAAGCATCTGCACTGTTGTTGTAATCATTCACGATGGTTGCGATAGCGCAATTGTCTGACACTGTAATTGCAGGTACTGAAACAGCGGCTTCACAAAGTCCACCATCGTTGTCTACTGTAATGTCTGCCGGACAAGTAATTGCCGGTTGTTCATCATCAGTGATGGTGATGTCCATAGAACAAGCCGAGATGTTACCATGAATATCAGTGATGGTGAATGTCACAGTTGTTGTTCCAACCGGATAAACATCAGAAGCATCAGCAGCATTGTTGTAATCGTTCACGATAGTTGCAATGGCGCAATTGTCACTCACTACAGGAGCAGGTACAATTACACTTGCTTCGCAAACAGAAGGATCAGCGGTTTGTGTGATATTGACCGGACAAACTACAGCAGGAACTTCATTATCTGTGATAGTGATATTCATGGCACATACAGAGAAGTTACCGTGAATATCAGTTACAGTGAAGTTGACAATAGTTGTTCCAACAGGATATACATCTGTTGCATCCGCGGTACCGTTGTAGTCATTGACAATAGAAGCTACCGCACAGTTGTCAGCGACAACAGGAGCGGAAATGTTCACCAAAGCTTCACAGAGTCCTGCATCAGCAGTCTGCACAATGTCCATTGGGCAAACGATAGATGGCATTTCATCATCGGTGATGGTGATCACCTGAGTGCATGAAGAAGTATTGCCATGAATATCGGTTACAGTCCAAATCACATTGGTAGTACCAACAGGATAGATGTCAGAAGCGTCAGGGCTATTGTTGTAATTGTTTACAATTGAAGATACACCACAATTATCTGAGGTTACTGGAGCGAGGATCACTACAGCAGCTTCGCATAGACCAGAGTCGGCAGTTTGAACGATATCAATCGGACATGCAATAGCCGGATCTTCATTGTCGTTGACAATAACGGTCATGGCGCAGGTAGCAGTATTGCCAGCAATGTCAGTAACCGTCCAGTTGATGATTGTGGTACCTTGTGGATACACATCAGTTGCATCAGCAGAGTTGTTGTAATCGTTGATTACACTCACCACTGCGCAGTTATCATTCACAGCCGGAGCTGGAATGTTAACTGCTGCAGTGCATAGACCAGCATCAGTGTTCACAGGGAGGTTGGCAGGACAAATGATTGTCGGGTTGATGGAGTCATTGAGTGTTATATTGAAAATACAAGAGGTAAAGTTTGAAGCGTCGTCAGTAGCGGTGATGGTCACCGGAATCACAGTTCCGTGACCAGAAACCACTGTACCTGCTGCTGGAGACTGCGTGAGAGTCAGTGAAAGATCACAGTTGTCTGTAGCAGTAACTAATGCGGTATATGATGGAATGGTAAAGTTGCATGCACCATTCACTTGTTCGATTGTATCAGGTGCGCAAATTGTGATCACTGGATCAGTTGTGTCGACAATGGTGATATTAAACTGACAATCTGTTGAATTGCCGGCGTCGTCTGTCACAGTCATGGTCACCGTTGTATTGGTGTAAATGACCCAACCAGGAATTGGCGATTGATCTATCGTTAATCCTGAATCACAGTTGTCAGCAGTTACCATCATAGAACTATAGTCTGGCATGGTGAATCCACAATCAGCTTCTGCATCAACTACCTGGTCAGATACACAACTCACAATAGTTGGAACTGAAGTATCAACCGGGTTAATTGTGAATGCACAGAGTGACATATTACCTTGATTGTCGATCGCAGTCAGATTGATTGTTGTCGGAACGGTAATGAAATCACCTGCATCCGGGGTTTGAATAACAATTGGATTTGGGTCACAATTATCTACCACGGTCACTCCAAGTGTTGCTGCATAATCTGGAATGGTGAATCCGCATGCATTGTCAAATGATACATCAAAATTGCCTGGACATCCAGAAATGACTGGTGATGTTTGATCACTTGGGGTTACATCGAACACGCAGGTGGAGTTGTTACCACTGTCATCTGTTGCAGTAACGGTTATGGTTGTGTTGCCGAAAATAATTGTACCAGCAGCCGGTGATTGTGACAGTACAACATTGTTGTCGCAGTTGTCGGTTGCACCTACTGTGAATTCAGAAATATAATCATGCAATGTGTAGTCGCAATCATCTGTAAATGCTACTGATTGATTGGTTGGGCAATTGCTGATTACTGGTACGATTGAATCTAAAACAATCACTTCAAATGTGCATGTGCTGAAGTTCAATGCATCGTCTGTCGCTGTAATTGTAATAATAGTATTACCAGTAATGACCGTACCCGCAACTGGTGCTTGTGTAAGTATAACATCAGTATCACAATTGTCCGATGATGAAGCAAGACCTGTATAATCAGGAAGGGTAAATTCGCAGCTACCTGTGAAGAATTCATTTTGGTCACTAGGGCAAACAACAATTGGATTTTCATCGTCAACTACAGTAATGGTCATGTTGCACTGTATGCTGTTACCATGAATGTCAGTTACAGTCCAGGTCACGATGGTTGTTCCAATAGGATATAAATCAGAAGCGTCACTGGTGCCGTTGTAGTTGTTTACAACAGTAGCTATTCCACATTCGTCATTGGCAGTGATGGCAGGAACAGAAACCGCAGTTTCGCAAACACCTGCATCTGTACCGATGGTAATATCTGCTGGACAAACAATTTCTGGTTGTTCATCGTCGAATACGGTGATGTTCATGGCACAATCGGAAATATTACCATGGATATCTGTTACGGTGAAAGTCACCAGAGTAGTACCCACAGGATAGATATCTGTTGCATCTGCTGTGCCATTATAGTCATTCACTACCGAAGCTACAGCACAATTGTCCAAAACAACAGGAAGTGAAACAGCTACGAAAGCACTGCATGAATCAATTCCATTTGTGATATTGATGTCAGAAGGACAAACGATAGATGGAACTTCATCATCGGTGATGGTGATCACCTGAGTGCATGAAGAAGTATTGCCATGAATATCGGTTACAGTCCAAATCACATTGGTAGTACCAACCGGATAGATGTCCGAAGCGTCAAGGCTATTGTTGTAATTGTTTACAATTGAAGCTACACCACAATTATCTGATGTTACTGGAGCGAGGATCACTACAGCAGCTTCGCACAGACCAGAGTCGGCAGTTTGAACGAGATCAATCGGACAAGCAATAGCCGGATCTTCATTGTCGTTGACAATAACGGTCATGGCGCAGGTAGCAGTATTGCCAGCAATGTCAGTAACAGTCCAGTTGATGATTGTGGTACCTTGTGGATACACATCAGTTGCATCAGCAGAGTTGTTGTAATCGTTGATCACACTTACCACTGAGCAGTTATCATTCACAGCCGGAGCTGGAATGTTAACCGCTGCAGTGCAAAGACCAGCATCAGTGTTCACAGTTAGGTTGGCAGGACAAATGATTGTCGGGTTGATGGAGTCATTGAGTGTAATATTGAAAATACAAGAGGTAAAGTTTGAAGCGTCGTCGGTAGCGGTGATGGTCACCGGAATCACAGTACCATGACCAGACACCACGGTACCTGCTGCTGGAGACTGCGTGAGAGTCAGTGAAAGATCACAGTTGTCTGTAGCAGTAACTAATGCGGTATATGACGGTATGGTAAAGTTGCATGCACCATTCACTTGTTCGATGGTATCGGGTGCACAAATTGTAATGACTGGATCTGTTGTGTCAATGACGATAACATCAAAGTTGCACGATGTGCTGTTGCCTGCATCATCAGTTACTGTAATGACAACCGTAGATGTTCCGGCTACAATACTGCCCGCAATTGGCAACTGAGTAATGGTAAGCGCAGGGTCACAATTATCAGATACCGCTGCAAGCGATGTGTAATCTGCTAATGTAAATTCACAATTGGTATCTGCAGATACTGTTTGATCTGGAACGCAACTTACAATAATTGGATTTTCATCGTCGACAACTGTAATGGTCATGTCGCACTGCGTGCTGTTGCCATGAATGTCAGTTACAGTCCAGGTCACGATGGTTGTTCCAATTGGATAGGTATCAGAAGCGTCACTGGTGCCGTTGTAGTTGTTTAGAACAGTAGCTATTCCACATTCGTCATTGGCAGTGATGGCAGGAACAGAAACCGCAGTTTCGCAAACACCTGCATCTGTACCGATGGTAATATCTGCTGGACAAACAATTTCTGGTTGTTCATCGTCGAATACGGTGATGTTCATGGCACAATCGGAAATATTGCCATGGATATCTGTTACGGTGAAAGTTACCAGAGTAGTGCCGACAGGATAGATATCTGTTGCATCTGCTGTGCCATTATAGTCATTCACTACCGAAGCCACAGCGCAATTGTCCAAAACAACAGGAAGTGAAACAGCTACGAAAGCACTGCATGAATCAATACCATTTGTGATATTGATGTCAGAAGGACAAACGATAGATGGCATTTCATCATCGGTGATGGTGATCACTTGAGTGCATGAAGAAGTGTTGCCATGAATATCGGTTACAGTCCAAATCACATTGGTAGTACCAACAGGATATACGTCAGAAGCGTCAGGGCTGTTGTTGTAATTGTTTACAACTGAAGCTACACCACAATTATCTGATGTTACTGGAGCAAGGATCACTACTGCGGCTTCGCATAGACCGGAGTCAGCAGTTTGAACGATATCAATCGGACAAGCAATAGCCGGATCTTCATTGTCATTGACAATAACGGTCATGGCGCAGGTAGCAGTATTACCAGCAATGTCAGTAACTGTCCAGTTGATGATTGTGGTACCTTGTGGATACACATCAGTTGCATCAGCAGAGTTGTTGTAATCGTTGATCACACTTACCACTGAGCAGTTATCATTCACAGCCGGAGCTGGAATGTTAACCGCTGCAGTGCAAAGACCAGCATCAGTGTTCACAGTTAGGTTGGCAGGACAAATGATTGTCGGGTTGATGGAGTCATTGAGTGTAATATTGAAAATACAAGAGGTAAAGTTTGAAGCGTCGTCAGTAGCGGTGATGGTCACCGGAATCACAGTTCCGTGACCAGAAACCACTGTACCTGCTGCTGGAGACTGCGTGAGAGTCAGTGAAAGATCACAGTTGTCTGAAGCTGTCACCAGAGAAGTATATGACGGTAAAGTGAAGTTACAAGCACCGTTGACTTGTTCAGTGGTATCAGGAGCACATACAGTGATGATAGGTGCGGTGTTATCTGTAACGATCAATTGGAATGTACATGTCGAAGTATTTGCTGCATCATCTGTAGCGGTGATGGTCACAGTTGTAGTTCCATTGACAACAGTTCCAACCAGTGGTGACTGAGTGATGGTTACTGATGCATCGCAGTTATCAGTTGCAACTGCCAACGAAGTATAGTCTGCTACAACAAATTGACAAGTTGCATTCGCACTTACATTTTGATCAGCTGGACATGTTGTGATGATTGGATCTTCATCATCAGATACAACTACATTTTGAGTGCATGTTGTGATGTTGCCATTGACATCGGTTACAGTCCAGGTCACTACAGTTGTACCGATCGGATAAATTCCTGATGCATTGTTGGTGCCATTGAAGGAATTGACTACCGATGCAACTGAGCAATTGTCGACTGTAGCCGGAACAGCTATTGTCACAGTTGCGGTGCAATCACTGTCATCGGTTCCGATGGCCACGTTTGCTGGACATGTTATAGTTGGATTCTGATTGTCGGTGACAGTCACTGTCATTGAACAATTAGCGGTGTTTCCTGAACCATCGGTTACTGTCCACAGGATTGTTGTTGTACCTACTGGGTAGACGTCAGAAGCGTTTGATGAATTGTTGAAGTCATTTACAACAGATGCAACCGTGCAGTTGTCTGCAGTAGTTGGCACAGGCACAGTTACCGAAGCGGTGCAAACACCAACTTCAGCTGAAATTGTAATATTCGCAGGACAAGTAATGGTCGGATTGATATTGTCTGTTACAGTTACGGTCTGATTGCATGTTGCTGTATTACCAGAGCCATCAGTTACTGTCCAGATCACAGTGGTTGTACCAAGTGAATAGGTAGTTGAAGGATGGTTGTTGGTTACAGAAGCCACACTACAGTTATCACCTGTTGTTGGTGTTCCAAGTGAAGCAACCGTAGCCACACATGTTCCTGCATCCACATTTACAGAAATGTTTGCAGGACAAGTTATGGTTGGATTTTGATTATCGATTACAGTCACTGTCATAGAACATGATGCAGTATTGCCGGCGATATCAACTACTGTCCAATTGACTGTTGTTGTACCAAGAGGATATGTACCACTTGCATTAGATGTTCCATTGAAATCATTGGTTACAGAAGCTACAGCACAGTTGTCTGCAGTTGTAGCAGCAGGCACAACTACGTTGGCAGTGCAAAGCCCAATGCTTGCATTCACAGTAATGTTAGCAGGACAAGTGATGGTAGGATCAATAGAATCTTCAAGAGTCACATTGAATGTGCATGTCGTTAAGTTTCCATTGTCATCGGTTGCAGTGATGATCACGGAATCACAGTACCATGACCAGAAACCACTGTGCCAGCTACAGGTGACTGCGTAAGCGTAAGTGAAGGATCACAATTGTCTGAAGCTGTCACCAGTGAAGTGTATGACGGTAAAGTGAAGTTACAAGCACCGTTGACTTGTTCAGTGGTATCAGGAGCACATACAGTGATGATAGGTGCGGTGTTATCTGTAACGATCAATTGGAATGTACATGTCGAAGTATTTGCTGCATCATCTGTAGCGGTGATGGTCACAGTTGTAGTTCCATTGACAACAGTTCCAACCAGTGGTGACTGTGTAATGGTTACTGATGCATCGCAGTTATCAGTTGCAACTGCCAACGAAGTATAGTCTGCTACCACAAATTGGCAAGTTGCATTGGCACTAACATTTTGATTTGGAGGACATGTTGTGATGATTGGATCTTCATCATCAGATACAACTACATTTTGAGTGCATGTTGTGATGTTGCCATTGACATCAGTTACAGTCCAGGTCACTACAGTTGTACCGATCGGATAAATTCCTGATGCATTGTTGGTGCCATTGAAGGAATTGACTACCGATGCAACTGAGCAATTGTCGGCTGTAGCCGGAACAGCTATTGTCACAGTTGCGGTGCAATCACTGTCATCTGTTCCGATGGCCACGTTTGCTGGACATGTTATGGTTGGATTCTGATTGTCGGTGACAGTCACTGTCATTGAACAATTAGCGGTGTTTCCTGAACCATCGGTTACTGTCCACAGGATTGTTGTTGTACCTACTGGGTAGACGTCAGAAGCGTTTGATGAATTGTTGAAGTCATTTACAACAGATGCAACCGTGCAGTTGTCTGCAGTAGTTGGCACAGGCACAGTTACCGAAGCGGTGCAAACACCAACTTCAGCTGAAATTGTAATATTCGCAGGACAAGTAATGGTTGGATTGATATTGTCTGTTACAGTTACGGTCTGATTGCATGTAGCTGTATTACCAGAGCCATCAGTTACTGTCCAGATCACAGTGGTTGTACCAAGTGAATAGGTAGTTGAAGGATGGTTGTTGGTCACAGAAGCCACACTACAGTTATCACCTGTTGTTGGTGTTCCAAGTGAAGCAACAGTGGCTACACATGTTCCTGCATCCACATTTACAGAAATGTTCGCAGGACAAGTAATCGTTGGATTGATATTGTCAGTTACAGTTACAGTTTGATTGCATGTAGCTGTGTTACCTGATCCATCAGTTACTGTCCAGATCACAGTGGTTGTACCAAGTGAATAGGTAGTTGAAGGATGATTGTTGGTTACAGAAGCCACACTGCAGTTGTCACCTGTTGTTGGTGTTCCAAGTGAAGCAACAGTGGCTACACATGTTCCTGCATCCACATTTACAGAAATATTTGCAGGACATGTAATGGTCGGATTGATATTGTCTGTTACAGTCACGGTCTGATTGCATGTTGCTGTATTACCAGAGCCATCAGTTACTGTCCAGATCACAGTGGTTGTACCAAGTGAATAGGTAGTTGAAGGATGGTTGTTGGTTACAGAAGCCACACTGCAGTTGTCACCAGTTGTTGGTGTTCCAAGTGAAGCAACAGTAGCCACACATGTTCCAGCATTCACATTTACAGAAATGTTTGCCGGACATGTAATGGTCGGATTGATATTGTCTGTTACAGTTACGGTCTGATTGCATGTAGCTGTATTGCCAGAACCATCTGTTACAGTCCAGATCACCGTCGTTGTACCAAGTGAATAAGTAGTTGAAGGATGGTTGTTGGTTACAGAAGCCACACTGCAGTTGTCACCTGTTGTTGGTGTTCCAAGTGAAGCAACAGTAGCCACACATGTTCCTGCATCCACATTCACAGAAATGTTTGCAGGACAAGTTATGGTTGGATTTTGATTATCGATTACGGTCACCGTCATCGAACATGCTGCAGTATTGCCGGCGATATCAACTACTGTCCAATTGACTGTTGTTGTACCAAGAGGATATGTACCACTTGCAATAGATGTTCCATTGAAATCATTGGTTACAGAAGCTACAGCACAGTTGTCTGCAGTTGTAGCAGCAGGCACAACTACGTTGGCAGTGCAAAGCCCAATGCTTGCATTCACAGTAATGTTAGCAGGACAAGTGATGGTAGGATCAATAGAATCTTCAAGAGTCACATTGAATGTGCATGTTGTTAAGTTTCCATTGTCATCGGTTGCAGTGATGATCACGGGAATCACAGTACCATGACCAGAAACCACTGTGCCAGCTACAGGTGACTGCGTAAGCGTAAGTGAAGGATCACAATTGTCTGAAGCTGTCACCAGTGAAGTGTATGACGGTAAAGTGAAGTTACAAGAACCGTTGACTTGTTCAGTGGTATCAGGTGCACATACTGTGATGATAGGTGAAGTGTTGTCTGTTACAATCAACTGGAATGTACATGTCGAAGTATTTGCCGCATCATCTGTAGCGGTGATTGTCACAGTTGTAGTTCCATTGACAACAGTTCCAACCAGTGGTGACTGTGTGATGGTTACGGATGCATCACAATTGTCAGTTGCCGCAGCCAGCGCTGTGTAGTCACCAATAACAAATTGACAAGCTGCATTTGAGCTTACATTTTGATTCGAAGGACATGTAATAATAGTTGGGTCCTCATCGTCGTTGACGGTTACTGTTTGAGTGCATGTTGCCATATTTCCAGCACCATCGGTAACGGTCCAAATTATTGAAGTTGTTCCAATGGCGTAAACACCAGAGGCGTTGTTGGTACCTGTAATGGAGTTTACGACGGATGCAACACTACAGTTGTCATTTGTTGTTGGTGCAGGAATAATAAGAGTAGCGAAACATTCGCCATTATCTGTTCCTGCTGTGATGTCTGCAGGACAAGTAATCGTTGGATTGATATTGTCAGTTACAGTTACAGTCTGATTGCAAGTAGCTGTATTGCCAGATCCATCGGTCACCGTCCAGATCACGGTAGTTGTACCAAGTGAGTAAGTGGTTGAAGGATGGTTGTTGGTTACAGAAGCCACACTACAGTTATCACCTGTTGTTGGTGTTCCAAGTGAAGCTACAGTGGCTACACATGTTCCAGCATCCACATTCACAGAAATATTTGCAGGACATGTAATGGTTGGATTGATATTGTCAGTTACAGTTACAGTTTGATTGCATGTAGCTGTATTGCCAGATCCATCGGTCACCGTCCAGATCACGGTAGTTGTACCAAGTGAGTAAGTGGTTGAAGGATAGTTGTTGGTTACAGAAGCCACATTGCAGTTGTCACCAGTAGTTGGTGTTCCAAGTGAAGCAACAGTGGCTACACATGTTCCTGCATCCACATTTACAGAAATGTTCGCAGGACAAGTAATCGTTGGATTGATATTGTCTGTTACAGTTACAGTTTGATTGCATGTAGCTGTATTGCCAGATCCATCAGTCACCGTCCAGATCACTGTAGTTGTACCAAGTGAATAAGTAGTTGAAGGATGGTTGTTGGTTACAGAAGCCACACTGCAGTTGTCACCAGTAGTTGGTGTTCCAAGTGAAGCAACAGTAGCCACACATGTTCCTGGATCAACATTTACAGAAATGTTTGCAGGACATGTAATGGTCGGATTGATATTGTCAGTTACAGTTACGGTCTGATTGCATGTTGCTGTATTACCAGAGCCATCGGTTACTGTCCAGATCACAGAGGTTGTACCAAGTGAATAGGTAGTTGAAGGATGATTGTTGGTTACAGAAGCTACGCTGCAATTGTCACCAGTTGTTGGTGTTCCAAGTGAAGCAACAGTAGCCACACATGTTCCTGGATCAACATTTACAGAAATGTTTGCAGGACATGTAATGGTTGGATTGATATTGTCAGTTACAGTTACAGTTTGATTGCAAGTAGCTGTATTGCCGGAACCATCAGTCACCGTCCAGATCACTGTAGTTGTACCCAATGAATAGGTAGTTGAAGGATGATTGTTGGTTACAGAAGCCACGCTGCAGTTGTCACCAGTTGTTGGTGTTCCAAGTGAAGCAACCGTAGCCACACATGTTCCTGCATCTACATTCACAGAAATATTTGCAGGACATGTATTGGTTGGATTGATATTGTCAGTTACAGTTACAGTTTGATTGCATGTAGCTGTATTGCCAGAACCATCAGTCACAGTCCAGATTACTGTAGTTGTACCAAGTGAATAAGTAGTTGAAGGATGATTGTTGGTTACAGAAGCCACACTGCAGTTGTCACCTGTTGTTGGTGTTCCAAGTGAAGCAACCGTAGCCACACATGTTCCTGCATCCACATTCACAGAAATGTTTGCAGGACAAGTAATGGTTGGATTGATATTGTCTGTTACAGTTACGGTCTGATTGCATGTTGCTGTATTACCAGAGCCATCGGTTACTGTCCAGATCACAGTGGTTGTACCAAGTGAATAGGTAGTTGAAGGATGATTGTTGGTTACAGAAGCCACACTGCAGTTGTCACCTGTTGTTGGTGTTCCAAGTGAAGCTACAGTGGCTACACATGTTCCTGCATCCACATTTACAGAAATATTTGCAGGACATGTAATGGTTGGATTTTGATTGTCAGCTACAGTCAACAACATTTGGCAGGTGTTCGTGTTGCCCGTGTTGTCTGTTGCTGTCCAAATAATGGTAGTCACTCCCAATGGGTATGTATCTGAAGCATCACTTGTGTTGTTGAAATCATTGATGATGGATAAAATTCCCTCATTGTCCGTAGCAGTTGCCACAGGCAAAGTGACCGTTGCGGTGCACAGACCTGCATTTACAAACACTGTTGTGTCTGCTGGACAGGTAATTACTGGAGCTTGGTTGTCAGTTACTGTGATAGTAAATGAACAGTTGGATGAATTTCCAGAAGCATCTGTTAACACATAATCTATTGTCGTAATGCCAATGTTGAAGGATTGTGTACCAACATAATTCATTCCGGTTAATGGAGAAGTTCCGCTTGTTGCTCCTGATATTGTCCAGGTAAGTGATGCTAATACACAGTTGTCAGACACCGCTGGATTGGCAACAGCGATTGTCGCTGTTGAAAATCCTGCATCAGCCGGGGTACTAATATTTGCTGGACAAGTGATGGTTGGAACTGTTGTATCAACGCGGTTCACATTGAATGTGCAGCTTGCAGTATTGCTCGATGCATCAGTTACAGTCAAAGTCACCACTGTTGTACCAACACCAGAAACTGCAGAACCTGCAACTGGTGATTGTGTTACAGTGAGTGCACCTGTTGCAGTACAGTTGTCAGCGACGGTAGCGAGTGAACGGTAATCAGCGAGTACACCAGCACATGTAGCATTAAGAACAAGTGTCTGTGCAGCTGGACAAGTGATGGTTGGAACTGTTGTATCAACGCGGTTCACATTGAATGTGCAGCTTGCAGTATTGCTCGATGCATCAGTTACAGTCAAAGTCACTACTGTTGTTCCAACACCAGATACTGCAGAACCTGCAACTGGTGATTGTGTTACAGTGAGTGCTCCTGTTGCAGTACAGTTGTCGGCAACTGTAGCAAGTGAAGTATAGTCTGCAAGTACACCTGCGCATGTAGCATTAAGAACAAGTGTCTGTGCAGCTGGACAAGTGATGGTTGGTACAGTTGTATCAACACGATTTACGTTGAATGTGCAGTTTGCAGAATTGCTTGAAGCATCTGTTACAGTCAAAGTCACCACTGTTGTTCCAACACCAGATACGGCAGTACCTGCAGCTGGCGATTGTGTCACAGTGAGTGCTCCTGTTGCAGTGCAGTTGTCAGCGACAGTAGCGAGTGAACGGTAATCAGCGAGTACACCTGCACATGAAGAGTTCAATACAAGTGTTTGTGCAGCTGGACAAGTGATGGTTGGTACAGTTGTATCAACGCGGTTCACATTGAATGTGCAGCTTGCAGTATTGCTCGATGCATCAGTTACAGTCAAAGTCACTACTGTTGTTCCAACACCAGATACGGCAGAACCTGCAACTGGTGATTGTGTCACAGTGAGTGCACCTGTTGCAGTACAGTTGTCAGCAACTGTAGCAAGTGAAGTATAGTCAGCAAGTACACCTGCACATGTAGCATTAAGAACAAGTGTCTGTGCAGCTGGACAAGTGATGGTTGGTACAGTTGTATCAACACGATTTACGTTGAATGTGCAGTTAGCAGAGTTGCTCGAAGCATCAGTTACAGTTAAAGTCACTACTGTTGTTCCAACACCAGACACTGCAGAACCTGCAACTGGTGATTGTGTTACAGTGAGTGCACCTGTTGCAGTACAGTTGTCAGCAACGGTTGCAAGAGAAGTATAGTCAGCGAGTACACCAGCACATGTAGCGTTAAGAACAAGTGTCTGTGCAGCTGGACAAGTGATGGTTGGTACTGTAGTATCAACACGATTTACGTTGAATGTGCAACTAGCAGTATTGCTCGAAGCATCGGTTACTGTTAAAGTCACTACTGTTGTTCCAACACCAGATACTGCAGAACCTGCAACTGGTGATTGTGTTACAGTGAGTGCACCTGTTGCAGTACAGTTGTCAGCAACGGTTGCAAGAGAAGTATAGTCAGCGAGTACACCAGCACATGTAGCGTTAAGAACAAGTGTCTGTGCAGCTGGACAAGTGATGGTTGGTACTGTAGTCAACACGATTTACGTTGAATGTGCAACTAGCAGTATTGCTCGATGCATCGGTTACAGTGAGTGTCACCACTGTTGTACCAACACCAGAAACTGCAGAACCTGCAACTGGTGATTGTGTTACAGTGAGTGCACCTGTTGCAGTGCAGTTGTCAGCAACTGTAGCAAGTGAAGTATAGTCAGCAAGTACACCTGCACATGTAGCATTAAGAACAAGTGTCTGTGTAGCTGGACAAGTGATGGTTGGAACTGTTGTATCAACGCGGTTCACATTAAATGTGCAACTAGCAGTATTGCTCGATGCATCGGTTACAGTGAGTGTCACCACTGTTGTTCCAACACCAGATACTGCAGAACCTGCAACTGGTGATTGTGTCACAGTGAGCGCACCTGTTGCAGTACAGTTGTCAGCAACTGTAGCGAGTGAACGGTAATCTGCGAGTACACCAGCGCATGAAGAGTTCAATACAAGTGTTTGTGCTGCCGGACAGGTGATGGTTGGGTTAATATTGTCAAGAACAGTTACAGTTTGATTGCATGTTGCTGTATTGCCAGAACCATCAGTTACAGTCCAGATCACAGTAGTTGTACCAAGTGAATAGGTAGTTGATGGATGGTTATTTGTAACCGAGGCCACGCTGCAGTTGTCACCTGTTGTTGGGGTTCCAAGTGAAGCAACGGTAGCTACGCAAGTGCCTGCGTTTACATTTACCACAAGATTTGATGGGCATGTAATGGTTGGATTTTGATTGTCAACAACCGTTACTGTCATAGAGCATGTATTGGTGTTACCAGTATTATCTTCTGCAGTCCAAGTAACCGTAGTCACTCCCAATGGATAAGTATCCGATGCATCACTGGTGTTGTTGAAATCATTGACGATTGATGCAATGCCTTCGTTATCTGTGGCAGTAGCCGCAGGTAAAGTTATGGTAGCGGTGCAAATTCCCGCGTCAGCAAAAACTGTTGTGTCAGTTGGACAAGTAATTACCGGTGCTTGATTGTCAGAGACATTCACAGTGAATGAGCAAGTGGCAGAGTTACCTGAGGCATCGGTAAGTGTATATGCGATTGTGGTAATTCCATTATTGAAAGTTTGTACACCAACATAATTGACGCCAGTTAACGGAGATGAGCTTGATGTTGCTCCAGACATTGTCCAAGTCAACGATCCGATTCCACAATTGTCTGATGTTGTTGGATTACTTGGAGTAAGTGTTGCCGTTGAAAATCCTGCATCAGCCGGAGTGCTAATATTTGCTGGACAAGTGATGGTTGGTACAGTTGTATCAACACGATTTACGTTGAATGTGCAACTAGCAGTATTGCTCGATGCATCAGTTACAGTCAAAGTCACTACTGTTGTTCCAACACCAGATACTGCAGAACCTGCAACTGGTGATTGTGTTACAGTGAGAGCTCCAGTTGCAGTACAATTGTCAGCAACAGTTGCAAGTGAAGTATAGTCAGCAAGTACACCTGCACATGTAGCATTAAGAACAAGTGTCTGTGCAGCCGGACAAGTGATGGTTGGTACTGTAGTATCAACACGATTTACGTTGAATGTGCAACTAGCAGTATTGCTCGATGCATCAGTTACAGTCAAAGTCACTACTGTTGTTCCAACACCAGATACTGCAGAACCTGCAACTGGTGATTGTGTCACAGTGAGCGCACCTGTTGCAGTGCAGTTGTCAGCTACTGTAGCAAGTGAAGTATAGTCAGCAAGTACACCTGCACATGTAGCATTAAGAACAAGTGTCTGTGCAGCTGGACAAGTGATGGTTGGTACAGGTGTATCAACGCGGTTTACGTTGAATGTGCAGTTAGCAGTATTGCTCGATGCATCAGTTACAGTCAAAGTCACCACTGTTGTTCCAACACCGGATACTGCAGAACCTGCAACTGGTGATTGTGTTACAGTGAGTGCTCCTGTTGCAGTGCAGTTGTCAGCAACGGTTGCAAGAGAAGTATAGTCAGCGAGTACACCTGCGCATGAAGAGTTCAGCACAAGTGTCTGTGCAGCTGGACAAGTGATGGTTGGTACTGTAGTATCAACACGATTTACGTTGAATGTGCAACTAGCAGTATTGCTCGATGCATCAGTTACAGTCAAAGTCACCACTGTTGTACCAACACCAGAAACTGCAGAACCTGCAACTGGCGATTGTGTCACGGTGAGTGCACCTATTGCAGTGCAGTTGTCAGCAACTGTAGCAAGAGAAGTATAGTCAGCGAGTACACCAGCACATGTAGCGTTAAGAACAAGTGTCTGTGCAGCCGGACAAGTGATGGTTGGTACTGTTGTATCAACACGATTTACGTTGAATGTGCAACTAGCAGTATTGCTCGATGCATCGGTTACAGTGAGTGTCACCACTGTTGTTCCCACACCAGAAACTGCAGTACCTGCAGCTGGCGATTGTGTCACAGTGAGTGCACCTGTTGCAGTGCAGTTGTCAGCGACAGTAGCGAGTGAACGGTAATCAGCGAGTACACCTGCACATGAAGAGTTCAGCACAAGTGTCTGTGCAGCTGGACAAGTGATGGTTGGTACAGTTGTATCAACACGATTTACGTTGAATGTGCAACTAGCAGTATTGCTCGATGCATCAGTTACAGTCAAAGTCACCACTGTTGTTCCAACACCGGATACTGCAGAACCTGCAACTGGTGATTGTGTTACAGTGAGTGCTCCTGTTGCAGTGCAGTTGTCAGCTATGGTTGCAAGAGAAGTGTAGTCAGCGAGACACCTGCGCATGAAGAGTTCAGCACAAGTGTCTGTGCAGCTGGACAAGTGATGGTTGGTACTGTAGTATCAACACGATTTACGTTGAATGTGCAACTAGCAGTATTGCTCGATGCATCAGTTACAGTCAAAGTCACCACTGTTGTTCCAACACCAGAAACTGCAGTACCTGCAACTGGCGATTGTGTTACAGTGAGTGCACCTGTTGCAGTGCAGTTGTCAGCAACTGTAGCAAGTGAAGTATAGTCAGCAAGTACACCTGCACATGTAGCATTAAGAACAAGTGTCTGTGCAGCTGGACAAGTGATGGTTGGTACTGTAGTATCAACACGATTTACGTTGAATGTGCAACTAGCAGTATTGCTCGATGCATCAGTTACAGTCAAAGTCACCACTGTTGTTCCAACACCGGATACTGCAGAACCTGCAACTGGTGATTGTGTCACAGTGAGTGCACCTGTTGCAGTACAGTTGTCAGCAACGGTTGCAAGAGAAGTATAGTCAGCAAGTACACCTGCACATGTTGCATTAAGAACTAAAGTTTGTGCAGCAGGACAAGTAATGGTTGGTACAGTAGTATCAACACGATTTACGTTGAATGCAACAGTTCAGTATTGCTCGATGCATCAGTTACAGTCAAAGTCACCACTGTTGTTCCAACACCAGATACTGCAGTACCTGCAACTGGTGATTGTGTCACGTAGTGCACCTGTTGCAGTGCAGTTGTCAGCTACTGTAGCAAGTGAAGTATAGTCAGCAAGTACACCTGCACATGTAGCATTAAGAACAAGTGTCTGTGCAGCTGGACAAGTGATGGTTGGTACAGTTGTATCAACACGGTTCACATTGAATGGCAGTTTGCAGTATTGCCAGAAGCATCAGTTACAGTCAAAGTCACCACTGTTGTTCCAACTCCAGAAACTGCAGTACCTGCAGCTGGTGATTGTGTTACGGTGAGTGCACCCGATGCAGTACAGTTGTCAGCAACTGTAGCAAGTGAAGTATAGTCAGCAAGTGCACCAGCACATGCAGCATTCAGAACAAGAGTCTGTGCAGCTGGACAAGTGATGGTTGGTACAGTAGTATCAACACGGTTCACATTGAATGTGCAGTTTGCAGTATTGCTTGATGCATCGGTAACAGTCAAAGTCACCACTGTTGTACCAACACCAGAAACTGCAGTACCTGCAGCTGGTGATTGTGTTACGGTGAGTGCTCCTGTTGCAGTACAGTTGTCAGCAACAGTAGCAAGTGAAGTATAATCTGCAAGTACACCTGCACATGTGGCATTCAGAACAAGTGTCTGTGCAGCTGGACAAGTGATGGTTGGTACGTTGTATCAACACGGTTCACGTTGAATGTGCAGTTTGCAGAATTGCCAGAAGCATCGGTTACGGTCAAAGTCACCACTGTTGTTCCCACTCCAGAAACTGCAGTTCCTGCAGCTGGTGATTGTGTTACAGTGAGTGCTCCTGTTGCAGTACAGTTGTCAGCAACTGTAGCAAGCGAAGTATAGTCAGCAAGTACACCAGTACATGCAGCATTCAGAACAAGAGTCTGTGCAGCCGGACAAGTGATGGTTGGTACTGTAGTATCAACACGATTTACGTTGAATGTGCAACTAGCAGTATTACTCGAAGCATCGGTTACAGTCAAAGTCACTACTGTTGTTCCAACACCAGATACTGCAGAACCTGCAACTGGTGATTGTGTTACAGTGAGTGCACCTGTTGCAGTACAGTTGTCAGCAACGGTTGCAAGAGAAGTATAGTCAGCGAGTACACCTGCACATGTAGCATTAAGAACAAGTGTCTGTGCAGCTGGACAAGTGATGGTTGGTACTGTAGTATCAACACGATTTACGTTGAATGTGCAACTAGCAGTATTGCTCGATGCATCAGTTACAGTGAGTGTCACCACTGTTGTACCAACACCAGAAACTGCAGAACCTGCAACTGGCGATTGTGTCACAGTGAGTGCACCTGTTGCAGTACAGTTGTCAGCTACTGTAGCAAGTGAAGTATAGTCTGCAAGAACTCCTGCACATGCGGCATTCAGAACAAGAGTCTGTGCAGCTGGACAAGTGATGGTTGGTACTGTAGTATCAACACGGTTCACATTGAATGCAGTTTGCAGAATTGCCTGAAGCATCGGTTACGGTCAAAGTCACCACTGTTGTACCACACCAGAAACTGCAGTTCCTGCAGCTGGTGATTGTGTCACAGTGAGTGCTCCTGTTGCTGTGCAGTTGTCAGCAACTGTAGCAGAAGTAATCTGCAAGAACTCCTGCACATGCGGCATTCAGAACAAGGTCTGTGCGCGACAAGTGATGGTTGCGCGTATCAACACGGTTCACATTGAATGTGCAGTTTGCAGAATTGCTCGATGCATCAGTTACAGTCAAAGTCACCACTGTTGTTCCAACACCAGAAACTGCAGTACCTGCAGTCGGCGATTGTGTTACAGTGAGAGCTCCAGTTGCAGTACAGTTGTCAGCAACTGTAGCAAGTGAAGTATAGTCAGCTAGAACACCTGCGCATGAAGAGTTCAATACAAGTGTTTGTGCTGCTGGACAAGTGATGGTTGGTACAGTAGTATCAACACGGTTCACATTGAATGTGCAGTTTGCAGTATTGCTTGAAGCATCAGTAACTGTCAAAGTCACCACTGTTGTTCCCACTCCAGAAACTGCAGTTCCTGCAGCTGGTGATTGTGTTACAGTGAGTGCTCCTGTTGCAGTACAGTTGTCAGCAACTGTAGCAAGTGAAGTATAGTCAGCAAGTACACCAGCACATGCAGCATTCAGAACAAGAGTCTGAGCAGCTGGACAAGTGATGGTTGGTACTGTAGTATCAACACGGTTCACATTGAATGTGCAACTAGCAGTATTGCTTGAAGCATCGGTTACAGTGAGTGTCACTACTGTTGTTCCAACACCAGATACTGCAGTTCCTGCAACTGGTGATTGTGTTACAGTGAGGGAACCAGATGGTGTGCAATTATCGGCAATTGTTGCAAGTGAGCGATAGTCTGCAAGGACTCCAGCACAAGAAGCATTCAAAACAAGTGTTTGAGCGGCAGGACAAGTAATGGTTGGTACTTGATTATCTGTTACCGTAACGGTTATGCTGAAGGTTGTCAATGTTCCACAAGCAGAAGCTACCGTAAATGTAACCGTCGTTACACCAACCGGATAATTGCCACTGGCATCAGATGTGCCATTAAAACTATTTGTAATAGTATATGTTGAACATGAAGTTGTAACTGTTGGATTTGGAACTGTTACAGCCGCAGTGCATAATCCGGCACTGCGTTGGCAGAAATATTCGAAGCGCTACAAGAAGCACTAAGAGCTGTGATATTCACAGCAGGCGACGTTACTGAGCAGCTACCATTTGAAACGACTACTGTAACCTGGTCTCCATTGGCCAATGTGCTGTTAGAGTAACTAGAGCTATTCGTGCCCACATTAGTTCCGTTTACTTTCCATTGATAGGAAAGTGTTCCCGAAAGATTTTGAGCACCTGCCGTGAATGATCCACAGGTTGGATTGGTCAAATATATATTGGTTAATGTACCGTTCTGTTGATCCATCGCACAGTCTACATAGTAGGATGCACTTGCAGGTACAACGGTAGATGTATAGAACAATGTGGCGTTGCGATAGTATTTTACGACGTTACTTTCGATGGCAATTTTGAATACATCACTCGCAGCATAACTGCCAAATGAACCCATATTGCTACCATTTTCATACACGCGATATGTACCATCATCTCTAAGACGTATTGCATAGTCAATTCCATCTCGACCATTTCCTGCATCTATTGCACTCATACCGAAGTAGCGATCTTTGTTAGTTTCCACGACTGTGGTTACCATATATCCATTGTTCGCAATGTCATTCAATGAAAATGCATTGGTATTGTTAATGCTTCCGCTTCCTGGTTTATTGAGGTCATCACCTGATGAACTGATGTTGTTCAATGTTTGCCAGAATGCTTGTTCTGTCGCATAGGTGCATGATGTTGCAGAATTCACAGCACTAGCCCATGCTAATGCTGAGGTACCACTAGCTGTTATAGTGACAGTATGTGAACACGTTGCAGTATTGCCACTGGCATCTGTAACGGTCCAAATCACAGTGGTTGTGCCAATTGGATAAGTTCCACTTGCATCGTTGGTGCCATTGAAATTGTTGGTGACTGATGATACTGTGCAGTTGTCTGCTGTCACCGGCGCTGGTACGGTTACAGCTGCCGTGCATGCTCCTGATCCCGCAGCTTGTGTAATGTTCGCAGGACAAGTGATCGTTGGTGCAATCAAGTCGGTCACCGTCACAGTGTGTGAACATGTTGCCGTGTTGCCAGAAACGTCTGTTGCCGTCCAGGTCACTGTAGTCACTCCAACAGGGTAGTTACCACTGGCGTTGGCCGTTCCATTAAATGAATTGGAATAAGTCAGTCCACAATTGTCAGTAGCTGTCGGTGATGCAACTGTAACTGCAGCTGTACATGAACCGGATGCAACTGTCGCATTGTAGTTTGGTGGGCATGTCATCCCTGTTGGCGGCGTGGTATCCTGAACATTCACCACCGTTGTGCATGTTGCTGTATTGCCATTGGTATCTGTTACTGTCCATACTACATTGGTGGTTCCAGCTGGGTAAGTACCACTTGCATTATTTGTTCCATTGAAAGAATTGGTGATGCTTGCAATACCGCAGTTGTCTGTCGCAGCAAGTGCCGCAACTGTTACTGATGCAGTACATGTGCCACTTGAAGCTGGGACGGTTACATTCGCCGGACATGATGTGATGGTCGGCGGTATCATATCCTGAACCGTTACATTGAAGGAACAATTCGCAGAGCTTTGTCCATTCGTTGCACTATATGTAATGGTTGTTGTTCCCATCAAAAATGTGCTTCCACTTGCAGGACCAGATGTCCTAAACATCGAACATTCAAACTCAAGAATTCCCCAAGATAAAGTCACCAATGAACGGTCGCTCCAAGTTGTTGCCAATCGCGCCCAATGTTCCACACTGCTCGCATTGTCAGGTTGACCAGCCGCCCAATTGGTGTAAGTTGATGTTTCTCCCGTTACCCAAACCCAAGTTCCTTCTGTCGCCTGGTCGGTATATCCCAACCAACCTTGGCTACCGCCATTTGCCACCAACCACGCCTGCTCTGCAGCATCATTGATCGTAACCAAGTGTCCTCCCTGCGCAATGGCGTTGTTGTTCGCCGTCGTCCAGTTGCTGGTCGAATTCGCAATAAAGTATGTGTGGTTATTGTATGTGCCAAGAAGTGTATATCCCGCCAAACTTGTTGGGGCGGGACACGGACCGCATTCATCGGTTGCCGTTGGGTCGGTATATGTCACCGATGCCCCGGTACATCCGGGGCCTGGATTAACAACGATATCCGCGGGACACGTTATCGTGACCAAGGGATCGTCTATGTCTATATTATGTGTGATGGAAAATGGGGAGGCACAGACATTCCACGATGCATTGATCGTGATTACTTCAGTACCTTCCAATACTCCATCTACCGTTGGTGTTACATTAAAGTACAAATCAGAAACTCCTGCTCCGAATGAAAGCGTTGCAGGACAACCAGTATAGTCAACACCGTTTGTTGCTGTTCCGCTGTAAGTCATGGTTACAACAAGTGGAACCCTCCAATCACCTGTACGGTGAGCACGGTATTGTACGCTGTTGCATCCTTCTACTAGTCCTTGACCGGCATTCACCGATGAAAATGAAACGGCTTGTCCCAATGACGAAAATCCATCGAGCCAAACCCATGAATCCCACACATTGTCACCAGCATCTGCCAGAATACATTTTACGTGGTATGTCGCACATGGTGTAACAGTTCCTTTTACCCTGAGATTTGTTGTAATACCATCCGCCTGAATACACTGGTTACCCGTGTTGTCGATGAAATAGGCAGAGTTACTCAAACTTGCACAATTCGCAGGATCTCCAAAAGCACCCGCACTTCCCTGATTTACGGTACCAATAGATACTGGTGTACCATCAGGAAGTTGAGCAAAGTTTACCGCACTGCTGGAAAATGGTCCCAACAAACCGGGTCCACTTACCAGAAATGCAAAAACGTCATTGTAATCACTACAGGTATATTCCAAATATTCTTCTGAACCCCACTGGAAATTAAGCTGCATGGTATCTGTTTTTGGTACCACATCAAACTCAACGATAACCACGTCATACAATGCAAGTGAATCGAGCATCATCAAATCCGGGTCACTGTAGGTGACACCATTGTCGTATGATGTACTGCTGGAATTGTTTTGACCAGGAGCTGTACTTCCTCTTCCTGTGCTGAGCAGAACTCCATTGGCGATATTCAGCGGATTACCCGATCCCGATGTATTCGTAAATGAAGAAACCTGTCGGTCTTCACCTCGTGTAACTGTAAAATTCGTGATCGTTACACCAGTTCCTTGAATCAAACTGGTCATCGTGGCATTCGATGCGCTTTCATTCACCGTCATCCCTCCGGAACACTGCGCAGTGGCAGTTTCTGTGAAAGTAAGACCAGTGAGTAAAGCAGCAAATCCAATAAGGAATTGGGTGCCTTTCTGTAAACTTTGAATAGAGGTTAACATGAGCTCTCGCATAGCGGGTTTAAAAAAATATCAGCCAGTCGAATCAGTATCCTCTTTGATTTAAATGAAAATCAACGAGTTAACGTCTTCTTTAGGTTTCCAATAATTTTCTAAAGCCAGGTTAGATAGGATGCTTTCAGGCCTTTTTATCGCAACTCTTGGTCTTAAGGTTACCTTTTGTAATTAAAATAACTTTTGCTTCATAGCTCATCAAGTCTGTTTGAAGCTGCTGTTCATCTCATCGCTATCTTCGCGCACCTTTTTGAATAAGTGTTATGTCTCAGTTATATAAGGAATATAAAAGCCTCAATCTTCCCGGTATCGCCGATGAAATTCTCGCGTTTTGGGAAAGAGAAAATATTTTCGAAAAATCTGTCTCGGAAAGAAGCGCAGAGCAGCCCTTTGTTTTTTATGAAGGTCCGCCTAGCGCCAACGGTATGCCGGGTATTCACCATGTTATGGCACGAGCCATCAAAGACATCTTTTGTCGGTATCAAACCCTCAAAGGGAAACAGGTAAAAAGAAAGGCTGGCTGGGATACTCACGGACTTCCTATTGAATTGGCCGTCGAAAAAACACTCGGAATCACCAAAGAAGATATCGGTAAAAAAATCACCGTCGAAGATTACAACAAGGCTTGCAGACGTGAAGTGATGAAGTATACCGATAAGTGGGAAGAACTTACACGTATCATGGGATATTGGGTAGATATGTCCGACCCATATATCACCTACGACAACAAATACATTGAAAGTGTATGGTGGCTGCTACAGCAATTGTTCAACAAAAATTTGCTGTACAAAGGATTTACCATTCAACCTTATTCACCGGCTGCTGGAACTGGATTAAGTTCTCACGAATTGAATCAGCCTGGCTGTTATCGCAATGTGAAGGATACAAGCGCTGTGGCCATGTTTAAGGTTCAAGGTTCAAAGTTCAAGGAATTGTACCCGGCCATTGAGGATACAGATGTTTTCTTTTTAGCATGGACGACTACTCCATGGACTTTACCTTCCAACACAGCACTCGCTGTGGGTAAAAACATTGACTATGTTTTGGTAAAAACAATCAATCAGTATTCACATGAGATCTCTCACGTAATTCTGGCAAAAGACCTCGCCGGGAAGTATTTCTCAGAGAAAAATAGTGAGCTTTCTTTCGATGGTTATAAGCCTGGTGACAAGGCCATTCCATTCACCATCTTGAATTCCTTCAAAGGCTCAAATCTTGAAGGTATTCGCTATGAACAACTCCTGCCTTTTGTCCAACCCGATGATGGCGATGCTTTCCGTGTGATCATCGGTGATTTTGTAACCACTGAAGATGGTACAGGTATCGTTCACATCGCTCCTTCTTTTGGTGCGGATGACTTTCGTGTTGCCAAACAAAATGGTATCGGATCACTTACGCTTGTCGACAAACGCGGCCGTTTCATGCCTGAGGTTCAAGATGGAACTTTCCTCTACGGCGAAGAATTCGTCAAAGAAGATTATTACAACGACACTGAAAAAGCCGCAGAACTGGACATTCAGAAGCAAAAACTTTCTGGCTTCATCAAGGACACCTCCAAATTACAATACCTCAGTGTCGATGAGCGCATTTGCCTGAAACTTCAGAACGAAAACAAACTATTCAAAAAGAAAAATACGAACACAACTATCCGCATTGCTGGAGAACAGATAAACCAGTGTTGTACTATCCACTTGACTCTTGGTTTATCCGTATTCCTGAAGTAAGAGATAGAATGGTGGAGTTGAACAAAACCATCAATTGGAAACCGGAAGCAACCGGTATCGGTCGTTTCGGTAATTGGCTTGAAAATGCCAATGACTGGAACTTATCGCGTTCGCGTTTTTGGGGAATTCCATTGCCCATCTGGCGTACCGAAGATGGCAGCGAAATCAAGTGTATCGGAAGTGTTGAAGAATTGAGAAACGCTGTAGATGAATCTGTAAAAGCTGGATGGATGTCTGCCAATCCTTTTGCTCAATACAGCTCTGGCGATTTTTCAAAGGAGAATTATGACTCTTTGACCTGCATAAACCCTATGCAGATGATATCATTCTCGTTTCGGCTTCGGGTAAAAAGATGTTTCGCGAAAGTGATCTCATCGACGTGTGGTTCGACAGTGGCGCTATGCCCTACGCTCAACTGCATTACCCATTCGAAAACAAAGAATTGATCGATCAGCGCAAGGCATTTCCGCCACATTATATCGCAGAAGGTGTTGACCAGACTCGAGGCTGGTTTTATACCCTACATGCCATCGCTACCATGTGCTTCGATAGCGTCGCATACAAAAACGTCATTTCGAATGGTCTTGTGCTCGATAAAAACGGTAACAAGATGTCCAAACGTCTCGGCAATGCCGTAGACCCTTTCACCACCATTCCAAAATATGGCCCTGATGCAACGCGCTGGTATATGATCACCAACGCTCAGCCTTGGGATAATCTCAAATTCGATACAGATGGTATCGCTGAGGTGCAACGTAAATTTTTCGGTACGCTATATAATACGTATGGCTTTTTCGCCATTTATGCCAATATCGACGGATTCAAGTTCGATGAAAATAACCGCACTCCACTCGAGCTACGCTCTGAATTGGACCGTTGGATCATCTCTAAATTACATAGCCTCATCAAATTGGTGACAGCCGAATTGGACGATTACAATCCAACTCCTGCCGCAAGAGCTATCGAAGCTTTTGTAGACGAACACCTGAGCAATTGGTATGTGCGACTATCACGCAAACGATTCTGGCAAGGTGAAATGTCCGCTGATAAAAAAGCCGCCTATGAAACTTTGTTTGAATGTCTTCAAGTCATCGCGCAATTGTCTTCTCCTTATGCGCCTTTCTTCAGCGACTGGCTTTTCAGAAACCTCACTTCCTGTTTACAAGGTGAGGCCTTGCCTGAAAATTCACCACTGAAGCACCAAAGCATTCACCTCAGTTTCCTCGTTGAAGCAAATCCTGCTGCCATCGATATCGAATTGGAAGAAAGAATGGGTTTTGCACAGGAAATTTCTTCGATGATTCTTTCGATCAGAAAAAAGGAAAATATCCGTGTACGCCAGCCTTTGCAGACCATTCGCATCCCTGTACTGAGTCAAAAGGACAAGGACCGTATTGCTTCCGTGAAGGATATCATCCTCGCAGAAACCAATGTGAAACAATTGGAATTGGTGAGTGAGGAAGAAGCTCACATCGTGAAGAATCTCAAGCTCAATTTTAAAACACTGGGCACCAAATGTGGTAAAAACATGAAGGCCGTACAGGCTTTTGCTGCCGCAAATGGAGAAGCCATCATCAAAGGCATCGAAAGAGATGGCCGTTTTGTCGTACCAGTTGAGGGTGGTGAAATTGAACTTATTCACGAGGATGTAGATATTATTCCGGTTGACATTCCGGGATGGAAAGTCGCCAATGATGGGGCTCTCACTGTCGCATTGGATGTGAATATCAGCGAAGAACTTCGACAAGAAGGTATCGCCCGGGAGTTTGTGAACCGCATTCAAAACCTCCGTAAAGAGGCGGGTTTTGATGTAACAGATAGAATAAGTGTGAAGATTGAATCAAAGGAGGCTTTCCGTCAGGCCGTAATCGCGAATTCAGAATATATTCGCGGCCAAATTCTGGCAGATGACCTTCAAATGGTTGACTCCCTTACCGGAGGTACCACCGTAGAAATTGAAGAAGGTCTTACAACCCAGATAGCACTAGCAAAACTTAATTGACAGTCACATGGCAGCAAAAAAAGTAGCCAAAAAACCGGCACCAAAAAAACCGGTTGCCAAGAAACCTGCTAAAAAGGTTTCCGCACCGAAGCCAACCAAAAAGCTCCTGCGTCAAAACCAAAGGCGAAGGCTTCTAAACCTGCGAAAAAGGTTGCAAAACCTGCTGCCAAAAAAGCAGCGAAACCAGCTAAAAAGGTTGCGCCGAAAAAACCAGCCGCTAAACCTGTTGCTGCCAAAGCAAAGGGTAAGGCCCAAAAGCCTGCTGCCAAAAAGGTGGTGAAACCAGCAGCGAAAAAAGCTGTTGCTAAAAAGGTGGTGAGCAAAAAACCTGCTCCGAAAAAGCCAACCCCAGCTCCAAAAGCCAAAAAGCCCACTCCTAAAAAAGTGATAGCTAAAAAGGTTGTTGCTAAAAAAGTCGTGACAAAAAAACCAGCACCAGCTCCAAAACCTCAGGCTAAAAAACCTGTTGCAGCTCCTGCAAAACCTGCTCCAGCACCGAAACCACAGCCAAAGGTTGCGGTAGCGCCGAAAGCAACAAAACCTGCTCCGGTACCTACTCCAAAAGCACAACCGGTTGCAGCAGCACCTAAAAAAGAAACTCCTGCTCCAGCACCGGCCCCAAAACCGGCGCCAGCTCCAGCTCCTAAACCTCAAGCCAGCACGAAATCAACAATTACAACAGCAGACAAGAAAGAAAGTATGACCGAAGTAAGGTATTCAGACAAAGATCTCAAAGAATTTGAACTACTCATTCAGGATAAATTAAAAACAGCTCGCGCTGATCTGGACGAACTCAGACAATCACTCTCTCATGAAGGTGATAATTCAACAGATGATACTTCTCCTACATTTAAGATGATGGAAGATGGCAGCGAAACCATGAACAGAGAAGAACTCTCTCAATTGGCTGCGCGTCAAGAGAAGTTTATCCAAAACCTGGAGAATGCGCTCCTCCGTATTAAAAACAAAACCTACGGAATTTGCCGCGTAACCGGAAAATTGATTCCTAAGGAACGCCTCATGCTCGTGCCTCACGCTACACTGAGCATTGAAGCGAAAAATATGCAATAACATAACGTGAAATGCTAAAAATGGAGAACGCCGCTTTGAAGCGTTCTCCATTTTTTATTGCTTCGCCAATCTATTATACGCAGCATTGAAAAAGGCAATCATCACCATACTCATCATTCTCGGTCTTGACCAATGGTTGAAGATCTGGGTGAAAATGAATTTTTACTACGGTGAAAGCCATACCATCATTCCTGGTTGGTTCGACCTGCAATTCGTGGAAAATCCGGGAATGGCATTCGGTTGGATGATTCCAGGCGATGGCGGAAAACTTACCTTGAGCATTTTTAGATTGATCGTGGTTTCCGGGATTGGATATTACCTATTCAAACTCGTTCGCGAAAAAGCGCATTGGGGTTACATCGTTTGTGTATCCATGATTGTTGCTGGTGCGTTGGGCAATATCATCGATAGCGCGGCCTATGGTCTCATGTTCGATCGAGGTTCTTCTTATGACGCGGAAATCAACGACTACACCATGTATTTTGGTAAAGCACAATTGAATGGCGAAGGCTACGCAAAACCGCTCATGGGTAATGTCGTGGATATGTTTCATTTCACCAAACGAATTCCTTGGGGTGATTCTTCTCGCGAAATCTTCCCACCGATTTTCAATATCGCGGATTCAAGCATCACCATGGGTATTATTCTGATTTTACTTTTTCAAGGAAAATTCTTTTCGAAAAAACATTCGGAACAACCCGTCGTAGTCACAGAACAGGTGAGCTATCAAGAAATTACAGTGACGGAAACTGAGGAAGGACAACCTGCAGACCGCAAGGAAGATCAACAACCATCTGCCTGAACCATTACATGGAGGTGGTGGTATCATCCCAGATACCGGAGCGTTCTAGCTTGACTACTTTTTGAAAAAAGATGCGCGTGGCCTCTTCAAATGACTTGGTATAATCCGAAACGAAAAAATGATCTTCACCTGCTTGTGAGGTGTTGAGTAAATTTTCTTTCTCGAGAATTGCACGCAGTTTTTTGGCAACAACTTCTGCGGAATCGAAAATTTTCACTTTACCCTGATAGTACGCATCAATCTCTTTTTTGATGAGTGGATAATGTGTGCACGCCAATACAAGTCCATCGATGTCTTTAAGCATGTCATCACCCAAATATTCTCCCAAAACAGCTTCGGAAATACTGTTGTTGTAAAATCCTTCTTCTATCATTTGCGCCAATAGGGGAGTGGCCATGGCGGAAAATTTCAACCCCGGTTTTCTCCGCGAAAATTTTTCCTGATATACCCCACTGCCAATGGTAGTTTTCGTCGCAATGATGCCAACATGTTTCACTGCGTCGGTTGCAATCACTTCTTCGATCATCGGATCTATCACATTGATGACAGGAATACTTCCGCGATGTTGATCTCTCAAATGTTCATACGCTGCTGCAGACGCAGTATTACAAGCGATCACAATAGCCTTGCAGTTTTTTTCTTGTAATAAAAAATCGGTAATACGCACAGCATAATGCGCAATCAGTTCTTTCGATTTATCGCCATATGGAACATGCGCAGTATCCCCAAAATAGATGATGCTCTCACCCGGCAGCGCTTTTTTGATCGCACTCGCTACAGTAAGTCCGCCAATTCCTGAATCAAATATGCCAATGGGTCGCGACATGTTTTTTTATGCTGAAAAATATTTTTTGCAATGGGCTACAAACTCCACAGGACTTTCTGCGTGGAGCCAATGACCTGCATGATCAATCGTTTCAAAGGTAGCATGCGGAACAAGTTTTTGAATCGATGCAAAGTCTTCATCTTTCACATAATTACTCATCCCACCGCGAAGGAACAATACTTCATTGTTTATCGTGATGTCTGACAAACCTTGCATGGTTTCCTCCCTTTTTTCAAATAAAACAGGAAGATTGAATCTCCAAGCCAGTTTTCCTGGCTCTTTCCAATACAAATTCTTCAACAAAAATTGAATGGTCGATGTGTCTTGGATGTGTTTGGATATTCGCTCTTCCGCTTGTTTTCTGCTTTCACAACGTTCTACATCTACCTCAAACAATCCGGCAAATACCAAATCATGATGCGGCGGATAAGCCTTGATTCCCATGTCGGCAACAATCATCTTGTGTACAAGAAAACCATATTGTTGTGCGAACCAAAGAATGGTTTTTCCACCCATGCTGTGCCCAATCAAATTGACATCCCGCAATCCTTCTTCTGCCAACAATTCATACAGGTCTTCGGCCATGAGCGGATAACTGAATTCAGAACTGTGCGGAGAATGTCCGTGATTGCGTTGGTCAACCAAATACACGGTATGGTCTTCCGCAAATGCTTTGGCTTGTGTCTGCCAGTTGTCGGAACTACCAAACAAACCATGCAGGATCAACAACGGTGGACCTTCACCGAATTTTTTGAAAAACAACTTCATCATTTTAAACAGCGTTGATAGAGTTGTACTGTGTTTTCAAGTCCGTAATACAATGCATCGCTGATCAAAGCATGACCAATAGATACTTCCAGTAGTCCGGGAATTTTTCCAGCGAAAAATGTGAGGTTTTCCAGTGAAAGATCATGTCCCGCATTTACCCCAAGTGATTGTCCTTGGGCTTCTTCAGCTGCAAGAACAAATGGTCTGATGGCCGTTTCTCTGTCGTGTGTGTATCCACTTGCAAAAGACTCAGTGTACAACTCAATTCTATCCGTTCCGGTCTGTTTGGCAGCTTTCACCTGTTCTGGATCTGCATCCAGAAATATACTGGTGCGAATACCCGCACGATGAAAGACCTCGATGATCTTTTGTAACTCGCTTTGATGTGTTATCGCATTCCATCCAGCATTGCTGGTAAGCACATGCGGAGGATCTGGTACGAGTGTGACCTGTTCGGGCTTCACTTCACATACCATGGCCATAAAATCTTCACCAGGATATCCTTCGATGTTGTATTCGGTGTGAATGACGTTCTTCAACGCATATACATCAGCAAATCTGATGTGCCGCTGATCTGGTCGGGGATGGATGGTGATGCCATCTGCACCAAAGCGCTGAATATCCACTGCCGCTTTCACAACATCAGGCACATTGCCACCGCGCGCATTGCGCAAGGTTGCAATCTTGTTGATGTTGACGCTGAGTTTTGTTTTCAAGAAAGTATTTTGGTAGCAAAATAAATCAGTAATGTTCTTATTCTTTGAACGAAATGAAATTCATCAAACCAATCACTCTTCATCAACATGTGTATAAGTCGCTATTTTCATTTTGACATTAGGTCAGTTGACCGTGCAACATTTACCGCTTTGAATTGGTATAAGTTGTAAACTGTTAACACAGGTTGAGAGATGGAGGTTGTTGAAATATGTGGAACGGTTTTTAACTGTGGTTTGGAACAGTTCATCACAAGTCGGAGGGTAAACACCTTTCCAATTGTAAAATGAACTGTAAACAATTTAAAGTTTACCCTAAGTGATAACTTCAAGACAACTCATGAAAGCCGATCTCCCTGTCCTTAGTGCACAGGATGATCCCATCAATGCGCTCAATCTCATGGATGAGTTCCGGGTTGCTCACCTGCCGGTGATCGACAACGGTAAATTCCTTGGTTTGATCTCCGAAACCACACTCCTCGGAGTTGAGTCTATTCTCAATACTGCACACGATCTGCAACTCCTCAAAATCAGTGTGCCTGCCAATGATCATATTCTGGACATCCTCAAGGTGGCCGGTCAACATCATATCAGCGTTATTCCTGTGACCGACGCGGAAAACAATTATATCGGTGCCATTACACTCGATGACCTCGTTGAGAAAATCTCTGAAATGCAGGGCGTTCACCAACGCGGCGGAATCATCGTACTTGAAATGTGGGAAAAAGATTACAGCCTTCAGCAAATCGCCAGAATCATCGAAGAAAATGACGCCAAAATCCTCAGTACTTCTGTGAGTCCGGGTGAAGAAGGTCGAATAGAAGTGAATCTGAAACTCAATCAACCTGATGTCAATGCCATGATCCAAAGTTTTGAACGCTTCGGATATCATGTCAAAGCGTCATATCAGGAACAGGAATACACCGAGGATTTGCGTAAACGTTATGAAGAACTCATGCGTTTCCTCAACATCTGATGATCTTTCTGACTCATCACGTCGTTACTTTGCAGCCTATTAATTTTCTCCAGTGAAAATCGCTCTGTACGGTAGGCGCTTCGACCATGAATTTACCCCCGGGGTAGAACGTCTTGTTGATGGCCTCGTACGTCGTGGTATCGGAATCACAGTTCACACAGGATTTCATCATTTCCTCAGCTCAAGAATTACCCTTCCGAAAAACGTTGAAACTTTTAACGACTATACCGACCTGAACGGTGCTCGCTACATGATGAGTATCGGCGGCGATGGTACCCTCTTGGAAACTGCACGAATTATCCGCGATAGCCGTATTCCCGTCATGGGCGTCAATACTGGTCGACTTGGCTTTCTCTCCAATATAGAATTGAGTCAGGTGGAAGAAGCCATCGAAGCATTGGTTAATCAGGATTTTGAACTCGATCGAAGATCTCTCATTGAAGTAAAAAGTGAATCTTTCAGTTTTGGTGAGTTTCCTTTTGCACTGAATGAAGTCACCCTGCTAAATGTGCAGCGAAATAGCATGATCACTGTTCATTGTTACGTAAATGATCAGTTCATGACGACTTATTGGGCTGATGGACTGATTATAGCTACACCAACAGGGTCAACTGCATACTCCTCAGTTGTGGTGGGCCGATTGTGATGCCGGAAAGCAATGGCATTATCCTTACACCAGTAGCACCTCACAACCTCAACGTAAGACCATTCGTGATTTCCAACTCAGCCAAAGTTTCACTTAGCGCTGAAGCCCGCGATCCCGACTTCCTTATTACACTGGATAGCCGTTCTTTTACAGTGCCATGCGGCACAATCGTGGAACTGACACGTGCATCTTTTGAATTGAACTTGGTTTCCTTCAAGGAACAATCCTTCTTCAAGACCATCCGGAACAAAATGGGTTGGGGACTGGATGCCAGAACCAAAAAAATATAGAAACAATTTTCTTGGTTTGCGTATAAGCTTGTCACTGATGATATTTCAGTGATGGTTTGAGCGACATTACACAATAAATTTGAATCCGTTTCGTAGACCACCCTGTTGAAACTGAACTGGCTAATCATATTACTGTTGTGCTCCTTGCAGGCATTCTCTCAAAGAGGTAAATTTGAGAAGAGCAAGGACATAGGTCTAATGGCTGGTACTTCATATTACATCGGCGAAATCAATCCCTACAAACATTTTGGAACCAAACTCAAACCGGGTGGAGGTATCGCTTTTCGCAATAATTTCAACAGGAGATGGACGCTGAAAACCTCACTCATCTATGCCACCGTTGAAGCATGGGACGCCGATAGCGACGACCCATGGATCAGAAATCGCAACTTGTCTTTCCGCAATCAGGTGATCGAAGGCAGTATGGTCTTCGAACTGAATTTTTTCAATTATCAATTAGGCAACGACCAATTCCCGGTGAGCCCTTATTTATTTGGCGGGTTAGCCTACTTCAATATGAGGCCAATGGCCCAGTACAAAGGAACATGGTACGAACTTCAACCTCTGGGAACTGAAGGTCAGGGCACCGAGTACGGGGGCGATAAATACAAAACCAATATGTTTTCTGTGCCATTTGGTGCAGGGATCAAAACAAATTTGTTTGCCGTCTTCGGATTTAGTCTTGAATGGGGCGTGCGCAAAACATGGACAGATTATTTCGACGACATTTCTGGCAAATACGTCGACCCGGGATTGCTCGCCGATTTGAATGGACCGCTCGCTGCAACTTTGTCCGACAGAAGTATTGAAAGAGAATTACCCGGAAATAATGGTGGTAATAACGCAGGCCTCATGCGAGGCGACCCAGGTAGAAAAGATTTTTACGTATTCTGCATGGCTTCGCTCAATATCCGTATTGATAAAAAGGCCACTTCATGCTGGGAACACGAATGACGTTTTTCCTCCTTTCGGTATATCCTCCTTTGCGGTGAAAGGGCTACCTTTGCCGACCAAATTTTGCTGACCAGAGATTGCCTTCAATCAGGATGAGCCTACTCGATTCAATCGATAAAAATAACGTACCAGCGCACGTCGCCATCATCATGGATGGCAATGGACGATGGGCCCAAAGTCAGGGCCGCGAGCGGATATTTGGCCACCTCAATGGCGTTGAAGCGGTGCGGGCTTCCCTAAAAGCAGCCACAGCTTGTGGTGTAAAACACCTCACTTTATACGCTTTTTCTACGGAAAACTGGAACAGACCAAAAGACGAAGTAGAAGCTCTCATGACTTTACTGGTTCATACCATCGTTGGAGAATTGGATGAACTGGATAAAAATGAAGTAAAACTGACCATGATCGGCGATTTTGAAAGTCTGCCAGATAATTGTCGGGAAGAACTTCGCAAAGGAATGCAACGCACTGCCCATCATACCCGCATCAATTTGATCCTAGCACTGAGCTACAGCTCACGCCGGGAAATCACCGAGGCGGTCAGAAAAATTGTCGCTTCCGGAATTTCAGCAGAAAAAATTCATCCAGACCTGATCTCTCAAAACCTTGGTACTGCTGGAATTCCCGATCCAGGGCTTCTCATCAGAACAAGCGGGGAAATCAGGATCAGTAACTTTTTGCTGTGGCAAATCGCCTATGCAGAGCTATACTTTACAGAAACGCTCTGGCCTGATTTCGGAGAAGAGGACTTTTTTGCAGCAATCATGGACTATCAAGGCCGGGAAAGAAGATTTGGGCTTACTTCCGCTCAAATCTCACCGAGCGAAGGAAATATTTTGAATGAAACGAAAAATACCGGAGGGTTACTGTAAGCAGTTTAAAACATGAATCAACAGTTGAAAAAGTTTACGCACTGCTTCTACATCCTCATTCCGATGCTGGTTTTGGCGTTTTACGCGCCAAATGGACAGGCTCAGGTTACCATAGGTGAAACAGTAGATTACACTGCTCCGCTGAGCTATAAAATAGCGGGCATCTCCGTCGTTGGCGCCGTGCAAACGGATCCACAAGCCATCAAACTTTTCAGTGGTCTGCAGGAAGGTGATGATGTGATGATTCCCGGAGATAAAATTTCCGATGCGATCAGAAAACTTTGGAAGCAACGCCTTTTTACTGACATCGGGGTTTATGCCGCCGAATTCCGTGGCAATGACGTGTTTCTGGTGATCCAAGTGAAAGAAGCTCCGCGAATGTCCAAGTTCGACTTCAAGGGCATCAAAAAATCTGAAGCTGACAATATCCGCGAAAAGGTAGACCTCAAGTCAATGACCATTTGCAATGACAACATGAAGAACAATGCCATTGCCGTCATGAATGAATATTTCAGCGACAAGGGTTATTTCAATGCAAAAATTACCGCTTCAGAACGACCTGATAGCGATCCGAAAGTGCCCAATTGTGTGGTGCTAACTTTCAATATTGACCGCGGAGATCGCGTGAAAATCAAAGAAATTGTGTTGGAAGGAACGGGAATCGCCATGGAAAAAAAGAAACTTCTTTTCCTCGAAAAGCGCAAACCGCAACCAGTGCTTAGCGATGCAGCCATCAAACGGACCATGAAGGAAACCAAAGAAAAGAGATGGTGGCGCATTTTCAAATCGAGCAAATACATTGAAGAGAAATTTGAAGAAGACAAGGAAAAAATCATTGCCCGATACAACAAAGAAGGTTTCAGAAACGCCCGAATTGTTAGTGATTCAATATATGTGATCAATAACGAGTTGATTGGAATCAAGATGAAAATTGAGGAAGACAAACGTTTCTATTTCCGAGATATCACATTTGTGGGAAATGCCAAATACACCACCACTCGTTTGGATAGTGTCGTCAACATCGAACCTGGCGAGATTTATAATTCCGTTTTACTCGATACCAAACTCATGTTCAATCCACAGGGTATTGATGTCACCTCTCTCTATTCTGATGAAGGTTACCTCGGTGTGAATGTGATTCCAGTTGAAACTTTTGTTGAACCTGATAGCATCGATGTGGAAGTAAGGATCATTGAAGGTAGTCAATACCGCATTGGTAAAGTTTCCATCACGGGCAATACCAAAACCAATGACCACGTCATTTCCGTGAAATCCGCACGAGACCAGGTGAATTGTTCAGTCGCTCGGACATTATTAGAACCCAAAGAGAACTTGCATCATTGGGCTATTTCAATCAAGAAGGCTTCGATGTGCGAACTGTTCCCCGTCCGGAAGAAGGATTGGTGGATATCGAATATGTCTTGGAAGAAAAACCGAACGACCAGATTCAACTTTCTGGTGGTTGGGGTGGTGGCCGTGTGATCGGTTCTTTGCAACTCAGCTTTACGAATTTCTCCATGCGCAATTTTTTCAAGAAAAATGCATGGAGTCCGCTGCCTACCGGTGATGGTCAGCGATTCTCCGTAAGCGCTTCTTCCAATGGTTTGTATTATCGTTCCTGGAATGCTTCATTTACAGAACCATGGGTAGGTGGTAAAAAACCGAATTCACTCACTTTCTCATTCTCCAATTCTCGTCAAACCAACGGGCAGACGAAAAAACTCAAACAAAAGGATATTGATGCGAACACCGCATTTCAAGAGGCCGGATATCAAGCGGGTGATGAAAATCCAAATCTACAGGAGTTGAAAGTGATCGGTGGATCTATTTCATTTGGTAAAGATTGCAACGCCCGGATGATTACTTCTTGATGTACACCGGTTTGTCATATCAGCAATTCCAGTTGAAGAGATTCAGTTCATTCTTTGGAAGTTTTACCGATGGTATCTCGAACAACATTTCTTGGGATTTTACACTGACAAGAAGTTCTACCTCTGATCCGATCTACCCGACTTATGGTTCACAGGTCACTTTTACATCCAAATTCACCCCACCATATACTTTCTTCAGGGAAAAGGTGAATGGTGAATCCATTGATTACGACAATTTGACTGAGCAGGACAAATACAAATTTGTGGAATACTACAAATTCAAGTTTACTGCACACTGGTACACCGCGCTGAATAAGCATAAAGAAAGGAAATTTGTGTTGCATACCAATTTGGGTATGGGATTTTTAGGTTCTTACAACAGCAAATTGGGTCAGTCACCATTTGAGCGTTTCTACCTTGGTGGTGTTTATCTCAGCGGTTATCGCCTCGATGGTCGTGAGTTTGTGAATCTGCGTGGTTATGATGATCTCAGCGTGACATTCCCCGATCAATCTACTGGTTCGCCTGCCATTGTGAAGTACAGCATGGAACTTCGTTATCCGCTTTCAACGAATCCAAGTGCCACCATTTTTGCCATGGCTTTTGCTGACGCGGGCAATACCTGGAGCAATTTGCGTTCTTTCAATCCTTTTGATGTTTATCGGTCGACGGGTGTTGGTTTGAGAATATTCCTGCCGATGTTCGGATTGCTAGGATTTGACTACGGTTGGAGATTGGATGAAATCAACTCCACTATGGCCAAAGGTCAATTCCACTTCTCCATTGGTATGAACTTAGGAGAATTGTAAAGACCTTTGAATGTCATCTTTGATGATGTGGTAAATACCTTCTGCGGCAGAAAGGCATTGCCCGATTCGGGTTATTTTCGCAGCCGTCTGTATATTGGTTAAATATATTTTTTGAATGAAAAAGACAGTTTTCGCCTTATTGATTGCAACCCTCGCTACTACCTCTTTGCTGGCGCAAAAATTCGCTTATGTGGACACCAAGTATATTCTGAGCCATGTGCCGGAATATCAGGCAGCACAAGCTGAAGTGAACAAACTCAGTGCTCAGTGGCAAAAGGAAATCGAGGCTAAATACGAAACCATTGCCAAGCTCGAAACTGCTTTGCAAGCAGAGAAAATCCTTCTGACCGACGAAATGCGTCGCAAACGCGAGCAAGAAATCGAGCAGAAAAAGCAAGAGGCCAAAGACATGCAAAAGGCCAAATTTGGCGTGGATGGTGAACTCTTCAAAAAACGCGAAGAATTGATCAAACCTATTCAGGACCAAATCTACGAGGCCATACAGGATGTGGCTTCCACTTCTGCATTGATGGTTGTTTTCGATAAAGCAAACCATAGCAATATGCTTTATACCAACCCCAAACATGATGTAAGTGATAAAGTCCTGAAAAAAATGGGATTGAAACCCGGCGAAGTGTTGGAAGAGGAGGAAGATGGTGAAGGTGGCGGTGAAGGAAGAAAAAGGAAGTGAAACGCCCGAAAACAAAGGAAAAGGCGGAAAAACCTCCCCAACTCCTGGTAGTAAGGGCACAGAAAGATCGCCTTCAAAAGGAAAATAACAGGCTTTGGCATGAAAATTTATAACCAGAGATAAATCAGAAATTATTCAACCAGAAATGAAAAAGGAATCATTGTAATCGCGGCAGTATGTCTTTCGGCCGTTAGTGCTTTCGCACAAAAATTCGGTCACATCAACGGTCAGAGCCTTGTTGAACACATGCCGGAATACAAAACCGCTTATGAGGAACTCAACGCTTATAAGCAACAATACGAAACTGCATTGCAAGCCATGCAAGCGGATTATGAAAAAATGATCCAGGAATTTGAAGCGGTTCGTGAAACAGCGCCAAAAGTGATCCTTGAAACAAAAGCCAAGGACATCGAAATGAAACGTCAAGGTATCTATGACTTTCAGGAACAAGCAAGTGCGGATGTGTCAAACGAGGAGCTGAAGAAAATTGATCCTATCCTGAAAAAAGCCAAAGACGCCATCGAAAAGGTGGGTAAAGCCAACAATTTCGTCTACATTTTTGACGCTGGAACGGGCAATCTGCTTTACATGGGCGGAGGTGAGGATGTGACAAAATTGGTGTGCGCTGAACTGGGAATCCCCGATTTTACCAATGAAGCTGCTACCCCAACCACAACTGGCGGTAAATAATTCAGAACAATTTATATAACAAAAGGCCGGTTTTCCGGCCTTTTTTCATGTTTGACCTCTGGTTGGGTTTGGCCACTATACCAGTCTGGTTCTGGTTTGTGGTTTAGAACGGAACTCTGATCTTTCAATTGGATATAATTCCGTTGATAACCTGTCGTTAGGCTTTTGACAAAGCCCTGTTCTGAGTCTAAATTTGCAACCGACAAAAACTGCATTATGGCAAACGAAAAGAAGATACTGGTTCCTTCGGATTTCACCCGTGTGAGTGATACCGCAATCGAGCATGCATTGCTCGTGGCCAAAACCATCGGGGCTGATATTTATGTCATCCACATCGTGGAAAATAAAAAACATATTGCAGAGGCCCGAATGAAACTCGATGCCGTGCGTGACCGCATCATGCGCGAAAACAACGTGATGATTCAAACAGTCGCACGTATTGGAAGCATCTTCGAGGACATCGATAAAATGGCAGTTGAATTGGATGCAAGCCTCATCATCATGGGTACACATGGTATGCGTGGTATGCAATTCCTCACCGGTAGCCGCGCTCTGAAAATTGTTACAGAAAGTTCTGTTCCTTTTATCATCGTTCAGGAACGCCAGACAAGACCACATGGTTTTCATAAACTGGTCGCTCCACTCGATCTTCATAAAGAAACAAAACAAAAACTCAGCCTCGTGGCTGATGTGGCCAAATACTTTAACTCCAAAGTTCACTTGATTTCTCCAGGCGAAACAGACGAGTTCCTGAAAAATCAATTGGAACGCAACATCATCTTTGCTGAAGAATATCTCTCTGATAAGGGTATACCTTATGAAGTGGAGATCACCAACAACAAATCAGATGGTTTTGTAAAAGACCTGCTTAAATACAGTGCTGGTATTGATGCTGATCTTATTTGTATCATGAACTTTTATGACAATAGCATCATGAGTTTCTTCAGTAGTAACTACGAACAACAAGTCATTACGAATGAAGCGCAGATTCCAGTTTTGTGTGTGAATCCTGTTGATACATACGTGATGGATAAAGCGATTTTTTCAATCTGAAAATAGAAATTGAACAAACAAAAAAGGATGATCAACGATCATCCTTTTTTGTTTCAGATTGAAATGAACATCAATGGATGTCCACATGTTTTTCAATATATCGAATCACTTCGCCGGAGATGTCCTTTTGTGTAGCTCTTTCTATACCCTCAAGTCCGGGAGATGAATTCACTTCGAGAATCAATGGTCCGCGTTCACTTTGCAGCATATCCACACCCGCTATTCCAAGCCCAAGTGCTTTGGCAGCTTTGATGGCCGCTATCTCTTCCTGTCTGGAGAGTTTAATCACTTCTGCAGTTCCACCGCGGTGTAGATTAGACCTGAATTCTCCTTCCTTCGCTTGACGCTTCATAGCACCTACGACGTGCCCATCGATCACAAACGCCCGAATATCCGCACCTTTTGCTTCACGTATAAATTCTTGAACAATCACTCTTGCCTTGAGGCCATTGAATGCCTCCATCACACTGATGGCGGCATTATCGTTCTCAGCAAGAACAACACCTAAGCCTTGCGTTCCTTCCAATAACTTGATCACAACTGGTGTTCCACCAACTTCCTCAAGTACTGTTTTCACATCACGCGAATAATTGGTGAAAACAGTTTTCGGTAGTCCTAATCCTGCGCGTGAAAGAATCTGAAGACTCCTCAGTTTGTCGCGTGAACGAACCAATGCCTGTGATTCAACTGCGCTGAATACATGCATCATCTCGAACTGACGAACCACTGCCGTTCCGTAGAATGTCACTGATGCACCAATACGTGGTATGATGGCATGTACATCCGTGAGTTCTTCACCTCGATAGAAAACCTTGGGTTTCTTTTTTTCAATCACCAGATTGCATTTAAGATGATCCACTACACGCACAGAATGTCCGTGTTGTTCTGCTGCCTCTACAAGTCGCTGTGTACTGTACAGTTTAGTGTCGCGCGATAGAATGACAATATTCATGATTCCTGCTATTGGGGTGGAATTTACTTGCTTTAAAGGTTATGTGAAAGTGAATTTTTGTGAGAAATTCTTGTTAGGGTTCAAAGACCTGATAACTGGCTTCAATGCTACTCATATCAAGTGCAACACTTCTGCCATGGAGATAAGCTCCTTCACACAATATCTGATATTCGTTGTTCGGCATGGCAAGACATTTTTCAAGAATATGCGCAAAGGATTCCGGTTGGAGAGGAATGTCCCAGCCCGCCCGTTTTTCTTCTAAACCACGCCATGGTGTTAGGTTGCTGATGATCACAGGTGTCGCGTGATTCAGGGCTTCTGCAATGGCGTGTCCAAAATTTTCACCCAAGGTGGGCATGAACAAAAAATGATATTGTTTCAGTTTGTCAGGTATATCGGATGGTACAATTTCTCCCCGAAAATGAATTCTGATATTGTTGATCGATTCTGCCAATGTTCTGCAGGTTTCGAGATAGCCTGCATTTTGTTGAATGCCAAAAAAATCACAACTCACTTCGCCATTTACTTTCATCGCTTTTAGCGATTGAATGGCTTCGAGGATGCCTTTTTCAGGACTGATTCTGGCGATACAAATCAATTTTAATTCGCCGGAATTCTTCGCCGGCTTCACCGTTTTTTCTTTGGGAACATCGGAAAGATTGGGAGCCATAAGTATTTCTCCTGCATTGGGAAAATGTTTCAGTATGCTCTCTTTTTCGTCTTCACTTGTCGCGTGCCATGTGATGCCGCGGTATAAACCTGTGAATTTGGCCATCGTCAGAAATGCTTTTTTCTTCAAGGGTTTCACAGATAAAGCACCTGCCTTCAACATGCCTCGTGGTGCCAGAATACACTTCGAAACAAGGCCCAATTTTTTAGCCGTACGAAGTGGACTCAATGTGAACCGAGGCGAAAAAAGTGAATTGAAATATATTTTATCGAAATCCTGACCAAGCATGATCTCACGAAATACATCTGCCGTGATTCTCGAATCTTCTAAATACATCACCTGTACGTTGTCAGCGAATTTTACCCATGAGTTATAGGCAATACCCGGATAAGGTGTTTCGGTATGATGATCTTTGTTGCTCGTGACAATGTAGAACTGATGCTGCAGCACGTTCACCAAATTGGCCAACGACCGAATTGGCCCTCCGGCTTTGAAACCTGGAAGAAACCAGTCGCTGAATACAAGAATATTTTTCTTAGTGCGCGTCATGTTGTTTTACCCAATGTCCAAGTACCACCAAAGGCCAAATGCGAGACCATGTGATCAGTGGATCGTTTTGTAGGAATCTATTCCATAAATGATTTACTGCAGCAGGTCGCATGGCCTCCACCTGAGATAATGCAGAAATATTATCTTCACAGAATGACAGCAATTCGTTCTTCATCCACAATGCCCATGGAAAGGTGAAGCCCATTTTAGGACGATGAATGACATCATGCGGTAACATTCCTTCGAATGAGCTGGTGAGCAATTCTTTTGGGCTGTGAGGATATTTTTCCTGGTCACGAATGCCTGTGACATACTCAATGAGACGATGATCGAGGAACGGAACACGAACCTCCAACGAATGAGCCATACTCATCTGATCTGCATCACGTAGCAAAGTGTTTTGCATATAAGTAGTCATTTCAGCAATACTCACCTTGGATAGCATGGGCAAATCAAGTGACTGAATTTCCTTTGAAATTTTTTCTACATAAAATTCGGATTCATCATTGAATTCTTTCAGTAGACTAGATATGATCGTTGTTGAAAGCACTTGCCGGTTCATCGGATATACATGTGCGAAATCAATACGTTCTTGAGAAAGTAATGCTGATAATTTTTCGGTGGCTACCGATGTTTTCAATCCAAAAGCAATTCTTCCCGCCGATTCACGCATTAGTCTTGGGATGATGTTGATCCATTTGCGGGATTCAAGACTTTTCATTCTTTTGAAAATCTCATAACCAGCAAAGACTTCATCGCCACCCAAACCACTCAATGCCATTTTCACACCTTTTTCTCTTGTGACTTTTGAAACGACATAAGTATTGGGACCATCACCACTTGGATGATCCATGGCGCGCAAGGCTTCTGGAACAAGATCTAAGAAATCTGTTGCGCGAAGTTGTATTCGTGTGTGTTCAGTTTGGAATTTTTTGGCGATGACATCGCTATAAGGACTTTCGTCAAATTCTTTTTCGTGAAAGGTGATGGAAAATGTATTGACAGGATGAGAGGAAATTTCGCTCATCAACCCTACAATGATACTGGAGTCAATTCCCCCACTCAAAAAGGCTCCAAATGGAACGTCTGCACGCATGCGAATTTCAATCGCAGAATGCATGATGTCACTGATGTTTTTTCTGATGGTCTTGCTGTCTTGCTCTGAAGAAAGGTGATTGGTGTTTTTACTGATATCCCAAAAACAAACAGTTTCAATTTGTCCGTTTTGGATTTTCATATAGTGACCTGGCATCAACATCTTAATGCCTTCAATTATCGTCGCAGGTGCATGCACCGTTTGGTATCTGAAATAATCGGCCAGTGAACTGGAAGATATTTTTCGCTCAAATTGACCTGTACTCAATATCGCCCTTATTTCTGATGAAAACCAAACGGCTCCATCTTTTTCCCCGTAGTACAATGGCTTGATCCCAAGCCTGTCTCTTACCACATAAAGGCATTTCTTTTCTTCATCCCATAAAGCAAATGCAAACATGCCAAAGAAACGAGATAGGCATTCAATGCCCCATTTGCGGTATGCTGCAATGATCACTTCTGTATCGCTTTCTGTTTTGAAAGTGAAATCATTTGCCAGTTCTTTTTTCAATTCGAGATAATTATAAATCTCGCCATTGAAAACCATCACTATTTTTTGATCGTCAGAAAAAAATGGTTGATTACCTGCTTCTGATGTATCAATGATCGAAAGTCTGCGGTGACCAAGGCCGCATGTTTCATTGTGCCAGAGGCCTGCTGAATCCGGACCGCGATGTGCGATGCAGTCATTCATCTTCGCAATGATCTGCGCTTGATCTGCGCCTACGTGATTTCCGATTACACCATTAATACCACACATCAGTTATTCCTCCAGGATTCAATGATCATTTTTAATCCGGTTTCCAAACTGGTCAGAGGTCGTTGGAGCACTGCATTCATTTTGGAAATGTCGGGCCTGCGTCTTGTCATATCGCCTTCTGGCAGGGGTGGCAAATGAACGATCTGTGAACTTGATCCAGTTACTTTGATGACTGTTTCCGCCAGCTGCAATACTGTGCATTCTTGATCAGACCCAATATTCACCACATCATTCACATGCAGATTTTCCCGAAATATTTTTTCGCAGGCACTGACATTGTCTTCGACAAAACAAAACGTGCGGGTCTGCATACCATCACCATAAACCGTGATGTTCTCTCCCCTTAGCGCTGCACGTAGAAATTTTGAAATTACAAAGTCATCGCTCTGCTGTGGACCATAGGTATTGAAAAATCTGAAGACGGTATAATCAAGTTTGTATTCTTCGTGATATGCCCGAAGAAAGGCTTCACCGAGATTTTTTACAATCGCATATGGAAGTCTGGAATTTAAAGGAGTGGTGTGTTCATTTTGTGGCACCTGCACCGGCTCACCATAAACTTCAGAACTACTGCTGAAATACACCCTTTTCACGCCGGTGTTTTTTGAAAGGTTTAGAATATTCTTGATGCCTTCTATGTCATTCAACACTTTCACCGGATTGGACAATGTTCGTTGAACACCTACCAATGCAGCGTAATGAAAGACATAGTCGAATTTCCATGCATAGAAAACACTGGAAATATCCGGAAAATCATTGACATCACCTTTGATGAAATGAATGTTTTTATGCGGTGATACAGGGACTTTTTTCATGGAACCGGTCACCAGATTGTCCACGAGAATGATCGTGTCATTGGCATTGGAGGCAAGCTTAGCCGCCAATGCTCCCGGGATAAATCCGGCTCCGCCGGTGATGAGGATTTTTGCCATATCACATCAACTTGTTTATGCTTTTTGCCCAACTATCGGGCGTAATTCCTTTTGCAAGATCTGCACTCTTTTGTCCCATCTTCATCAACTCTTCATGGTTTTTTGTGAAGAGTTTGCGCAATTGTGCTTTCAAATCTGCAGTGTCTCCTGATCTGAACAGGTAGCCATTTTCTCCTTGATCCAAAAAAGCTTCACCAGCTCCAACTTTGGATGAAATAACGATGGGATATCCTGCTGCGGCAAATTCATGAACCACAACTCCCCAAGGTTCAAATGTACTCGGTAACACAAACGCATCTCCAGTAAGCATCAATTTCGTGAGGTCAGCAGGCTGCATAAATCCATGATGTACAATGCCATCCGATTGGGTTCTTTGATCCCATAAGGGACCTGTACCTGCACAATGCAATTCCCATTGCTTTCCGCTTTGTGCGTGAAGTTCAATGAAGGTAGTCCACAGTTCCTGAATGAATTTTTCTTCTGAATACCGACCAGTATAGATAAGCCTTCGTGGGAATCTTTCTGTTCGTTGTTTGCGTTCTTCAGCAATTTTCGCAAAAGTGTTTACATCACAGGAGTATGCTCCTGTGATGATCCTTTCAATGGGAAATCCTAGCTTTTGAGCAAAGGTCTTTTGCAAACTGCCAGGTACGAAAGCATAATCAAAGAGTGGTTTTATTTTTATTCTGCCATAAACAGCGGAAAGCATGTGTTTCATTGAACCGTTCCACTGATTGTCAAAACCCAACAAAGCCGGGGCTTTTTTGTGTTTGATGGCCATGAGGTATTCCTTGTCAAACCATCCTCCTGAAAAAATAAGGTCAAATGAAGGATCACTGCAAAGTTTCGTCAAATCTTCTTGATTGAGTTCGTTTCTTTGTATCAGGGTAATTTTTGATGACAGTTTAAACTTGAATGGAGCATCTTTATGCACGGGATAGGCAACAAGCACGGCCTCGGTGTCATACTGATCACACAAATGGTTAAGACATGCCACAAAGTATCCTGCCAGTTCTCGGTACAGGACGAGAATTTTTTTCATATTAGCCCGCTGCAATTTACAGTATGAGTATGACGATTCAAAAATATGAAGATTGGATGCGCCCTCAGGTCATCGAATTGTTCAATATGGAATATGGAATTCCCATTGATGAATTCGATAAACTATTTGGCGATTTCTATGAGCACCCGTTTCAACGTGAACATTGTATTCGTATCGTTTCGGTGGATGGTCAAAAAGTGGCCGGTTTTCAATCCTTTTTCTATTGGCCTGTTGTTGTTGACGGAAGGTTGATACGCTCTTATCAAAGTGGAAATTCATTGGTGCATCCAGATTTTCGAGGTCAAAGACTTTTTGCGCGTATGCTCAATTACATCCATGAGCCAGAAAGTGGTTTCAATTGCGAACTACTTATTGGTTTCCCGGTTGAAGCTTCCTATAACAGCTTTATCAGAAATGGATGGAAAAATCCATTCAATCTTCAGTGGTTCATCAAGCCATTGAATCCTGTTCGTTCTCTTTTGTCCAATCCAGAGCAACAACTCGGAAAAAATTGGGGAGCGAGATCCACAGCGGATTTTAAATGTGATCAGAAAATCACCGCTGTGGCGCAACAAGCTGCCTTTGACGACTATCGTTTTAAATATGAAAAGGGGGACTTTTTTCGATTCCAATTCGAGGAGAATGGAAGAACAGCCTTTTTTGAACTAAAAGCTCAGCGCCGAAAAAAAGTGATTCGGGAATTGATCATCGGAAAATTTTTGTCATCTCATCTTGATGCCGCATTCATCACCAAAGCTTTTAACGAATTGATCCGTGCTGTGCGCAAGTCATCCAACTTCACATTGATTTCGTGCGCCATCAATCCTGATTCGAAAGAACTGAAAATGGCTATGGATGAACTAGGTTTTCGCCAAATAGATCGCAAAATTTACTTCATCGCGAAGGGACCGGTAGCCGATGAAATCAAGGATTGGAGCAATTGGTGGATTTACAGAAGTGATATCGATACATGGTGATGGGAAAAATTGCCGACATAATTAAAAGCTCGATTGGCCACCTCGAATTTTTTTCTGGAGGATGGAAATACCGTGCTGATGAGTTGTTGGTGTTGTGTATGCACAGCACGCCAGCAGACCGAATGAAATCTTTTGCGCTCATCACGGATGATTTGCTTAAACATTTCAAACCACTCCATCCTTCTCAATTGGAATCATACTACCTCGGTGAGCTGCAACATGGGCCTTATGTTCTTTTCACCTTCGACGATGGTTTGAAAAACAATCTTCATGTTGCGGAATTTTTACATTCACGTGGATTAGGCGCTTTCTTTTTTCTGGTTCCAGATTTTATTTCCAGCAATGATCAAATATTGTATTACCGGAAAAACATCAGGCCGATCGTAGATCCAACTTTGGATAAATTGGATGAAGATTTTTCAGCAATGAGCCAAGAGGATATTTTGAATCTCCTGAAACAAGGACATCAAATTGGCTCTCACACAATGTCTCATCTATTGCGCAATACAGCAAGCCTGGACGAAGTAAATCGAGAGGTCGTTGAAAGTCAAAAAATGCTCCAGTCATGGTTCGGCTGCAATGTGAGTTCTTTTTGTTCTGTCATACAGACCACTATTTCTGTGAATGCAATGGCAAAATCTGCTATCGAACAACAATACAAATTTCATTTCACCACTTTTCCCGGATTGAATGGAATGGAAAAAAATCCGCGGTTGATTTTCCGAAGAAACATTGAAGTGAACTGGTCTAAAGGGAAAATCAGGTTTGCGCTTGGACAATGGGACCTTCGCCGTTGGAAGCCTCAGATTCTGCACTTTCTCTCGCTGAGATAGCTTCCGCTTCAAGCTTATCAGCTATCATATTGTTGTTGTACAACTTCAGATAATAAAACATCCAAATGAATAACGGGAAACCATTTAGGAAGTAGTGCCCTTGCCTGATGAGCTGAATAATGATGATGAGTGCAATACCATTTGACATGACCCAAATCTCATCGTCGGCTGCACTAGGTTTGAAAATCCAACATCGTACAAGCAAAAGAAACATCAGCAAAAGTCCATACAATCCGGTCTCTGACATCAGTCTCAAAAGCATAGAATTGGCATCCATTTTATTGAAGTCGATCTGCACTGCACCTTCAATATTGGTCAAAGTGTATTTATCGAATGCAATAGGGTGAGATCCAAGTCCCGTGCCCATGAGTGGATGTGCTTTGAAATTTTCCCAGGCTACGTGTGAGTTGTTGTACAATACGAAACTACTTCCGTGGATGTCATAGGAGTAAATGTTTTCTGTAGTATAAATTTCAATGGTACCATCCCAACGATCGCGGAACTCTGGTACGTTTTTATAAGAATAATCTATAATCACTACCAAGAGTGGAAGGAATACCAATGAATACTTCACGAATCCCAGATTAAGCAGCATCAGGATGATGGTCAAGAAAATCGCGAGAATTCCCAGACTGGAAAAGGAAAGGGGATAGGTGAGCATGATAAAGATGCTCTGGTATTTCGTGATAAAAATTTGTTTGCGCTGCATGACATTGTAAACAGCTACAAAGAAGGCAGGTGCTATGACTGCAGCGAAATAGGCCGGTTCAGAAAGTACAGAACTCATACGCACGCCAAGACCACCAGGGCTTGGATTCCATTTGTTGAAAATCCACAGAAAGTTATAGCCCGGCTCGAATCTCACCGCGTACGAAACAAGCTGAAATGCACCGATAAACGTGACAATGTAAGCGGATTTCATGTAGTACCTGAAAATGAGCTTCAAGTCGAAATCGAACGCTTGTATCACATAGTGATAGAACATCGTGGATGCGAAAAATCCAATGAAGATTTTAAAGAATTGATCAAACGTGTTATCGCCAATCAGGCTGTACATCACCCCTGAAATAAACAACGGAAGAAAAACAAGTACCGGCCATTTCGGAATACCGTATCGAACGAAAAATGCAGGGAAGTACAATACGAAAATCAAGTATGCCAGATAAAATTCGAATGGCACTTTGAAGAACACGTACGAAAACGCATACAAACTGGCGAATATGGCAAATACTGTAATTCTTTGAAACATACTTCGTGTTATCTGGCGTCATCACCACTGATGACAGTGGTGAATTTTCGTTTACGTGAAATGAATTTTTCTCAAAATAATAATAACTCAATGCAGAAACCCCTATGGTTAAAGGTATGCTGAGCGCATACAACATCAAGGTTTGCCAACCTTCCATTCTTTCTGGAAAATGAAAGACACGATCAAGTATGTGAAATGAAAGGGTGATGCATATCAAATGGTACATGTAAATGCCATACGATATCCTGCCGAGAAAGTCAAAGACCCGGTTGCGCAGTTTTAATATGGAATTTTCATTCGCAGCCACATTCATGATGATGATCAGAAAAGGAACGCTGAACAACAAATATAAACCATTGTATAATGACGTCGGAGTAAAGAGAACAATCCCTGGAATACTAAGCAATGTGAGAATCTGAATGGGTTTCGAGAAGATCAATCGAAGCCAGTTTTTACGCTGGTCGAAAATCAAACATGCTCCAATTCCTCCAAATGCCATGGCTTCGAATTTTAATGTGCCGATAAATCGTTTGAAAGTTTCCACGGGCGACGATATCATGAGATCAGGATTGAGCTTAGGAATCTTCAGAACATGGTTGATGACATAGTAGATACCAAGCTTAATCACAATCACCGAGATGAGGAAAATGATGATGGTCCTCAGGGGTTTTTTTGAAAACTTCAAGAGAACCGGCCAAAACAAATAGAATTGTTCTTCTACCCCAATACTCCACAATTGACCAATGTTGGGAGCGCCTTCCATGACGGTCGCAAAGGATAGATTGGGTAACATAAATATATGGCCCACCACATTGATTGTAAAATGTTTGAATAAGTCTATCTCCTGCGAACGGACATCAAAAAGTGAAAGGTGCGGAAGGACAAACAGACCCAAAATCACAATGAGGTAGTACAATGGCCAAATACGAAGTATCCTGCGCATGTAGAATTTTTTGATTGAAACAGTGGCACTTACCCTGCGCTCCTCAAGTAGAAGGTAGGTGATCAAAAACCCACTTAAAACGAAGAAAAAGATTACACCCATATATCCACCTTGTGTCACAAACGGACTGAGCCAATGTATTGGCTCCGGTGGTCCATCCCTGAAAATCGATTGCCACGCATTACCCTGAATCCAATAATCGGTCTTGAGCCAGTAGATGTCGCCATGGAATAATATTTTTTTGGTAAACTCTACGTGTGTCACCAATACCGCAAAAGCAGCGAAAAACCTCAAGGCATTCAGCCCGGGAAAATAAGTTCTTGAAATGTTGGGTTGCTCAGACACAGGGCCGCGAAGGTACGAATTCAGACGAGCCTTTGCGCAATTCGGGCAGCCGTGAGCTCTCCGATTTTTTCCCAGGTGAATTCTCGAATCCTTTTCAGCGACGATTCTTGCTTAGTCCTGAGTTGATCATCAGTCAATTCAATGATTTCCTGTATCTGATTTTTAACCTTCGGCATCGCCGGGGGTAACAAACCAACCATTCTCCTGATTCACCACTGAACTGATCGCACCAACATCTGTGGTGAGTACAGCCAAGCCCCGAGCCATTCCTTCCATGATTACATTCGGCATGCCCTCAGAATGCGAAGGAGTGACCAACACGCCACATCGATCAAGTATGCTTCTGATTTCATTCTTATCCGATATCGACCCATGATAAGTGATCTGGTCAGATTTGATTTTTACCGATGGAGGAATCGGGCCGATGAAATGAAAATGAAAATTCTTCTTCCCAATCAAACTCTGAAGCGCGTGGTTGATCTCTTCTACTCCTTTTCGTCGTTCAAATCTTCCAATAAAAACAAAATCACGGCGTGTTTCTGATTGATGGCCTTTTTGGATCCAGGCTTCATCGATACCCGTAGGTATTTCTATGATTGCATCTCGCACTATACCGAGATCCTTCAAAATTTGGGTAATCTTACCTCCGTATGAAAAAATATAATCCGCATGCACATTGTTCCACTTCGTTGGCCCCGACAGCATCCAATTGTGTAATCTCATCTTCAAATTGGCTGGCTTCTGGAACATTTCATAGCCATGGAATTTAAGGCCGATCTTAGGTAGTGCCTTGCCTTTTGATTTTTGTTCCAAAAAGTACCATGCGGTAAAACCTTTGGCGTAAATGAAATCGAAATCTGATAATCGGTCTTTTAGTTTATCATATACTTGTCTGGAATAAATGTAAGATTCTTTGAGATAATGACCGGGATACCACGATGGTGCAGGAAATTTGAATCCAATCACCTCGAGGTTTTGCATGGCTTCTATACCAAAAGCACTTTCTATTTCTTGTTTGTCCGGAAGTTTTGCCGATGAAGCCACACAATGAACCAGTGTGACTTGATGTCCTAGTATTGCCAATTGTCTGGCAAGACTGAAAGAGTGTTTTTGCATTCCTCCAATCACAAACGGTTGTATGCCATCGGTGAGTATCAATAATTTCATGACATAGCCTCCAATATCAAATCACTTACATGTTGCCATGTGTGTTGTTCTTTCACCTTGTTGCAAAAATTCTGCGCCATGATTTTGGTCGCGTTTTTATCTTGTGTCATTTGAAGCAAAGCGGATTTCAATGCTTCCTCATTATCTGGGATGAGTAAACCATGTATTTTGTCAGTCATGACATCACGAACTGGAATCACATCCGGAGCAATAATGCCCTTATTCATGATACCATATTCAAAAATTTTCACCGGCGAGCCATACCAGTTACTTCGCGCCATGACCGCAATGTCCATCGCTTGGATGTAATTGTATACTTCCCGATGAGGAATGTTGCCAGTGAATAGCACTTGATGGTCTAAACCGGATTGTTTCACTGTTTCTTTGAGTTGGTTCAGTATTTCTCCATCGCCAACAATGAGCAGTCTCAAATGATTCTGACCATTGTTAACCAAAGATGAAAATGTTGTAATGAGAAGATCAACTCCATGATAAGGAAATATGGATCCAACAAATCCGATCACCGTGTCTTCTGCACCGGCATTGAGTTGTTGTCTAATGGACTTGACTTTGTGCTCATCTAATTGAATGTGTCCAGGGTTTACTGCATTTGGCGTGACGATTAGTTTTCCTTCGCAGCCTTCCACCCTTGATGAAATGTATTTACTCAATGCACTCGAAACCACAAATACTCTTTTGGCCGCATTGACCTGAAGTCTTTCATTCTCTTCTGATTTTCGGTGGAAAATACTTCTGCCATTCATCTCAGCTTTTTCTTCTGGATACGGCGCATTGATTTCGCAATAGTAAGGGATGCCATATTGCCGAGCTGCACGATAACCTGCTCCCATCAAATAGTAGGCGCGTTCGTATATCGCATCGGGTTTTTCACGTTGAATAATTTCTCCCAGTTGTGATTCGAGGTTACGGTCAAATCGAAGCAGTAAATAATCTTTTAAACTCTGCCAGATGTATTGTGGAATGAATTTTTTCCAGCTTCTTTTTTTGATTTGTATGGCCTGACTTCCGGTGAGGGTTTCTCCACCTGCTATCAATCGTATCACTTGATGTCCGCTTTGTTCAAAACCACGTATGACCTCGCGTATATGTGTTCCAGGTCCGCTTGGTGCGGACATATTCACATGTGGGTGCGGACTGAAATAAAGAATTTTCAAATGAAAAATGCTTTTAGTTGTGATGTAACAACAGGTAAACTGTATGTGTCTACCGGAAAATTTTTGTCAAACTTCGGACTTCCTTTTTCTATGTCCTGCAAGATTTCGGCAAGATTGTTCCCATTCCTTTCGAGTACGTAACCCAGATTGTTCTCCCGAACGAATTTGGTTACTTCTCCTTCTTCACTGATGACAATAAAAGGCTTGCGGCATGCCATAGTTTCAAAAAACTTTGTGGTCCTGTCGTCTTTTTTATTGTTGGGAAGAATGATGAGCGTTGCACTCGCCTCCGACAATTCTTTGAAGATTTTCTTGCCAATACCTGCACGCACTTTTACACAGGATAAATCGCGTAATGTATCATCTTCATTTTTATTGGTGAAAATGCTTATATCAATTAGATTGTAAAGCGCAGAATCTGTCATACGCAATTGATCTAAACTCTTTTTGAGCAATTGTAATTCACCTTGAATTCCGGTGTACAAATCGCCTCCATAGATGATCCTGATTTTATTTTGTTGGATGGCCGCGGCAGGGAGCAAGTCTGAAGGATCAAAACAATGGGTGATCACCTGAAACATTGGTTGACGTCCTCCTTGTTTTTGAGCAAATTCTTGCAACTCCTTTGTGAGATATTCATATGGTGTTATCACCACGTCGGCATGTTGAAGAATATAGGTTTGTTTGCGTTCTTCTTCTTTTCTTCTCGCTTGATCCAAACCAGGCATTCCATAGTTTTTGGCATTGAGCCACGGATCGCGATAATCCACGATCAATCTTATGTGAGGGTATTTTTCTTTTAATCTGGCAGTGTCATACAACATGCGCCAGGGTGCACCTGTCGCACAAATATTTTGTATGTACTCTTTTTCAATCAATCGAGATGCGACATCAATTAAACTTTTTCCCCATCCAATTGAAATATCGTAAATGGTTCCCTTTTCTGTTTTTTCGAGCTGTCTGCGATACCATCGGTATTTCAATCTTGACAAAATATCTTTTTTCGGATGAGAAAATAATTCAGGATATACCCTAGGCAACGAGTGAATGATGATATTGGGATGTTGTACATCGGTTGACCAATAAGATTGATCATGACCTTTCACAACATCAGCCTTAATGACATGCACCTCGTATCCTTCCTGTGCAAGTTGTTTGGCAAATTTGGCCCAACGCCTGCCGCCAATCCCGCTATTGGGCGGAAAATCATAATTAACGATCAATATTTTTTTTGCGGTTGCCATCAGCACAATTATGGCTCTGGATAGTGTATCGCTCTGAATGGTTCAAGACGAGTTTGCTCGAAAAAATGGGCAACAGGTTTTGAAACTGTATTCACTAATCAGATTCGACATGCCTTCATATGTTCTGAAACAAATGTTGTTCAATGGGCTCGCATTCATCGGAAACTCACCGATGGCCATGTTGCCAATCAATGTTTTATATCCGCAGTAAAGTCTTTCATACAAAATGGTACTGAAAGCCGCAACTGCCAAATCTGCTTGATCAAAGTTTTGTGTAGTGCCACCAGTGAACTGCGCAATTTCGAATCGTTCATGGCCAATGGCCTTTTGATAAAACAATTTCATTTGTTCAGCAACATCAGGGCGCATTTCTCTTGGATGCGGAAATACAATGAGTCTGATATGAGGATGTTCACTTACATATCTGCCAAGATATTTGAGAATTGATTCTTCTGCCTCGCCAATTCTTCCACCATATGCAGAGTGTTTTTCCAATCGACGCAACCATTCTCCGTGAGAGTAGAATCCAAGTGTTGCTGGGGCTGCAGCAGGTGGTTCATTTTTGTATTTCGGATAATATTGAAATGCCCTTTCTGGTGGCCAAGCCAATACGTTTTTCACCCTAAATGAATCGCGGAATTTCTGCAGCTCTTCCAAATGATATGGCGTACTGAAAACCACCTCATCAGCCAACAATATTTTGTGATGCGTTGCCAACGGTCCGGATGAAGGAACTTTGACCATCTCAATACCCGACTCCTGAAAGATGATGTACATGAAATTGCTGTCAATTTCATAAGGCACAAAATCATACACACGTTTAATCTTGTTGACCTTGATGTAGTGCAGGATGTAGGCTATTTCTACCACTTCTGCAATACTCAATGCGACACCTTGCCGATAAGGACTAAACATCGCACGAAAGGATTGCATCACTGCAAAAGGCAAAAGATTCAGGAGGAGTTTTACTTTGGATACACCATCAAAAGTCATCACGTCCTTTGCGACATAACTGTGCAAATTGGCCTTTCCTGATCTTTTGATGTATTCCGTTACACGATCCTGAATGGCAATCGTTCCACTGATCAATAATTCATCCGCTTTCGGATCAAAACATTTGATGCCCTGATTGCTTCTGAAAATTCTTCGCATCACCCGAATGATGATGCGGAATCCAAGCAATCTGTCTTTGCGGTCAGATTCAAGTAAGCGATAACTGAGGTACTCAAAAAGGCAAGTAGCAGCGAGGTAGTCATTGGTGTTCTTTACCCCGGAGGTCCATGCATTTCTAACACGGTAATAAGAACTTATGACATGTCGCAACTCACTTATCATAACCCAACACTTTACGGATACGTTCGAATTCAAATGCAGTATTCTTGATTTCTGCAAGATCCTGCATATCCATACTTCCCAAATGTGCTTTTTCGGTTTCGTATTGGAATGACTTACGTACAGTGAAGTGTTTCTCGAGATATTTTGCTCCATGCGCTGCAGCAAACAACGCACCGGCATTGCCCAACGTGTGGTCGCTGATGCCATGGAATATGGACTTGCTAAAATCAGGCATGCTGAATTCGTCTACCCTGGTTGGATATTTTACCACACAATAGAGATAAATGGCGTGATCATGTTTAATGATATCATCTGGATTGCTGTCCGAGGGAATACTCACAAAGGTCGGTTTTTTATGACTCATGATCGCCGCAGTAAGCGCAGGGAATTCCTTGTGCATACGCGCCGCCACTTTGAGATAGGGTAAATCCAACTCCAGACACCAGTCCAAACGATCCATCGTAAATGGAGTTGCAAATAAAGGAATGCCGATCGTATTGGCATAGTCATACAAACGCTTGAGACCGTCTTTGCTCAGTTCGAGGTATGCACGTTCAGCACCAAACTGAGTTGCGGTATAAAGCTGAACCTTGATGGCGTCAGCTCCAGCCATTTTACTTTGAAGTATCATTTGCTCCGCTACAGCCAGATTACCACTGTGCTGAGGGAATATTTCCGAAATTACGAACATAGAATAAGGATTTTTAGGCTGGCAAAAGTAGGCAAGCACCAGCTTACAGGACTATCTTTGGCCACCTTAATTGTAACCAGACTGATATGTCACAGGATATCAAAATCAAAACACTTGCTTCTGAAAAGGAACTCTCAGGCAGAGCAAGGGCTGCATCAGCTATGAGAAATTGCCCGATTCCAGACAACGAAATTGTCGCCAATGCCGGCCTTTTTCTCAAACGTCAGGAATTGACCAAACACTTATTCTTTTCGGATCTATACCAAAAACACATCCTCAATGTTCATGGTGTGATGATGGAATTCGGGGTTAGATGGGGCCAAAATCTTGTTACACTCAGCAATTTACGTGGTCTCCTCGAGCCATTTAACCAAAATCGTAAATTGATCGGATTTGATACTTTCGAGGGTTTCCCTGTGCTTTCGCAAAAAGATGGCGGTCATGAGATCATCGCATCCGGTTCGCTTTCTGTTACCAAGGGATACGAGGATTACTTGAATGATCTGCTCGAATTTCACGAAGGAGAAAGTCCACTTCCGCATATCAGAAAAACTACCTTGCGTAAGGGGAACGCCATCGTTGAACTTGAAAAATATTTGAGTGAACATCCTGAAACCATTATTGCTTTTGCATGGTTTGATATGACACTTTACGAACCTACTTATAAATGCCTCGAATTGATCAAACCGTATATCACCAAAGGTAGCGTGATCGGTTTTGATGAATTAAATGACAAGGAATTTCCGGGTGAAACTGTAGCTGTGCGCGAGGCCCTGGGTCTCAAAAATGTCCGCATTGAACGTAACAGGTTCAGTGGTGCTCAATCTTATGTCGTGATAGAATAATCTTCCTCCTCTTCTTTGGAAAACGAGTCAATACAATTTCAGGAAAAAGTTGGTCAGTGCAATTTTTGCGGATCAACCGATGCAAAATTGCTTCACCATTATCCTGCAGGTTTCTATAGCCATAAAGGTTATGTGACTTATCCTTGGGATGGCAGACAAAATGTGAGCCTCTCGATCCTGCAATGCGGAAAATGCAATCTTGTTTATCAGGATCCGCGTTTTCGACCTGAACATCTTGGCTTGCTCTATACGGATGGCGTTGAAAAACAAATCGATCTGGAAAAAGCTGTGAGGGGCCACAAGTTTGGACCTCTATTGCAATTGATCAAAGAGAATTGTCATTTCAGTGCTGATACCCGCCCGATTTCTCTCGATATCGGTACCCGTTACGGTTTGTTACCCGAAGTGCTTCGCAGAAATGGATATGATTCTCATGGAATAGAGTTTAATCCATTGTGTGTAGAAGCTGCAAAGTTGAGCGGCTTCAAAAACGTCCATCATGGTACCATTGATAATCTGGATGTGGTGATGGAAAGTGCAGGTATTAAGAGAATTCAATTGGTCACCATGACCGATGTCATTGAGCATTTGCTCGATCCACTTGGTGATCTCGCGAAGCTTGCTGCATATCAGAAAAAGGGTGACTTTATGGTTATCCAAACAGTCGATATCGGCTCAGTAGGATATAAGATTTTCCGCTCATGGTGGTACCACATTCACGCGCAGCATACTTATTACTTCGATGAAAAAACCATGAAGGCGTATTTCGCGAAAATTGGTTACGAAATCGATGCTGTGCTGAAGGTTGGTAAAATGAATAACCTGACCATATTGCAGGCGTCTACAAAAATTCCTGCAACATAAAAGGCAACGAACTGCATTGAATATGCTTTCGGAGGAGCAAGAAAACAAAGTGTGGTTCGCTGAAACACGCCCCACTTTATTTGATATTTTTACTGTTGTGGCAAGGAAGCTTTAATCGTCATGCGCATCAGCGGTCTTGATTTCGTTCGTGGTATTGCTGTCATCCTTGTTATTTTTAGACATGGCACTTTCGAGTGTTTCTTACAACGGATCGGATGGGCAGGTGTAGATCTTTTTTTCGCTTTAAGCGGTTATCTTATTGCAACACTTGTTCTGCGCGAATTAAATGATACCGGAAGTTTTGCTTCATGGCGCTTTTTCATTCGAAGGGGTTTCAAAATTTATCCCGCATTTTATATCTATCTGGTTATCGCTCTTACTGTGAATGCATGGGAGCATCAATTGTTCTACGAACCAGCAAAAATTCTTTCAGAAGTTTTTTTTCTTCAGAGTTACCTGCCACACATTTGGTCGCATACATGGTCACTGGCCGTTGAAGAACAATTTTATTTGATCATTACCATCACCACCATCGCGATCAAGTTTTGGAAACCACAAAAGGTGGGGCGAAATATTTTAGCCATCACGTTTTTACTTCTGCTTGTGCTTGTCATGAGGTTTGTGATCTGTTACCCTCACAGGTTTGAAGAGAAATTTTATTTCTTCTCTACGCATCTTCGGGTTGATGGTATCATCGTAGGTGTGCTGGTAGCATATCTGGTCAGATTCACCAAAATCAGTAATTATGTGATGAAGTTTCTCCCGCTCTGGTTCATCGGAGCTGGGGTTTTACTGATCCCATTATTCTTTACCGAGGCGGGTGGATTCGTCATGAATACTTATGGTCTGACATGCCTCAATCTTGCCTGTGGAATTTTTGTATTGATAGGTTCACAATGGGTGCTCAAAAAGGAAAGTTCTTTCTTCATCAGCGGCCCGGTTCGACTGATGTCTTTTATCGGAATACATTCATATTCGATCTACCTCTGGCATCTGATGGTATTGCAGGAGCTTTATAGATTCAAATTGGACTCGCTAACTTATTTCGCGGTGTATTTGACCGGGGCAATTCTGGTAGGTGCGCTGGCATCCTACTGTTTCGAATATCCTTTCCTCAAATTGCGCGATCGTTTCTTTCCGGCATACAACGCACAAAATTTCAAAGCATAGATTCGAGGGTTTGCAGATCTTCCTCGGTATGAACGTCTATGTTTGGTGCTACTACAAATCCACAATGTGCACTCAGAAATTCATTGAATAAGGCATGATGTCGAACGACACGGAATGCTGCATTCTGCACCCCGTTTTCATCGGTACTCATCACCTCCCAAAGTTTGTGATCCAGCATGAGTTTGATTGCGGCGTCTATCTGTTTCGCTGTAATCTGTGGGGAATTCGCCTGTGCAACTACAATGATGTCATCGCGATCAAATGTTCCTGCAGCGGGATCTTGTACTGCTTGTCTGATGGCTATGATCTTCGGAGTATGATCGTCAGCAAGTGCCTGTGGACGCTTCAATGCTAGTGCGCCATGATTTAATCCTGTTGCAAGAATTTCATCATCATCCGAACTTACATAGATCTCAGAAATATATTGGGATTGTTTACAGGCAGCAATCGTATATGCCATCAAAGGCAAACCCCTGAACGGGAAAATATTTTTTTTAGGAAGTCTTTTGGAACCTCCTCGGGCCGGAATGATGGCTACTATTCTCATAGATGATTCAAGGTGTCGTTCACGATCACTTCAGCACCATTGGTGGCTATGTCATGGTCTCTCATGGTGTCTTTGATATGACCATATTCATGCTTCAGAAATGATGGCAGAAATTTACCGAGATTGTTCTCAAATGTCGCTATTGAAATGAATGAACCCAAGTGTTGTTTTTTGAGCAATAAAATGTTTTCATTCATTTCGGGATTCATCGCTTCTCCAATCAACAACATCGGTGTTCGCAATCCGACACATTCTGAAATGGTGTTGAATCCAGCTCGACCTATAACAAGGTCCATATCTGCAACATAATCCACCATCAAATCAGTGGATGGTATCGTGCGAACATTCTCCTGATTGGGTTCGAATTTGTCCGAAACAAAAAACAAATAGTCGTCTAAGCTTCTCACACTTCTCAAAGCCTTGCGTATGGATTCACTCAATACACCCGCTCCGCTATCCATGATCAGAACTTTGAACTTATCACGGTGATTACTCACCTTGTGTTCTATTTTATGGTGAAGGATCAACGGTACTTCCAAGGCTTTGCCTTGATAGTGGTGTATTATTTCTTCTGGTGTGAAAGGCGGGAAATAAAGTCTTGTCGCTTTTCCTGCAAGATTCATGAAGTGATTGATCACATCGGTGTGCACCGGCGGAGGATAGAGTTTGGAGAAAAACCAATCCCAAGTAAAATGAGCCACACCAAAGCATGGTTTATTGTTCAGTTGCGCAATGTCAAATGCTTCATAAACAAAGTCAGAAATGGCGAAGTCAAAATCAAACTGATCTTTTTCTTCTGCAATGTACTTCGATGATGCTGAAATGTAATCCGAATATCTCTCCTTGATCTTTGCCAAATCTGGTGAACCGTTGGCTTTTTTATCCCATTGAATATTGTTGAACTTTTCCATGAGCTCAGCTCCCGGAATAAATCGCCCGGCTGCCGCGATTTGCATTTTGGTCTGCACAGTGAGGTGTGTGCCTGGAAGTTTTTCCAGCAACGATTCTATCACCGCACGCTGTCGTACGATATGACCGAATCCTTCATCGGAGAGATAGACTTTGCAGCGTAAATCTTTTTTCAACAGTTAGTTTCGTTAGGAGTGCGCAAATCTAATGTCACAGGGTAGAATTAAGATGAGGTTGATCATGATTATTGCCATGACATGATACCGTTTTTGAGATTATACAGGTTGTCAAAGTGATGTTCTTGCATAAGATATTGTATGACTGTGGCACTTCGCATTCCTGCTTTGCAATGCACGATCACCTTTTTATCCCGACTGATACGTTGGACGTTCATCGGAATGTCTGACATGGGAATAAGCTCTCCTCCGAGATTGAATCTGTCGAATTCGTCTGGTTCACGAACATCAATCAACTGAAAGTCTTCACCTGAATCTTTCAGTGCCTCATATTCTGCGCGTGATATCTCTTTGATCATGTTGTCTTGTTGTTTTTCTACTTGATGATGTTCTCTCTTTTTGCTAATCTTGAATTCCAGCATGTCTTGCAGTAACAAATCGTAAATCACCAGTTTGCCATCTTTTACTTCTCCTATCCCTGTGATGATTTTGATGACTTCCGCCGCTTGCATGCTACCGATTACACCAGTCAATGGCCCGAGCACTCCTCCTGTTTCACAATCAGGGATCAATCCTGATGCTGGTTTTTCAGCTGTGAGGTCGCGGTACCTGATTCCAGAATGATAATTGAATACACTGATCTGTCCCTCGTATCTGTAAATGGCGCCATACACTAATGGAATAGACTGTTGTGCGCAATAGTCATCGAGAATAAACCGGGTTTCAAAATTGTCGGAACAGTCTACGATGATGTCAAAATTCTCGCAGATCTGATGCACATTCGATTCACATAACCTTTCAGACCAAGACATAACTTGACAACCCGAATTCAATTTTTGAATCTGTTCTGCCGCTACTTCCGTTTTTTTTCTGGCAATGTCCTGCTCCCTGAATATGATTTGGCGATGAAGATTTTCTTCCTGAACAACATCCGAATCAACCAGCCCAATGGTTCCAATCCCGGCACCTGCCAAATAAAGAAGCACTGGATTTCCCAAACCACCACAGCCTACTACCAATACCCGAGAATTAATCAGTCTTTCCTGACTTTCTTTTGTGAAATGAGGTAATTTGAGCGGGCGTTGATACCTGTTGGATTGCATGATCTTGTGGTTCTGCAGCGCAAATCAAATCAATTGCCCCGCGATTCCGAATTTATTTCTGTAGTTTCAATCGGAAATGGATGTAAATTTCAGTTTTTTTCCGAAAGGGATGGCATTACACCCCAATTTGGAAAGGACAAATGCGAGGTGTTTGTTCGATGTTTTGGAGTAAATGTCATGTAATCAATGAAATACGGAGTTGGGGTTCTTAAGTGTAATCGGTTTAAAAAAAAACTTTGTGACCGGATAAAAAATTTTACTTTTGGCCCCGTTTTAAACCCATAAAAATTTATATCAAATGTCAGACGTAGCAAAGAAAGTGACCGCCATTATCGTTGATAAACTGGGCGTTGACGAAGCAGAAGTAACCCGTGAGGCAAGCTTCACCAATGACCTCGGTGCGGACTCTTTGGACACAGTCGAACTCATCATGGAATTCGAAAAAGAATTTAATATCGCTATTCCAGACGATCAGGCTGAAAAAATCGCCACCGTTGGTCAGGCGATCGATTATATCGAGAGCAACTCGAAATAATTTTACCTCATCTTAATTTCCACCATCTATGCAACTCAAGAGAGTAGTTGTCACGGGGCTTGGAGCACTCACACCACTGGGCAATAATCTACAAGATTATTGGGCAGGCTTAACGCAAGGTGTAAGCGGCGCCAACTTAATTACCCGTTTCGATGCCTCTAAGTTTAAAACGCGTTTCGCTTGTGAACTCAAGAATTTCAATGTGGAAGATCACATTGAAAGGAAAGAAGCGCGTCGTATGGACCCCTATACCCATTACGCTCTCGTCGTAACGAAAGAAGCGATTGAAGACGCTGGCTTTAACCTCGATACTGTCAATAAAGACAGGGTCGGGGTGATTTGGGGTTCTGGTATTGGTGGTCTCCTTACTTTTCAGGAAGAGTGCGTAGCATATGGTCGCGGTGATGGTACACCAAGATTCAACCCTTTCTTTATTCCAAAAATGATTGCAGATATCGCCTCGGGCCATATTTCAATCAATTACGGATTTCGTGGCCCGAACTACACCACTACATCGGCTTGCGCTTCATCAAATAATGCGATGATTGACGCTTTTAACCTGATTCGGCTGGGCAAATCTGATATCATCGTTACTGGTGGTTCGGAAGCAGCCGTTACGGAAGCTGGTGTCGGTGGTTTTAATGCTTGTAAGGCGTTGTCCGAAAATAATGAGAGTTATGCGACTGCTTCTCGACCATTTGATCAAACCAGAGATGGTTTTGTTCTTGGTGAAGGCGCTGGATGTCTCATTCTTGAAGAGTATGAGCATGCTAAAGCAAGAGGTGCCAAAATTTATTGCGAAGTAATGGGTGGTGGTCTAAGTGCTGATGCATACCACATCACCGCCCCTCATCCTGAAGGCCTGGGCGCTAAACTCGTCATGAGAAATGCCCTCGAAGATGCTGGTATGAAGGCTGAAGATATCGATTATGTCAATGTGCACGGGACTTCTACACCGCTTGGCGATGTTCAGGAAGCACGCGCTATTCAAGATGTTTTTGGTGAATTCGCCTACAAACTCAATATTTCGAGCACAAAATCTATGACCGGTCACCTTCTTGGTGCCGCTGGTGCTATCGAGGCCATAGCCACTATCATGGCTATCAGGCATGGAATTGTTCCCCCCACTATCAATTTCTCTACTCCAGATCCTGAACTTGACCCGAATCTGAACTTTACTTTCAATAAAGCTCAGACTCGAACTGTCAACGCGGCCATGACGAATACCTTCGGTTTTGGCGGCCACAACACATCTGCGATTTTCAGAAAATTAGAATGATCTGGAAGTTTTCTTTTTTCAAAAAGAAAAAGGTCAACCAGGAAATCCAGTCTTTTATCAAGACTGCATTTGGCTATGCACCCAAAGATACTGCCGTATATGAGCAGGCATTACGCCATAGCTCAGCTGCTACCCGCATCAAACCCGGACTAAAAAACAGCAATGAACGTCTGGAGTTTCTGGGCGATGCTGTTCTGGACGCTATTGTAGCTCACTATCTCTACAACAAATATCCCATGTTGCCGGAAGGCGAACTCACCAAATGAAAAGTAAGGTGGTTCGTCGCGAAAACCTGAACATGGTGGGGTATACCCTCAAAATTCACGAATTACTTCATCTCAATCTTGGTCGTCAGGAAATGCATGACTCTATCGTGGGGAATGCACTTGAAGCCATGATTGGTGCCGTTTATCTGGACCGCGGCTATAATGTGACCAGAGATATTGTTCTTCGCTTGCTCAAACAACATGGCCTCGACACCAAGGTTCATGATGACCTCGATTACAAAAGCAAATTGCATGAGTGGAGCCAAAAACATAAACGTACCATTGAGTTTCGTGTACTCGCTCATAAAAACGAAGGTGGTACCAGTTTCTATCGCGTGATGCTCTTGATCGATGGCGCGGAATCAGGAACCGGAGAGGGTAATTCAAAAAAGACTGCCGAGCAGAAAGCCGCAAAAATCGCGTGCGAAAATCATTTATCAAAAGACACCTAAGTCGAATATTCTCAGGCATTTTCTACTGCTGTTCTTATCTTCGCCTCAAGCATACGTTTTATTCCGGCTATGAATATTTACTTGCGAGGTTTAGCATTGATCATTTCATTCCATGTCATGGTATGTCTGGTAAGTTGCTGCGATGAAGGCGGATGTATTGAATCTAAACTCAATTCCATAACCGCTGATATGTTCGATAATACAGGACAATTTCCTGTCGAAATTACCCAGGACAGCAGTTCACTGTCTGCAGCTGGATTTAAAATTGAACTTACGTTTGATGGTGAAATCACACACGAAGGTCCTTGTATAGCCTCTCGAAATAATCTCGGCGGATGGTTAATCACAAATGCTCAGGCCATGAAATGCCCTAGTCCAGAATTTTCATCACCAGATACTCTGGACTTTGTAAATATTCGGAGTGTTGCAGATTTCAATGATGAATATCCTGCAGGCGCTAACCTTGTTCCATTATTTGTGGACGATTTCAGGGATGGTAAAAATGATCGAATGACAGACTTTCCTTTTTGGGGACAACCCATGACGGTGAATTATCTGCTTTTCTCAGAACCCGATTCAACCAGATGGCATCAGTTTATCATCGAAGCTCATATGACAAGTGGTAGAATTTTATCTGATACTACATTATACATCGAACTTGTTCCATGAAGAAGATTTGTTGGTTGATGTTCATTGTGACATGGTCAAACATCTCATTCGCCCAAAGCAATAAGATGAGGGCTGATGGAGGAATGAGTTTTGGTCTCATAACACCTATGCAAGAGCATAAGTACAATTCTTCTTCGGTCAATGTGCTCGAATTTGCTAAAGATGGTTCTTACTTCGCTTTAGATGCTCATGTTGGATTTGGATCTGGTTGGAAAGCTGGTATTTATTTTAATGTTGTTTCTGAAAATCTAAGTGATACTGCGTTCGCAGATTACTTGCTTTCTACTTTGGATACTGCTGGATATTATGTTACCCGCGAAGCTGGAAAAAATCAATACTATCAATCCAGATTCTATGCGGTTCAGGTTGCCAACGATATCGAATTGGGACATTGGATTCTAACTCCGCAAATCGGCCTCGGATTAGCTAACACCAATTTGTATTTTCAAAATACTTATATGCTGAAGGAAAGGGGAACAAACTATTGGAAGAAGACGGAAATCAGCAATCACGAATTCTCTGGAATAGACCTCGCTCTTAAACCCGGTTTGAAAACAGGTTATTGGTTCGACATCAAATCGGACAGATGTCTTCTTTACCTGAGTGTGGATTTCGTGCGATATAAATCAGTAGTAGGCTTGGATTATAATACCACTGACGTCTTCACGAGTGCAACGTCCAATACACAATGGAAAAGTGGTATTGTGAGTTATCTGAGTCTTGGTGCGGGCGTCACCTACTATATCATGCCCGATCCAACCGTGGTTAAAAATTCGGAACGGACCAGGGAAAGAGCAATTCGAAAAAGAAAGAAGGAAATCTCTCCTGCTGTCGACGAATCGTATTGATGTGATGAGTTATGTCTGTATGAGTTCAATGCGATAGTCGTAATTTTCGACCAAAATATTTTACTATGTACAAAGGCTTTCAGCAACATCTGCAAAAAGAATTACAATCTATTCAGGACGCAGGACTTTTTAAGCGCGAGAGAATTATCACTACGCCTCAAGGTGCCGTCATCAAAACTACTGATGGCAAAGAAGTGCTGAATTTTTGCGCAAACAATTATTTGGGATTGTCATCACATCCTGTAGTGTTGGAAGCAGCAAAGAAGGCCATCGATTCACATGGTTTTGGTATGAGTAGTGTGCGTTTTATCTGCGGTACACAAGACATACACAAGGAACTTGAAGAGAAAATTTCAGAATTCCTGCACACTGAAGATACCATCCTTTATGCTGCTGCATTTGATGCCAACGGCGGAGTGTTCGAACCTTTGCTTGGTGAGCAGGATGCCATCATCAGTGATGAACTCAACCACGCATCTATCATCGATGGCGTGAGACTGTGTAAAGCACAACGCTTCCGCTACAAAAACAACAACATGGATGATCTGGAAATTCAACTCAAATCTGCAGTGGAAGCTGGTACCAGATTCAGATTGATTGTGACAGATGGTGTGTTCTCCATGGATGGTTATGTTGCTCAGTTGGATAAAATTTGCGATCTAGCGGATCGCTATGATGCTATGGTCATGGTAGACGAATGTCATGCTACCGGATTCATTGGCAAAACAGGACGCGGCACCATTGAATTGAAAAATGTTCTTGGTCGCGTAGATATCATCACAGGCACTCTTGGTAAAGCGCTCGGTGGTGCAATGGGTGGTTTTACTTCCGGTAGAAAAGAAGTTGTGGATCTTCTTCGTCAGAGATCACGTCCATATTTGTTTTCAAACTCTTTGGCACCAAGCATCGTGGGTGCAAGTTTGGCAGTTTTTGAAATGTTGAATCGCACCACTGAATTACGTGATAAACTTGAACAGAATATCCTACGATTTAAGGCAGGAATTAAGGCTGCTGGTTTCGATATCCGCGATGGCGAATCCGCTATTGTTCCAGTGATGTTATACGATGCAAAACTTTCACAGGTTTTCGCAGACAAACTCCTTCAGGAAGGAATTTATGTCATCGGATTTTTCTATCCTGTGGTTCCAAAAGATTTGGCAAGAATCCGTGTTCAATTGTCTGCTGCACACGAACCTGAACACATTGATCGGGCAATCGCAGCTTTCACCAAAGTTGGATTAGAACTTGGAGTCATCAAATAATCTTTCGTTGTCCCGAAAAGTAAATATTGTTGGGCAGGGTTTGGCAGGCAGTATGCTCGCCATGGAATTGCTTCAACGTGGTTTTGACGTGAACATCTACGACGATGGTCATCTTTCTTCATCGAGCATGGTCGCTGCTGGGATGTGGAATCCTGTCACTTTTAAAAAACTAAGTGAATCGTGGATGGCCTCCCAATTGCTCATTGCGGCTGATCAGACTTATCGTCGACTCGAAAATAAACTGGGAATTGCGTTTTATCATCCGGTTGAACTTGTGCGATTGTTTCAAAACAATCTTGCAGCAAATGATTGGGAAGAAAAAAGTGTTCACCCTGAGTTGAGCGCTTACCTCTCAGACTTGCGCGATGAGACTTTTGCGAAGGAATTTGATCAGCCTTTTGGACATGGCGTCGTTACAGGTGCTGGTTGGTTGGATATTCCTAAATTTCTAAATGGTCTACGTGATCATTTCTTGGACCTTGGTATTTACCAATTGCGTTCTATCGATGAAATGCAGGAACTGCAACAAAATCATCGTGAATCTGACTTGACCATCTTTTGCACGGGTTGGCGGGCTGTGAATAGTGGACTTTTTAATTGGGCTCCGGTAATACCAAATAAGGGCGAAGTACTTACCGTAGATATACCAGAATTGTCGATCAACCGGATGGTGAATTTTGGCAATTTTATCGTGCCAATTGGTGAGAACAGATTTCGATTCGGAGCCACTTATAAACTCAATGAACCTGATCCAAATCCTCAAACGGAAACTGCCATTGAAATGATTTCTGGACTTCGTGAAATCTACCATGGGGATGTTTCACTGGTGGATCACAAAGCGGGATCCAGGCCTACAACCCCAGACCGTAAGCCATTGGTCGGTGAACACCCTGAACACCCCGGAATGTGGATTTTTAATGGTTTCGGTTCGAAGGGTGTTCTACTCATCCCTTATTTCGCAAATCACTTTGCTGAAGTGTTATCAGGAAATGCTGAACTCATGCCGGATGTGAATGTGAACAGATACTGGAACAGAACTGTGCAATCTCATGCTTCTCTGGTGAGTAGTTTTCGGGAAGACCACTAAATTTGTCAAAATATTTCTCCATGCTCAATAAAAAGGTTGAAAAAGCACTGAACGATCAGATCAAAGTAGAAGCCGAAAGCAGTCAGGCCTATCTGGCCATGGCTTCTTGGTCTGAAATCAATGGATTTCCTGGTGCCAGCAAATTCCTATACGCACACAGCGATGAGGAAAGAATGCATATGCTCAAGTTGATCAAATTTGTGAACGACAGAGGCGGACAGGCCATCATTCCGAGCCTCGCTCAACCTGCTAAGGACTATAAATCACTTCATGCCATCTTCACACTTTTGCTTGCTCATGAAACAAAAGTGACCACGGAAATCAATGGTGTAGTGGAGATTTGTCTGCGCGAAAAGGATTACACCACCCACAATTTCATGCAGTGGTATGTGAGCGAGCAGATCGAGGAGGAGACTCTCGCTCGGAATATCCTCGATAAATTGAAACTCATCGGAAACGATAAAGGTGCATTGTACTTTTTCGACCGGGATATTTCTACCATGAAAGGTCCGGCTGAAGCGGAAAATGGCAAGAAATAAGGCCTGATTCTGTTAACACTTGTTCGTTTAGAAACCCCCAATATTCTTTTCTGGCCGAAACCTTGCAAGGGTAGTTTTGGTACAAGGCGACTTGTGCCTTAGTGGCTATGCCAAAACCCTTAAACTGTTTCATATTATTATTCCTCCTCAGCTTAAGTTCGGGAGTGTTGCGTTCTCAGGTTATCCCCGAGGATAACACCGTGGCTATGATCCGGGCCAATTATCTTTATCAGTTCGCCAACAACAACAATTGGCCTCTCGATACCAAAAAGGGAAAATTCTATGTAGCCATCCTTGGCAATATGGACGTGTTCGATATCATGTCTTCTCGTTATGGCACAAAACCCATCGGAAGCCAATCCTTGGATGTCATCTTTCTTAAAGAAGCCCCCAACTCTTCTGCTTACTATCACATCATCTATGTGGACAAAAGTCGAAAAGCCGATCTTCCTAAAATTGTCAAGGAATTCAAAGACAAAAGCACTTTGATTGTGACCAATTGGGATGGTGCCCTGGCTCAGGGTGCTGATATCAATTTCAGAAATGTAGATGGTTCCATCAGGTTTGAATTGAGTAAAACCGCAATGGAAAACAAAAAAATTACTCCAGGAATAAAAATTTTACAATGGGCAATTCAATAATCAGAATCATATCCGGAATCTGTCTGTTGCTGTTGTTCCCTCTAACAACGGTTCTGGCGCAACAACTACCGCTCACCAATGAGGCGGCTAAACTGTGTCAAGAAAAACAGTTCGAAGCTGCGTTGAAAAAAATCGATGAAGCCAAAGCCGACGAAATCGAAAAGGATAACCCATACACTTGGTATGTTGATGGTTTCATTCACAAGGAAATTTATAAAGCCCGTGAAATGAATATCAGAAACAGCCGCGAACGTGAATTGGCTTCTGAATCTTTTCTCAAATCACTGAGTCTGGATAAACAAAATCAACATACTGCGATGACCAGGCTTAGCCTGAAGTTTATTGCTTCATCTTATTACAATGATGCGTTGTTGCAAACGCGAGAATTCGCTGCTGGCGGCGAAAAGGAAGCGGAGGACTCTTATGCCAAATTCAAGAAGTTTATGCACTACGCCGAGCCAGGCACAAGTCTCAAAAAATTCGATACGGAATTCAACAAGAGTTTGGGACAACGTTATTTCCTGCTTTGGCAATCAAACATCTCTGATAATTCACTTGCTGAAAAGTCCATCTCGTTCTATGCTGTGGCATCTCGTGCCGATAGCACAGACATTGATGCTTTCTACAATATCGCTGTGGTGAATTACAACATGGCTGTTTTTAAGTACAGAGATATCGGCCCAGATACTGACATCTTCGACCTCATTGTGATTCAACAAGAGTGCGCAGACTTGATTAAAAACAAAGCACTGGTGAATATGGACAAGGCATACAAACTGGATCCGGAAAGAGGAGACATTGTACGTGGTCTCATGTTCATCCACCGCGCTCTGGAACATGAAAATGATGTAGAGTATTTTAAACATGAAATTGAGAGACTTGTCAATGAAGGGAAAATTACACTTCCCGATAAGTAATCCCAATACGCTTTTTAAACATGCTTAACCACCCTTCCCCGATCTTCACCAAAACCATGGTGAAGTTTGTTGTTTTGGTGCTGTCGATATTTCTGTCGACCGCGGGATATGCCCATGTCAGTATCTATTCGTTGGATTCATTGCCGCAAAAACATGCAGTCACTGCTGCACAGCTATGTCAAAATAAAAAGTTTGATGATGCTAGAGCTGAAGTTGATTTGGCTATACACACTGAATTAGAATCCAATGATCCTTACACTTGGTATATCCGAGGTTATATCTACAAAGAACTCTATAAACTCGAGGGGAAAGCAGAGCAGAGCGCTAATTTGAGGGAAACCGCGGTGATGTCTTTGCTGAAATCTCATGAATTATCTCCAACATCGGATCAGAACAATGATGCGGCTTTGAGTTATCTCGCTTCAACTTATTTCCGGGATGCGCTGCTGGCCGCTACGGATTTTCATGAAGTGGCCGACAGTACATGTTTTGAGTTGTTCGAAGCGTATAGAAATATTCAATCCATCGTTGGTTCAATTGAAAAAGTAAATGCGGGATACGTGGAATTACTGCACACAAGATGCCGAAGCTTGTTGAGCATGCACGCCAATGACCGTTGCAATGAAGTGCTCTTTCTGGAAGTGAAAAGGTCCTACGAGGAGATTTTATCCTTGCAGAAGAATGATTGTATTGCCATGTACAATTTGGCGATTACTTTCTACAACACGGCTGTATTTAGCAATGATGCCTTGCCAGATGCCGCCTGTTATGATGCGCCGGAACGTGAACAGTTTTTGGAAAATGCACTGAATCTTTTGAAAGAAATGGAATCTAACTGTGATGACAAGCCAAGCGCATACCGGGCTTTGGCCAATGTGTTGAGGGCTTCCAATAGAGCCGAGGAGGCCACAGTATATGATGAAAAATTAAAGGGGAGTGGCGCAGCCAAGGATAAATAAGAGAAGATTTTGGGATTCAGATTCTCCATATCGCGAAAAATTGGAACGGGTTTCGGCCTCTTCATGGTTGTCGTTGGTGTGGTGTTCTATCTAACCAATAACACGCTTTCTGAAAGTCGGGAAATCAACCGAAGAATCAACGATTTCTATGCGCCATCTATCCGTGATCTGGAGGAGTTGGATAATCAACTCATTCAAACACATCAGTTGATGAAGCAATGGGCATATGTGCAGCGCAGAGAGGATGATCATGAAAGAACACTCGCCATGAAACTTTGTGAAGAAGTTATTCCGGCACAGCTTCGAAAAATTGATCAGTATACGCACATGATGTCGCCGGATCAGGCAAAACAAAAGAATATGATGTTCATTCATGTGCGGGAACTACTGATCGCATATGATGAAATCATGAGGGCTCTTCCCGATTTTGATAGCTACTATGATCCCATCAATCAAATGGCTGCTGAAGGTTATTTTATTGAGGATGGCGTGATTCCAACAGCTCTGAAAAATGCCACCACCAGCCTGAATGAAATGAATGGCCTCCAGAGGAATCAAATGGCTACGGAAATCACAAGGATGAATGATTCATTCGAGAAGCTGAAATTGCTTCTGGTGAATATTGCTTTCGGAGTCTTGTTTGCCGGTATCATTATCGCCTTACTGACTTCACGATCTATCGTGCGTCCGATCAATTCGCTGAAATACAAATTGCAAAATTTATCAAGGGGGATCTATTCTGTACATACCACCAAAACAGGTAATGATGAAATTGGTGATATGGCGAATGCAGTGAATGTCTTGATTCGCAATTTTGAAAAAACGAAGGAGTTTTCACTGAGTGTCGGTGCGGGAAATTTTAATGTGCCATATGAACCGCTCTCAGATCATGATGAGTTGGGTAAAGCTTTGTTGCGAATGAAAGATGATCTTGCTTCTTACCGCCATGAAATGGAAGAGAAGGTGGACAGTCAAACCAAAGAAATCAGACAACAACGCGATGAAGTGGAGGCGCAAAGGGAGAAAGTGACTGAGCTGTACACGGATTTGCAGAGTAGTATTGATTATGCGAAACGATTGCAGCAAACGATTTTGCCGGGTCAGTCTATCATCAGGGGAATGTTTCCTGAATCATTCGTTTTGTTTAGGCCGAAAGCCACTGTCAGTGGTGACTTTTATTGGTTTGCATCGAAAGGAAAGAAACGCCTTTTCGCAGCTGCTGACTGCACCGGTCATGGTGTTCCAGGAGCATTCATGAGCCTGGTCGGTCACAATGTTTTGAATCAAGCCACCAAAGTCTATAGCAAACCATCTCAAGTATTGAATAGTGCAAACAGGTTATCAGCAGAAGCGATGAGGGCTGATAGTGGTGAACATTTCATGAAAGATGGAATGGATATCGCCTTCTGTTGTTTTGACACAGAATCATATCAACTTGAGTTCAGCGGCGCTCACAATCCTGCTTACATCATTCGAGATGGCGAATTGACGGAGATTGACAGCGATCCTTTCAGTATCGGCACATATGTGAATGGCGAAAAGGAATTCACCAATCATGCATTAATCGTAAAACCTGGAGATTGTATCTATCTCTTCAGTGATGGCTATGCGGATCAATTCGGCGGACCTAAGGGAAAAAAGTATATGCGTCGTCGATTCCGTGATTTTCTATTGAGCATTCATGCACTTAGTATGGATGATCAAAAGACTGCTCTGGAATCTGAACTCCTTTCTTGGATTGGTGATGGTGAGCAAATCGATGATGTCCTCGTTCTTGGCATCAAAATCATGTGATTTGAATTATGAATTATGAATTATGAATTATGAATTATGAATTAGTGTTGGGCAAGCTTCATAATAAATAAACCATACTTCTGCCCAATTCATACTTCATACTTCACAATTCATAATTCAAAAAGAAAGGGCCTCGCAACAGCAAGGCCCTTTCTTTATAAATTCATTTTTTCAATAGTGCCATAGATCGTGTTCCATCACGAAGAGATCTCCTTTGATACGCTCACTTTCCATGAGGGCATCGATACCTTTCCATGTTGGGTCGATCGGACGGTTGTAAACGTTGTCTTCTTTCACAACATATCCCTGAAACATACGCATTTGAAACAATTGATCAAATGTCATTTGCTGAGAACCGTTGTGTGTATTGAATACATCATAGTTGTTGAATACATAACGACATTCCGGATAATAGAGCCAGAAAAGCTCTTGCTTTCCTTTTACTTCACCGGATTCTGAGTATTTCAGTGTCACTGGAGCAATTCCAATGATGCGCACATAACGCTCAGAACGTTGTTTGTCGAAAATCCAATCTTCTTTCAGTTTGTAGCCAACCACATCTTTAGAAGAAACAGGTTCAACAGAACGAACTTCTTCCTTTTCACCTGTTTCGAGGTTTTCTACATAACGTAATCTAACAGGATTCAACATAGAGTCGATCTCTGTCTGTCCAAGTGGATAACGAAATTCATCGTCGTCCTGTGTTGGGCCGAGACCATACGCAGTGATTGAACCTTTGTCCAGAAGACCAATTTTTATCACATCAAAAAGGCTCTTGCGATTTTCAAGTTCATCAACAGGAAAATAGAGTGGGTGATTGATCTTTTGTTTCAGATCAATGACCTGCCATATCCTGCGGGCCCACATCACATCTGCCTCGCGGAGATATGGGTAGGCGATGACTTTACGTGTCGGATTGTGTTCCTTCACATAAGCACCATCCAGAACTGTCTGAACCTGTGTGAGACCGCTGAGCGACATCAGCACACCGAGAAGCAGCAGCAGAGCACGATTTTTACGATTCATGATATTCAGTTTTATGTCAGTTTCAAAGTAATCGGAGCAAGCTTACGCTCAGTGCCATCTGGCATTTTGCACATGATCTGTTCGATGAAGATTTTTTCACCTTTCTTCATTTTCTTGATCACCACTTGAACGTCATCTGAAAGCTTGTTGCTGCTCATTTTATATTCCTTATACTGACCATTGGTCACCATAGATACAATAAATGAACTTACAGTTGCCGTAACCGGGAAGTCAAATCCTTCCATTTCTGCGCGAACACCTGCCGCTACACCAGCATCACCTTGGTTGATGGTGCTGTCATATGGTTTTTTACCGGCAAATGATGGTATTGGATCTGGAATTTTCTTAATACGGAATTTCTTCGGTGGCATCTGTGTCTCCTTGCCATTGATGCTTGCAGAAACTTTGATGATGGCTTCTTTTCCTTCACCTGGTTTCACATTGTAAGCGCCATTGGCGTCTGGTTGTGACGAAATGCTGCCGCCATCCATAGAAACACGCAATGCACTTGGGTCAACACCTGGTACAGATACTTCTACTGGATTATCCAATCCGCGATAGAAAACGTTCATGTTTACAGGAGAAACTACCAATGCTGGTGCACCTACAGTGATCGGTGGAATGAAGTAATTGATGAATTCTTCTTTACCATCTTTCAAATATGAAATCTGACCTTTGAATCCATGTGCACCCAAAGAAAGTCCACCAGTGTTTACTTTAAAAATGCATTTTCCATCAGGGCCTGATGCAATACCATCACCAGATGCTCCGGAACCTGCCGTGACTTCTGATGGCCTTTCTCCGGAGTACTCGCCTCCGGGATAGATCTTGGTGGTACTGTTTTTATTGTAAGCCGCTAGGAATATTTCCGCTTGGAATTCATCACCTTTCAGTACATAAGACTGGAGCGGTACAGCCGCAACTGTTACATCAGTAAACTTCAAGTCAGTTGCGTTGATACTTCCCTGTAACCAAGAAAGAACTTGAGCCTGTGTGTTCATCACACTTGTCTGAAGCATACTCATGGTAGCAATACATGCAGCCAGCGGAGTGTCATGGAAGCGATTTACTTCCCATGGCTCGCCGTGCCCATCCAAATCTTTCTCTTCTTCAAAGTGGAATGCACTATCAATGCTGGTAACGATATCAACAGGAAGAACAACAGGTTTGTTGTCGATGTTGGTTACGTTAATTCCTCGCATGTACTGAGCATATTCTTCCAACTTTTTCTTCATTTCATTGGCTGACCAAGGCTCTGTTTTCGGCTCATGTGGTTTAGATCCAATCAGAAATCCTGTAGCATTGGTGTTTTCGTCGGGCTTTGTTACAAGCTCTTTACCTTTCACACTCAACATGTCCAATGCTTTGCCATTTTCCATGAATTCCTCAAAACCGTCACCGGTTTTGTTTCCTTTCATGGATGCAGCCATGGTTCGACCTTTGATCTCTTCCATGTACTTTACGATTTCAGCGGTCTTTTGCACCACCTCTGCGGCCTTCTGTTGGAAGGGAACTGCCTTTGCAGCATCCTCAGGTTTTGGTGCACTCAACGCAGCCAGCGAAGCTTGTGCTTTGCTGTTCAGAATCTCAGACGTTTTCATCTGTGATCTGTTGATTTGCAGGAACGCATTCAATACGTCCTTCGAAATGTTCATCGCGAGAAGAGCGGTGAGTACGAGGTACATCATACCGATCATCTTCTGCCTGGGGGTTTCTTTTCCGCCTGCCATTTTCCTTTTGTTTTAAAAAATGAATGTTTGGTTTGTTACTCTACAGAGCAGCAGTAAAACATTATTACGAGCGGGCAGTACCCATTGCATTGAGCATATTGCTATACACTGTGTTGAGCGACTTGAGGTTGCGCGACAACTCAGCGATGTTCTCTTTATATGCTTTGGTGTCTTCAACGGAATCAGCAAGATTCTTAACGAGTTCACCCATATCAGAATAAAGTGATTTGGTCTTAGAAAGCTCCTGAAGCTGCAATTCATACATGCTATTCAATGAATGCATGTTTTCAGACATCTTCTGAAGTGCTTCTCCCACCTGTGCGCCTTCTTTGGCATGGTCTGTAAGACCAGTCAAGGTTTCTGATGCTGCTGCATAATTGTCAGCAAGTACAGAAACTTTCTCAGATGCTCCTTTCAGAGAATTTGCATAATCTTTCGCTGCAGTAGCAGGACTGGTGAGGTCAGAAAGATCTTTAGCTTGTGCACTGAATGAACGCATTCCATCTCCGAGACTTGCGATCAGTTCCGGTTCAATCTTGGCCTCCGCAAGCATATTGTCAAGTTGAGCGGAAATACCATTTCCACCGCTACCAACAGCATGTTGTGATTTCTTCGATTGATTCTGCTCCTTCAAAGAGAGTTTTGCTTCGTCAGGAAGCGCGAGTTCAGGATAAACGAGTGACCAATCTGGCTCTTCGTGAATCGGTTCGAACGCAGAGAAGAAGAAGATAAATGCTTCAGTACCGAGTCCTAAGATCAGCATCAAAGATGCCCCAGGCCAGTGTTGAATTTTGAACAGTGCACCAACGATTACAACAGCAGCTCCAATACCATAGAGCTTAGCCATAAACTTTTTCCAGGCTTTACTTCCGGGTTTCATAATTTTCTAAACGCTTGTTAGGGTTAATAAATAAATTGATTGATGTTGATTGATTACTCGTTGAAATCTTCAGGAGCAACATTTTTACCACGACCGAGATAGCTCATCACACAACGGAATCCAATGTATGATTTTGCTGTATCCTGATACTCGTAAGATCTGGTACCGGTCTGGATGAAATACCCGATGTCTTTCCAGGAGCCACCGCGTATTACCTTTCGTTTCATGCTTGGAGGATCATCCACTACTGCTCGGTATTCATACTCCGGGCTCATATCGTGGGTGAACTCATATACTGATTCATCATAGGCTGTATTCGTCCATTCTGAAACGTTACCTGCCATACACCACAATCCGTAGTCGTTGGCTGAGTAAGATTCAATTGGAACGGTATAACAACCATTGTCTTCTACATAGTCACCACGCATTGGCTTAAAGTTAGCCAGCGGACATCCCAGGTTGTTACGGATGTAAGGACCTCCCCAAGGATATGGAGAAAGTTCAAGTCCACCTCGTGATGCATATTCCCACTCTGCTTCTGATGGAAGTCTGAATCTCTGGATGAATGTTTCACCATTAGAGAATTTATACTCATTCAGAATTTGTGTTCTCCATGCGCAGAATGCCTGACACTGTCCCCAGGTTACACCCACTACTGGATAGTCGTCGAATGCTGGATGCCAGAAATAATTTTCTGTGAGAGGCTCATTGAATCCATAAGTGAAGTCATGAACCCAGCACAATGTATCAGGATAAATATTGATTTGTTCTTCAATGATGAATTGTGAACGATCGCTATGTCCTCTGATGGAGTGCAACTGATTCAATGAGTTTGGCTCACTGTATTCTACGTCTTTACCTGCTTTTACAGCAGCGCTCTTGAAGTCGATCCACCAGTATTTGTAACGCAATTTGCGTGTGTCGATCTCAAGTCGGTCATAAAATTTGTCTGAACCTTGAAGATAGAATTCATTGAAGATATTTTCGAAAATATCCTCATTTTCCATATCCATAGGCTCATCCCAATTGAGTACATAGCCTTTGTTTACGAATACTTCCCAATCACGACCATCGTCACGGTCAGGCTGTTTGAATCCTTCAACGTCAGCATTGGCGAGGAAGTCACGCATCAGCGAGTCACGAACGTAGTCAACGAACTGGCGGTATTCGTTGTTCGAAATCTCAGTTTGATCAATGTAGAATGCCGGTATGGTTACCGTTTTCGACTTGTTGTTGAGGGCGTAAGGAACGTCCTCATCACTCGGACCCATCGTAAATGAGCCGAAATGAATGTAATTCATCCCATATGGATTGAGTTGCTCCCATTCCTCCCTAGGGTAGGAACCGACCAACTCGCCATTCCCACCTCCACCTCCACAGCTGGCAAGGAAAATAGCAACGATTAAATACAAAAACGACTTTTTCATGATTTCCTTTTTTTAGTAAACAAACTACACTTGTCTTCGGTTAGGGTTGGTTATTACTAAAAATTTGTTGTTCTTTATTACACAAAGCAGGTTAGGAAAGCAATCATTACGTAACAGTAACTCCGCAGGTTTCATTTTATTTTACAAGAACCTTGGATTACTGTGACGAGCACGGATCAATTGTGGAGCAATTCTCCAGCAATACGTGGCAAAAATCTCATGAGAACCAGCAGAATAATCTTTCAATTCTGATGTCGTTACATCATAGGAGTATCCAATTTTAATTCCGTGTTGATTCGATCCTGCAGAAGGTAATTCCTTCTGGAAACCTACATATGGAGAGATGGCATCACCCGGACGGAATGATAATCCACCCCATAGCATATCGTTCCAGAGTACATCTGCATTGACATCAAACTGGGTCGCTCCCAAATCTGTTTTTACCAATGCATTTGGACGAAGTACAAGAGAAGTTCCCATTGGAAGTTCAACACCTCCCATCACGTAGATGTGACGTGCGATTTCAATGTGGAGGTTATCCATGCTACCGCCCAATAGGTGAGTCAAACTCAAACCAACGTAGTATTTGCTTGGTTGATACAACATAGTACCCAAACCGAGGTCAAATTTGCCCTGAGATTGCTCTGAAGTTGGAATGATCTGGTCATTTGGGTCGATTGGTATCCAACGATTACCCAGTTTACTCTGAATCAAACCAAGGTTCAAACCGGCTGAGAAGAAGTTGTTGTTGCTTAAGCTAAAGTGATAAGCACCTGACAATCTAATGATGTTGTTTTGCTGTTGACCGAGTACTTCTGTATATGCAGTAAGTCCGGCACCAATATTTTCTTTCGCGCCAAAATATCCACGGTAGTTCAAAAGATAGGTTTTTGGATCTTGATCCAAACCATCCCATTGGTCACGGTGAAAAATGGAAATGCAATGTCTCTTGGTCATGCCAACAGACGCAGGGTTCACAGATTGGCGTTCAAACTGCCACTGTGTATACTGCGGATCTTGTTGAGCGAACGCGCAAGTGGAGAGGGTAGTAAGAGTAATAAAAGAGAGTATAAACTTCTTCATACACTAATTGGTGGTTGTTAAGCTGTTTTGGTTCCTTAAAAAAGCCCGAAGGATATTTTTGGAAAGTGGCTAAAGTAGAGGTTTTTTCCACAGAGCAAAAAAAAAATCGACAAGGAACATGGATTGTTGACCGTCACTTTGATTTAAATTGCTGAAAAACAATTTAATGAATCTGTTGTGAAATCTCCTTTTACAGGTGTTAAAACCTGCCGAATAATCGGATTCCCACCGTTTTTCTCGAGGTTATCCACATTTTTTCAGGGAGCTTGATCGGAAAATATTCCCCAAATATTCAGACCAATTTCTGATAGGTTTTCCACCAACGGTCCGGAACTTCATCATGTGAGGCCTGCTGATACTCATCGTAGGTGCATGGCACAAGGTGATGTCTTTCATATTTCATTTCCATACCGCCAGGATAAGGCACATCCATCCACCAACGGTCGGTTTTAGGGCTTTTGTAAAATACCAACTCATGTCCATCCTGCATGAGAGGAACGATGAACTTCATGTATTCGGAATAGTCGCCGACTGGATAATCCTTTTTGCGTTGTGATACCCCATCCATAAAGCACCAAACCAATTGTGCAACAAGGTGGGCGGATTGTCCGTCACGGTCGAATTCGGGATTGTATTCATATACACCAAATGATGTGAGTTTGTCACTCATACCGGCATACCAACAAAGTTGTGCTGCTTCTTCACCATAAAAACCGTTGGGACTGACAAACGCGCTTCCAGGGGATTCTCCTTGACGGATACTTCCCAGATCAACAGAAAGAATGTCTGCATTGCGAAGTGCTGGCTCGGCTTTCATCAAGGATGATTGTACATCACCCAACCGATGTACGTCGAAATACATATTCGACATCAGGGTGAGCAACTCCGGTTCTACCATATAACGCTGGTGACCAATGTTGGCGTAGTTGAAGAGATAGTTTGGTTTGTGAAGTACTATTTTGTTGAGATAACTTTTATTGGTGATTTCCTTATCTGTATTTCCAAAGTCCAGTTTGTAGTCTATCGTCACCAAATTGACTGTCTGTTCCATGTGCTCATAGGCCAGGTAATTTGCATAGGTGAGATCTTGGGTACCACCAACAATTACAGGTATGATATTTTTTTTCAGCAACACCTGACAGGTTTGATTCAAGGCGTAGTAGGTATCTGAAATGGCATTACCGGCTTCGATATTTCCCAGATCAATGATGCTTACCGGCTCATCATGGATATACAATTGGTAGAAATATTTTCTGAATTCGTCTGGTCCATTCAAAGCACCATGATTATTCAATCCGGCTCTTCCTTCTTTGACACCAATGATGGCCAGTTTTTTTCCTTCCAGTTCTTCAGGTTCACCCGTGAAAAAAGAAACATGATGAATGAGTTGTTGTGCATGAAGATTTTCCGGCAATGATTTGCGGAATTCGCTTTGTGACAGAAATACAGAAATATCCATGATGCGAAAATTGATTTCACATTGGAGTTTTTTTTCGATTTCGCGAGAGATTCTGCACGCTTCACTGTTGAAACCAAAAAAGAACGGCTGCACAGGTGTGATCCCAAGCAGCCGTCAATTGTAAGCGGTTGTTATTTGTTTTGTTATTTGTTATTTGGACTTTTTCGTGGTGGACTTTTTTGCTGCCGATTTTTTGGAAGGCGCTTTTTTCGCCGCCGCCTTTTTCACCGGTGCTGATTTTTTCGATGCCGCCTTCTTCTTGGCAGATGGATTGGCATCCTGCTCTTCAATAGCCTTCAAGATATCTTCGAGACTGATCGTTTTAGGATCAACTCCTTTTGGAAGTTTGTAGTTCTCTTTTTCCTTTTTGATATATGGTCCAAATCTTCCTTGTATCACCTGGATCTCAGGACGCTCATCAAACTTTTGAATCAATGCTGCATTGATGCCGTTGATTTTATCTTCTACCAACTTAATGGCGCGTTCTATCTCGATGGTGTATGGATCATCACCTTCACGAACACGAAGCGATGCGTATGTACTTCCCCATTTCACAAATGGACCAAAACGTCCAATAGCTGCAGTGACTGGTTGGCCTTGGTATTCTCCCACCACTCTTGGAAGATCAAAAAGCTTCATCGCTTCTTCGAGGGTGATATTACCAATACTCTGACCCGGTCTTAGAGAAGCGAATTTTTTCTCTTCATCTTCACTGCCTCCAAGTTGAACCACCGGACCGAAACGTGCAATACGTGCGATGACAGGTTTGCCTGATTTTGGATCTGTGCCCAGTTCTCGTTCACCTGTTTGGCGCTGCGCATTCTCAAGCGTTTCTTCTACGTTTTTGTGGAAAGGATGATAGAATTTCTTCATCATCTCCTGCCATTCGAGTTTGCCTTCCGCTATTTCATCGAATTCTTCTTCCACATTTGCCGTGAAAGCATAGTCGAGAATGGTGGGGAATTGTTCAACGAGAAAATCATTCACCACCATACCGATATCCGTTGGGAAAAGTTTTGACTTTTCGGCACCCGTCATCTCGGTCTTCGTTTCACTGAATATTTCAGATCCTTTCAGGATGATGATTTCATATTTACGTTCCGTTCCTTCCTTGTCTTTTTTCTCAATGTATTCACGTTGTTGGATGGTCGAGATTGTTGGTGCATAGGTAGAAGGGCGACCAATGCCAAGTTCTTCCAATCGTTTAACCAAAGCCGCTTCTGAATAGCGTGAAGGTTTTTGAGAAAACTTTTGTGTGGCAGTCATTTCTGCCAGATTCAATTTCTGACCAACAGTGAGTGGAGGAAGCATGCCGCTTGATCCTTCTTCGTTTTCTTCATCATCAGAACTTTCAATATAAACTTTCAAGAATCCATCAAACTTGATGACTTCACCTTTTGCAAGGAGTAAATCAGGTAGTGTGCTGATGGAAATAGATGCCGTTGTTTTTTCAAGTTCGGCATCCGCCATTTGTGAGGCGATGGTTCTTTTCCAGATCAGTTCATAGAGGCGTTGTTCGTCGCGTTCTCCATCAACTTGTGAAACAGCCATATCTGTTGGACGAATGGCTTCGTGTGCCTCTTGTGCACCTTTGCTTTTGCTGGTGTATTGTCTTGTTTTTGAATACCGTTCGCCGAAAGAACGGTAGATTTCATTTTTAGCTGCATCCAGCGCGAAATCAGAGAGATTCACGCTGTCTGTTCTCATATAAGTGATCTTTCCGCTTTCGTATAATCTTTGTGCAACAACCATCGTGCGGGCTACGCTGAATCCCAGTTTTCGGCTGGCTTCTTGCTGCAGTGTGGATGTTGTGAATGGTGCCGCCGGAGTGCGTTTCGCTGGTTTGGTTTCAATATTCGAAATGGTGAATTCCGCACCATTCGATTTGCTCAAAAACTCATGCGCCTCAGCATGTTCTTTCAATTTGCGCGCGAGATCCGCTTTGAGCGTTGCAGTACCAAGGTCAAAATTCCCCCTGATATTGAAATAACTCGATGCGGCGAATTTTTCGATTTCTCTTTCACGTTCTACTATGATGCGTACGGCAACACTCTGAACACGACCTGCACTCAATCCTCCTTTTACTTTCTTCCACAATACTGGAGAAAGCTCGAAACCTACCAGGCGGTCAAGAACGCGACGCGCCTGCTGGGCATTCACCAAATCAATATCGATGAAACGAGGTTTTTCGATCGCTGCCTGAATGGCTTTTTTCGTGATCTCGTGAAATACAATGCGTTTTGTTGTTTTGATATCCAGACCTAAGGCCTCCGCAAGGTGCCATGAAATGGCTTCTCCCTCGCGGTCCTCATCCGTTGCAAGCCAGACATGTTCTGCCTTCGATGCCAACTTTCTAAGTTCACTGATCACGTCCTGCTTGTCAGGGGAGACTTCATAAACCGGGGCGAACCCTTTCTCAATATTAATGGCTACATCGTTTTTCGGCAAGTCTCGTACATGTCCGAAACTGCTCTTTACAATATAGTCTTTGCCGAGGTATCCCTCGATGGTTTTCGCCTTGGCAGGCGACTCCACGATGACCAGATTTTTACTCATTCTGTTCTTTCAGTTCTGACCTTTTACCGGAAAAATTCTCTCCGGGTTCGGTTCTTTTATTTTTCCGAAAAATGAATTCGGGTTATACCTTATTAAGGCCGCAAATGTATGGGTAGAAAAAAGCTTTAGTCCAAATGTCAATGGTGACAAGGGTTTCAGGAGGTATTGGGTATAGGTCGGCTTTTTCAAGGGTGCATTTTGATCTACATATAGATTAAGCGACATTTTGTCATTTATTGTCTGACTTTTTCCAGCTTCACCTACCTTTGCCGCCTTCATTTTCAATACAGCCAAACACTGTGGAAGAAAAACAATAGACGAAACCCGACAGGGAGAATACCTCATGCTGGATGCAGAGGTGAACTCCGACAAAAGACCACGCAAACTCCTTCTTGAGAGTTATGGTTGCCAGATGAATTTTTCTGACAGCGAAATCGTGGCCAGTATCCTCGCCAAAGAAGGCTTTTCAACCACCCGCGATCCGGAGGAAGCAGATGTTGTTCTGCTGAATACCTGCGCCATTCGCGACAATGCGGAACAACGTATTCGGGGTAGGCTGGATTATTTGCGTTCGATCAAAAAACGCAAACCAGAGATGACCATCGGTGTCCTCGGCTGCATGGCTGAGCGACTTCGCGAAAAATTGATTGAAGAAGAAAAATTGGTTGACCTCGTTGTTGGGCCTGATGCCTACCGCGATCTGCCTAATCTCATCGACAGGGTAGAAACCGGTCAGAAAGCTGTGAATGTCCTTCTTAGCCGCGAAGAAACCTATGCGGAAATCACTCCTGTGCGATTGAACAGCAATGGCATCACCGCTTTCATTTCCATCATGCGTGGTTGCGATAACATGTGCTCTTTTTGTGTGGTGCCATTCACCCGCGGGCGTGAGCGCAGTCGCGAACCAGAGACGATTGTCAACGAAGCGCGCGACCTTTTCAATCAGGGTTATCGCGAAGTGACCCTCCTTGGTCAAAATGTCGATTCTTACAAATGGAATTTTAATTCGAAAGGTGAGATCACCGATCCAACTAAACCGACCGCCAACTTTGCTCAATTGTTGGAGATGGTCGCCTTGATCAGTCCTGAACTTCGTGTACGATACAGCACTTCTCATCCAAAAGATATGACTGATGAAGTCCTTCATGTGATGGCGAAGTATGAAAACATCTGTAAATACATTCACCTGCCTGTACAGAGTGGCAACAGCGATGTGCTGAAACGGATGAATCGCGGCTATACCCGTGAGTGGTATCTCGATCGCATCGCAGCCATTCGTCGGATCATGCCGGATTGTGCCATCAGCACAGATATCATCACCGGTTTTTGTGGTGAAACAGAAGAGGAACACGCAGACACACTTTCGCTGATGGCCGAAGTGAAATATGAAATGGCTTTTATGTTCAAATATTCTGAACGTCCGAAAACACTTGCAGAAAGGAAATTCGAAGACGATGTTCCGGAAGATGTGAAAGGAAGAAGACTTCTTGAGGTAATTGATATCCAAATGAAATCTGCTGCGGAGCGCACTAAATCTCATGTTGGTAAGGTTTGCCGAGTTCTGATAGAGGGTGTTTCAAAAAAGTCGCCGGATCATTATTATGGTCGAAATTCGCAAAACATTGTGGTGGTTTTTCCAAAAGGAGAAAACTACAAGCCTGGCGAATATGTGGATGTGTTGGCGTCTGATGCGACATCCGTTACACTCATCGGTCAAGAAGTTTTTATACCACAACCTGCCAATGCAGGAACAATTAATCAGCATTGACCATGGACATACGCACTGTAAAACAACGTTTTGAAATCATCGGAAATTCTCCGATGCTTAACCGTGCGCTGGACATTGCCGTGCAGGTTGCTCCAACCAACATGTCGGTTCTCATCAATGGTGAAAGTGGAACAGGTAAAGAGAATATTCCGAAAATCATACACGCATACAGTGCGCGAAAACACGCACCTTATATCGCAGTGAACTGCGGCGCTATTCCCGAAGGGACCATCGATAGTGAATTGTTTGGTCATGAAAAGGGATCCTTTACAGGAGCTACGGATTCCAGAAAAGGATATTTTGAAGAAGCCAACGGTGGTACCATTTTTCTTGATGAAGTGGCTGAACTTCCGCTTCAGACACAGGTTCGTTTGCTACGCGTTTTGGAGACTGGAGAATACATCCGTGTGGGTTCTTCAAAAGTGCAAAAAACAAATGTGCGTGTTGTTGCTGCCACGAATGTTGAATTCAGCAATGCGATCAGATCCGGAAAATTTCGTGAGGATTTGTACTACCGTTTGAATCAAGTGCCTGTTTATCTTCCTCCATTGCGCGACAGGAAAGAAGATATCCCTTTGTTGTTTGCCAAATTCACATCAGATTTTGCAGAGAAATATAAAATGCCTTCTCTTGAACTCACTCCCGAAGCTCGGGAATTGATGGTGAATTATTCATGGCCGGGAAATATTCGCCAATTGAAGAATATCACCGAACAAATCAATGTATTGGAACAGGAAAGGACAATTTCTGCAGATACACTCAGGTATTATTTACCACATGAAGGTTTCGGTGCTGGTGGATTAATTGTCGCTGGTCAAAACAGCGCATCGGCTCAAAATTTTACGGAACGAGAAATTTTATACAAGGTACTCTTCGACATGAAGAATGACCTGAACGATTTGAAACAACTCGTTTCTGGTATGATGCAATCGGGCAGTGAATTTGTACATGATGCTTCCAATGCAGAACTTGTTCAGCGTGTTTTTGCTCCGGAAAACAACTCGCATTTTACTTCGCCAGTGGCTGCTCCTGCTGTGATCAGATTGCCACAAACCTCTAATGGAACTGGCAATAACGAACAACATATTCACGTTGAAGAATCCCTTTCTCTTCAAAATTCTGAAAAAGATTTGATTGAAAGGGCACTCAAAAAACACCGCAATAAACGCAAATACGCCGCGGAAGAATTGGGTATCTCTGAAAGAACTTTATACCGTAAAATCAAAGAGTACAATCTCGCAAAGTGAGTTTTAGACATTTGAAATATCTCATGACGCTGGTTGTGGTAGTGATTCAATTCACTGCTTGTCGGTTTTATTCATTTACCGGCGGACAATTCAGCGGAGCCAAAACTTTTTCGGTGGAATATTTCAAACCGCAAACAGCCATGGCTACTTTTTACAGAGGCGATGAAAGATTTGCTTTTGTCTCAGAGTCCGCTCAAATTGCGTGAATCGGAAGGCGATTTGAGGTATTCAGGTATGATCACCGAATACAGCACCGCACCTGTGGCTATTCAATCTGGCGCTGCGGAAACTGCTTCATTGAATAGACTGACCATTTCCATCAAAGTGAAATATGAAAATGAAATGGAGCCTGATCTCGGTTTTGAGAAGACTTTTACCAAATTCAGCGATTTTGACGCCAATCAGGATTTGTTCACGATCGAAGAAGAACTTTGGACTTTGATCAATGATCAATTGACACAGGAAATTTATAATGCAAGTGTGGGCAACTGGTAATGGAAAAGGACATCGTACATAAAGCCATTGGGAATCGGGAAATTCTGTTTCGCGAGGGCAGCGGATCGTGGGAAGAACTCACCAACCGTTATCCCTATTTCGCTGCAGCGCATTTGCTTTTGCTCAAATCTTGGCAGCGTGAAGGAGATCATCGTTTTACCGATCAACTGCACCAGGCCGCAATTCATACCAACGATCGCAAGGCGTTGTACCAATTTGTAAAGTCTGATTTTACATCATCCGGTTTAGTCGCTGACGTGGCGCCTGAAACCATCCCTGTGGACAAGGTAGCTTCAGTCATTTCTCCCGTTGAAATAGAAGTGGCTAATGCTCCGCTCATCACAGAAGAAGTCGCTCAGCCTATTCCATTTGATGCCGGTAATCTCGCCGCAGTGGTGATGGGCGAAGAAGAAAGTGCGACGGTTGTCGCAAAAGAAACTCTTGTGTCAGTCGAGCAAGACACACCTGTCATGGAAAGCATCCCTGTTCAGGAAGCCATTTCAAATGAAATCCAACAAGAAATTCAGGAAGAAATTTCGGAAGAAATAAAACCAGTTAGACACGCTGCTGACCTTGATCCATATGAAAGAAACTTATTGGTTGAGGCGGTAAGAAGCAGCATTGAGGTCGAGGTATCAGAGAAGGAAACCGGGATTGATGATCAGGCTGATTCATCGGTAATGCCATCTGAGATGATGCCCGATGAACAAGATCAAAGTTTCGCTGCGCATATCATGCGTCGATCCAGACAATTGCACTTTGGAGAAGGCACGGCTACTACCCCCAATCAGGAAGAATTACCTACCGGTGCCATTGGAGACTGGCTGAGAAAGGATAAATCAGAGAACACGGACCAGAATTCAGAGGATCAGGAAAGTTTAGACCAACCATTCCAAACAGGGGTGAGCCATGGCGCAAGAAAGATTGAAGTGAAAGATCAGAAGTCGCATCAGAAGGATTTGATCGACCGGTTTATACGCATGGAACCTCAGATTGCACGCGGTAAATCGACCGATTTTACCCCGGGCAATATCGCCAAGGAAAGTCTCGAAGAAGACTTCAGTTTGGTGACGGAAACCATGGCCAAACTCTTCATTGCACAAGGTAAAATTGACAAGGCTCGCAAGGCATTCCGAAAATTAATGGAGCTTTTTCCCGAAAAAAGTGTTTATTTTGCCGCCCAATTAAAAAATTTAGACAAAACCAAAAAATAACATCATGGCATCGTTCATCGTCATTCTCATCGTTATCGTAGCAATACTCCTCGGAGTGGTGGTTCTGATTCAGAATCCCAAAGGAGGCGGGCTCGCAGTTGGATTCCAGGGTGCTACCCAGGTGGGCGGCGTACAACGTACAGCAGATTTTCTGGAAAAAGCCACATGGTATCTCGGTATTGCACTTTTCGTGCTTTGCCTGATCTCTGCAAGATGGTTCACTACATCAACTATCGACGCTGGCGGAGAAAGTGCTCCAGCAGCTACAGAACAACCAGCTGATGGCGGTGCTACCGGTGGCGGTGGTGACCAGCCAGCTCAATAAGGCTGTCATGATATCCCATTGAAAAATGTCAGTGTGTCGCCCACACTGACATTTTTTTTGATATACCCTGACAAATTTTTCAGAAATCACCCCTTTCGAGGCTATGGCATAATAGGTGACAAGCGGGGGAGTGTTGAATTGTAGATTTAAAATTCAATATCTAAAATTTAAAATTAACCAGTAAAAATTAATTACTCATGTCAGTTAATGTAAAACCAATTGCAGATCGTGTGCTCGTTGAGCCAAGCGCTGCTGAAACAACTACTGCAAGCGGTCTCATCATTCCAGACACCGCAAAAGAAAAACCACAAAGAGGTACTATTGTAGCTGTTGGAACCGGTAAAAAGGACGAACCAATGACAGTGAAAAGCGGTGATACAGTCCTTTACGGTAAATACTCCGGAACAGAAATCACCATTGATGGCAAAGAATATCTCATCATGCGTGAATCGGACATTTTCGCTATCCTTTGATCATCTAACATTTAAACAATCTATATCGCTGTCGGCTGTTGCTGCCAGCGAAAAACTCAAAACAATTCAAATAACATGGCTAAAGAAATAACTTTTGATACCACTGCCCGCGAGAAACTCAAAGCTGGTGTGGACGCAATGGCTAATGCAGTGAAGGTGACACTTGGTCCTAAAGGACGCAATGTGGTCATTGATAAAAAATTCGGTGCACCTCATATCACCAAAGATGGTGTTACTGTTGCCAAAGAAATTGAGCTGAAAGACGCCATCGAAAACATGGGCGCACAAATGCTGAAAGAAGTGGCCAGCAAAACCGCGGATATCGCTGGTGATGGTACTACTACCGCTACTGTTCTTGCTCAGGCTATCGTGACTACTGGTTTGAAAAACGTTGCCAGTGGAGCTAATCCAATGGATCTGAAACGCGGTATTGATAAAGCAGTGGATGCTGTTGTAGCTGAACTGAAAAATATCTCTCAAGCGGTAGGAAGCGATCATGCGAAAATCAAGCAGGTGGCTTCTATCTCTGCCAATAACGACGATGCTATCGGTACTTTGATTTCTGAAGCGATGACGAAAGTGGGCACTGAAGGTGTTATCACTGTCGAAGAAGCAAAAGGAACTGAAACCGAAGTGAAGACCGTTGAAGGTATGCAATTCGACCGCGGTTATCTTTCTCCATACTTCGTAACGAATGCGGAGAACATGGAAGCTGATTTGGAAAATGCATTCATCCTCATCTACGATAAGAAAGTGAGCACGATGAAAGAGCTTCTTCCTATTCTCGAAAAATCTGCACAAACAGGTCGCCCACTCCTCATCATTGCTGAAGATGTAGATGGTGAAGCATTGGCAACCCTCGTGGTAAATAAAATCCGCGGTGCCCTGAAAGTGGCTGCGGTGAAAGCTCCAGGTTTCGGTGATCGTCGCAAAGCCATGTTGCAGGATATCGCAATCCTCACTGGTGGACAAGTAATCAGCGAAGAAACTGGATTGAAACTTGAAAACGCAACTTTAGAAGATCTTGGACGTGCTGAGAAAATCACCGTCGATAAAGACAATACAACCATTGTAAATGGTGTCGGTAGCAAAGAAGCTATTCAGGCTCGTGTTGCAGAAATCAAAGCACAAATCGACAAAACCACATCAGATTACGATCGCGAAAAATTGCAGGAACGTCTTGCTAAACTCGCTGGTGGTGTTGCAGTACTCTATATCGGTGCAGCTACTGAAGTTGAAATGAAAGAGAAGAAAGACCGCGTTGATGATGCACTTCATGCTACCCGCGCTGCAGTGGAAGAAGGAATTGTACCTGGTGGTGGCGTTGCCCTCATTCGCGCAAGCGCAGTTCTTGAAAAATTAAAAGGCTTGAACGAAGACGAACAAACTGGTATCGCAATTGTGGCCCGTGCCATTGAAGAACCACTTCGTCAAATCGTTGCCAATGCTGGTGGTGAAGGTGCTGTAGTGGTGAACAAAGTACGCGATGGTAAAGATGATTTCGGATACAACGCACGCACTGAAGTTTATGAAAACCTCATTGGTGCTGGTGTAATCGACCCAACTAAAGTGGTTCGTGTTGCCCTCGAAAATGCAGCTTCTATCGCAGGTATGCTTCTCACTACTGAGTGTGTGATCAGCGATATCAAAGAAGAAAATGCTCCTGCTATGCCTCCTATGGGCGGCGGAATGGGCGGAATGATGTAATCATTTCCTCCTGATATAAAATTGAAAACCCCGCCTAGTGCGGGGTTTTTATTTTTCGGAAACCGAGATTTCAATTCCTCATTCTCATTCTCATTCTGTTTCTCATTCTGATTACTCGCATCCTGGTTCAGTCAATCCCCAGGCATCAATAAAAAGTGATTCTGGCATGCCAGAGTCTGCAGCCGATTCTTTGATGAATTCTTCGAAGTGAATGTCTGCATGGTTATCATCGTCAAGGGTGACATAACCTTTGGCATTGAATGTTCGTTCGCCATTTTTCGTCTTACGAACGCCATAAATGTCGATGCTTTTGGAAAGCAGTGCGACACCTTCGAAACTCGCATTTCCTCTCGCGTCTGTGGTAGCCTGGCCGATGGCAACGTCACCATGTTTGATGGTGATTTCGTAGTTACACACTGGTGTACCGTTGAGGGTGAAATTCAGGGTAACATCGGTCTGCGATTGTGCCGCCCAACTGAACGTCACAACAAGCATGAATAGCAATAATTTTTTCATAGAAATAAAGTGTTATTTGGTAAATAGCTTCAGCGCTTCGAAATACTCCAGTCCTCTTTTTTCAGCAAAGAAATCGAGAATGAGTGAAATGAAGGCCTCGGCTGAAAGCGCAATTCCAAATCCGTACCAAAACAGTTTTTGGTCGTTGTGTCGAAACATCAGGATCAATGCAATCCCCGCCAATAGCAGCGCAATCTCCGTGTAACGCAACACCACAAAATTTTTCATCACCTTATCCATCCGCGGAGTTTCTTCGTTTTTCAGCTTTAATGGGTCCATATCGAAAGCATAAACGATGTCGGTGCGTTGTCCGTCACTTTTTCTATAAACTGTTATGCCCACGATCAAATGCATGATTCCAACCAAAATGAGCGGTATGGCTGCTCCACGCAAAAAGGATGTTTTGCCGAATATGATCAGTGCCAATCCAGCCAACACCGCGGCAACTCCCATGATCATGAACAACAGGCTCTCCTGTTTTTCAGCCAGGAAATAATTTTCGATGAGCTGTTTGGATAACATGGAACGAATATACAGAAACAGAAACAGATGGAGAATCAGAATGAGAATGAGTAGGAGAATGATGAATATTAGGCCTCACCCCCGGCAACCCTGCGCCGCGGCGTAGTGGGATGACCCACCAAAGAAGTATGTTTGAACTTTCAGAGTAACTCAGTGCTCATTCTGGTTTCGCTACTTATTCTAACTCTCGCATTTCGACCCCGACGTGGTCGCCTCTCTATGGCCAGTATACAGATGTATGTTGGCACTACCCTGTAGAGGTCGGATCTAGAATGAGACGAGGCGATGTGTCAAGTGTTTCTAATTGCTCAGAATGCTCACATTTCAACTTATCGCTTTTACAGATCACTTCGAAGATGCAAATTTTGAATTTTTGATTTCACAACTCACCTTAAGTTTGTCTCCTCAAATACCTCAAACATGTCACTCACAGAACGCATCAATAACGACATCAAAGAAGCCATGAAATCCGGTGAAAAGGATAAACTCATGGCATTGCGCGATATCAAAAGCAAACTTTTGCTGGAAGCCACGAAGGAAGGTGGAGATGGCGGTGTAGACGATACACGCGTCATAGCCATTCTCAACAAGCTCTACAAACAGCGTATGGAGTCGATCGACATTTACAAAGGTCAGGGAAGACAAGATCTCATCGATGAGGAAACCAAACAAGCCAATGTGATTGCGGCATATCTACCCGAACAATTGACCGGCGAAAAGCTGGAAGCAGAAGTTCGCGCGATTGTGGCAGCTTCGGGCGCATCTGGTCCTAATGATATGGGTAAAGCCATGGGAGCGGCGAACAAAGCGTTGGCCGGAAAAGCTGATGGCAAAGCCATTTCAGAAATTGTCAAAAAGATTCTTTCAGGAAATTGAGCTGATGACGCAGGTGGGAAAAAAGCCACTGAAAACCATTGGCAGGCACGTTATGATTGATCTGCCAGAGTTGGGCTATACCGGAATTGATGCGAAAATCGACACCGGGGCTTTTCGCACGGTGATCCATTGTGAAAGTGCGAAGGTGATCAGGGATGCCTCCGGGGAAGAAATCCTGGAAACTGTTTTTGATCTCGACGGCAATGGCCCGCACGTTTATCGATTCGAAGATTTTTTCCGCAAAGATTTTAAAAGCTCTTTTGGCGAATCGGAGAGTCGCTTCTGCATTCACACAACCATTTGTATCGGTCATAAAAAAATTCACAGCAGTGTTTCGCTCACAGATCGCTCGGGAATGAAGTTTCCTGTGCTGATCGGACGAAAAACGCTTCTTCGGAAATTTCTGGTGGATGTGAGCAGAAAGTACTGATCAGGTTTTCTCTGCCTGATTTTGCCCGAAATGCCTGATGTCGGGCTACTTTTGCACCCGTTTTTCGCACCATGGTTACAATAGGCAATCTCAGCATTCATTTCGGTTCGCGTACTTTATTCTCGAACATTGGTTTTTTTATAGGACCTCGCGACCGCATTGGTCTGGTTGGAAAAAATGGTGCAGGCAAGTCTACCTTGCTTAAAACCCTTGCTGGCATTCAGAATCCCAGTGAAGGAAGCATTGCCCTCGCTCGCGGTACTACTGTTGGATACTTGCCACAGGAAATGAAACACCACGAGGAAGCAACAGTTTATGAAGAAGCTTCCACCGCCTTTCGTGAAGTCCAGACATTGAATCAAAGAATGGATGCTTTGACGGCAGCCATTTCTGATCACCACGATTACACCAGTGACGATTATTCCAAAAAACTGGAACAATTGGAAGAGGTTTCGCATCGCCTAGAATTGCTTGGAAGCAGTAATCTGGAAGAAAAAATTGAAAAGGTTCTCAAAGGACTCGGTTTTCGATCGGAAGACATGACCCGCAAAATGCAGGAGTTCAGCGGAGGTTGGAAAATGCGTGTGGAGCTTGGCAAAATCCTGTTGCAAAATCCTGATTTGTTGCTCCTCGATGAGCCGACGAATCACCTCGATATCGAATCCATTGAATGGCTCGAGGAATTTTTACAAGATTATCCTGGGGCGATTGTACTCATTTCGCACGATAGGCAGTTTTTGGACAACGTCACAAAACGCACCATCGAAATTTCGAAATCAAAAATTTACGATTACAAGTTTTCGTATTCGAAATATATGGTTCAACGTCAAGACGAAATTGAACGTCAGGAACGTGAAGCGAAGAACCAGCAGAAGTACATTGAAGATACACAAAAGCTCATCGATAAATTCAGAGCTAAAAAGGATAAAGCCGCTTTCGCTCAGACATTGATCCGCAAATTGGATAAAATGGAGCGAGTGGAAGTTGATGATTTTGATGGAACGAAAGTGCGCATCAGTTTTCCTCCGGCTCCACATGCGGGTAAAATTATTCTCGAAGGAAAATCACTAGGTAAGGCATATGGCCATCTGCGCTTATTCAGTGGCGTGGATATGATCATTGCCCGCGGTGAAAAAATTGCACTCGTTGGAAAAAATGGCGTGGGAAAATCCACACTCATTCGCATGATCATGAAACAGGAACCTCATGAAGGTGAAATGGTTCCCGGCTATAGTGTGAATGTAGGATACTACGCACAAAATCAGGCTGACGAGCTCGACGGGAACAAGACAGTATTCGAAACCATCGACGATGAAGCAGTGGGTGATGTCAGAAAAAGTGTTCGTTCATTGTTGGGCGCATTTCTTTTCAGTGGTGATGATGTAGACAAAAAAGTGAAGGTGCTCAGTGGTGGTGAAAAAGCACGTCTGGCTTTGTGCAAATTGTTGCTACAACCATACAATTTTCTGGTGATGGACGAACCGACGAATCACTTGGATCTGGCTTCGAAAGAAGTGTTGAAACAAGCTTTACAGCGTTTCGATGGAACATTGCTGGTGGTGAGCCACGACAGGGATTTTCTACATGGACTTACTTCTTTGGTGTATGAAATCAAACCGGACAGACTGCGCTCATGGCCTGGAGATGTTCTCGATTTCCTCAAAGAGAAAAAAGCGGAAAGCATCGCCTTGTTCGAAAAAGTGAAAGCAGAAGCACCAGCAAAAAATGTGGTGAAAGAGCAGCCGAAACAAAATGATCAGACTCCCGCTTTAAGTCGCGACGAACAAAAGGAAATCGAAAAGAATAAGAAGCGCTTGCAAACAACGATTCAGAAGAGCGAAAAGGAAATTGAAACACTCGAATCGCAAATCAAAGAAATGGATGTTGTGTTGGCTTCACTCGATTATTCCAATCAGGAACAAGCCAACCAAACTCTTTCGAAATATGAAGCGCTCAAAAAGAAGTTGGAAGAAGTGATGCAACAATGGGAAAGCGCCTCGGAAGAGTTTAGTGCACTCTCCTGAGACGCTTAATTCATGGTAGGTATTAGTTTTTTACCAATCTTGTAAAATGTTTCTTGCCGTTGGCTTCTATCGTTGTGATGAAGTAAATTCCAGAAGGCAATTCACCAATTTGAATAGACTGAGTTTTGTTGCGGATGTTTAGCTTTTTCATCAAAGCGTTTTGCGCGTTGTGAATGGTAAGTTCGATGGCCTCATTTCCCGGATTTATGAGAAAAATTTCATCTTGAGCAGGGTTAGGATAAATCATGAATTGGTTTACGCTGCTTTCATCTACTGAAACAGTGGTGATATGATGCGTATAGGTATTCGTTACCACCGCAGGATTCTGATCAAAATAAATGTATGCGGTGTTGTCAATGGCAGTTCCGGGTGTCAGCGTGCTCTTCGCATGAACTTTATAGCGCAACCAGCCATGACTGTTGGGTTCATCATTTGTGCTATCCGGTAACATGATTTCTGGAAATTCAAAGTTCAATTGACCGTCATTCAAATTCACAACGGGATGACAAACATGTGAAGCACCAATCCATTCGAAAGTAGAATAATCGAGATCACTGTCGAGCATATTCGAAACAACGATGTCTGTCGCTGGTGCATTACCAGTGTTTTGAAATTCGATGAGGTATTCTATTTCTGTTCCCGGATCAATGATGTTCCCAGTGCCTACGCCTGCCGGTGTAGCAGTGATCTGGTTAGGATCCCATGCACAAAGAAGTATTTCTGTTTCAGAAATGTTTTCGGTATTCATCACGATCCCCGATTCTGTCATGGTAACCAAATCCACAGAGGTGACAATCGGACTACCCATGAGATTGTAATCAGGAGAGAGAATGAAAAGCTTGAGGAGTTCACTTGCTCCTGCATTCATCTGATCCATATTCCAGATCATGATATTTCCGGAGATAGATGTTGGTGATGGTATCGCAGATGTAATGTTGATGGATGGATCGGTGGTAATGGTGATGGTCGCATCACAAATACTATTGCCTGAATTGTTGATCATCACATCTAACTCACCACTTTGACTACACACAAGGGGCGGTAATGATATGTCTGCGTTGAGATCATAGTTAGGTGAAGCATTGATTAATCCAAAATTGGCACTGCCTACAAAATTCGTTGCAGTACTCACAGAGGTGCCTGTTGATGTGGATTGCCAGATACTGTTGTCATAAACAATTTGAATTGTTCCGTTGTATCCCGCATTCAGGTTGAGATAATACATCCCATTATTATCTGTATAAAAGGTTTGTCCTCCATACTGTACTGCGATGTTTCCAATTCCAGGTTCGCCAGCATCCTGCACAGCATTTGCATTGAGATCATTGAATACATAGCCGGAGATCATCGGTGCTACGAATTCAGTGGTATTGAATTTTAGAAGAAGCCCACTGAAATTTTGATCAGGCCACGGATAACTTGAGGTTATGGTGGTGAGCAATGTTTCAGCTCCATCAGCAGCGATGGAATAAACATCCAGAGCATAATCATTGGTAACACTATAGATGTCATATGTAAACCATTGACATCCCGTTTCATTGAAATAAATATTTTGAATGTATTCAGTTACGTTACCAGCTGGACTATATAGATCCCAGGCATTGGGAGGTGCATATGGAAATGTGCCATGGAGGTGAAAATTCCCGCCTGACGGTGCCGTAAAATGTAATTTGAGGTGGGTAGAAGTTTCAAACGCACTGAGAATATTGTGACTCAATGTGTTGTTTGCAGGATTGCCATCTGGTGAAGTCAACGTTAGTGTGCCTAGATATATACCTTCAAGAAAGAAGTCTGTCAATGTGATGTAGTAAAATTCCATGGGTAGCAAACCAGCAGGAATATCGTAGTAATAATAAGTTCCATTCACTTCCAATGAAGCAGTTGCTGCTTCCGAAGGAACAGTGCCTGTATTGACAAATCCAAGATTCAGCGCCGATTGATCGCAAAGGGATGTATTGCCAGTAAGAAAAACATATAGATCATAACCTGGATACATCTCTCCGCAATCAGAGTTTGCATCAGTAAAGGCAAATGAAGGTTGTGTCAATTGATAATAATCTCTTACAATACCGACCGAACAAATGACCACGAAATATTCGTGATAATCCGTTCCCCACGCGATATTTGAGGTGTAGTTGTCGAGTAAAGTCTGATCACCATCAATGATCGGGCAAGGGCTTATCGCAGTGAGATCTGTTACTCCAGTACCCGGTGGGCCATAAATATCGGATGTCAGGTTATTCGGATTGGATTCGATGAAGAGCATCACCACATCATCTGATCCATTGGGTCCATAGGTGTTGTAATTGGTCAATAGTGTGTTGTTTGTCATCATGTCGCCAACAGTGCTGTTTTCAGCACTGCCAAACATGAGCAATACAGATTTGCCACTATCCAGGATTTCTTGTAGATGCCACGTGTTTCCATCCAGATCTGTGGCAGTAAAATCTGGCGCAACTTCGCCCGGTTCAAGCCATTGGGCGAAATTGTTTATTCCTGAAAGGAGTAAAAAGGTCAGCAAAAAGGTTCTAGTTAGCATGGGTATAATTAAGGATATAATGTGAAGACCAACATCTGGCTTTTCGAGTTGCACATTCTAATGAGAATCACCCTTTTGGATGATATGCTACCTACAAAAAGGGGCGGATCAATTGATCCGCCTGATGTTCAATGAATAAATATTTTATTCAGCCGCTTCGTGAAAGGCTTTGTATTTCTTGCTTGAACCGAAAGGATCAGGGTTATGGCTACCACTTTTGACTGATTCAACTTGAGGTGGTGGCCCTGGTGGTGACATAGCCAATGGTCTTACAACTGCTTCTGCAGTGGCATCGTGCAAAGCCATTGGTTCATGTTTCCGCATATTTACTTTCATTCCTTTTTCCGCATTTTTATCCGCTGTTGATGATTTCTGATGAAATAAAATGCAGTATTTTTTTTCGATAATGCCACTGGTAAATGAAAAATTGTATAACGGTGGCAAAGAAGGTGTGGCATATCGTTTATTTTTGACATAAAATGCCTCATGAAAACTTCACCATTGAAATTTTTTCAGGATTCGTTCGGTGCTACCAGAAAGGAATTGTCGGAAATGACTGATCTTCATCCGACCACTATTTCGCACATACTTGCCAACCGAAGGGAATTTCCCCGCAGATTAAAAATCAAGTTTGATCGGGTGCAAATTTTGGTGGATGAAGCCTTGGGAAAAAAATATGTGTCAGACATTCCGGCACAACAAAATGAACTGGCCAAAAAAGCTGTTGCCGAAATATTGGAAAGAAGGAAATACGAATTGAGATTGATCATTTTCGATTTGCGGAAAGAACTGAATGATCACAGAAAACAATATGATCAATTGGTTTTGCAGTTCAACAACTTGGAATATGCTTGTCAAAAGGAGGATCTTTCTGATCAGGACAATACCCTCATATCGTGGATGAATTATAGATACAAGTTGGCCATTGCTGATTTACAAAAGTTTTCTCCGGAGCACCTCGTATCAAAAGAAGCCGAACTCAAGGGTTATGAAGCTGAACTTGCTTGGATTGAAGAAAAACCGCAGTGGTATAGAGGAAGAAAATGGAATGAGTATTCTATATGACCTTTATCTCAGGATAAAAAAAAAGCTGTCCATAAATGACAGCCTTTTTTTTCGATAAAAATTATTTTATTCAGCAGCTCCGTGGCATGCTTTGTATTTCTTACCAGATCCGCAAGGACAAGGATCATTTCTACCCACTTTGACTTCAGCTTTCACTGGTTCAACTTTAGGTGGTGGTCCTTGTGGTGGCATGGCCAATGGTCTTTGTCCGCCGCCAGTAGCTGCATTTTGTGATGCAGCTGCACTGCGCTGCTGAAGGTTCATGCTTTCAGCTTTCTGCACATTTAATTTGCTCGTATCAGGTGCTTTTGGAGCTTGTGCCTGACGAACAGGTGCCTGCTGTCCTTGTGGCAATTGAGCATGCATCAGGAAGCTGGACAATTCACCATTCACTTTGGCAATCATACTCTTGAAAAGATTGTAACTCTCCAATTTGTAGATCAACAATGGATCTTTTTGTTCGTGTGATGCAAACTGAACATTGCTTCGCAGATCATCCATGTCACGCAAATGTTCTTTCCAACTTTGATCGATCATCGCAAGGGTAATGCCTTTTTCTAAAGCATCTACCAATTCAGAACCTTGTGATTGGTATGCCTTTTCAAGGTTCACTGCCACTTGCACTGTTTTGCGGCCATCGCTGAATGGAACTGCGATATTGTTGTATCCCTGCGCGTTGTTCTCATACACATTTTTGATCACAGGAAATGATTCGTGCATGATTTGAGTAACACGCTGTTTGTAGCGTTGTTCTACAGCGTTGTAGGTTGTATTTAAAATGTCGTCAGCTTTTTGTGTGGTGAAATCCTGCAGACTCACCGGTGTCTCGATACCAAAATATTTCAATAGATCGAGTTTGTAGCCATCGTAATTTTTTAGTTCATGATTCATGTCCACAACTGTTGCTGTGAGATCATAGAACATATTGTCGATATCCAGTTTCAAACGTTCACCGAACAAAGCGTGTTTGCGTCGCTTGTAAATCACTTCACGCTGTGAGTTCATCACATCATCGTATTCAAGCAAACGTTTGCGAATACCAAAGTTGTTTTCTTCAACTTTTTTCTGCGCGCGCTCAATGCTCGATGTGATCATGCTGTGTTGAATCACTTCGCCTTCTTTCAGTCCAAGACGGTCCATCATTTTCGCGATGCGATCACTTCCAAATAAGCGCATCAAATCATCTTCGAGCGACACATAAAACTGTGATGAACCTGGGTCACCTTGACGACCAGCACGACCTCGCAACTGTCTGTCGACACGACGTGAATCATGTCTCTCTGTACCAATGATGGCAAGACCACCTGATTCTTTTACACCTTCACCAAGTTTGATGTCGGTTCCGCGACCAGCCATGTTGGTGGCGATGGTTACCGTTCCTGCGCGACCTGCAAATGCTACGATATCTGCTTCTTTCTGGTGAAGTTTTGCATTGAGTACCTGATGATCGATGCCTTTAAACTTCAACATTTTCGAAAGCAATTCGGAAACTTCAACCGTTGTTGTACCTACGAGAACAGGTCTTCCTGCTGCACGCAATTCGGCAATCTCATCAATTACCGCATTGTACTTTTCGCGTTTGGTTTTATAAACCTTGTCCTCCATGTCTTTTCTGGAGATTGCACGATTCGTAGGAATGACCATCACGTCGAGTTTGTAGATGCTCCACAATTCGCCCGCTTCGGTTTCAGCTGTTCCGGTCATACCAGCCAGCTTGTGATACATGCGGAAATAATTCTGTAATGTGATGGTCGCATAGGTCTGGGTTGCGGCCTCAACACGTACATTTTCTTTGGCTTCAATCGCCTGGTGTAATCCATCAGAGTAACGACGACCTTCCATGATACGGCCAGTCTGTTCATCTACGATTTTTACTTTGTTGTCGATCACAACATAGTCGATGTCTTTTTCGAAAATGGCATAGGCTTTCAACAACTGATTGATGGTATGAATGCGTTCGCCCTTCACGCTGTAATCGCGCATCAGGTCATCTTTCATCTTCAATTTCGCATCGTCATCCTTGCCACTGTTTTCAATTTCTGCCAATTCAGAACCAATATCAGGCATCACGAAAAATTTCTCATCACCAATATCTTTTGAGATGAGATGAATACCTTTTTCAGTCAATTCTACCTGATTGTTTTTTTCATCGATGACGAAGAAAAGTTCGGCATCTACTTTTGGCATGTCGCGCTGATTGTCCTGAAGGTATTGTCCTTCAGTTTTCAGAAGTTGTGCTTTCATTCCTTCCTCACTGAGGAATTTGATGAGTGCTTTGTTCTTCGGTAAACCGCGATATGCGCGGAACAATGCAAGTGCAGATCCACCTCATCCACGATGGCGAAATGATGTTTGCGCTGCACAAGTTGTGAAGCTTCCACAGCCATGTTGTCGCGCAGATAATCGAAACCGAATTCGTTGTTTGTTCCGAAGGTGATATCAGCGCGGTACGCGTTGCGACGTGCAGTACTGTTGGGTTGATGTCTGTCGATACAATCTACAGTGAGACCATGGAATTCGTATAGCGGACCCATCCATTCAGAGTCACGTCGTGCGAGGTAATCGTTTACTGTAACTACGTGAACACCTCGACCTGCAAGAGCATTCAAGAATACGGGGAGAGTCGCAACGAGTGTTTTACCCTCACCGGTAGCCATCTCGGCCACTTTTCCCCGGTGAAGTGCAATACCACCAATGAGCTGCACATCATAATGTACCATGTCCCATGTCATGCGATTTCCTGCAGCCACCCAGTTGTTTTTCCAGGTTGCGATATCTCCGTCAACAGTGACATAATCTTTGGTTCCTACTGCAGCAAGTTGGCGATCAATTTCACTGGCTTTCATTTTGATTTCGCCGTGCTGCTTCAAGCGGCTTGCCGTTTCTTTTACAATGGCAAAAGCTTCAGGAAGTATTTCTTCCAGTACTTTTTCTATTTCCTGATTGATTTCTTTTTCCAGTTTATCTACCTGATTGTAGATCGCTTCTTTCTGCGCCAATTCAGTCCCAGGCAATGCTTCAGCCTGTGTCTTCAGGTTGTTGATTTCCTCCTCCTGTTTCTGTATGTGTGATTTGATTTTTTCTTTCAGTGCAGTGGTTCTGCTTCTGAGTTCATCATGGCTCACGGATGTGAGAGATTGTCCCAGTTGATTGATTTTTTCTACAACAGGGGTGACAGTGCGAAGGTCCTGTGATGATTTGTCCCCAACAAATTTTTTGAGGATTTTATTGATTGCTCCGATCATATTCTAAAGTCTCGTTGATACTGGTTATCAGGTGCGGTTTTGCCCTTCATATCAGGCCCGCAAATGTAGGCCGCCTCAAGTGAAAAATGGTGCCACCTTGGTGGAATATGACAGGTTGTCTGATGGACTTGCCCTGGACGCTGATATTCAGTGGTAAATTCCTAATTCAGGAGCTCCGGCCGCCAACTTCTTTTTGGGAGATGGATTCATCCCCGGTTTTAAATTTAGAATTCATATGAAATAAAGGAACGCGCGCACGCGTATCTGATCAGGACTGAGTTTCAAAATTTCGTAACGAACAGTTGATAACAAATTTTCGACAGGACTGTGAATTCATCGAAAAGGCGATTGAACAATCGTTTGTTCATCAGCGCGGTTATCGCAAATCATGCCACATAATTCAGCCAATTTGGCCATGATTGATGTCACATACACCCCAATTGGACATGGAAATTGAGGTGCTATTGGGTTTTCAGAAGGTCGGCAGGTTGTCATGTTAAAAAGTAGAAGCCGTTGTCAATTGTTTGGGTTTGACTCATCACGGTTTTTGGTCAACATTTGACATCGTCAATGGGACAGAGATGAATTAACCGGAAAAGCTTGAAAAACCTGATGACTACCACGCTTTCGACTTTTACCGGAAGCTTTTTTTATCGGTGAGACACCGAACAGATAAATTACCCTACCGTCGAAAAAAACTTTAAGATGGAAAATATTACAGATACCCTAACTGATACAACTACCCGAACTAATGTTATGAGTGAAGAACCCATCCTGAAAGAAAATCCTGATCGTTTTGTCCTTTTCCCTATCGTACATACTGATATCTGGAATTTTTACAAGAAAAGTGAAGCCAATTTCTGGACCGCTGAGGAAATAGATCTTGAAGCTGATCTCGTTGACTGGAACAACAAACTCAATGATGATGAGCGTCATTTTATCAAACATGTTTTGGCTTTTTTCGCTGCCAGCGATGGTATTGTGAATGAAAACCTGGCCGAAAACATGGTGCGTGAAGTGCAATACACTGAAGCCAAGTTTTTCTACGGATTTCAGATCATGATGGAAAACATCCACAGTGAGACTTATTCATTGCTGATTGATACCTACATCAAGGATACTGCTGAGAAAAATTACCTCTTCAAAGCCATCGATACCCTTGATTGTGTTCGCAAAAAAGCCGATTGGGCATTGCGTTGGATCAAAAACGGATCTTTTACTGAAAGACTCGTCGCTTTCGCTGCTGTAGAGGGCATTTTCTTCAGTGGTTCTTTCTGCAGCATTTTCTGGTTGAAGAAGCGCGGACTGATGCCAGGACTGACTTTCAGTAATGAGCTCATCAGCCGTGATGAAGGTCTGCATTGTGATTTTGCCTGTCTGCTTTACACCAATCATGTGGTAAACAAATTGTCGAAAGAGCGTGTGACTGACATCATTAAAGATGCTGTTGAAATTGAAAAGGAATTTATCATCGATGCGCTACCAGTGAAACTCATTGGTATGAACAGCGATATGATGGGACAGTACATCGAGTTCGTAGCTGATCGACTCCTTGTCGAGCTTGGTTGTGACAGCGTGTACAATAAATCAAATCCATTTGACTTTATGGAGATGATTTCCCTGCAAGGAAAAACCAACTTCTTCGAGAAACGTGTGGGTGAATACCAAAAGGCTGGTGTGATGGCAGAGAAAGCAAAACAGACTTTCTCGCTCGACGAAGATTTTTGATTGAAATGTGCTGCCTTCACGGCAGAAGATATACACCTAATGGGTGTGGATAATTACCTCCTATTTTTTCAAAACAATCCATCAAGATTTTTTGAAAAACATTACCTAAACGTTTTCATTGCATAGCCATAACGTCTTCCTGACTTGTGCTGATAATGAGTCCGAAAGATGTTATACCTGACGAAATTTTTCAAAATTTCTGGGTTATGCCTTAACCAACCCCCGACCCAATCGGGGAACACAACACTGACCGGGTGCAGCGTTGTGGCGATGAAGTGCCCGGGCCAACCCAAACAATAACTGCTTACGAATATGTTTGTATTAAAAAGAGATGGACGCAAGGAGAGCGTCAAGTTTGATAAAATCACTGCCCGTATAGGCAAACTGTGCTACGGGTTGAATCCGATTGTCGATTCTGTCAAAATCGCTATGAAGGTGATTGAAGGCGTTTACGATGGCGTAACTACCAGCGAACTGGATAACCTCGCAGCAGAAATTGCGGCATCGAATGCCACCACTCACCCCGACTATGCTTTGCTCGCATCGCGTATCGCCGTAAGCAATCTTCACAAAAACACCAAGAAGTCGTTCAGTCAGGTGATGACTGATCTCTACTACTATCTCGACCCGAAAACAGGCGCCAACGCTGGTCTTCTTGCCGATGATGTGTACAAGATCATCATCGATAATGCACCAATTCTGGATAGCACGATCATCTACGACCGTGATTTCAATTTTGATTACTTCGGTTTCAAAACACTTGAGCGTTCTTATCTCCTGAAGCTCAACGGAAAGGTGGCTGAACGTCCACAACAGCTTTTCATGCGCGTCGCTGTGGGTATTCACAAAAACGACATTCAGGAAGTCATCAAGACTTACAATATGTTGAGCGAAGGTTGGTTCACCCACGCCACACCAACATTGTTCAATGCAGGTACTCCAAAGCCACAGATGTCTTCTTGCTTTTTGTTGCAAATGCAGAGCGATAGCATCGAGGGTATTTACAATACACTGAAACAAACCGCACTCATTTCTCAAAGTGCTGGCGGTATTGGTCTCAGCATTCACAATGTGCGCGCAAAAGGTTCTTACATCAAAGGAACCAATGGCACCAGCAATGGTATTGTGCCCATGTTGAAAGTATTCAATGACACAGCACGTTATGTAGATCAGGGTGGTGGAAAACGCAAAGGTTCTTTTGCGATTTACCTCGAACCATGGCATGCCGATGTTTACGATTTTCTCGATCTGAAAAAGAACCACGGTAAAGAGGAAGCGCGTGCGCGTGACTTGTTTTACGCATTGTGGATTCCGGATTTGTTCATGAAACGTGTGAAAGAGGATGGCCAGTGGACACTGATGTGCCCAAATGAGTGTCCTGGTCTTTGCGATACTTGGGGTGAAGCTTTTGAAGCGCTTTATACCAAATACGAAAATGAAGGCAAAGGCCGTCAGACCATCAAAGCACAAGATCTCTGGTTCAAAATTCTCGAATCACAGATTGAGACAGGCACACCTTATATGCTGTACAAAGACGCAGCAAACAGCAAAAGCAATCAACAGAATCTCGGTACCATCAAGAGTTCAAACCTCTGTACCGAAATCATGGAATATACTGCACCTGATGAAATCGCGGTGTGTAACCTCGGCTCCATCGCGCTTCCAAAATTTGTCAAAGAAGGAAAATTCGATCATGACAGATTGTTCGATGTGGCTTATCAGCTCACCGTGAATCTGAACAAAATCATTGATGCGAATTATTATCCGGTGCCGGAAACCAAAAAGAGCAATATGCGCCATCGTCCGATTGGAATCGGAGTACAGGGACTTGCAGATGCATTTATCCTGATGCGTTATCCTTTCGATGGTCCGGAAGCACGCCAACTCAACAAGGAAGTTTTCGAAACCATCTATTATGCGTCTTGCACGGCATCTAAAGATCTTGCAAAACGTGATGGCGCTTATGAAACATATCCAGGATCTCCTGCAAGTAAGGGCATTCTTCAGTACGATATGTGGGGTGTAACGCCTTCAAGCCGCTGGGAATGGGATGTTCTGAAAGAAGAGATTAAAACACACGGTATGCGCAATTCGCTGTTGCTCGCACCAATGCCAACGGCCAGCACTGCGCAGATCCTCGGTAACAATGAATGTTTCGAACCTTATACCAGCAACATCTATACGCGTCGTGTTTTGGCCGGTGAATACATCATCGTGAACAAACACCTTCTGAAGGACTTGGTGAGCCTGGGTATCTGGAATGATGAATTGAAAAACAAACTTATCGCTGCCAATGGCTCAGTACAGAACATTGCAGAAATTCCAGACAACCTCAAAGCACTTTACAAAACCGCTTGGGAACTTTCTCAAAAAGCCATCATTGAAATGGCTGCCGACCGTGGTGCGTTTATCTGCCAAAGTCAGTCACTCAATGTGTTTATGGAGAATCCGAACTTCGGCAAACTCTCTTCGATGCACTTCTATTCGTGGGAGCGTGGTTTGAAAACAGGTATGTACTACTTGCGCACAAAAGCAGCTACCGATGCCATCAAGTTTACGGTAGATAAAAAATACAAGTCTGAAACCATCCCTGTAAACGCAGAGAGTGTAATGGCCGCTGCAACTGCCGCTGCATATGCCAGCAACGTTGAGCCGGTTGTGGTTTCAGAACCTCAGGTCGAAGTGCATAATGCAGCCAGCATGCAAGCTGGAATGAGTGCGGAAGAAATTGCCAAGCAACAAGCAGCGCTCGCATGTTCGCTCGACAATCCAGATGCATGTGAAATGTGCAGCGGATAGTCCTGCATTGAAGATCTGAAATACAAAATGGGTCTGTCATTTACTGCTGTGATGGACAAGGTTGATTTATAAAACGCCCCGGATCGCTTGGATCCGGGGCATTTTTTTGAATTATGAATTATGAATTATGAATTATGAATTATGAATTATGAATTATGAATTATGAATTATGAATTATGAATTATGAATTAAATTAAGTTGGTAATCAGATTGTGGGTGATAGGGTTTAAGGGATAGAATAAAAAAAATACCATTAGATGCAGCGTTTCGTTATTTGCATTGTCATATGTACAGACCAACCAATTTAACCTCCCCAATCTGGAGCAGGAATGGAAACATATCATAGCCAGGTGTCGTCGTGGTGATCACGATGCCATGTGTCTGGCGTATGGAAAGATGTGGAAACAGATCTATCCCGCGGTGTGGCAAATTCTGCGAAACAGGGAAGAGGCTGAAGATGTGTTGCAGGAAAGTATGATACAGGGATTCGACAAACTGCACAGCTTGAAGGATGACAATAAATATCCGGCATGGCAAAAGCAAATAGCATTGCGACATGCGTTGAACAAATTGAAAAGCCGAAAGTCTACGTCAACATTGTTCGAGGATGTTGAAGTTCCTGAAGAGGACACCGGCAATGCGGATTGGAATGTGATCAGCGATGAACTGATCAGAAAAAAAATAGATGATATGCCGGATGGATATCGGGTAGTGGTGAGATTGCATTTGCTGGAAGGTTGGTCACATGACGATATCGCCGGAGAACTGGGAATCACAGCCAGTACCTCGAGATCACAATATTCACGGGCATTATCGAAACTGAAGAAAGAGTTGACAGAGGAATATGAAAGAAGCAATTGAAAATCGGATCAGAAAAGCATTCGAAAACGCGAATGAAGATCAGGAATTAATTCCAGGTCATGAGGAGCGTTTTGAAATGAAACTTCTTCGGATGCGGGCAGCTAAAGCCGAAAGACGTATTCCACGCTGGCCATGGATTGCGCTCGCAGCTGCTGTGGTGGCAGGTTTTATTGTAGCCATTACCATTTCAGAAGTGAAAAAAACGAATGATTATGCAGAAAGGGTAAGGCTTTCCGATGTGTCTATGGAAATGGCGGCGGCCGAACAGTTTTATCACGAACGTTTGAAGATGGATGTGAGCCAGCTCAATACAACTGATGACAACATCAAGCGGTTTCTCGACGATTTGAAAAAACTCGAAACCGAATATGCCATGCTCGAAGAACAATTGGCGAAAAATTTCAGCAATCAACGTGTGGCCGACGCTATGGTCAATAACTATCGCTTCCGATTAAAGCTGATGGAGCAATTACAGAAATACATCGAAATTCAGAATAAATTCAATATACAAAGTCATGAAGAAAAGTTGTCTTCTTAGTCTGGCACTGCTGTTTGGTTTCTTCTGCGCGTTTGCAGGAGATGAGGGTACCATTTATTACAAGGAAATCAAAAAGAATTTCAAAACGAACGGTGATGTAAGATTAGATCTTGATATCAGCTTTGCTGATTGTCAAATCAAAACTTGGGATCAAAATGTGATCGACATTGTGGTGAAACTAGATGTGAATGCAAGCAGTCAATCGCGCGCTGATGAAATGTTTGACGCTTTCAGTGTGCATGTCAATGAAGGAATGGAAAATGCTTCGCTTACTGTGAATGGTGGGATCAATTCCTGCAACTCGAAAAAGATGAACGAGAGTTATAACATCAATGTGGAGATCAGGATTCCGCAAAAGGCGATCATAGATGGAAATACTTCTTTTGGGGATCTCACCATCGGTGATATGCAAGGTGCGTGTTTGATCAATCAAGAATATGGCAAGCTCACAGTGAACGGTTTGTGGTCATATGAAAATGACATTCGTATTGCTTTTGGAGATGCACATATCAACGGAACCAATGGTGGCGATTTTCGCAATGAATATGGCAAACTTGAAATCAAAGTATTGCAAGGGAATGCCGAAATACACAGCAGTTTTGGTGACCTTGAATTGGATCTTGTAAGACGTGAATGCAAGGACCTCGAAATCAAAATTGAATATGCTGATGCGGATGTCAACATCGCCTCTGATGCAGGTTTTCGATTTGATACCAGTGCTTCCTATGGTGATATTGATCTTCCTGGAAGCGCTAAAAAGACCAGCGTTGAGAGTGATTATGTATCAAAGGAAGAGCGAGGTACCATTGGCAATGGAGAAGGCAAACTTGAGGTGGAATGCGATTTTGGTGATGTCGATATTGACATCGACGGGAATTAGGCAAGTAGATTCATGTATATTTTTCCATGAAAACACAAGGCCCGGTAACATATAGTTCCGGGCCTTGTTATGTCATGAAATATGAAGGGATCAATTCAATGCGTCTCCACGCAAACTTCTGAATCTTTTGCGCGCTTCTACTACGTAAAGACTTCCGGGAAAATCGGTGATCAGTTTTTCATAAAGCTCCATGGCTTTTGTATTGTCGATATAAATGAACTGATACATATCCGCCAATTTAAACAGGGCATCATCTGCGGTGATTTCGATGAAATAGATATTGATGACTTCCTGATACAAATCACGGGCTTGATCATAGTGACCCTGCTTCATTTGTATTTCTGCTTTCTTCATCAGAATTTCATCTGCCAGCGTATGCGCAGGGTAAATGGTAAAGATGGAATCAAGTGTTGTGGTGGCGTCCTCAAATCGATTTTGATAGGTGAGCAGATCAGCACGGGCAAACATCTGCATGGGTACAAGCGTCGTATCCATGTTGAAATTGTCGGTGATCAATAACGATAGGTCTATCGCATCATTGCTGATGAGTTTCGAAGTGGATGCTTTCAAAACATCGAGTTGACCCTGGGCCCATTCAAAATCTCCCGTGTAGTAAGAAATTCTCGAATTGCGGAATTTGGCTTCGTGTCCAAGAACATCATCCTTGAAATCGAGTTCGACTTGTGAAAACAGCAATGACGCTTCCCAAATCTCTCCTTTGAAGAGCAGGATATCGCCAAGTTCGAGTTTACACAATGCCAAAGTTTTATTGTATAGGCCGGGCATTGTAATGGCTTCACGCAAAAGAACAATGGCATCTTCAATTTTATTTAAATGAAAGGCTTGCAAGTGTGCGAGTTCTTTCATCATGATCACGGTCTCATAACTTTTACCTAAATCAGAAAGAGCGGTTTGATAGGCCAATTCAAGTTCGTTGTATAAAGCAATACTTGCCCCGGGCTTGTGGGCGAGTTCTTCGCGCATCACCTGGAGTTTTTCGATACGGGCAGTGATGAAATAATCTCCTCCTGGTCCTTTATCGATAACTGTCTGATAGCTTTTTCTCGCGGTTTCATAATCATGGTTGTTGAGTGCGAGTTGCGCGAGGTTCATCAACCGATAACCATTTTCATTGAGCCTTTTATCGAGAGAGACGATTTGAATATATGCGCTTGCGAAATCATTTTTTTGCATGAACAACCAAGCCAGCATTTCTGTAATAATGATTTTATCTGGTTCTTGTTGTGTGCGTTTAAGCAATTTCACACGCAGCATATCCATGTTCTCTTTGTTCTCGTCGAGATTCAAAGTTCTATTGAGTGAGTTCTGAACGGTTTGGAGATAATTCGGTTCGGTTCCAATGAGATCGAGGAACGATTCTGTCATCGCTTCAAATTCTCCCAAATTGCCCTGCATATTGGCAACCTCGTATGAAAAATTGTATCCGTCTTTTGATTCGGCCTTGCCTTTTTGGTAAGCGCGCAAGGCGTATTGGTATTCGCTGATTTGCGAAAATTCATTGGCCAGTCTTATGATGTTCGCCCTGGTAGGTTCTACTTTTTTGATCGCTTCTTCAAACTGTTCTGTGGCTTCTTCCGGCTTATTGAATTTTTTATACAGATCACCCAACTTCACATAACTCACTCCATCCTTGGTGTCTTCTTTTACTTTTTTCTTGGCTAGTTTTTCCGCTTCTTCAAAATCGTTCAGAGCGATGAGTGTGTTGAGATAGTTGTTGTAGACGCGTGTGGTTTTATTGGTCTTGTATATTTTATCATAGTATAAACGCGCTTGTTCAAACATGCCTTGATTGTAATAGTACTCTGCCAATTCCATATCTGTTTCCTGGGCGAATGACTGCTCTGCAGCAAGCAACACCAACAAGGTAAACATCCATCTGAGTATATTTTTCATCAGTTCTTATTGATTGTATTGTTCAAACTATCGGCAATGTGATTTACCTGTGTTCTGCTATTGGTGGCAATCTCAGAAGCGTGATGGAGCAATAGGCTGAGTTCATTGAGCCGTGTATCAAAACGTTTGAGATTTTCATTTTCTTTCTTCAGGACTTCCTGAACGTAAATTTCATTGATTTCGTTGCCGTTTTTATCGTGTGTGGCTTGTTCTCTCAACGCTTTTTGTAATGCAGATATTTCATTGTGAAATGTAGAAAGTTGTCGAACCACATCCTCCAAATCGATTTTCACCTGAAGCATATCCTGTGCCGCATTCGAATAGGATGCCACCACCATGGCGTCACCGGTTTTCATCACGCCCTTGAAATGGTCTTGGATAAAACGGATGTTGAGCAGCATACTATCTGGGTATTGTGATCCCCAATCCAGCAATGCCTGATTGCAACGCAACATCAAATCATTGGTGCTGTTTTTTACAGAATCCAATGAGGCGATTTGCACATTGTATTCATGCGATGACTTGCATGATGAAATCATGATGGTCAATGAAGCAACAACAACGACCAACACGAGCTGAAGGGTGATTTTCATAGCACAGCTAATTTAACCCGATGATGTCATCAGGGATTTGTTGAATTGACAATTTTTCCTAACCGAGGTGTTATTTCGAAATACGATCGAAACCAGTGTATGGCACCAGCGCTTCAGGAATTTTGATTCCGTTTGCATCTTGATTGTTTTCAAGCAAAGAGGCCACAATACGAGGTAAGGCCAATGCGCTGCCATTGAGCGTATGTACCAACTGCGTCTTGCCGTCAGCATTTTTAAACCTGCATTTGAGTCGGTTCGCCTGAAATGTTTCGAAGTTTGAAGTAGAGCTTACTTCTAGCCAACGTTCCTGTGCGCCACTCCAAGCTTCGAAATCATAGGTGAGGGAGGAAGTAAATCCCATATCTCCACCGCATAATCTGATGATGCGAAAATGAAGTCCGAGTTTTTGAAGAAGTTGTTTTACATGTTCTACCATGTTTTCCAGAATCGCATAACTCTGATCCGGGTGTACAAGCTGTACTATTTCAACTTTATCGAATTGATGAAGACGATTGAGTCCGCGAACATGTGCTCCCCAAGATCCAGCTTCACGTCGGAAGCATGGGGTGTAGCCGGTCATTTTCACCGGTAAATCAGATTCCTTGAGAATGACATCACGGTAAAGATTGGTGAGAGGTACCTCTGCTGTTGGAATGAGATAGAGATCGTCAACTCCAACGTGATACATCTGACCTTCTTTATCTGGCAATTGTCCTGTGCCATATCCGCTAGCTTCATTCACCATGAGAGGTGGCTGAAATTCACGGTATCCGGCGGCAGTAGCTTCATCGAGGAAAAAATTGATGAGGGCACGCTGTAGTCTTGCGCCTTTTCCCTTGTACACAGGAAAACCAGCACCAGTGATTTTGGTACCTAGTTCGAAGTCGATGAGATCATATTCTTCGATCAATTCCCAATGGGGTTTTTTGTTATCTCCTAAAGTCGGAACACTTCCCCATCGGTATACCTCCACATTTTCATCCGCAGTTTTACCCACCGGAACGATTTCGTTTGGAACGTTCGGTATCTGATAGAGAAGTTGCTTCTGTGCTTCTTCAGTTTCTGCAAGCGTTGTTTCAAGAGTCTTGATCTGCTCTTTCAGAGATGCGACCTGAGGCTTGATTTTTTCAGCATCATCCTTGCGGCCAGATTTCATCATCTCACCGATTTCTTTCGAAAGCTTGTTGACCTCAGCCAACAAATTGTCCAGATCGTTTTGTGTTTTACGACGCGTTTCATCGAGCGCGATGATGGCATCAATCTGTGTGGTGAAATCTTTGTTTCTTTTGGCGAGACCTTGAATGACCTGATCTCTGTTCTCGCGAATGAATGGAACCTGAAGCATGTTTCAGTATGATCTTTAGATGTAAAACGTTTTGGTCTAAAAAAGAAAAACCCGCACTCGACCAAGGCGAGTTCGGGTTTTATCAATGAGTATAGCCCGGCTACGCCTTATGCAGGAATAACCGAAACGTATGATTTGTTGTCTTTCTTCTTGCGGAATTCGATTGTGCCGTCAACCAAAGCGAACAAAGTGTGGTCTTTACCCATACCTACGTTCAAACCTGCATTGTGGCGAGTGCCACGCTGACGAACAATGATATTACCTGCGATGCAAACCTGACCGCCATAGAGTTTCACTCCGAGGCGTTTGCTTTCCGATTCGCGTCCGTTTTTTACTTTACCTTCACCTTTCTTGTGTGCCATTGTATTATGGTATTAGAACTGTTTCTCGATTTTTTGTTGGATTAACCGATGGTTTCAATTTTCAGCTCAGTGAGGTAAGGACGGAAACCATTTTTCTTCTGGTAGCCCTTTCTGCGCTTCTTTTTGAATACGATTACTTTGTCTCCTTTGAGGTGTTTCTCTACGCGAGCGGTCACCTTCATACCTTCGATAGCTGGGGCGCCAACTGTGATCTTGCCGTTGTTGTCAACGAGGAGAACTTTATCGAAGTTCACCTTGCTGCCCTCTTCACTTTGAAGACGGTTCACGTAGATCTGTTGATCTTTCTGTACTTTGTACTGATGCCCTGCTATTTCAACGATAGCGTACATTGTGATTGATTTTTAATGAGTTAACTCTCTCTTATTGAAAGAGGGGCGCAAATATAGGACTGTGTTGCCGAGTTTGCAAAAGAAATGAACAGCCCCCGTTGATTTTTTACTGTTTTTTCCGGGTGACCAGCCAGACTCCTGCCAGTATGATCAAACAACACAATAAATGCAGGACTGTAAAAGCCTCGCCATCCAAGACCCCCCAACCAATGGCCACCAACGGCATGAGGTAGGTCACCGACGACGCGAAAAGCGGATTTTTTTCCTGGGTGAGCCAGAAATAGAGGATGTTGGCCATACATGTTCCGAAAACGGCAAGAGTCGCGACATAACCCAAGGAGGAATAGCCATGTGGATGTTCGCGCAGGATCTGCCCCAAATCAGTGGTCATGAGATAAATGCTCCACGGAACCGCAGCCATGAGTAGCGATAGGGCGGTAATGTGTAATGGTTTTACGTGGTTGAGTTTCGAGGAAATGGTATTCACGCTGATGCCGTAACAGAGCGTTGCAACTACAATCAGTAATGATGCCCACCAATTCTGGGTGTTCCCCGGACCGTTTACCACAATGAGGCTTACTGCACCAATCAGCCCAACTAAAACGCCTACCACTTGTCGTGGAGAGGCCACTCGCCTCAAAACTGTGATGCCAATGATGAGTGTGAAAAGCGGGGTGAGGGCATTGAGCACTCCGGCTACACTGCTATCCAGGTATTGCTGACTTAATGTGAAAAGAACAGCGGGAATACCACTTCCGATGAGTCCTACAACTGCAATCCACTTCCAATCGGTTTTCTTGATTTTCCTGAAAGCCATGACGGAAACGGGAAACAAAACCAATGCGCCGATACACATTCTCAGCGCTGCAATTTGCTCCGGGTGAAGCACGGCCGATCCGGAAGGGTCTTTCAATGCGCGTTTCATCAGGATAAATGAGCTACCCCAGGTTATGGCCAGTAGGATCAGAACAACAAAATGAAGTATGGATCTGTTTTTCAGTTTTAGAAAATTTTGGCCGAAGTTATGGCTAAGCATAGTTTCAGATCGTCATACATTTGGCCTACCTATTTGATACCATTACCATCATGAAAAAAACTATCGTAAGTCTGTTTGCCGCTTTGGTCTTGTTTTCTGGATGTTCTGATCAAGGGAAAAGCACCGAAAAACGGGAGATGTCGTGATTACTCATCACGAAATGTCTTCAGAAGTCAATAAGACTGTTGCCAACTTAAGCATCGAAGGAATGACATGCTCGGCGGGTTGCGGTGGAAAAATTCAACAGGATTTACGCGCATTGAAAGGTGTAACCAATACCACGCTCGACTTTGTGGAAGAAAGGTCTCAAAATGTGGTGAGTGTTGAGTTTGATCCGGCGGTGGTTACCGAACAGGATTTGATCAAATGTGTTTCTGGTATCGCTGATGGCCAATACAAAGTGGTAACTATGGATGTTGTTACTTATAAAGGTCTACAATCTTCTGGCGCAGGTGGTAGTTCTGGTGCCAGCGTTACAGATAGTTTTGGAAAAGTCTTCAAAGTGTTGAACCTGCTGGAATCGGTTGCTCGCATCATTCAGCAATAGTCTTCAACTGATCAAATTCAGTTTTGTTCTTTCTTCTTGCCCTTAATTTCGACGCATGAAATTGCCTGCGTTAACTCTGCTTTTTGCCAAAATAGCCTTGGTTTTTACTTTTATTGTTGTCATTGTTGGTAGCGTCGTTCGCATGACTGGCAGTGGAATGGGATGTCCTGATTGGCCAAAGTGTTTCGGCCACTTTGTTCCTCCTGTGAGCGATGAAGAGTTGACTTATCAGGAGGGAATGTCATTCGATAAGGGAATGATGATCATCCATCACGATACCCTTTGGGTGGCCAATCATGACCTCGTCCTGCATGGAAGTTTCGATAGAAACGATTGGCATAAATATCCCAAACATGATTATGCGACATTCAACGCCTTGCATACTTGGGTTGAATACATCAATCGACTGGCCACCGTCTTGTATGCTATTCCTGTTTTGATTTTATCCGTTTGTGCTCTACTCATGTTGATCCGATACAAAGACCTCAGGGTTTTTCTTCTTGCCCTCTTCGCCGATATCATGATAGGCTATGAAATTTGGTTGGGTAAGTTGGTTGTAGATGGCAATCTGAAAGAAAATTCCATTACATATCATATGTTCGGAAGCATTGCCATCATCGCGCTGCTGATTTTGTTGGTGAACCGTCTCACTGTGGGAAAAATGGAAGTTCGTTCTACAGCTCCTTTCAAATGGGGCGTGATCATCATGTTGGTGATGACGTTTATGCAAATTATGCTGGGTACTCAGGTGAGAGAACAAGTGGACATCGTGGCGAAAGAAGTGGCGGACCGGTCGATGTGGATTGAAATGCTGCCTGTTGTCTTCAAAATTCACCGCAGTTTTTCCATCGTAGTTGTACTGCTTGCGATTTGGTTGTACCTGCAATACAGAAAACAATCTTTTCGTCTGAGGTCTGTCAATGCCATGTTTTTCTTGTGCGGAATTGAAATCCTCGTGGGCGTTGTTCTGAGTTATCTGTCCATGCCCGCTTTGATGCAGCCTGCCCATTTGCTGCTTGGCGTCATGTTGTTTGCTGCTTCCTTCTTTAGTATTCTGAACCTGACGAATAGAGTCAGCAGTTGATTTATTCCGCTTTGCGGTAAATATCAAACTTCAGCGAAAAGACATTGCTGTAGAGGACGTCGCTCACGTTTCCGATATCGCTCAATGCGTAATCAAGTTGAAGATTTTTGATGCGAAGACCAACACCAATGTTGGGTTGCATGGTAAAAATTTCTGAGCCATCAAAGTCTTTCACGCGTTGGATATTGCCAATCCCGCCGCGGATATAAATGACCCGATTGTAACCAACTTCAACGCCTAATGATGGATCGATACTCACAGGTTTAGCGGAAATCAAAACGTTGCGTTTTCCATCTGTGGTGAGTGTTGCGTTCGCTTCTGCGAGGATGCTTACTTTTTTAATTTGAAATTCTCTTCCGACTCCGAGAACGACTCTCGGTAAAGTAACCTCAAGACTGTTGACGGGTATTTCGTTACCGGTAAGTGCAAATACTTCTTTTGTGCGATCGCTCAACGAATAACTCCATGCGTTAAAAGTGGATGTGATGTCTTTACCGGTTGCACCGAAATACCAATTTTTCCATTTGTATTGCGCGCCGATATCGATGCCGAATCCCCATGCTTTTGCAAAATCACCTACGTGTCTGTAAATAATCTTCGCATTGGCGCCCCAACTGAATGAATTTTTCCAATTGGTTGAGCTGGTGGTTGTCCCATTTGATCCGCCAAATGGAAATCCCTTTCTGCCATAGGAAAGAATGAAGGCGTAGTCGGCTGCGCTGAAAGTGGTAATTCTATCGTAATCAATATTGCCACCTGCATCGATGAGTTCCGTGGTATTGGGAATATCATCAACTCCAAAGCGGATGAAAGAAATGGCTGCCGCACTTACCGAGTCAATCGATTTTCCTATGGCTCCATAATCGTATTTGGCAATTCCCGCGAAATATTCGGAGTGCATCCCGGCAACTTGAAGATCGGATCCAATACCGGTGAGTCCGGCGGGATTCCAGTAACCGGAGGTGACATCACGCACGCTTGCTACTTGAGACAATGACATTCCCAAGGCACGGGCACCAACACCAATGGCCAAAAATTCATTCGAATATTTTGGGGTGAGGTCTTTTTCTGCCGTGACTGTTGGAGTGGCCGTTGTTTGCGCTTTCATCAAGCCAGGAAGCAAAGGCACAGCAAGCAGAAAACAGAAAACGCGTGCAGTAAATTCTCTTTTAAGGTTCATCCGTCGCATCGGGCCAAAAGTAACGCCCGCGCTTTAACTCATCACACATTGTTTTATTGCCTTCAAAATGGATTCGTCGGATAATGTTTCGGGAAGCCGTGTATTCCCAATCCCATAGGACTCTAGGGCCTTTAGAGTGGATGGGCCAAAAGCCACATAGTGCTGACCTAGATGGTGTGTATTGTTCTGGAAAAAGGAATGAACGTTACTGGGACTGGAAAAAACCAATACATCAGCTACAGGTATTGCCACCGGTTGAGCAATGGTACGATAGCAGGTCAATTCTCTACATTGTTCCTTTGGTAGTGCTGATTGAATGGTCCGGAGACTATCCTCTGCACCGGGAAAAAGTACCGTGTCAGTGCCGATAAAATCCGCAAATTCACGTGCGGTCATCATGGTGTCGATGTTTTCACCGACGTATGATGGTGTGGCATGTTTCCTAAGTTCGGTGGCGGTTTTTTCTCCGATGCATCCAAATTTCTGATGCATGATATGTGGCTGTTGAAGAAAAAAATATTGCACGGAACGTGCAGATGAGAAAAAAATCCAGTCTGTCAATGGCAGCTCCCGGGGAAAGGTAATTTCTTCGGTCTGAATCAAAGACTTTGCGATCACTTCAATCTGTTGCTCTTGCAACAAACCGATTAAATTACTTACTTCTTCTGGGGCGCGCGAAATAAATACAGAGGTGCTCATTTATGATTTGGATTCAATCCTGTTCAGAATTTCTGTGATCAGGTCATCGCTGTTGGTTCCTGAAATGGCAAATGAACTGAGAGGTGAATCCCAGGTTTTGGCTATGGCAACATTTACTGTGATGAGATCACCTGTTCTTTGAGCGTGAATCCCCAATGGCAATTGGCAGCCTCCCTGAAGTCGGTTCAAAACAGTTCTTTCAATGCGAATGATTTCCCGAACAGCTTCATCGGAAATCTTATTTAGCGTATGCACAACATCATGATCAGATTCTCGACATTGAATGGCCAGAACACCTTGCGCGGGAGCCGGCACAAACATTTCTTCATCAAGAGCCTGTACATGAAGACCACTGAGGTCGAGTTGAAGGCGATCCACACCAGCTTTCGCCAAAAGAATGGCGTCGAATTCTCCATCGCGGAGTTTGTTCACACGTGTCGGAACATTTCCGCGGATATCCTTGATTTGGACATCAGGACGAAGGTGAATCAGTTGTGCTTTCCTTCTGGCAGAAGATGTACCTAAAATAGATTCATGTCTGAATTCGAGTTTTTGATGAAGATCCACGTGACTTTCACGAACAAGCAATAATTCTCTTGCATCTGCACGCGGACTCACAGCCGCTATGACCAAACCCGATGGCTGCTCTGTTTCGAGGTCTTTGTGTGAATGCACCGCAATGTCAATGGTATGATTGAGCAACGCTTCCTCGATTTCTTTGGTGAAAAAACCTTTGCCTTCGATTTTGTCGAAACTCAGGTTTTGAATCTGATCACCTTTTGTTTTGATGATGTGAAGTACACAAGCCACTCCGTTTGACTCCAGGAGATTTTTGACATGATGCGCCTGCCATAAAGCAAGGTCACTGCCTCGTGTACCAATGACGAGTGGATTTTTCAAGTTGGAAATATTCTTGGCGGCAAATGTGAGCAAGATTCTGCTCGACTACGATAAAAATTAATTCCGTGTGATTTCTGAAAGAAGAACTTCTTTGGCTAGTTTCATCGGAATGGAGATGTATTTTTTCTCCATGTAACTCATGATTTTTTCAAGCAGTTCACGCGCTTCTTCATCTAGATTTTCTAGATCTTTCGCGAAAACAGAACCCAGAGCTGTCTCTTTGATGTCGCGAATGGTTTCTGGGATAGATTGCATGGCTTTCTCTACCTGACGAGCCTGCCAGATTTTTTCAAACTCGCGCATCGACGCTTCAATGATTGGTTTACAATCTTCAAGCGCTTGTTCGCGAAACCGAATATTCTCAGACGCAATTTTTTGAATGTTCAACATGTCGATGTATTGAACCGAAAAATTGGAAACAACTTCGTGATCGATATCTTGTGGTAAAGCCAAATCAATCAAGAGTTTTTGATTGCTGTCTCCTTGCAAAAGTTGTGAATACAACGACGGAGTGATCACAGTTTCATTGGATGCTGTGCAACTAACCAAAACATCAAAGCCACCTGTATAATGTGGAAGTTCTTGCAATGTAAGGGCAGTACCCTTGCATGTTGCTGCCAACTCCGCTGCATGTTCGATGCTTCTGTTTGCAATGGTGATATTGTGATAACCGTTTTCGGTAAGGAACTTCGTGAAATTTCTGATGATCTGACCGGCACCAACGAGCAAGATTCTTGCATCTTCATTCACGCCATATTCACGGAATTGCTGCCATGCCAATGAAACAACACTGACTGGTTTTTTAGCCAAATCGGTTGTGGTAAAAATCTCTTTCGATGTTTTGATGCATTGAGAAACAAGAAGTCGTAAATCATCACCAGTGAGATCTGCATTGGAACATTCCTCATAAGCTTTTCTCAATTGGGTAATGATCTCTCTTTCGCCAATGACCAATGATTCAGTGCCAGATGCAACTTTGAGCAAATGCTCAGCGGCTTCAGCGCCATTGAAACGTTCGGCGCCATGACTCAAACTGCGTATTTCCTCTTCGTTCAAAGAAGGATAAAGTGAACGCAACACATTTGCAGTAACACCCGGACATACATAATGAGGAAGAGAAAAAATAATTTCAACCCGATTGCAAGTAGACAGAAACATCAGCTCGCTTAATTGATTGGTTGATTTCATCGAAGACAATGCTTCGATGCGCGAGTCATCAGCAAGGTGTAACTTTCCGATTGTCTCCAATGGAAAACTCTTGTGTGTGATTGCGATTATTCTCAGTTCGTTCACTTCGGTCAGATTTACAGCAACAAAGTTTTTCCGTGATGTCGTTGGAATTGTCATGCGAACGTCAGTCCATGATAAGTGTCAACTTTATCAACTCTTTCTGTTTACTGCACAAATGACACTTAAGTTACTGGATTCCGCAGCTTTACATTGCGGAAAAAGGCCAGGACAGCATTTGAGTAAATCTTCGAACTGATTTTTGTTAGCTGAATGGGAAAAAGAAGTTGCCGGACAGATTATCTCGGACGGAATTTGTTCTTCTTTTTATTGTTGTTGTTGTTCTTGTTGAACTTGTGTTTGTTTTTGTTCTTGCTGAAACGATCCACATCGTACTCTTTGAATCCGCCTGTGGTCAGTGGTTTTACCGCTTGTAGTTGTGTGACGTGTTCCAGTCGGATATTGCCTTTGGATAATGCTGCCAAATCTTTCAAAATGACATCATCATGCACTACGTTTCTGTTCCAATTGATGGCATTGTATTTCATCAGATTGGCAATAGATAATGCGAATGCATTTTTTTCTTCGCCCTCTTCCATCGCAGAGCATTTGGCAATCATGCTTTCCACGTAGTGTCCATAATGACCGAATCTGATGTCGTTGTGTGGATAAGGCATTGGCTCTGGTTTACTCACCAGATGTTCTTTATCAGGTCGTGGATATGGGCTGTCTACATCAAGACTAAAAATGGACATGATATGGAGATGGTCCCACAGTTTGTGGTTAAAATCTTCGATGTCTCTGAGGTGGGGAAACAATTGTCCCATCACACTGAGGATGGCTCGGGTGCATTTGTTGCGCTCTTCTTTGTCTTCCAAAGTCAGGGCGTATTCCACCATACGTTGAATGTTTCTTCCGTATTCAGGAATGATCAAATGGGGGCGGTTGCTGTTATATGGCTGAAAGTCCAGCTCGTTGTTTATCGTGTCCTGCATGTAACGGGAAAAATCTTGATTAGATGATGCAAACGTACGCACTACGAGACGAGTTTGCAAAGTCTGCTGTTACTAACATTGAGAGGTTCACTTTTTTGAAAACTCAACTTGAATACAGGCTGCAGGATATTCTTTCTTAGGCGATCTAAAATACTTGTGTCGGGTGAGGCCTGATTAGCCTGATAACGAGCGTAAAACCCATATCAACCAAAATGGAAAACACGTTAAAATTTGATTTGCCGGCCAACAATTCATCCATCATCAAAGTGATTGGTGTAGGCGGTGGTGGTAGCAACGCGGTGAACTATATGTACGAGCAAGGGATCAAAGGTGTAGACTTCATCGTCTGCAATACTGATGCTCAAGCGCTTGACAAAAGCCCGGTGCCCATTAAGATTCAACTGGGTAACACGCTCACGGAAGGCCGTGGTGCCGGTTCTATCCCGGAAGTTGGTCGCAATGCGGCCATTGAAAGTCTTGAGGAAGTGAAAACACTTCTTTCGGAAAACACCAATATGGTATTTATCACTGCTGGTATGGGCGGTGGTACTGGTACTGGTGCCGCTCCGGTAATTGCCCGCGTCGCCAAAGACATGGGTATCCTCACAGTGGGTATCGTTACCGTGCCTTTCATGTTTGAAGGCCGCAAACGTTCACAACAAGCGGATCTTGGTTTGAAAGAAATCAGAGAGAGTGTAGACACTCTTTTGATTATCAGAAACGATAAACTCCGTGAATTATACGGAAACCTCACCCTGAAACAGGCTTTCAGCCATGCTGATGAAGTGCTCTGCACTGCTGCTAAAGGTATTGCTGAGGTGATTACCCTGATCGGTACAGTAAACGTCGACATGAATGACGTGAAGACTGTCATGAAGGATAGCGGTGTTGCCATCATGGGTTCTGGTCGTGCAAGTGGAGAAGGTCGCGCTAAACGTGCTGTTCAAGCCGCTCTCGAGTCTCCATTGTTGAACGACAACGATATCAATGGTGCTAACTTCATCCTCCTCAATATCACTTACGGTAAAGAAGAACTTCTCATGGATGAGATCAGTGAAATCACTGACCACATTCAGGAACAAGCAGGAATGGGTGCTGAAGTGATCTGGGGTTATGGACAAGACGATACACTTGGTGAAGATGTATGTGCTACCGTGATCGCAACTGGTTTTGCTGCGAAAACAGTGGATCACGTGCTTCCGATAGCTGATGTAGAACCTAAGAAAATGTGGCTGGAAACTGAAGGTGCTAAAGAAGTAACCGCTAAAGTGGAAAAGCCTGTGTCTGAAGTTCCTGAAGTGAAAAATGAAATACAGGAAGAAGTTTCGAATGAGCCTTTCATCAAAGTTGTTGATCAGAAGGTAGAATTCGAATTTGAAGTCACCAATCATATTGAAGAAGTGGAAGAAAACCTCGCTGAGGAGTCTCTACCTGAACTTTCTTCTTTGAAATTGAATGTGCAGGAGGAACAAATTGTAGATCAACCTGTCTATCACGATTTAGGAAGTGACCTTGGAGAAATTGTAGCCAACCAAACTTCGGAGTCGCCTTCTGATACCCTCGTTCACAAAGAAACTCAGGTGGTTTCAGACAGACCAAACCGCACAGAATTGATGGCGCGTAACAAGGAGCGTGAAATGCGCATCCGTGAATTCACCATCAAATTGAAAACGCCGAATGGATTGAATGAATTGGAGAGTGAGCCGGCTTATGCCCGCAAAAAAATCTCTCTCGATTCTCCCCGCTATAGCGAACAGAGCAACGTTTCACGTTATTCGCTCAATGAGTCAACGGACGAAAATGGTCAGAAAAAGATCGAGCTCCGTGACAATCCGTTCCTTCATGACAATGTCGACTGATTCAGCTTAATCTGAAAATCAGCATATAGAAAAGGGTCATTTCTGAAAGGAAATGGCCCTTTTCCCCTTTTTGGGACTAGGGCTTGCGGTATCAATGGCTTATTTGAAATGATAAATCACCAGGAGGATTGAATAAGCCTTTTACCAGAAATTTTTCATTGCGGTTTGGCATTGTATCTTCACCGCGGATTTTATCATCCTCATCTATCTATATGGAAGCGTTTCTCCAGGTTTTTTCTACTTTCGACGGCATACTAAGTCTGTTCACTCTCGTGGTTCTGGAGATCGTTCTGGGAGTCGACAACATCATCTTCATCGCGATCATCTGCGGGTATATTCCCAATAAGAAGGATCAGAAACGCGCGCGTTTTATCGGTTTGATGCTTGCACTTGTCGTGCGAATCATACTGCTCTCCACCATCAGTTTTATTACCAAGATGACCGATCCATTTTTTATGCTTGGATCTATTCCGGTCACGGGAAGAGGTTTGATTTTGTTTGGTGGTGGTGCATTTCTGATCATTAAAACCGTGAATGAAATATTTCACAAATTCAAAATTGCCGACAAGGAAGAAGACGCGAAGGAACGTCATATGAGTTGGACCAAGGCCATTTTTCAAATCACCATCATCGATATCGTTTTTTCTTTCGACTCCATCATTACAGCAGTTGGCGTCACCTCGGATAATCCAAATGCATCTTTGGCTCTGGCAACCATGATCATGGCTGTGGTTGTGGCTATGGTGGCGATGTTGTTGTTCGCACCTTATGTGAGCGACTTCATTGAAAAATATCCAACCATCAAAATGCTCGCCCTTGCATTCCTCGTAGTCATCGGAATCATTCTGGTGACAGAAGCACTAGAAGACGCACATGTGCTCCATCTTCCGGAGGGCGTGAACATCAAAATCTACGCATACGTTGCCCTTGCTTTCTCTGTGATTGTGGAATCACTGAACATTCGTCTGAAGAATGTGAAGGAAAGAAGGTTGGGTAAATCCTGAGCACTGGTTATCTTGTTTTCATTTCATGTCTGAAATGATAATGGTGATTCGAAGATCATCAGCTGCAATTGTCTTGTTTTACTATGCAGAATAAAGTTGGTTAGATGGAGTTTGTTGATCGCTGTGTGATCTGATGAGTGCTTGTTGATCAAATACCGATGTTTCCAAACACGGTGTAGATTGAAGTGGAGCATGTTTTCAAGAAAATATATCATCACAAAAAAAAATCCGCAGTTGTATTTACAACTGCGGATTTTAGAAAAGTGATTTCAGAAAACTTAGCCCTTTGGTTTTATTCCTTTCGGACCATCTAATACAATCGGCTGAACCTTTTGCGGTTGAGCTTTGCTGAGTGAATCTTGCGTGCGTTTCATTCTCTCCATTTCTCTTTCTTGCTTCAGGTATTCCTCATAAGATGGTAATGAGAATTCTTCCAGCTGTGCGTTCACCGTATTGGTAAGTTCTGTTACGTATGGATCATTCGGCATATACTCTCTAGCCATGACTGCTAGTCGGTCATTGATTTGAGCGCGCATAGTAACATCACGAGTGATGATGTTTTGTCGCTTTTCATCCAGACTGTGGTAGAATTCAATTTCCTGATTGTTCAAGTCTACCATCCGTTTGGTGAGTTCGAACGCTTTTGCAGAATCACCAGCCTGATATAGCATATCTACAGTCTGCCACATGATCTGAGGCTGCTCAAATGGCACTGTTTTTTCAGGCATCACAGTCAAAGATTTGTTCAATACGTTTTTCGCACTGTCCAATTTGTTTTCCGTGATGAGTTGTTCAGCAAGGTGTCCGAATTGCAACCTCAGATTGGTAGTCATCCTTCGGTTGTTTTCGTCCATATAGATGTCTTCACTATCCATATTACCCCACTGGAATTTATTCATCATGTTTTCATACATGAGTTCAGTTCCAATACCTCCATCCAGATTTGGGTTGTCGTTTTTCTTATGAAGGATAGGAGTGATGCGGTAAGCGAGACCTTCCAATTGGAAATAACGCTCCAATCCCATATAAGCATCTCCTCCGGTTGTCACTGCAAAATAGACTGGTCGCGACCAATCCATGTTGTTCAATAAATCGAGAACAGCGAGGTTGGCTTTCGTGATAAAACTTCTTGGACGGCCACCACCATCGAGTACAGACCAAGTGATTTCATTTACCAAACTATCACCTTCATGGAGATATGGTCTGAATGATTCCACCACAGCGCTATCAACTTTCATAGAGAATTTGTATGTAGGCAAATAAGCAATATTGCTCTTGCCATTCTTCACGAACTTCGTGTCGTCAAGTACCACTTTCATGGCTTCGCTGATAGGCATAAATGTTTTGGTTTCCTTGTATGGATCCATAAACATCACATCGCGTGTACCCTGTCTGTATTTCTGTTCCGACATTTTGAATGGAACAGGGTCGCTCAAATATGCTTTCCGTTTCATCTGATCGATATACCAATCGGTATTGAGCAGTGAAAGATTGACAATGCGCACATCGGTGCGAATACCTTCAACTTCCTGAGCATACCACAATGGGAAAGTATCATTGTCACCATTGGTGAAAATGATTGCATTTGGTGCCAGAGATTCGAGGTAATTCACTGCCATCGCGAGACCCGTTTCGCGCTTTGCCCTGGAGTGATCATCCCAGTTATAAGAACACATCAGGAATGGAACAGTGAACGCCATTGCGGTTGGAGCGAGTCCCTTCATCATACCATCGCCTTTCACATACATCTTTAATCCGAGCATGATGGCGAAAGCAATGAGTGAAACAATACTCATGAAAATCAAAGAAAGACCAAGGGCACTATCACCACCTACGGCTGATTCAACGGCATAAATCACAACAGAACCGCCAAGGGTCATAGCAGCAAGAGATCCGAGATTTTTCACAGTGATGTTTTGTGCTGCGTAATACAGCGCATACACACCTAGTCCGACCCAAATTGCAAACGCATAGAATGAACCCACTGATGTATAGTCACGTTCACGTGGCTCCGTCGGTGGTTGATTCAAATAAACGATGACAGCTACCCCTGTGAGAAGGAATAACATGGCAACAACTGAAAAGTCTTTTTTGTGGATCAACAACTGGAAGATGAGTCCAATGATTCCGAGAATTAGTGGTAGGAAGAAATACTTGTTGTACCCTTCGTTTTGTAAGGCGTATTCGGTCAGTTTATCCTGATTGCCCAATCGTTTTTCATCAATCATTTTCACACCGCTAAGCCAATTTCCTTCGGTGAAATCACCGTGGCCTTGTTTGTCATTTTGACGACCAGTGAAATTCCACATGAAGTATCTCCAATACATCCAACCCAATTGATAGCTGGTAAAGAATCGGAACTCTTCAGACGCACTCGGAACTGCTTTTGAATACAGACGATCCAAATCACGCATCACTTGCTGCGGTGTTTTGTCCTGATATCCATTTGGCATGGTTTGTTTTTGACTGTAGTAATTCAGTACGGCTTCTTTTTCAGCAATATCATCTTCGATATTGGTCACCTTTTCTTTGCCGCGAGGAGTATTCCAATCCTGATAATTACTCCATTCTTTGTATGGTGTAAGATGATTGGCCTGACTACTGTGCATTCTTGGGAAGAAGCCCATGAAACGACGGTCATAGTTAGGAATCGATCCTTTCTTTTCACCGCTTTCCACATATTCTTCTACCATTTTGAGCTTAACATCACTGTGTTCTTTGATGTATTGTTCTGCATCAAATGGAGTACGACTCGAAAGGATGAGTTTGTTTTTTGAATCGTCGCTTCGAACACTGTAAGATTTCACCCAAACATTGGCGCCATCTTTATATGGCTCTTCCATGTCTTGTGGCGAATTGAAGTATTGTCCAAATAGCAATGGACGATCGCCATACTGTTCACGATTGAGGTACGAAAGCAATGCGAATAAATTCTCCGGATTGTTTTCGTCCATCGGTGGATTTGCCTGTGAACGGATGATGATTGTAGCAAAGGAAGTATAACCGATAACCGCCGCAGTGATACCTAGGATGAGGGTATTGAGGATGACCTTGCCTTTTTTATTGGTGTACCAAAGTCCGAAAGTGAGCAGTCCAATAAACAGTAGAACATAAATGATAACGCCTGAGTTGAAGGGCATATGTAAATCGTTGATCGCAAAACGCTCAAACCAACCGGCTAGAGAAACGAAATAAATGATAATACCCTTTTGCACCAATCCGAGAATACCAAGGGAAATCGCACCAGTTGCGATAACTCCGGTAGTTGTCGTTTTGTACTTTTTGAAATAGTAAACGTAACAGATTGCAGGGATGGCCAACAGGTTCAATAAGTGAACACCAATCGAAAGTCCGATGAGATAAGAAATGAGGATGATCCATCGTAGATCTCCGGTTTCATCCACCACACTTTCCCATTTGAGAATGGCCCAGAATACTACGGCGATGAGTAGAGACGACATAGCATAAACCTCGCCCTCAACAGCAGAAAACCAGAAGGTGTCACTAAAGGTGAATACCAGTGCGCCAATGATACCGCTACCTAAAACAGCCCACATTTTGCCGGAAGTAGTAATTCCGCCGGATAAATCAGCGATTTTTTTAGCAAAGTGTGTGATGGTCCAGAACAAGAAGAGAATCGTAAAACTCGACGCAAGTCCAGACAACATGTTGATCATGTATGGCACCTGAGATGCATCTCCGGCAACAGCGGCAAATAGTCTTGCGATGAGCATGAAAAGTGGTGCTTCCGGTGGGTGACCCCACTTCAAGTTTATCCGCTGATGCAATGAACTCACCGCAGTCCCAGAAAGGCATGGTTGGCTCTAATGTGAGTACATAAACGACTGTGGCTATGGCCCAAATGACCCAGCCGGTAATGATGTTTAACCTGTTAAAATTCATAGAGGTCTCGGGATGTTTGAAATTCCGGTGCAATCCGACAGGATGGGTTAAGTCATCATTTTTCCCTGCCGTTTACAACGGTCGCGAAGGTAATGTGTTCAAGGCAATGAATGCACGCGTTTGGAATTCTTAGGAATGTGTTTTTACACAAGTCTTTGTGATTCGTTTCGCAAATCTACAACTTTGAAAATCAACGTAATGAGTTCTTACTTCTTGGTTTTGCTTTTGAGCATCCTTACGATGACTGGTGGCAAAAGCTCATTGGCAGCATTGACAGCTTTATTAAACCATTTCATCTTACCGCTATCCATGCCTTCGCGATGGGCGAAAGTTGTGGTGATCCTTTGGCGGGTCGTATTGTCAATATCCGTCCTGCCATTGGTATAGTAGTAAAGTGCCAGTGATTTTCTGCTTCGATCGGGCGGACAAGTGAGTGGATCAGGATGGCCATGCCATGAATTGTCTGTGGTAGAAAACATCGCAAGGGTATTGAAAAGCGGTGCTATTCTCACCACACGCTTCGACATATCTTTTTCCCATAACTCGAAATGTCCACCATAACTCTCTTCCCAGTTCTCGTTGAGATATACCAAAATATTCAATCGGCGGTCGAGCTTCATTTTTTTATGCTGGTGAAAATCCACGTGTAATTTTAGAAATCCGCCTGGTTTGATTTGGTGAAATCCTCCGCCTTCGAAATAAGGATCTGGGATCAAGGTTTCTTTGATGCCAGTAAGCTCCTGCAGAAATTCTAGAAAGGGTTGGGAATTGAGGAAATGTGCAAACTCTTTGGTGTAAGGGCCAAACCTGTATTCTCCTTTGGTGGCGTTTTTCTGCTCGTTTGGATTGTTGTAAAATACATCCGCATCGGTTTTCTGGATATCCGGAAACTCAGACAATACCTTCCTCAGCATATCTGGATTAAAGAAATCCGGAAAAGCCATATTGGGGAATGGCGGGTTCGTTTCGTATTTCTCTCTGAACAGTTTGGCTGTTGCTTCGAGGTCCTGATATTGATCTGATAAAAATGGATTCTTTGACATTCGAAATAAATGAGTCACAAACCTAAACGCATTTGCGGTTGATCCACGCTGATTTTTGACATGAAAAAAGGGGCCGAAGCCCCTTTGTTTCTTGACGTCTTTTATTATTTAACGATTTCAATTCGTTGAACTGACGATTCATTTTCACCTTGGATGCGCATTACATACAATCCTGTAGGCAGATGTTGCAAATCGATCTGTGCCGGATTGGACAGAGTCTGAACATCGTACACCAGTTTACCAGTCATGTCGTAAAGTGCAACTTGCAACGTTCTGTCATGTGAAGCCGCTGCAACATTGATGATTTGTTGTGCTGGATTTGGATAAACTGAGAACATCTCCACTTCGAGATCGTCTGTGCTTATTGCACAAGCGCTGTTCACACCAAACACCACGTCAGCATTCAAATTACCTGAGAGCAATTGCAAGCTGTTGATCAATTCTTCATTCACGCCAATTTCTGCGGTGATCGCTTCTGCGGCAATTGGACTTGCAGCTTCCAAGTTCAATTCATAACATCCGGCAGGAACACAAGCATTGATGCTGGTTTCAAAACCTTCTGCAATTTCCATTGGCCAGTTACCAACTGTAAATCCTTCCATCAGAACTATACAATTGATAGCGTCTGCAGAGCCGTTCAAGTATTCTCCTGCAACTGTGATGGTAACTTCTGTTCCAGCACAGCCTGTTTCCATATTCTGAACGGATACTGGTGTGCAGTATGTATCAGTGCAGGTGGCTGTAGTAACTGTGAGACAAACTTCAAATACGCCATTTTGTTGATACCAAACATTACCAGAAATACCATCGCTTCCGGTTTCATTTCCATAAGTCCATTGGAATGTTGCACTACCTGTGTATTCGGAAGTGTTGGAGAATTCGAAATGTCCTAGTGTATTGGTGAGGATCGGTAGAAAAGATGCGATACAATTTGTTTGTTCGCATTCTTCAACTACAATGGTTGTGCACAATTCAACACCATTTGGACATGCAGGAGAAGTATAGAATGCACAAACGGTGTAAGTGCCTGGTGCGGCATAAGTATGTGTGAAGAAGTGACCACCTTGAACCGCTCCGGTTTCATCACCAGGGAACCAAGTTACCGCTTCGCCTTCAACGAAAGAACCGATTTCAAAATTCATCACGCCGCAATCAGCACCTGCACCAGACCAGATTTCCTCTGGACAAGGAGAGACTGTGCCGCAGTCGACAAGCACAGTGTAATTCAGGGTTACACCATCCGGACATGCGCTGCTGGTGTATGTTGCAGTAACAACATAAACTCCATCAGCATCATATGAATGATCTGCATTTACACCAGAGTTTTCTGTATTGTCATCACCGAATTGCCAAGCTACATCTCCACTGTCCACACCAGCAATATGGAATACGAAAGAGTTACAATCGATTTGTTCTGCAGTGATATAAGTAGGACATGTATTTGTATTGCAATCTTCCACAACGATGGTTGTACACAATTCTACACCATTCGGACAAGCCGGAGAAGTGTAGAATGCACAAACATTGTATGTGCCAGGTGCTGCATATGTATGTGAGAAGAAGTGGCCACCTTGAACCGCTCCAGTTTCATCACCAGGGAACCAGGTTACAGCTTCGCCTTCAACAAAAGAACCAATTTCGAAATTCATCACACCACATTCTGCACCAGCACCAGACCAGATTTCAGATGGGCAAGGATTTTCATCGATACAATCTACCACAACAGTGTAGTTGATAGTCACGCCATCAGGGCAATTTGCACTATAGAAAACTGCCGTGATCACATACACTCCGTTTTCGGTGTAAGTATGTTCAGCCCATGCTGGACCATCGGTAGTTGTGCCATCTCCAAAATTCCAGTTGGCTTCACCCAATTGCTCATTTCCAATATTGAATGTGTAGTGTCCGCAAGAATTTGTAAATCCATAAATCACGGATGGACACTCTGTACTGCATGATTCAACCACAATCGAAGTGCACAATTCTACACCATTCGGACATGCCGGTGAAGTGTAGAATGCACAAACATTATATGTGCCAGGTGCAGCGTATGTATGTGAGAAGAAATGTCCGCCAACAACGGCTCCAGTTTCATCGCCAGGGAACCAGGTCACTGCTTCACCTTCCACGAAAGAACCGATTTCGAAATTCATGATACCGCAAGCATCGCCTGCTCCACTCCAAATTTCTGATGGACATGGATCGCTTTCAAGACAATCAATGGTCAATGTATAAGTGAATGTCACACCGTTTGGACAATTGAGACCGTAGTAAGTAGCGGTTACAACATAAACGCCATTATCGGCATAGGTATGTTGAGTCCAAGGTGTAGAGGTTGTGGTCTCACCATCACCGAAATTCCAATTGGTTTCACCAAACTGAAAATTATCGAGGTTGAAACTATATGTACCGCATTCCACTGGATTTCCATAAAGAACTGTTGGACATTCCGTGTTGCAGGATTCTACATAAATGGTGGTGCAAAGCTCCACACCATTAGGACAGTTAGGAGATGTATAGAAAGCACAAACATTGTAAGTGCCAGGTTCTGCATAGGTATGTGAGAAGAAATGTCCGCCAGTCACAGCTCCAGTTTCATCACCTGGGAACCAAGTCACTGCTTCACCTTCAATAAATGAGGCGATCTCAAAATTCATGACACCACAACCGTCGCCTGCACCACTCCAAATTTCAGAAGGGCAAGGAATTACTTCAACACAACTCATAACCACTGTGTAATACAAAGTAATTCCATTGGGACAATTAGCATTATAGAAAGTAGCGCTGACTTCATAAACACCATTTTCAAGATAGAAGTGTTCTATCCATGGAGTGCCTGTTGAAATGTTGCCATCTCCAAAGTTCCATGTCACTTCTCCTTGAAGTTCGATGCCAATGCTAAAAGTATATAAGCCGCAAATAGAGGAATATGCATTGATTTCAGTAGGACATTCGGTGTTGCAGGATTCTACATAAATGGTTGTACAAAGTTCCACACCGTCAGGACATGCTGGTGAAGTGTAGAATGCACATACATTGTATGAGCCAGGTTCAGCATAGGTATGCGAAAAGAAATGTCCGCCAACAACGGCACCTGAATCATCACCTGGGAACCAGGTTACTTCTTCGCCTTCCACGAAAGAACCGATTTCGAAATTTTTGACACCGCAACCCTCGCCGGTAGAAGATACTATTGCATCCGGACATACGGGAGCCTCGCAATATGGTACTTCTATAGTGATACAAATGGTTACACCATTTGGACATTCACCCGTCCATGCTTGCGCACAGATTTCAAACTCCGGGAGTTGGGCTGTTCCAAACGACATTGTTTGAACCAGTACCAATTTGGTTTTCAGAATTATAAGTCCAAATAATGTTACCTGAAGCAGGAAATTCAGTCAAATGAAACAAGTATTCACCACAGCTATTGTTCTCGTAAAGAATGTTGGTTGGGCATTGAGCAGTAAGATACTGTGCGGTAATGACCGCCAGAAGGGTTAAGTAACGTTTTAGCATGTATGTTTTGGCTTTGATATCGGTTTCAAGACTATATTTTCTGTATTTGGTTGCATTTACAAGTTTTTTCAGACAAATCTTGGGTCAGTTTCCATCACATGACCACAGTTTTTGCACGTTCTGAGGTCTTCAGATGCATAAAAATCTCGGAAACGGGGCAGAAAGTCCTTCTCTACATCATGAAGAACGAAGCGGTATTCATGCAGTTTGTTGTTGCATTTTTCACAATACCACTGCAATCCGTCTTCCAGATTGCGGTCCGCACGAATGCACTCAATGACTAATCCAACGGTGTTGGGTCCTCTGCGCGGTTGATGTGGAACATTGGCCGGAAGCAGAAACATTTCACCTTCTTTGATTGGCACGTCCACAGCTTTGCCATCTTCCTGGAGACCCACCTCAATATCCCCTTCAATCTGATAAAACAATTCTTCTGTCTGGTTGAAGTGATAGTCCTTACGGGCATTGGGCCCACCGACAATCATAACAATATAATCCCCTGCTTCTTTGTAGAGGTTTTTATTACCGACAGGCGGTTTTAAAAGATCACGGTTTTCGTCTATCCACTTTTTCAGATTGAAAGGTCTACGGATCATAGGAGTTGATTTGATTTATCTGACAAATTTGATGAGGTTTTGCTTTGTTTTATGGCGTGTTGAGGAAGATCATTACCAATTGGTTTTGGATTGTGCAAGTGCGAAAAGTAATTCTGGCTCTTCTTCAAAGGCGGTTCCGACCACTATCATATCTGCACCCGCTGCGTATATTTCTTTTGCCTGGTCTTCATGCCTGATGCCTCCACCCACGATTATTGGCACTTGTACCGTCTGTCGAACTTGAGCAATCATCTCCGCCGACACTGGTTTTTCAGCACCGCTTCCGCCATCGAGGTAAATGCACTTTAGACCGAGATACTCACCTGCAAGGGCTGTAGTAGCGGCGATTTCCGGTTTGTTCCATGGTATCGGAAATGTCTGAGAGATATAGGACGCAGTTGTTGGACGTCCGCAATCCACCAACATATAACCGGTCGGAATGATTTCAAGGTTGGTTTGTCGCAAGGTGGGAGCTGCCACGACATGCTGGCCAATCAACAATTCTGGATTTCGGCCAGAAATCAATGACAGGAACAAAATAGCATCCGCTTCACGGCTGATCTGCGATGGACTTCCAGGAAACAAAATGATTGGAATCGTCACGCTTTTTCTGATCTCTTGAATGACCAGATTGAAATGATCTGTGGTGAGTAAACTCCCACCTACAAGAATGAAATCGGTACGACTTTCATGGACAAGTTGCGCAATCCTCCTGACTTCTGCCAGATCTGTGATTTTGTCGGGGTCGATTAGGACAGACAAGGCTTTTTGCCCTGTCGCTCGCATTTTTTGTAGCGTGTCCAGAATACTCATGTTGACAAATGTAATCCAACAGTCATCAATGTCTCAGACCACTTTCAGTTTTGCAAACTTGAGCAACAATTGTTTTTGACCTGCTGATGGAAAAAATATGGTCGCCTTGAGATCCGGGGCATTGCCTTCTACAGAAATCACTTTCCCTTTTCCGAATTTTTCATGCATGACCTCAACGCCTGGTTGAATTTCATCCGGACCAGCAAAGTCTCCAACGGGTGCGGCAGATGTTGAAACGGCAGCATTGACCTTCTTGAAGTTTTTTGGAGGAGTAAACGGAGTTACTGGTGGCGCAGGTGTTGGCTTGGGCGCTTCTTTGCGAGCAGTGGTTCTGTCAATTGCTTGTTCGAATGACAGGTTTTTACCGAAGAATCCAGTACGCTCTTCATTGAAACTAACCCGCGAGGTAGATACCGTTTTTTCCGGAGCAGGTAAATCCAGAAATTCCTCATCTATTTCTTCGATAAATCTAGATGGTTCACAATATTGTAATTGACCCCAACGGTATCTGGTGAGTGCATAGCTGAGTGTCGCTCTTTTTTCTGCACGTGTAAGTGCAACATAGAAAAGCCTTCGTTCTTCTTCGAGTTCTTCCCGCGAATTGATACTCAATTGCGATGGAAAGAGGTTTTCTTCAAGTCCAACTACATTCACATATGGGAATTCCAATCCTTTCGCAGCGTGAATCGTCATCAAGGAAACTTTTCCTTCATCACTGCCATCGTCGGTATCTGCATCGGTAAGGAGAGCAACGTCAATCAAAAAATCACTCAGGGTATTCACACTTTCTGGAAATTCCGGATTGACTTTATCACTGAATTCTTTCATACCATTCAGCAATTCCTGAATGTTTTCGTATCGCGAAATTCCTTCAGGTGTTCTGTCGGAATAAAGCTCTTTCAACAATCCACATTCACTTGCGATTTGATGTCCGAGATCGTATGCGTTTTTATTTTCAAGATGTACTGCGAAACTGCGAATGAGATTTACAAACTCATTCACCTTATTCATGGCAGAACCTGAAAGTCCTGTCTCATGTGGTCGGTGTATCATGTCCCAAACACTGATTTCTCGCTCGGCAGCACACACCACCAATCGATTCACTGTTGCATCGCCTATGCCACGCTTGGGATAATTGATCACACGTTTCAGTGATTCTTCATCATGTGGATTACAAACCAAACGGTAGTATGCAATGAGGTCCTTGATTTCTTTTCGCTGATAGAAACTCAGTCCACCATATATCTTATATGGAATATTAATCTTCCTCAGTGCTTCTTCAAAAGCACGACTCTGTGCGTTGGTGCGATAGAGAATTCCAAAGTCAGCAGGATTTGCCCCTTCTTCGGTTTTCGTGGAAAAAATCTGATTGGCTACAAAGTTTCCTTCGTCGTTATCAGTTAATGCTCTGTGAACTTTGATGCGTGAGCCTTGCTCATTGTGTGTCCAGACTTCTTTTTTGATCTGGTCTTTGTTTTTTGCAATGATGCTGTTCGCCGCTTCGACAATTGTTTTTGTGCTCCGATAATTCTGTTCGAGTTTATACATCGCAAAGTCAGGATAGTCTTTCCTGAAATTCAGAATGTTTTGAATATTCGCTCCGCGGAATGCATAAATACTTTGTGCATCATCACCTACGACGCATACATTTTGAAATGCAGCACCAAGTTGTTTGATGATGAGGTATTGAGAAAAATTGGTGTCCTGATACTCATCAACTAGAATGAACTGAAACTTGTGTTGGTATTTATGCAGAACATCAGGATGATCGCGCAACAGTTCATTTGTCTTAAACAATAAATCATCGAAATCCATAGCGCCTGCTTTGAATAACCTCAAATTATACGCGGTATAAATTTCCGACATGCGCTCTCTTCGCGCCATGCGATCTTCAGTTTGTATTTCTGAATCGTTCGCGTAGTCGGCGGCAGAGATCAAATTGTTTTTAGAAGATGAAATGCGATTGTAAACCACTCCAGGTTTGTAGATCTTATCATCAAGGGCCATTTCTTTTAAAATGTCCTTGATCAGATTTTTTGAATCTGCTGTATCGTAGATTGAAAAGTTTCTCGGGTAATTGATTTTTTCACATTCAATTCGAAGAATGCGTGCGAAAATGCTGTGAAATGTTCCCATCCAGATATTGCGCGCTTCGTGTTCACCAACGAGCTGGCCAATTCTGTTTTTCATTTCTTTCGCTGCCTTGTTGGTGAAGGTCAGCGCAAGAATCTGAAATGGATCAACACCTTGTTTGATCAGATGTCCAATGCGGTATGTCAGTACACGCGTTTTTCCTGAGCCGGCACCGGCAATCACCATCATTGGTCCATTCACGTGTGCTGCCGCAGCACGTTGCGCCTCATTCAGTTCTGTGAGAAAGTCGAAATTCTGGTTCACCGCGCGAAGGTAAGCCTGTGATTTGCCTCGGTGAAGGAAAAGTTATTCAATGGAATATTCCTGTATTCCTATGAGGTATTCATATTTGTTGTGGAGAAGTTATGGCCGATGTTTAATTCATTAAAGCCTCTAGATTCGCCACATGAAATGGTTTGTGTTGCTCAGTTTTTTTATCTTCCCTTGGATCGCTCCTGCACAAAAATCAAGTGATAGCACCGATGTTGTTGTGGATTCTCTTTCAGTGACAGCATTTGAACTGGATAGCATGATTTCTTATGCAGAAAATTTTATTGGATGTCGTTACGGTTATGGAAGTTGTGGCCCAAAAACATTCGACTGTTCAGGGTTTGTTCAACATGTATATGGAAAATATGGTGTTCAACTCCCACATACGAGTGGTGGTATTGCTGAAATGTGTGATGAAGTGAAATTGAAAAAAGTGAAGCCCGGCGATTTACTTTTTTTCGCAGGTCGTAAAGTTTCGAAGAAACACATTGGCCATGTTTCTATCGTTCATAGTGTTGAGGACGATAAAATCACCATGATACACGCCACTGTTCAGGGTGGTGTAATGAAGGAAGTTCTTTCAGATTCCGAATATTTTACAAAAAGGTTTATCCGCGCTGGTCGACTAGATAAACATGTTTTTTCCGACAAGGGAAAATGACTTTAAACGCGGATTCCAATCAGTGATATGTCGTCGATTTGTTCTTGATTTCCCTGCCAGGTGTGTAAAAATGCGAGTAATCTGTCGCGTTGTTCAGTCATGCTGAGATGTATGTTTTCTCGGAGTAGATTTCTCAATCCAGACAACTTCAATTTTTTGTTTGATTCACCTCCAAATTGATCGGCAAAACCATCAGTGAAGGCATAAATGATGTCGCCTTTTTTAAGTTGATGATGCGTGGTTTTGAATGGTGTGCTTTCAGAAATGGGAGAATATCCGATTGGGCGATTGGTGCCTTTGATCGAGATCATGTCGTCTCCATTCCAAATGAAGATGGTGTGATTCGCTGCAGCAACCCTCAACTCGAGCGTGTCGTGTTGAATCGCAAACAATGCCATATCCATACCATCACTGGTATTCCTTCCTTCCTGTAAACTCATCGTCTGTTTCATCCTGCTATCTATTTCTTCCAGCATTTCATGTGGCATGGCCTCAGGATGTTGTTGCAGAATTTCCCGAAGAAGATTGCAACCCATCACGCTTACCATAGCACCCGGAACGCCATGACCTGTGCAATCTCCTGTGGCGAATAGCGACACTTCATGTGCCGGACCGACGACACCATTCAACTTTGATTTACCTACCCAATAGAAATCACCACTCACAATGTCTTTAGGTTTGTATATCACAAACGAATCTGGAAATATGGACTTCATATCTTCTTCTGTCGGAAGTAGATTTCTTTGGATGCGCTCTGCATATCTGATGCTACTCAGAATTTCTTCTTTCTGATTTTCCAACTCCGTTTTTTGAAGTAAAATTTCTTCTGTCCTGGCATTGACCGTTCTTTCAAGAACTTCATTTTGTTCTCGTTCAATACGATTGAGTTCTTTGAGACTTTGTAGTGCCTGGTCTTTAAAGCTGTGGAATTTGTCGACAACAGCAAATGAAAGTAGGATGGTCTCCGCCGCACTTCCAATCAGCAAACCATACTCTGCATAAAATTCATTTCTGATGAGGCCAAGATTTGTGGCAATAAAACCAAACACAGTAATCACCAAAGTGATGAATCCAATGAGGAAAAATTTGGCTGGCTTGTAGCCTTTTCTGAGCACCATCACTGTCACAGGAATGATGGCAAAATTGATCACCAGAGCGATAATGTTGATGAGCAATACACTCAATGGAAATGTTTCTTTTGTTCCAATCAGGGATAAACCGATGTTGAACATGATCACATATCCAACGAAATTCAAGCCTTTGTGTATCCTTGGAAAATGTTCTCGAAGTTGTAAAAATACCTGTGAAAATTTGAGCAATGCCAAGATAGAAAGTGAAGCAAAGACGGGCGTAGAAATATTCGCGAGATAGCTGTTGTTCGGCCAAATAAATTGAAAAGCATATCCTCCCAAAGACAGTTGAAGTAAAAGGAGATTGAGGTTGTAGTGGACATAGTACAAAGAAGATTGTTCACGCAATCTCAGATAAAGAAACAACGTAAAGAGCAAAACGAAAATGACCAGTCCGAAATAACAACCACGCACCAGATTGTCCAAAGCATCTTTTTCCGCAAGTGCAGGTTTGGTCCAAACCGAAAGTGGTGCAAGCAATTGTTCCCCACCAGCATTGATTTTTACGAAAAATGTTTTCGTTTCTCTTTGTTCAAATGAAACGGGAAATCGAAAAGTTCGGTGGTCGATTGGGCGCGTGCTGAAGAAATGATTGTCACCGGTGAGCGACATCATAACCGGACCGTGATCAGTCACTTCATAGAGTTCAACTTCATTCAACAGGGGATTATTGATTTGAAGGATTTCTGTGCCCCATGGAATTTCTGAACCTTTTACCTGAAATCGCAACCAAATGTCATGCGGATTGAAGCCGAAATTGGGATCGTCACCTGTTCCTGGCAAGGGTATTAGTAATTCAGATTGATGATTGAATAATTCCTGAGCATTTAGATTTCCAGATCGGTCTTCATGGTATGTGATGTTTTCTCGACCGATATGGGTGCGACCTTGAGATACCGGTTGCATGGTCTTGCCATAACGCAATAGGGCTACTGCCATCAGAATTACGGGTACAATGAATACCGCACTGAGCAGCAGCTTTCTCATCTTATGGGTCATTTTTCCAGATCGTTGTGGTAAAGACCTTTACGTTGAATGATCAGCATGGTTGCGCATTTCGATGTTATTTGTGGCCGATTGTGTGGTATTTTCTGCTGAGTATACCAAAGTCCGGATGATGAATTAGTATCGTTCGAATCCGCTGTTCTGGATATATTTTCGCGGCTGAGTAATAAACGCAAACCATCATGCCCACAATCCTGATCATCGACGACGAACCAAAATCCTGGAATACGAATCTTTCGAAGTGAAAGAAGCGGAAGATGGCGCTGCCGCTTTGAAATTGGTCGAAAAGGAAAATTTCGATCTCATTTTTTGTGATGTGAAAATGCCCCGCATGGATGGCATTGAACTTCTCACAAAAATGAAAGAGAGAGGTGTGGAATCACCTGTTGTTATTATGACTGGTCATGGCAATGTGGAAACTGCTGTGGAAGCATTGAAAAAAGGGGCGTATGATTTTATTCAAAAGCCACTTGATCTGAACAGAATTCTGGTTACTGTTCGCAATGCGAGCAATCAGCATACCCTCGAGAAAGAAACCAAAACTTTGCGTCGCAAAGTGAATAAGGTCCTTGGTTCGAATATCGTGGGTGAAAGCGACGCGATATCCGAAATCAAAAAGATGATCGATACTGTGGCGCCAACTGAAGCGAGGGTGCTCATTACCGGTGGGAATGGATCTGGTAAAGAATTGGTCGCTCGTCAACTTCATGAAAAAAGTCCTCGCGCTGCCGGGCCTTTTATCGAAGTGAATTGCGCCGCCATTCCGTCGGAATTGATCGAAAGCGAATTGTTCGGTCACGAAAAAGGTGCTTTTACTTCAGCCATCAAAACCCGTTTGGGCAAATTTGAATTGGCAGATCATGGTACTTTGTTTTTGGATGAAATTGGCGATATGTCTCTCTCTGCACAAGCGAAAGTATTACGCGCTTTACAGGAAAGCAAAATCACCAGAGTAGGTGGTGACAAGGATTTCAAGGTGAATGTGCGTGTTTTTGCTGCAACCAATAAAGACCTCCGCAAGGAAATAGAAGCGGGAAATTTCCGTGAAGATTTGTACCACCGATTATCGGTGATTGTGATTCGTGTTCCTTCATTGAATGAAAGAAAGGACGATATTCCTCTTTTAGCAGATCATTTTCTGGGCATCATCTCTGAAGAATATGGCCAGCCAAAAAAGGAAATCACTTCTGGCGCCATCAAGGCATTGCAGGAATTGAAATGGACAGGGAATATTCGTGAATTCAGAAATGTGATGGAAAGACTGGTGATCTTATCACCCAAAGCCATCGATGACAAGATGGTAAAAGCTTATGCAGTACCCAATTTCAGTTGAGTACTAATTTTCGAAAACATCCTTTTGATACAAACTATTTTTTGCTTTTAAACAAAAAGACAGAGTTGAGTGTTCCGACGGCGACAGTCATTACAATGAGGAAGGTGACATTCGGCGAATAAGCTGGCGCAATGAAGGTGAGCAAGATGATGAAAATGGAAAAACCATAAAGTACCATACTGGTTTGTCTGTGGGTAAGTCCCAATGAAAGTAGTTTGTGGTGTATGTGGTTTTTATCTGCCGAAAATGGCGACTTTCCTTTTAATGCACGGAGAATAAATACACGAAGTGTATCGATAAGAGGATAGGCCAGAATCGCCATCGCAAGCACTGGTGTCGGAACCGCACTCATGGTGGTAAGCATATGCTTCACCGGAAACTCAATCATTTTTACAGCAAGTACAAACAGTACAAGACCAATGATCAATGATCCTGAATCTCCCATAAATAATTTGGCGGGTTGAAAATTGTAAATCAGAAATCCCAGCAGTGAACCACCTAATCCCATAGCAAGCAATGCCAATGGCTGATCTCCGGTTCTATAAAACCAAAACGCAAATGCTTGACTTGCAATCAAGCCAACTCCGGCAGCCAATCCATCCACACCATCAATGAGATTGATGGCGTTGACAATCACGATGTATACAAAAATGGAAATGGTGATACTCAACCAATAGGGCAAATGATCCACATCGAATAATCCCCAGAATTGTGTGATACGAATATCCGCAACCACCACAAGGATGAATCCAACCACAAGGTGAATCAACAATTTTTTCGTTGGAGATACTCCAACAATATCATCTTTCAATCCCAAAAAGAACAGGATGAACATGCAGGCTACAAGATACTTGAATTCGTTGAGCGCTTCGATCGGAAAATAGTTGTTTCCCAATACCCAACCTTCTTTAGAAGGAAACCATAAACTATAACCGATAATGGTTCCTGCGAAAATCATGATACCACCAATGGTTGGCACAGATCTGCGGTGAAGCTTGCGAGCGTCACCTGGTTCGTCTACAAGATGTTTAAGCTTCGCAACCTTAATCAATGATGGTGTGGCTACGAGTACCAATAAAAAGGATGTGGCAAAACAGCCAATGATTTCGCGAACAATCTCTGTAAAGAATCCGAAGAAAGTTTCCACTATGCTTTGTATCAGTTAAGATGTCTGAATTTTGTTGACGTTTCCGACAACGGTGCGAAGTTACCTAAAAATCTGAATAGCGGTTGATGAGATTTGTCCTCAATGAAAGATACAGGTATGAAGTTTTTAGGTTTTGATCGGCAGTCCAGTTGTAATCAATCTTTTCTGTCCTGTTTGTGTAGCCAGCAATGATCTGAAAATTAGTGACTGGATTGAAATTGATGCCGAACTGAAAATCCAATTGCGATACTTGTAGTGAGGGCCAGGCTGCAATATTGGTAAAGACTATTTCCGGATCAGAGGTCCACGAGCCGTCTGGCCCTACCGAATGTACGATGGAATTGTATTTAATCTGAGTGATGAATCTCTTGTATCTGTAGTGCGCCATGGCTATTATTTCGTCGGTGGCTGGTCCTGTTGGATGCCCGAGTGGCTGATTGACATGTGAGTATGATTGTAATGATTCTGATTGTGCATACATGTTGCCGCCGAGATTGTTCCACTCCAACTGAACATCGAGATTTTTTACCAATAAATCAAAGTGTTTGTATCCAAGTTGATATCCAAATTGTCCGCGTGAAATATGGTCGGTTGCAACTTGTCCATAAAAACAATTGTGTTTCCCAACCTGAATTCGGGCATTTATTCCAAGCATCACATGGTTCACTCCGTCAAAACCTTGTAGCAATGTATTCACTCCCAATACTGGAATGTACCCGCCATATGGTTGTGGAATGGTTCCGGTGCTGTCATACCTCTCCCAAATGATGCCTTCGAATAATCCTATTTCAATCTTTCTTGTAGGAAGCCAACTGAGGTAATGGAAACTTCCCCCTTTTCTCTTAAAAATCGCCTCAGGTACTTCAAGTAGCGGCAATCGCTCCAGCGTCTGCAAGGACGCATACATCGCTGTGTATTGCCAGCGATGATCCGGTGAGCTCAGTCTTGCTTTGAGATATGGATAGGAAAATGCCGCATCACTGAGCAATATCGATCTATATCCATGCCCAAAGATGTGTTTGCCTTGCCCAAATTGAAGATTAAGCCATTTCGCCGGAGAATAACTGATCCATCCATTGGCCATCGCGAAGTCATAGCCATTTAAATTGTATGCCTTCACCCGACCAAAACCCGGAAATGTCCCCATGCTGTCCACAAAATGTTTGAGGTAAAGCGGTACGAAGGTTTGTGTTTCATACAGACAAGTCTGAAAAGAAAATTGTTTGCCGATGTCTCCAATGAACTGTAAACCGCGTTGATTGGTGAAGAGTTGTTTACCCGCGTATGAAGTTGTGTCTGCAAAATCTTTTCCTATGGTTAAATCAAACAAGGGATCGACAGCTAGAAAAAAATCATCCTTTCTGATGGAGAGAAGATGATGCTTGTAAAATTTTCCAACGCCAGCAAAATAAATTTTGATCGAGTCTTTTGCAAGCAGATAAACTTTACTGACATCCAGATCGCTTTCTAGATATGGCTTTGCAGCTTGATGAAAATACATCGTGCTGTCTCCTAAAACATAACGTTCTACTTCCTGAGTATACGGGCGAGCGAGTGAAATATTCATCTGTTGTGCATTCACTTGAAAGCAACAACCTATCAATATTAGGAGAAAAGAATATTTGAAAAATTGAAGTGCCATCGTTTTTTGTTCACTTCATCCTCACATGTTCGAGTTTCAACGATTTGAATTCTTCATAGACTTCACTGATACCGTCACGTAATTCAATGCGGTGTTTCCAGCCCAATTGATGTAGTCTTGATACATCCATCAATTTACGTGGTGTACCATCGGGTTTGGATGAATCCCAACGAAGTTCACCTTCAAAACCAACAATGTCTTTTACCATTTCAGCGAGTGCTTTGATGGTGAGATCAACTCCCGTTCCGACGTTCACGAATAATTTTTCGTTGTAATTCATCATGAGGAAATAGCAGGCATCTGCTAGATCATCTACATGAAGAAATTCTCTCATAGGTGAACCTGTTCCCCAAACTTCTACATGATCCGCACCTGTTTCTTTTGCATCGTGAAATTTGCGGATGAAAGCTGGTAACACATGTGAGTTGTTCAAATCGTAATTGTCATTCGGTCCATACAAATTCGTAGGCATGGCCGAAATGAAATTGCTTCCGTATTGATCGCGATACGCTTCACATAATTTTATTCCTGCAATCTTCGCTATGGCATAGGGTTCATTGGTGGGTTCCAGCAAACCAGTGAGAAGACTCTCTTCCTTCAGCGGTTGTGGGGCGAGTTTCGGATAGATGCATGATGATCCGAGAAAGAGCAATTTTTTACATCATGACGATGTGCCGCATGAATGACATTGGCCTCGATCATCAGATTGTCGTATAGGAATTCTCCGCGGTAAACATTGTTGGCATGGATACCTCCAACTTTCGCAGCGGATAAAAAGACATACTCCGGTTTTTCGTGTTTGAAAAATCCTCAACTGCGGATTGATTTCTGAGATCAAGTTGACCGGATGTCCGAAGTATGAGATGCTCATATCCTTCTTTCACGAGTCGACGCACAATAGCACTTCCTACCATGCCACGATGACCCGCAACGTAAATGCGTGAATTTTTTTCCATGAGCGCGAATGTACGAAGGCATTACGCGCGAACATCCAGTGCGTCGCGCAAACCATTTCCGACCATCATAAATGCCAATACGAGCAACATAATCATCACACCCGGAACAATAGCCAAATACGCAAGGTCTGTGGTGATATAGGCATAGTGCTCTCGGATCATATTTCCCCAGGATGGAGAAGGAATTTGCGCGCCAAGTCCAAGAAAACTAAGTCCGGCTTCGATCAAAATGGCTGAAGCAAAATTGGCTGCACTGATCACGATCACCGGTGAAATAATGTTGGGCAAGACGTGCCGAAAAATGATTCTGAATTCTGAAAACCCTAATGCGCGGGCTGCCTCGATGTATTCTTTCTCTCGAACCGACAATACTTGTCCTCGGGTAATTCTGGCCACCTCCACCCACATTGTCAATCCAACGGCAAGAAATATTTTCCAAAATCCTGTGCCAAATGCAAACGTGATGGCCATCACAAGGATGAGTGTTGGAATGGCCCAAATCACATTGGTGAACCACATGATGATGCTGTCAGTACTACCACGATAGTATCCTGCAATCAACCCTAATGTGAGCCCGACAAGCAATGATATCAATACCGCAATCACGCCAACCGCAAGTGACACAATGGTTCCGGCCATGAGTCTTGAAAGTAGATCGCGACCATATTTGTCTGTTCCTAGAAGGTACTTTTTGTGATGGATATATGTTTGATCATCTGCCTGTATCACTTCACTGATGTGATATTTTCCTTTGAGTTGTTCTTGTTGATCTTCAAACATGGCCACCGCTTCTAGCGAATCACCTGCTATCACCACTTGTGAGACAGGTATGGCATCATAGGCATTTTCTGCTCCGCCGTTTTGCCATGAACGGAGCCAACCAGCATCGATGTAATCCTGTTTTTTAATGTATACAAACTGGATTTTCGTTCCAGGTTTCATTCTGCTAAGCGATAAATTCTGATCGTTGGCATCGGGTGTTCCGTCCGGTCTGATAAATGGTCCTAACACAACAACGATCACACAAAGAAGGATGAATGCGAGTCCGGACATCGCAAGTGGATTGCGTCGGAATTTTTTCCATGCCACCTGCGACGGTGAAAGATGTTCTTTATGTGGTTGTGACTGCGACAATGTTCGTTTCAGATCTTTCTGTCTTTCCAAGCGGGTTTGTACACCAGCGTTCCAAGCAATGTGATGGCTACATAAAGTGGATGCAATACCACCAATATCGGAAGGTATTTCAGCACTTTATTGCGGCCAGACCATCTTGCTACGGCGTGCAACAAAAGAAAATCAGCGAAGGTTTTAAAAAGGAAGACCCATTTGAAAGTTGCCCACGATGTTGTTTTGGTAAGTGCCAGAAAAAATGCAAACAAAAGAATCAACTGCGTCAACAAAACAATGGTACCCAAAAAGATCGTGTCGCGATCTTTGAAGTGGATACTCTTTGAACTCCATCTGATGCGTTGAGAAAACAGAGATCTTAGATCTTTCATGGCGGAAGTCCCGACCATGACATCCTTCGAATGAAGCCACATGATTTTGCCACTTCCTTTTAACTGGTGAAGAAAAAACATGTCGTCACCGCTCGCCAAATGATCATCATTGCGTTGTTGGTTGGTTTCTAACCATGCTTTTTTTCTAAAAGCAAGATTGGCTCCATTGCACATCACGGGTTTGGAATGCATGGCTGTTCCGGCTGTTATGCCTGTCACACTCATAAACTCCAGCGATTGTAGTTTTTCCAGTGTTTTTTCTCCGGGTAAAATTTCCACGGGCAGTATCAGCAGATCGGCTTGTGTTTGATGCATAGCATCGCAGATCGTGGCCAGCCATTTTTTTCCTGGAACAACATCTGCATCAAGTGTAATGATGTTGTCGTATCGGGCAGACATGATTCCGGTTTCGATGGCTTTTTTCTTTCCGCGATGGCTCACGGGATGGATCAGCTGATGAGGAAGTCCTTTGCAGATCGACTCTGCACCGAGATCTGTGCTGTGGTCATCTACGAAAATGAATTCTACTTCAACATTCACGCCTTCTTGTGCCAACAGCGCCTCACTCAATTCGGCCAAATTGTCCTTTTCATTCCGAAACGGAATGACGATGCTCACCGACTGTTGTTGACCATGCGTGATATATGGCTTTGCTGTATGCCATGAAATCACGATGAAAACAATCCTCACAAAATAGATTGCAACAATGATTAAAATGAGATAGCCCACCATAGATTTACGCCTCAAAGAAAAGGTCTTGGCTGCAAAAGAACGCATCATTCTTGGTATTGACCCTGGAACCACGATTCTTGGTTATGGAATCATCAAGGTAGAAGGTAAAAAAATGTCGCTGGAGGCTCTGGGAGTGGTGCGTCTTGAAAAGATCGACGATCATCACCTCAAGCTTCAAAAAATCTTCGAACGTTGTATTGAACTCATAGATGGATTTCATCCAGATGAATTGGCTATTGAAGCTCCATTCTTCGGAAAAAATGTTCAGTCGATGCTCAAGTTGGGGCGCGCTCAAGGTGTTGCGATTGCCGCCGCACTGAGTCGAAAACTTCCGGTACAGGAATATGCGCCAAGGAAAATCAAACAGAGTATTACTGGAAATGGTAATGCATCGAAAGAACAAGTTGCCGCGATGTTGCAACGTGTCCTGAATATTCCGGATGCTGATATGCCAGAAAAACTCGATGCCACTGACGGTCTTGCGGCCGCAGTTTGTCATTTCTACCAAAGCTCATCACCGCTTTCTGAGGGGAAGTCATTTACCGGATGGAAATCATTTCTTCAATCCAATCCTGGTCGCATCAAATCATGATGCCGGTACCTGTTGTGCATTCATCGTTTTTGTTTTCTCCCGCACAATGACACTCATGCGGTAAACAAGAAATATGCAGATCAATGAAACGATTGTGACCACCAACCCGAGCACATCGTAGTTTCCGAGAGGACTGGTAGGTGTTTCCTGTGTCACAATCAACCCTGCGAACTTTGATGATACACCTCCCATCAAATATTGTAAAGATGAATTGACACTCATAAACGCCCCTCTGTCTTTGAGGTCAGGTACTGCTGTGGACAAAGAATTGGACGGAACGATCCTGCCCATGATGCCGACAAACATGAGCACATTGATCATGATCACCAACCACAACGGTGATGGATTAAGATTGGTGTAGATCGTTACCATGATGATCGCGACAAATGTGCCGCCCACGAATACATGGAACTTGTTCAATCTATCGCTTAATCTGCCAACCAGCGGCATGATCAACATCGATGCAATACCCGTCATTAAAAAAATAATCGGTAGATCTTTGGATGCAATCCCAATGTTGTGCTCTACGTAAGTGGTGCCAAATGGCATCATCATATATCCTCCTGTTGGCAACAAAGCGGAAGCGAGAAAAGCAATGCGGTAATCACGCTTTTCAATTGTACGAAAGAGATGTTTGATCGGATTGTTTTCAGTTTGTGCGTTCAGATGTCCGTCAACAGGTTTCATTCTGAAAAGAACAACCAGTCCAATGATTCCTCCAAGGGCAACAATCATGAAGAAAGTAGAATGCCAATTGAAATGGTTTGCCATAGCCAGTCCGGCGGGAATTCCCAATACCTGACTACCTGCAAATGCCATTTGTATAAATCCCATCACTCGACCGCGTTGATTGAAATGGAAAATATCGGTGACGATGGCCAGGCTCACTGATCCAATGACGCCTCCGAATATGCCGGTAATGATTCTGGCGATGAGCAAATATTCAAAACTCGTTGCCAAACCACAAAGCAATGTTCCGATGATAAAGCCTGTGTAGAAGAACAACAGGATTTTTTTGCGATCGAATTTGTCGTTGAAGCCCGCTGAAATAAATCCTGCAATACCTGCTGCAAAACCATATGCCGATACTGCCCAACTGAATTGTTCTGGTGAAAGGCTCATTTCTTTGATCAGAATATTGCCAAGCGGCGATAGGATCATAAAATCAAGAACCACTGTAAACTGCAAAATGGCCAGTATGGCGATGAGAAATTTTTGATAACCACTGAATTTTTCCATCTGAGGCTTCAGCGGAGCATCAGCAGAGGTGGTGATGTTTTTTTTCATGGTTGCGGGACAATCTGTTGGTGGAAATCAACATTACCCGTCACTGAGGTGATGGCGCGTAAAGAATAAGACCAGGTGATTGCGCACGAAAATTACGCATTGTCGACGCTCTGTCTGATGTTAAGACTTTGATAAAACTTCATCCTACCTGATTTTACCATGGTTTCCCGCCGATGCCTCTTGCGCTCTTATTTTCGCCATCATTAATTTTCAATATGAAATTCGGAACAAAAGCCATTCATGCTGGTCAGGAACCTGATCCAACAACCGGTGCGATCATGACGCCAATCTACCAGACTTCAACTTATGTGCAGGAAGCCCCGGCTAAGCACAAGGGCTATGCCTATGCGCGCGGCAAGAATCCCACGCGAGTTGCATTGGAAAATTGTCTCGCAGCATTGGAAAATGCGAAGTATGCGTTGTGTTTTTCCAGTGGAATGGGCGCAGCGGATACCATCATCAAAATGTTGTCGCCAGGTGATGAAGTCATCGCTACTGATGATCTCTATGGTGGAACATATCGCATGTTCACGAAGGTTTTCGCGAAGTATGGCATCGTATTTCACTTCGTGGATATGCACAACATGGAAGAGGTGAAGTCCAAACTTTCTGCTAATACGAAAATGTTGTGGATTGAAACGCCGACGAATCCGATGATGAAAATTATCGATATCGTCGCATTCACTAAACTGGCTAAAGAGAGAAATCTAATCAGCATTGTCGATAACACCTTCGCTTCACCTTATCTGCAGAATCCATTGGATCTCGGTGCTGATATTGTGATGCACAGTGCTACCAAATACCTCGGTGGGCATAGCGATGTGGTGATGGGAACACTCATGACCAACAACGATCAATATTATGAGCAATTGGCTTTTATCACCAATTCTTGCGGACCGGTTCCCGGACCACAGGATTCGTTTTTGGTGTTGCGTGGTTTGAAGACTCTGCACCTGCGTATGCAGGCACATTGTGCAAACGGAAAAACTGTGGCCGAATTTCTCAGAAATCATCCTAAGGTAGGTAAAGTCTACTGGCCTGGTTTCCCCGATCACCCAAATCACGATGTCGCCAAAAGTCAAATGAAAGATTTTGGTGGAATGATTTCTTTTACACTGAAAAGTGATTCGTTTGAAGATGCCACAAAACTTGCTCAATCGCTTCGTGTGTTTTCTTTGGCCGAATCTCTCGGTGGTGTAGAGTCTCTGGTAGGGCATCCTGCTTCGATGACACATGCATCCATTCCTAAAGAAGAACGTGTGAAAACCGGACCTGTGGATTCACTCCTGCGCCTCAGCGTGGGTGTGGAAGATATCGAAGACCTGATCGATGATTTATCTCAGGCGTTAAATCAAATCTGACCTTATTCTTGCACACATGAGCAATAAAAAAACCGCTGTTGTTGGAGCCGGACTCGTAGGAGGTCTTTGGGCCATTTATCTTGCTAAAAGAGGTTATCAGGTTCGTGTATTCGACAGACGTCCTGATATCCGCAAAATGAAAGTGGTTCAGGGAAAAAGTATCAACCTCGCGCTCAGTGAGCGTGGTTGGAAAGGATTGATCGGTGCCGGTATCGAAGCAGATATCCGCAAGGTGTCAATACCGATGAAAGGAAGACTGATGCATGCGGTGGATGGAACGCTTACTTACCAACCATACGGAAAAGACGATCAGGCTATTTTTATTCTGTGTCACGCGGATTGCTCAATCAGACACTTTTGCATTGTGCTGATCAATATGAAAATCTTGAACTCGTTTTCGATCATCGCTGCACTGATTTGGATGTGAATACCAAAACGATTTCTTTTTACAACGAAAAAACTGGTGAAGATGTTCATGAGTCTTTCGATCAGATCTACGGAACAGACGGGGCTTTCAGTGCTGTAAGAACAAGACTTTCGCGCCTCGATCGATACGATTATTCTCAGACTTATCTCAATCATGGATACAAGGAATTGGAAATTCCTGCAAATCCCGATGGTACGCACCAAATGCGCAGCGACTGTCTGCATATCTGGCCACGCGGTGAATACATGATGATTGCTCTTCCCAATGTGGATGGAAGCTTTACTTGTACCTTGTTCATCGCTTTTGAAGGTAAAAATTCATTGCAGAATCTGAGAACACCTGAAGCAGTTACTGCTTTCTTCAAAGCGAATTTCCCGGATGCTTTGGAATTGATGCCTGAGCTGACACTTGATTTCTTCGCCAATCCTGACGCAAGTCTTGTGATGATCAAATGCAATCCTTGGCACTATGAGGACAGTGTTTGTTTGCTTGGAGATGCGGCACACGCCATCGTTCCATTCTTTGGACAAGGCATGAACGCAGGATTCGAAGATTGCACAGCCTTGAACGATCTCATTTCTCAACATGGTGAAAATTATCAGAAAATTTTCCCTGAATATTCGCGGATTAGAAAACCTGCTGGCGATGCCATTCTCGAACTTGCTTTGAGAAACTATATCGAAATGCGCGATAAGACTGCAGATAAAGATTTCTTGTTGCAGAAAAAAATTGAATCATGGTTCAGTGAAAAACACCCTGAGAAATGGATTCCGCTCTATACACAGGTTTCCTTTACCAATATTCCGTACGCCGATGCACTTCGTAATGGTGATCGTCAGCAACATATCATGAATCAGGTGATGGCCATGCCAGAAATCGAAACACGTTGGAATACCGAAGAGGTGGAACAACGTATCCTGAGCCTGCTCTGATTCACATCTTAGCGTTGGTTACTCAATAAGATGAAGGTTCTTGCGTTGTGTGAAGAGTCTATCTTCACATCATGAACAAGTTGCTCGCCTGCTTTTTCGTTTCGTTATCGTTGTTGGCTCATGCACAACATAAGCGCCAACTCACGCCTGTTTTTGTGCAAGGTACTGCGTACAAAAACACGGGTTGGTTCATCGCTCCGGGTATCACCTATATGTTGCCCGTCAATCGCAAGGAAAGCCTTACCGGATACAATGAAAACATAGAAGGTTTGGATACTTTGTACTCCGGCGATTTTTCCAGAGCAGGGAAAATTGGTGCCTATATCGAAGCGGGTCGACATAAGTTTTATTCCGGACGCATTTTATTAGATCATCTGGATTACGGCATTCACTATAAAATGCTGCGCGGCCGTGACTCATTCGACGGTGCTATTTTCGGCCCAGGTGGCAGCGCGCCTCTTCAAAGCAATTCTTCTTTTTCTGATCACTTTTTGGGTGCTTTCGTCAACTGCAGCAATATCCTTCAACTCACTGATCATTTCTGGATTCAAAATTCACTCGGTGCGAACGCCGATTTTGCGTTGATCTCGCGTAGGCAAAACGGTCCTTACTTCGGCGCTGACTGGCAGGACCCGGGTAAAATTGTTGGACAATTTCACTATAAACTGAGTTTTGGTTGGAAACCGGAACCAGGCATCTATATCGTGCCGTCCATAGAAACTCCCATACTAGGTGTGTATCCGTGGTATGACTTGAAATCTACTTTACCATACTATACAGGAAAATACAGACCAATTATTTTTTCGATTCGGATCCAATGGCTAACCATGGCCCAAGACAGGAAATGTGAAAATCAACCTGGTCATGATGTTGACCTCGAAAAGGGAGGAAAACACAAGTCAAGCGACCTTTGGGGTCCTCAGAATAAAAAGATGAAACGCAAACGCGAGAAGCATTGATTGGATGTGAAATCCATCACTTCGATTTTTCCTGACATAACTCTACCAAAACTGAATTGGTTGTTTTGGGATGTAAGAATGCGATGAGTTTATTGTCTGCACCATCTTTTGGTTTTTCATGGATCATCTCATAACCGAGACTTTTCAGTCGATCGATTTCTGCAAATATGTCAGATACATCAAAGGCGATGTGATGAATACCTTCTCTGTTTTTATCAAGGAATTTGGCAATGGCACTGTCTGGTGATGTCGCTTGTAACAATTCAATTTTGGATTCTCCACATTGAAAAAAAGAAGTGATCACATGTTCACTTTCTACTTCTTCACGCTTGTACGGTTGTACGCCCAGCAAATCGGTAAATATTTTTTCAGAAGTGGCCAGATCCTTTACAGCAATTCCGAGATGTTCGATTTTGTTCAGCATACTATTTTCTTATTTAGCGGTAAAAATAAAAACCCCTGCTCTGATCGAGCAGGGGTGAAGCCATCATTGCTGATGTTTGTTTATTTCTTTTCTACAATGATTCCGCCTTTGTTGTCGAAACTCACGTAGTATTTTCCTTTGAAAAATTTCGATGCATCTACAGTTGAGCCACGACCAGCTTTCACCAATGCACCATATTCAGAATAAATTTCATAGTCGGTTTCTTCTGAAAAATCAATGCTCGAAGATACCCTGTTGTTCTTGATCAATACTTCTTTTGTATTGCTCGTCACTTTGATCTCCTGCGAAGTTCGCTGTCCTTTGTAGTCGAGCTGATAAACACGGAAAGTGTTCTGTCCGCTGTGAAGTTTTGCTTGAAAACTGTACTTGTTTTCTTCTGGTTTTCCAAGTCCAATTACTTCACCAACTTTGATCCATCTGTTCCATCTGAATTGTTCTACAATGTATGGAATGGAAGAAGATTCTTTGGTCGTTGACCAGGTGAGTAAACCATCTGGAGTGAGATCCATCGTAGCAACTTCAAAAGTGCTGTTTGGATATATCACTTCCGGATTGATGATTTTCACATCGCAGTTTTCTTTGCAACGCAATACGATTTCAACAGGTTCGCCCTGTTTCAAGCTCCATACAGCAAGATCAACCGCAAACGCAGGTGAATTCACCTCGTCACTTGTGATATTGCCATTCACCAATACCTCGAATATGCAATAGCCGATTCCGGAAGTGGTGATGGGATTTTTTACATACAGGTCTTTTCCCTGATATATACCGCTGATGACTACAACTTCGGAGTATGCCAACACCGATAGCAACATGAGCGAAATGGAAATTAATAGGGTTTTCATCATTGTGGGTCAGATTCTGAGTATAAGGTGGTCAAATTTAAGGAAAAGATTTTATGCTTTCTGATGAACAGTTGAGATCGCCTGGCGCATTCTGTTAACGCTCTCCATGGAAAACTCACCTTCTTCACTCGTTTTGAAAACATAGGGTTTACCTGAAATTTGATTGAGACTTTGGTAGCTGTAATCATAAGTCGTGCCATCAGGAAGTATTCTCTGAACGAGCAGCGAATTATTGGACTCTTCCACCACTTTATTGGTGAAAAGCATGTCTTCTTCGAGTTCGTGTTTGATCGATGCCAAATCCATTTGTTCTTGTGTGGCAACAATCCAGAACTGCTCACCCAATCGGATGTTGAGTTCTCCTGTTGCTTCATTTACCGCTATTTCAGGGGCATTGGCAATCATCAAATCTTTGGGTAATGCAATTTGAAAATTGTAGCCGGCTTCATTGACAGTAAACAATGAATCATTGGGATTCACTACAACCGGATTTTCGGCTTGTGGTGCCTGGGGTTCGTTTGAATGGCAGGCTTCTAATGCTACTACTGTCGCGATGATACTGGCAAGCAGGGTGATCTTTTTCATGTCTGATTTATTATGGGTCGACCGCTGTTACGTGACCACAGGTGCTTTAGTTGCATTTTACCTGAATTTACTCCTTGAAAACCAGATAGACCGCTCCGAAAATCATGGCTATGGCGGCATAATGATTCCACTTCATGGCTTCATGCTTGAAGAATAGGAGGGAAAATGCCATGAATAAGATCAGCGTAATGGCTTCCTGGATGATTTTAAGCTGGACAAGCGTGAATGGACCGCCATACTCCTGAGACCCGATCCTGTTCGCGGGCACCTGAAGGCAATATTCGAAAAATGCCATTCCCCAGCTTATCAGAATCACTGCAAACAAACCCAAACCTTTACCCCATTCATATTCTTTGAATTTTAAATGGCCATACCATGCGAGAGTCATGAAGATATTGCTGCCAATCAGCAGGGCAATGGTGTAAAGTGGTTTCATTGTTTGGATTTCTCATCCAAAGGAAATGATGCGGTGCTCTCGGCTGTGATGTGTTTGATGAAAATGCATACAGTTTGTTGTGAATTTGTTCTATGATCAATTCACAATCGTCAAATACGGTGCATTGTACATGGTATCGTAGGTCACCAACGGCGTACTGGCCGGACCATTCACCAAGGTGCCATCCATGATGAGCCACTGAGAATCGGAGCAAGGATCGTCCAACAAAACTCCATCACTTAAGACCGTCACGGCACATTGGTCTTCCGGTAAATAGGTGCTGTGTCTTTCTATCGCTACAAATTCTGTATCTGATTTGCGATATACAATGATGCCCCTGCTTCCTCCTGTGATATAAACCCATCCCGTTGGGACGGTCAGGTTGAAAAAGTCAGGTTGGTTCACATTGATGGTGATGTTAACTGGAACATAAGGCACATTGTAGTTGCCCTTGTCCTTGCAGCTATGGCAGGAAAGTAGCACCAAACAGATGAGGATGAAATTGCGTATGCCTTTATTCATGTGTCAAAAATAGACCCGACAAGGTTTCCAAATGTAAACGGTGATAGATGGTTTTCAGTATGTGAAGACCATGTTCAAAGCACGGATTTTTTAGCAACTCCGGGTATATAGTCTTTCAAATAAAATGGATCGAAATAAGCCACATCTTCAAATAACCCGGAATCGAATTTTCGCTGAGCAATATTCGAGAGCATCGTGGCGGAAGGCATACGGTTCAAACTGTTGGTTTGAGCACTTACCAAATGTTGGAATTTGGCCGAACCATCACCCGTGAGAATCAAACGTTGATCGCTGTATTTATTAAAATAACTTTCATCCACTACCACTGCGGTAGGTCCTTCAAGTCTGTTTAATTTTCCATCGTAAACTGCGCAATAAACTTCCATACGCCGCGCGTCAATCATGGGTATGATAATATCCGCTTCCACTCCTGTCAATAGTGCATCTTCTGCAAGTGCTTCCAGTGTATCCACTGCGATAAGCGGTTTGTTTAATGCAAAACATAATCCTTTGGCTGCTGATATCCCTATCCTTAATCCGGTATATGATCCGGGACCCTGACTAACGGCTATTGCATCCAGATCATTCATCCGAAAACCGGATTCTTCTATCACAGATCGTATGAATACATGGAGTGATTCCGCATGGACGAAATGCTCAGCCGATTCTTCTCGCAACCGGATGATTTTGCCATCCTGATGAAGTGCTACAGAACAATTGACTGTTGTTGTTTCTATGAGGAGAATAACCGACATGTTATTCTTCTTTTTTCTCCTCGATGTCGATTGAGGTTTTTCTTTTCACTTTATCGCCGGGTTTGAGCGTGCGCGATACTTCTTCATAAGGACCAGTAATCACCTCATCTCCTTCTTTGATTCCGGATTTAATCTGAATGAATTTGTCGTCTTGTATTCCTGTTTCCACCACACGCAATTCTGCCGTGCCGGCGGTTTCATTGTAAACAAACACAACTTCCAGGGGTTTATCTGATTCTTTGTCGTCAGTAGTTTCTTCATCTTCCGCCATGCGCTTCTTGAATCGTTCTGTTGCACTTGCCGAAGTGGTGTCTTCACGCGTTGCCACTGCTTTGATCGGAACACTCAATACATTTTTCGCCTGATCTGTGATGATATCTACTGTGGCGCTCATTCCCGGTTTGAATGGCGATTCATTTGCTGGTTTGTTTTGAAGCAGATGTTGGTAGGATTCAGGTAAAATTCTAATTTTTACTGAAAAATTTGTTACCTGGTCCATACTCAATGCTGTGGTGAGTGCGTTCAACGCAGTGTTGCCGATTTCTGTAACCAGACCTTTGAATTTTTCATCTTTATACGAATCCACTTCTACAATTGCTGTATCACCTAAGGTCACACGTACGATATCACTTTCATTTACTTCAACATTTACTTCCATAAAATCCAATGCGGAAACTTTCATGATCACATCACCACTCATCATATTGTTTCCCAACACAGTTTCGCCAAGTTCTTTGTTCAAGGCTGTAACAGTTCCTGTCATAGGTGCAAGAATGGTCGTACGTTTTAAGTTGTCCGTAGCTTCATTTACGCCAGCCTGTGCGCTTTCTATGGAGAATTCAGCACTGGAAATACTTTCTTTGGCCGCTGCAACTTCTGCCTTCGATGTTTCCCACTGACTGGTGATGTTTTCAAGTTCTGCTTTTGAAATGGCGTTCTCTTCGAAGAGTTTTTTCTGTCGGTTGTAGTTCAGATCTGTCGCTTTGAATTGAGCTTCTGCTTGAGAAAGTCTTGCCTTTGCGCTGCTCAAATTGCTTTTTGCACTGTTCAGTGCTGCTTGTGCTCGGTTCAATGCAGAGGTATAAAGATCCGGATTGATTTTCACCAACAGTTGTCCTTGTTTCACCATATCACCTTCCTTCACTGGAAGTTCTGTGATTTGTCCGGAAACTTCTGATTGAATTTTTACTTCAGTTTCAGGTTGGATTTTACCACTTGCTGCTACTGTTTCGGTGAGATCATTCATCGAAGTTTTCGCCATGGTTACTTCGATGTCTTTGTCTTTCTTACCAAAGATCATAGCCAGTACGATGATGAGTACAAGCGTTCCTCCAATCCAAAGTAGTCTTTTTTATTTCTGCTCGCGATTATTTCAGGCTGATTGGTTTGCCCTGGTAAAACTCCAGGAGTTTCAGTTTAAAGATGAATTCGTATTTGCTGCGGGTCATATTGGCACGCGCATTTTCTAATCTCGTGCGTGCATCGGAATATTCAACAATATTACTCAGGCCTTGTTCGTACCTCAATTCGGCCCATTCCAATGCTTTTTCGCTACTGGTCACACTGGATTTGTTCGCATAGTAATTTGCCAATGCCGCATTGGCATCGGCATGTGCTGTGTACACATTTTGTGTAATGGTTTGTTTTGCTTGCTCGAGTTGAATTTGAGCAATTTCATGATTCACTTCAGAACGTTTCACACTGCTGCGGGCATTGAAACCATTGAACAACGGAATATTCAATGTGAAAAAAAGTGACTTGTTGATGTTGTCTTTGAGCTGATCATTGAATCCTTTGGTTTTGTAATCATCCGTGTTGTACATCAACTGTGGAATTGAAAGCACATAATCACCAGTACCAACCACAGTTCCGATCGGATAACTCAGTGTATCTGGATTACCGGTTACAACTTTTGCAGCACCGGAATAACCAGTACCATAACTGAAACTCGCATTTAAACTGGGATAATAATTGGCTGAGGCTATTTTTTTACCCAAGTCGGCACTGGCAACATTTACTGTAGCGCTTTTGATTTCCGGAAAATTATTGAGTGCAGCCTGAACCAAAATATCAGGATTGGATATCATATCCATACCGCCTATGTCTTCGATCTGCGGAATTTCAATGGAGAATGTTTTCATCTGATCTGTGCTCAACTGTAGCAATTGCATCAGGGATAATTTGGCGAGTTCGCTGCTGTTGTGTGCACTCACCAAGCTTGCATTGTTGCTGGCCTGTTGTGCGAGAAGTTCATTGAGGTTACCAACGGACATCTGGCCAGCATCAACCAATTTTTGCATGCGGTTCACTTGACGGTCTGTCGATTCTAAAGTGCGTTTGGCTATCTCTTCAAATTCGCGGTTGATCAATACATTCAAATAGCCAGTAGCCACATTCAACGCGATATCATTGCGCATTTTTTCAAAATTCCATTTGCTTACTTCGGTGTTTAATCCAGATTGTTTGAGGGTATTCACTTGAGCGAAACCGTTGAAGAGATTCACACTGGTGGCCAAACCAAAGTTGTTGCTCTGAATTCGCTCTGAAGCAAACTGATTGGTGAATGGGTCGATTCTTTGTCCCCAGTTGTAACCATGTGAACCTTGTGCATTCAGTGATGGCAGCATGCCACCGAGTGCAACATTTTCATTGATTTCAGCAAGTTTGATGTTTTGTTTGCTTTGAACAACCGATAGATTGTTGTGCAAAGCGTAGCTCACACAACTATCCAACGACCAGGCTTGTGAAAAACCCTGGCTTGAAACGAGCACGGATAATAGAATAATCGCAATTCTCATAGCGGTAAATAGGTGTCACAAACTTAGTAGTAAACATCAACTACTCAGAGCGATTATGTTTAGTGGCTGTGAGATGTTACGAATGGAAAATGCAAACGATCAACCGCGGTTATGCGGGACTTAGGGCAAACATCATGAATGGTACATCAAAAGAATTACAATCCAGTAATTTCAATCTCAATACGGCGATTGGCACTTACTTGCCATTCGGTTTGTGGATCCGGATAGATCATTTGTTTGTTGCCCATACCACGAGAAGTCAGGCGTTCTTTAGCAATACCGTGTTGAATGAGATAATCTACCACGGCCTGTGAACGTTTTTCGGATGCTTTGCGATAGAATGAATCGCTTTTCTGATCTTCATTCACTGGTCCATTGACATGACCGATCACACAAATGCTGATGGTCGGATTTTGATTCAGGAAGTCGATCAATTCTTCGAGGGCAGGTGCAGATTTGTGTAAATCTGAGTTTCATCTCCCAAAATGTGATGTCCTCAATACTGCTTTTGATGCCTAAACCAAGAGGTTTCAATTCGATGCGCTCAACGTGTGTTTCTGCTTCATCCGGCCAAAAGCGATGAGCGAAATACATATAGCCTTTTTTGATCACCGATACAGTATAAATGCGATACTTTTTGAGGATAAGTGTGGAGTCTGATACGTCTTTGTAAACAACAGTTTTTCTTGGGTTAAGTCCTTTGATCATCACATCGGCTTCGATCGGTTTCTTTGATTTGAAGTCGAGTACAAGAAGCTCCATCTTCTGCTCCTGAACATCATTCGCATTGGTTGAGTCTATTTTTTCCTCAACAGTAAACTGCGCAAACGATCCCACCTGAAAGGTGCAAACAGTAAGGAGCAATAATGTGAAATATCTGAATATTTTCATGAGGGCCAATAGTGTGGTTAATTCTGTCAGGCAATTTTCAAAAACCAGTCCAAAAACTCTTAGGCTTCAACCTGCACTGGTTTGAAAAGAGCAATCAGACGTTTTCTGAAAAAAACAATGAGGATCGTTGCAAGTAACAAATATGGAAGTACCATCAGGTAGACGATTCCGCTGTTCAAACCCTCACCAATTCCTTTGTCCACGTTTTCTGTAGCACTTTCAGCTGTTGCTTTGCACATGGCACACTGGGCAGTCGTATCTGTGGCGCAGATGAGCAACAAACCAATGGCTAGAATCCAAAATATCGCCTTTTTCATACCACAAATATAAAAACCATCCTGTGGAATGGTCGAAAGCTTCAAAAAACATATTCGCCATGATTATGGCAAATTGTTCATAATCAAATAACATTGATCAGGTGTAGTAGGGATGGATCATCAGATATACGATAACACCTGTGCACGCTATAAAACCAAATCGGCCATGTAATTCTTGCGAGTTTTTTGTGGGCAGGGAATTCAGCTGTCAGCGCGCGGTAAGCAGTGAACAGGATAAAAGGCAGAATAATACCGGCCAGCATAATATGGGAGAGCAATATGATCAGATAAAACGCTCGATAGGGTGCATCTTTCGGATATGAAGTATCTCCGGCTAATGCATGGTGGGCGATATAGGAAAGCAGAAAAATGACGGATAGTATGATTGCAGCAAACATGGTACGCTTGTGCAGAGAATAATTTTTCATTTTCACCGCCAACAAAGCAATAACCAGAAGCACAGCCACTGAGCCGTTGAGATAAGCATTGATTGTAGCGAAAACGTGTACGTCAAATGAGGGATCTACTGGTATGGCGATGTATTTCAGGGCAACAACCGCTACAAATACTACGACAGATACGATACCAATGATCAGACGGGCTTTCGCGTCGTTTTTTTGGATGACTTGTTTGAGCATGATTTATTTTTCGTTGGTGAGCTTCTTCAGATCGGAAAATAGTTTGTCTACGCTTTTGGTAGATGTTCCGTCGTAATAGCCTCTGATGTGCATTCCTCGGTCGATCAGCGTCAGTTTGTCGGTGTGAAATATGCCACCTTCAGCGGTGTCGGAAGGAAATGCAGACAACATAAATCCACCTTCCGCCAGATCATAAATGTCTTCTGGTTTTCCGGTCACAAAATTCCAATTTTGATAGTCTGCGCCGATTTTATCGCCATATGCTTTCAGGACTTCCGGTGTATCATTTTCCGGTTTTACGCTGTAAGAAATAAAGGCTACTTCCTGACTCAGTTTTTCTTGTTCGACCAATTCCTGCAACCTCGACATTTGAGTGCTCATGATTGGACAAATGGTCTTGCATTCAGTGAAGAAAAATTCTGCCACGAAAATTTTGTTGGCATAATCATGATGAGAAACAATTTTCCCATCCTGATTGGTAAAGCTGAATTTGGGAATGCTGTATTGGATGGTGTCGGCATGTGCTGATCCATCTTCTAAACGATGAAGTTCAATATCCGCTTCCCCGAAATAGGGCAGCGATGTAGCGTCTGCATCATGCGATAGGTCGTTTTGCTGATGATCGCACGAGCTGAATAGCGTAAGACTGACAAAACAAATGTTAGCGATGCTCCGCTTTCTGATCATGATGTTCTTTTAGGTCGATTTCTTTCTTCAACAATGCAATGTCCTGGATAATGCCAGGCATCCCATCTTCTCCATTTCCTCCAAGAAAATGATATTCTGTGTTTCCATACACTCCACGAATGTGTCATTCCGCATCTACCAATCTGAAAATCGCATCGTGTCGGAGATCATCTATCAAAAAACCATTGCGAATAAATCCCTGCATGGCTTCCTGGTCTCCAGCAAGGTACATCCATTTGCCGGGAAAACCATTGTACCGTGTGTTCTGATCGACATATTCCTTGCGAAGCTCCTGCGAGTCCTGGTCACAATTTGTAGAAAAAACCACTATGCGGATATCAGGTTCATCTCGGTATTTAAAATTGACATTGAGGAGTCTCTCGGTGATCTTTGAAATGTGTTCATTTCTTAAATTGTAAAATGCGGCAAGCCACACTTCACCTTTGAGAGAATCAGCCGTGATCATATGACCGTTTTCATCGGAAAACGCGAATGGGGGAATGTGATAATCGCTGTGTTCTAATGCGCCCTGAGCTTCAGGTCCGAAATATTTAAGCGTCTGGAAATTGTGTTTGCTGAAGATGCCAAAAAACAAGATCCAAAGGAGTGGAAATAAAAAAAGTATACCGCCGAGGCCGATATACTTTTTCCATTTTTTATTAGAAGACATTTCTATTGTATCAACCAAACATGTTGTGTAGGGTTTGTGCTGAAAGCCCCTCGTACAACGCTATAAATAATAAGTAAAGAATAAACAATGCATATGGTAGCAGTACCACATATTTCAAGTTCTTGCGTTCATCACCGAGGTGCATAAAAACCAAAACGATATATGCAGCTTTTACCAAAGTTAGAATCACAAAGGTGAGCTTTATAGCTTCCCAAGTAAATGTGGCATTTCTTTTAAAAGCCACACCCATGAAGATTTCAATGATGGTGATAACTGTGAGGAGCACAGTTACAAAATAGAGCTTTTTACGGATCTTTTTACCGTCCTCTTCGCTGTGACGGGCATTGATCGAATAGCTGTCATTTACTATCAGGTCGTCTCTTTCCATGTTCTCTTGTTTTATTGTTGAGATGAGTGGATCTTGTTCAGTTTATACGAGGTAGAAGAAGGTAAATACGAATACCCATACCAAATCTACGAAGTGCCAGAAGAGACCAACCTTTTCAACCATTTCGTAGTGACCGCGTTTTTCGAAAACACCTCTGAGTGCCATCAGGAAGATCACAATATTGATGACTACACCCTGCATCACGTGGAATCCGTGGAAACCTGTGATGAAAAAGAAGAAGTTTGCGTATTGCTGTTGAACTGCGTACTCGTTTTTCTTCAGATTGGCACCGAATACCAATGTGTGTGATGACATTGCATTCATCACTTTTTCGGCTTCTGCGCCGGTAACTTTAATCTTGCGATAGTCTTTACCGTCTTTGTGTTCGAGTACGAATTTGTTCAATACGATTTCCAATGGAATAGAGGTTGGACCTGCTTCGGCGTGCGCGTCATGGCCATGCTCTGCATGTGCTCCATGTGCATCTTCACCATGTGCATCGTGATGTGCAGGAGTGATGATCAGATTTCCGCCTTTTACTTCAATGTGATCGCCATGTTCCAATGCATGTTCGTAGGCATGACCCACTTCTGATGTCATATGAACCCATGAACCTCCGTTCAGATCCATTGTGATACTTGCTCCGGATTCGTCTTGTCCAGTTACACTCATCGGAGTTGAAATCTGGAAACCACCTCCACTACCGTGGATAAAGTGTGACCATTCCCAAGCTTGTGAACTCAAGAAGAAAATTCCACCAAGAACGGTGTATCCCATCCACTTGATCACTCCCTTTTTGTCCATCCTATGTCCGGCTTCTACAGCCAACACCATGGTTACAGATGAAATAATCAGGATAAAGGTCATCAATGCAACATAGATCAACGGAAAACTTCCGGGAAGTCCAGGCAATGATTCGAATACCTGTTCGCCCACGGGCCATGGTTCAGAAGAAGCGTGGCGAATGACACCGTATGCGGTGAGCAGTCCTCCGAATGTCAGAGCATCTGACACCAGGAAATACCACATCATCATTTTACCATAGCTTATGCTGAAGGGTGACATTCCGCCGCCCCAGAGTTTGTCCTTGCTGACTGCTTCTGCGTGTCCTGACATAAGTAGTTGAAATTTGGCGGCAAGTTTAGTCATGAAATCCTCACAATAAAGCCGTCCTGTTAAAAAAATTGAAGGGTTGTTCAGAGGTTATTGTCAGTAAGCCCGCCGCCTTCTGCAAACCATGAGGATGGGTCGTTGTTTGGAGTGATTCTAAATTAGGGGTGACGGTCGCATTTCCCGGCGATGGCGGGTGGATGATTGGGAGAATTCTGCTGGAAACTGGTCGTTAGCGAACTACATTTTTCTTGTCGGTTTCTGTTTTGTTGCCCGGTGCAGAAAATTGATTTGACGGTTTTGCTGGAGTGAATGAAGTTGTGGAGCTTTGAAAACCAAATTTTTATCATGAAACATAAGTTACTTGCCTCACTGATTTTCATTTTTATCTGTGTTCAACATTTTTACGCCCAAGTACAATTTCAACGACTGATCAATCCGACCGGAACAGGAGCAATCACTTACGCTTTTTGCCAAACCGAAGACAATGGATACGTGGTTGGTGGTTTCAATAATGTTCTACCCGGCGCAGATAGAAATCAATTCATTACGAAGCTAGACAGCGCCGGCAATACACTGTGGAGCAATGAAGTGAATATCGGTTCACCGATCAATGATGCCGTGAATTCATTGTTGTGCACTTCTGATGGCCATATCATCGTTGGAGGTTACGATTATCAGTCTCACGCTTTTCTTCATCGCTTTTCGAGTGATGGTGTATTGGAATTGACCAAGTCGATACCTCTTTATCCCAGATCGATAATTTTGTCAGGTGATGATCGCATCATTGTGTCGGGGTTGAATCTATCAACCGTCAAATATGGCATCGCCGCTTTTGATCTTGATTTCAATTTGATTTGGTCTAAAGCAGGTGGATCGGATGACGGAGAAGCGATTGATATCATCGAAACTTCTGATGGTGGTTTTCTCTCCACGGGTTGGGTAGCCAATCAGTCGAACGATCTATATTCGGCTATTCTCGTTACTAAAGCTGATACCGCTGGCAATATTGCCTGGTCCAGATATATTGGTGGCAGTACAAGTTATATCGTTTCATTCGATGGTGGAACCATTGAAATGCCTGACGGTGGTTTTGTGATTTGTTTTCAACGTGCGACCAATGCTTCCCCTGTATTGATCAAAATTGATTCAACGGGGAATCTAGTATGGAGTTTTACTTACAATAGTAATATGTATATGCGCGACATTCTCTTGGGTGCAGATGGGCAACCCATGGTTGCTGCCTTTACCAACGTAGGAGGTGTGGGTCTTGTTTTGTTTAAAGTAGATTACATGACTGGTGATGTGATTGAGGCTATGAAATTGAGTAACCTCAACTATGCGGCCGGTAACTCAGGCATTGAATTGATTTCAAATGCTGAGCAGGAAATTGTTTTTTGTGCTGATGCCGCACCAGCATCCAACGGCGCAGGGGTTGATGGTTTCCTCATCGGTAACCTCTTACAAGGCGAAGATCTTCTGTGCAACAGCGCATCAGCTACTGTAACTAAAACTTCTATCAATCTTAGTAGCAATGTAGGAGCAAATTTTGCCGATTTTTCTTTTACACCAGCTGAACTTTCGTTCACAACAAGTGCATTCATACCATCTGCATCCACATGGTGCGAGAGTATTCCAATGTCAGGTGAGGTTTCATGGACACCTGCAATATGTTTTGGAGAATGTTCAGGTAGTGCATCCATTTCAGTAGCTGGTGGTGTAGAACCTTATTCCTATTTGTGGAGCAATGGTTTTGAAACTGTTTCGATTGGTGATTTATGTGCGGGAGATTATTCAGTGATCGTTACAGATGCAGAAGGAAGTGAATTGACATTTGAGGTAACCATCGATCAATCCGATCCACTCATCGTTGCCATTGAAACTACTGATGAGTCCGTGTGTATTGGCGAGTGCGTAACGCTCACTGCTGTGGTCTCTGGTAGTCTTACGAATGTGTCTTATACATGGTCTCCTATGCCAGTTGTTGAACCAGAATTTGACTATTGTCCGGAAGCAGATGTCACTGTGAGTGTTGTTGCTCAGGATGCGACAAATTGCTTGGCTGAAGCGGAACTCAACATCAGCGTGCATGATCTTCCAGTCGTTACGTACGAACAAACGCCTGATTCAATCTGCGTCGATTCTCCTGAATTTTCGTTGAGTGGAGGTTTGCCTGCAGGTGGTTTTTATTCAGGCGAATTTGTTGTAGACGGAATTTTTGATCCTTCTCAACAAGGAGTTGGAATGGTCACTTTCAACTATGAATACGTAGACGAATTTGGATGTAGTGGTTCAGCAGAAGAACAACTTGTTGTATGGGCTTGTCCGGATTTTGTTGTTGAAACGAAAGACATTTCATTCTCGATCTGGCCAAATCCGGCAACAACACATTTGAATATTTCTTCTGAGAAAAATATGAGTTGGATTTATCTGATGGATCAAAACGGAAGAATGGTATTATCGAAATCAGTAAACGCTTCTGCGTGCTTGTTATCTCTTGAAGAAATTCCTTCAGGTGTTTATTCGATCAAAGTCCTTTCAGGTCAAGAAACGGGATCACAAACATTTAACATAATTTCCAGATGAAGATCATCAAATGGGAATTGCGCATCAAAACATATAGAACATAAAGGCAAACAGATACAACCACAATAATCCCATGAAGTGCCAGTACATGCCACTTACGGAAATGCTGAGGGTGTTGTCTTTATTGATCGTTCCGCGCATGATACGCAGGGTGTTTACCATGAGATAAATGATTCCAAACAAAAGGTGAATGATGTGTACATAAATGAGGACACTCAGCATCGCACCGAATGCATTGAAAGTGGTCATCACGGTATTGGTGACAGGTTTGGAAGGATCGCTTGGCTTGTAATATTCTCCATTCTCCAGAACAAGTTTTTCATTGCCCATTTCAAACCAATAATCTGTGCCGTACACCCCAGTGATTCGTGAAAGTGTATTCCAGCGATAGGCTTTTAATCCTTCCTCGTTGATGGTTGTGGTATAACCCAATCCACGTTCTGCCATTTTATTCCAGGCTTGATTTTGCGAAATGGCAAAACCAATTCCCAATAAAAGGGTGACCACATGCAATATCAAACCGAGCTTTTGATTGCCTTTTTTAAGGGTGCGCAACGACAAAATGAGGGTAATACTTGAAACAACAATCAATGCATTGCTCACCATGAGTTCGCTTACAGGATTCATCTGAAGCCAAACCAATTTGCCATATAAAACAATGATGGCGCTGGTGATTCCACCGAAAAGCATCACAATAGCAAAAATGATGAACCACATCATCATTTTGCGTGTTCTCACTTTTACTTCAGGATCCTTTCCTTCAAATACGTCTGATGTGTTGATGGCTTTCGCCTCTGTTGAACTCATGTTTCACTTTTAAAATCGCCGCAAAGATGGTCATAAGTGATGCTTCACAGCACACTTCGTGCTGAATGTCACTTTTGGTTTTTTTCTTTTGGCCAAATTTTCAATACATGCATGGCTTGGAAGCACTTTTTTTTGCGATCCATTGCCACTTGATTCATGGTGGTGCAATGCATGTCGGTGATGCCGGATTCGATATATCCTCCTGTCGGCGTATGCAAATGGGAGTAGATTTTCGTCAATTTTCGCATGAATTTTTTGATGCGATGACGGTGTATTCTGCGCTTGGAAACATGTCCGTCTGAGTCTTCATAAGAAACACGGTACCATCTTTTGTGAAACTGGATGATTTCAATTTTTCGTTTGACAGGTTGAAAAATGGCCTTGTCATGAAACCAAATTATAAGTGTATCAGAACGCAAAGCATTACTGAGACAGGTGTCTTGCTGACCATGAACTTTTGTTCCTAAAAAACTCAGTAAGATGGCAATGAAGACAATCCGGACCATGTCACAATTTGTCTATGACATAAAACAGTTGCACCAAAGGCAGATAGAAAAACGAGGTGAACATCACTTTTCTGGCGTCAGCCATGTCGCAGGTTTTGACCAATCGAAATGAATACCACGCCATGACACCACCGGCAATGCAGGCCACTACTGCAGCAATGTTTCCGATGAGCGGTTTTTCGAGGGGAATCGCCCAAGGTAAAAGGCTTACCGGTATTAGAAATAGGGAATAAAGTAAAATCTGGTAAGCGGTTTTTTTGGTTCTGCCTTCATTAAAAGGGAGTAATTTGTAACCACCACGCACATAGTCGTCGTGTGCTACCCAAGCGATGGCCCAGAAGTGTGGAAACTGCCACATGAACTGCATGGCAAAGAGAAGTCCCGCTTCTACACCATAATCATTTGTGGCCGCGACATATCCCAACATAGGAGGAATTGCGCCCGGAAATGCCCCGACAAAAACGGCCAGACTGCTTATTCTTTTAAGTGGTGTATAAATGGCCACATACATGAAAAAGGCCAATAGTCCCAATACGCCAGCGGCGGTATTGATGCATACCCACAATACAACTATTCCTGTTATTCCTGCAATCAATGAGATGATGATGCCCTCGCGAACATGCATTCGGCCTGCAGGGATTGGACGGTGCATGGTGCGCAGCATGAGTTTGTCCCATTCACGCTCAATCACCTGGTTTAATCCATTGCTTCCACCGGTCAAAAGAATACCTCCGATGGCGAGTGCTGCGAGTTTGGACCAATCTGCAGTGCTGGTACCCATGAAATAGCCGAGCACAGCAGAAATCACCACCAAAAAGGTAAGTCTCAACTTAAAGAGCATGGCCAAATCCTTCATGCGGGATGATGTTTTTTCTTCAGTAGCTGGTATGGTTTGACTTTCTTCCATGGTGATTTTACGCCGCGCGAATTTAATGGCTGAATGTGGGATGATGGAAATGTTTTTCGTTGGAAAAATATTCGCGACCATGGATCAATAATCTTGAACAGGCTGGAGCAGTCCGCTTGTTCTGATTCCCAACTGGAAGAAATGATCGGTGCTGATGGCAAATTCATTTTTCTCCATCCTGTAAGTGTGGTTGAAGAATAGTTCAAAGGCCTTGCTTTCGCCAAGCTTCTTGGAAATACTCAGTGATTGAAAATAAAAAGTGCTTTTCAGTCCCTGAAGCATTTCGTGCCCGTATTGTTCGTATGGATTGCGGTAAGACCGAAGAATGTTTCCTCCGAGATTGTCGGGAATGCCATCACCATCAATATCGCGATCTCGGCCATACGCCGCCCAGATAAACTCTTCTGTAATGACCCAGTCTTTGATATCGTATCGAAATAGATTGACCCATTCGATAAAATTGCATCCCAGAGGATGTGCCATGGCTTGATTCAGATGTGTCCATGATTGGATAGGACTTCCATGTGTATAGGTGAACGGCCTGGTGATATTGGCTTCCGATTGCCACGAGAATCCGGGAGTCATCAAATCGAATGTTTTGAAACCAAGTTGTCCGCCATATTTATTCGCCCACCATTTTTTGCGGGTCTTCAATTGGGCCAAATTGAATTCATCCAACAAAAACTGACCGTAGATCTGGAGTCGGGGAGTTGGTCTGTATTTCATGCTTAAAGCAAGAATCACATTGTCTGGTGATCCCACTGAATATTCCACTGGTCTGTAAAAAATAATCGGATTGAGGTAGTTGATGTCAAGGCTACGTCGACTCATGGTATCGCGATCCTGCCACACGACGAGTTCATACAATGAAAGATTGAATCGTTTTCCCGCATTAAAACTGAGCGCGTGCATGGCGGCGTATTTGATGCGTGCTTTCTTCAGTTGATTGGTATAACTGAGATCGCGCAATTGCATCCACAGATTCGTGTACTTCAGTTTCCATACTTTGGTGGTGATGCGTGCATATGGAAATGTATTTGCATTGTCGCTGACTATGAGCGAGCGATAACCATCACCCCAGAAATGTTTGTTCTTTCCGACTTCGAAATGAAAATGTTTTCCATTGGAATAGGAAACATGACCATAGGTGTAATGCGCATGGTATAGGTCTTTCTGATCGCGAATGGCAAATCCATTCCCCGCCCAAACTTGTTCACGATCTCCCATGTTCGACAAATACTGAGGGGGAGAACCACCACTGATGGCATAACCGACATTCAACGACCAGTGTTTTACATTGTTGAGACGAAGATCCAATCCGGCAAACCCGTGGTAGAGCGCTTTGGATTTGTCTTCAACTTGATAACCGCCGGCCACATTCACCAATGTTCCTAAACACAAAGACGGTTTGCCGTTTTCGAATTTGTAAGATGAGTCAGGTGTGCTAAAAAGATTTGTCTCCAGTTTTTCCGCCAAAGGCTGAATGCCTGAATGCGCATCTGACTTTTTATCGTTCATCAACTTTTCACGTTCTGAAAGAAACTCCCGATTGAAATATTGTCCGGGTTGTTGCGCCCGAGCGAACAACACGGATAAAGTGAAAAGGATGAGTAGCGAATTCTTCTGCACAAAAAATGATGTGGGGGGCTAATGTAAGTGATGAAGTTACTTCCTGAATGGTCTACCACAGAAGTCAGCAATGGAACGTTTGCGATCTTGAATGTGGCGTTTATGTTCTTCGTGTCTTGTTGGAAGATGGTAGTGTTGTGACAGAAAGGGTGGTGAAGGTGTGATGGGCTATCTTTGGATTGGGAATGGATGTTGAATCAATTTTGGTTTTATTTATGGAAAATTGGTTGACGGGTGTTGCTATAGTTACCGCCATCAAGTGATTCAAACATCGAATGAGAAAAATCAGATATGCAAAACGCCACTGAGTTGTTTGTCTTGGAAAATCTAATAGTAAATCAACAAGCATCATCGATTTCATCTGATCAGATTGAACTACTTCAGAATTGGAGCATCAATCATGATGATATCTCTTGTCTTCATGCAGCGGAATTGTTGTTTTTATTTACAGGCCACTACCCTGATTTCGTTTGCTCTGAATCAGAATTTTCAAGTAAGCGTCGATACAATGAAAGTTCAAAGATCCAAGAAGGGATTATAAGAATTTATCCCAATCCTGCAACACAATATTGTAATCTTGATCTTCATAGTTTTAATGGTAAAATATGTGAAGTAAATGTGTAAGACATTACCGGTAAAACTATTCTGAACACAAAAACAAAGCAGAGCCAAACAACACTTATCTTACCAATCGAAAACTGGTCCTCCGGTGTGTACACTGTTAGTATTATCTGTGAAGCATTTGGAAGTTTTGATGTTCTAAAACTAATAAGGGAAAAATAAAATGCGGTCCGCACTTTTTCTAATCTTGATCTTATTTCAGATTGAAGGGTGGTCTCAAACGACCTACTTCAATCAAGTTTCTCACCTGTTTTAAATGAGGAACTTTAAATGGTAATGTATTTATTACTTCAGGTGGATATTTGATGTTGGTTTACAAATGGTGCCGTTTTGGGTAGGAAGTGAATCCCGAAGGTGTTGAGTCGTTTGCTGTATTGGCGCAGATGCCTATTGGATTTCAAGGTACAACACCGTTGTCGGAATCTTGTGTTGAAATAAATGGCCATTTTGCTGTTTTACAGGGAGCCGTAAATAGTAATCAAAGCAATTATCCTTATTTAATCATGCTGGATGAAAATATAGATACGGTTTGGACATGGGGTGCAGATTGGCCTATGGGTGAAGGAGAAAATTTTGGTCCCGATTGTTTGACTCAACTGAATAACGGAAATCTACTTGTAGTTTCTCTTGCAAGGTTTGGCTATTTTGCAGGCGGAGATAGCCCCGATAGTATCGGTTATCGTATCACGCAATTAGATATTGATGGCGCAGTTGTATCCAATCATTTGAATATTCTTCCAGAAAGTGAATACTGCTCCGAATTTTCATTTTCAGGTGCAAGGCAAATAGATGACTTCCTATTGATGTGGGGCTATACATATGCAGAGTGTGGTACAGGTGATCGACAGAACTTTTTTCTCAAGACTGACCTCACAGGTGAAATTTTGGACGTGTATTATTTCGGGAATCCGGACAATTGCATGGATTGGAGGGGTGCTGCGACTATAACACCAGAAAATCACATTGTGTTCACTTATCCGCGTTGTATAGATGATGACATCGATACCAACATTCATCATCAACAACAAATAGTTGAATTCGATCCAGTGGCTTGGCAACTCATTTCGGACGAAACTTTAGATATTTCAGATTGGAATGTTCACATCAGTGTCGGCAACAATGAGTCGATGATACAATCCCTGATGGCTCATTTGTTACAACAGGCTACATGTATAATTCCTCTGATGATTTTCCAATTATTACACCAGAGTGTTCAAAGCGAAAATGAATGGAGAATTAGAATGGCACTATGAATACCTCAGTGGGTTGGACAGTTATGATGAATTTTTTTTTGATATTGCAAACACACCTGATGGCGGTTATGTTATGACGGGAACGGTAGAATTATTTCCCACATTATCCCAACGCCATTGGATGGTCAAAATCGACAGTTGTGGCTACGAACAACCGGGGTTTTGTTTTCCTGATGCTGTTGTAGAACGTGAAAATCTTGAGGTAAAACTCTGGCCCAATCCGACGCATCATGTGTTGAAAGCGCAGTTGCCGGTGTCGGCGGAATCGGTTGAACTTTACAATGCTGCTGGCAGACTTATTTTTTCTGAAAAAGTTTATCACAAAAGTCAGCAATGGAACATTCGCGATCTAGAATATGGCGTGTATTTTCTTCGTGTCTTGATGGAAGATGGCAGCGTTGTGACGGAAAGGGTAGTGAAGGTGTGAGTGGTTGTATTCATGTTCGTTAGACTACGATCTGTCTCATTCCCATGCCATATCAATTACCCAAACCTGCTTTCAGACCACGATTGTGAATCTTCTTATTTGGAACCTCTCCATCTGCGCCATTCTTTGTTATAATTTGCGCACTCCATGATGAAAGAAGGAATTGATCTGGAAGAAGAGAAACGTGAGATTCTGCGTAGGTATCGGGGACTGCTGAGGGTTTGTCACCGGTCTAAAACACGCGCAGATCGCGCGCGTATTCGCAAAGCATTCGAAGTTGCGGCTGAAGCTCACAAGGATATGCGCCGGAAAAGTGGCGAACCTTATATCTATCATCCACTCGCTGTGGCCAAGATTGCCGCAGAAGAAATTGGCCTGGATACAACCAGTATCGTCTGCGCTTTACTCCACGATACCGTAGAAGACACGGAAATCACGCTGGATGATATTCAGAATCTGTTCGGCAAACGTGAACGTGTCATCATCGATGGTCTGACGAAAATTTCTGGTGTCAGCAACTATGAGAACAGCAGCGATCAGGCGGAAAATTTTCGCAAAATGCTGCTAACTCTCAGCGACGATGTACGCGTGATCCTGATCAAACTGGCGGATCGACTGCACAATATGCGCACGCTCGATCACATGAAACGCGAAAAGCAGTTGAAGATCGCCAGTGAAACACAATTCATGTATGCACCACTGGCTCACCGCCTTGGTTTGTACAACATCAAAACTGAATTGGAAGATCTGTCTCTGAAGTTCAAAGATCCAGAAACATACGACAGCATCGTGAGCAAACTGCAGAAGACACAGGCTGTCCGCACCAGATTCATCAACGCTTTCACACTGCCTATCAGAAGAGCACTCGATAAATTTGGTTTTAAGTATGAAATCAAAAGCCGCACGAAAAGCATCTATTCCATCTGGAATAAGATTGTGAAAAAGGGTGTGCCTTTCGAAGAGATTTACGACGTTTTCGCCATCCGTGTCATTCTCGATACCCAAATGGAAACGGAGAAAAGTGATTGCTGGAGGGTGTATTCCATTGTCACTGATTTCTACCAACCAAGCCCCGAACGTTTGCGCGACTGGATCAGCATTCCCAAAAGCAGTGGATATGAATCGCTGCACACGACGGTGATGTCGCCTTCGGGTAAATGGGTTGAAGTGCAGATCCGCTCTGTGCGCATGGATGAAATGGCCGAAAAGGGTTTCGCCGCGCATTGGAAATACAAAGATTCTCCGGAAACTCCGGAAGGTAAACTGGACAAATGGCTCAATCAAGTGCGGGATGTTTTGGAAAACCCGGAAGACAATGCCATCGACTTCATCGACAATTTTAAATTGTCCTTGTTTTCAGAAGAGATTTATGTCTTTACACCGAATGGCGATTTGAAAACTTTGCCTGTCGGAGCTACCGCACTCGACTTTGCTTTTCATATCCACTCACAGATAGGTTCGCAATGCATTGGTGCAAAAGTGAATTTTAAGCTCGTTCCGCTAAGTCACAAGCTGCGCAGTGGTGATCAGGTTGAAATTCTCACTTCGAAAAAACAACGACCGAAGGAAGATTGGTTGAGTATTGTCATTACGGCAAGTGCCAGACAGAAGATTCGCGATGCCCTTCGCGAAGAGAAGAAGTTGATTGCTGATGATGGTAAGGATATGTTGCGCAGAAAGCTCGGTGGATTGAAAGTCGAATTCAATAGCAAAAACATCGATGAGTTTGTCAAAAAATTTGATACCGCCACAGCAACGGAACTTTATTACCGCATCGCAAAAGGTCGCATTGATCTCACGAGGTTGAAAGGTTTTGTCGTGGATGGAAATCGCATCAAATTTGAAACAAAGGCAGAGGTATTACCTGAAACCAATAAGCAGACATCGCAGGATAAGGTGGTGATCACTACTCCGGGTAAGAACGAAACCCTGCTGATCGGAGACGAGCAACAACGTGTCGATTTTACCCTCGCCACTTGTTGCAATCCGATTCCTGGTGATGAGGTTTTTGGATTTATCACAGTAAACGAAGGCATCAAAATTCACCGCACGAATTGTCCGAATGCCCAATTGTTGATGAGCAAATACGCATATCGTGTGATCAAGGCGAGATGGAACAATGCAGAGACCGTTGAGTTTGAAGTTGGACTGAAATTCTCAGGAACGGACGACGTGGGTATCGTGCAAAACATCACCAACATCATTTCAACCGATATGAACGTGAATATGCGTGCTATTTCATTCGAAGCGAAAGACGGTATTTTCCAGGGAAAAGTGGTGGTGCTCGTTCACGACACCATGCACCTGAGTTCGCTCATGGATAAATTGAAGGCCGTAGATGGTGTGCTCACGGTGGATCGTATTGAAAGTGAATTTCAGTGATGAATTGAGATAACCCACCAATCGCTGAGATCGCTAATTTTGCAGAATTGATGTCAACACTGGTACAGGACAAAGTCCGCGACATATTTACCCGATATCTGGAACTTCACAAGCATCGCAAAACGCCTGAGCGTTTCGCCATTCTTCGAGAAATCTATGAATACAAAGGGCATTTCGATATCGAAGCGCTTTACCTCCGGATGAAAAACAAGAAGTACCGCGTTTCCCGGGCTACGCTTTACAATACCATCGATTTGCTGATCGACTGTAATCTGGTGCGCAAACATCAGTTTGGTCAGACATCCGCGTTGTTCGAACGGGCATTTCAAAACCAGCAACACGATCACATCATCCTCACCGACAGCAATGAAGTGCTGGAATTCTGCGATCCGCGAATTCAAAACATCAAATCGACCCTGGAGGACATTTTTGGAATTGAAATCGATCACCATTCCCTGCATTTTTATGGCCGCCGTAAAAAGTAATTTGCGCCATTGACGGGGTTTTTCAAGTTTATTTCCCAATCTTTTTCCCTTGCGGGAAGGACTGCCGTACTTTCGCACGTCCATTTTTTTGAACTTTGAACGTGACCAATAAAGTTGATATCCTCCTCGGTCTACAATGGGGAGATGAAGGCAAGGGTAAACTTGTCGATGTACTCACACCCCGTTATGACATCATTGCCCGCTTTCAAGGCGGTCCAAATGCTGGTCATACCCTGGAGTTTGAAGGTACCAAACATGTACTACATACCATTCCATCTGGAATTTTTCACAGCACCGTGACCAATCTTGTGGGCAACGGCGTGGTGATTGATCCTGTGGTCTTCGCAAAAGAAATTGCTGCTCTGCGTGTTAAAAATGTTCCTGTCAACGATCGTTTGCTGATTTCCCGCAAAGCGCACATCATTGTGCCTACACATCGTTTGCTCGATCGCGCCAGCGAAGCATCAAAAGGCGAAGCTAAAATCGGTTCAACCCTGAAAGGTATTGGCCCGAGTTATATGGATAAAACCGGCCGCAATGGATTGCGTGTCGGTGATCTCCTCGATCCGAAATTTCCTCAGCTCTATGAGGCATTGAAACAAAAACACATTCACTTGCTCAAAGGTTTTGAGGCATTTTATATTCCTGTAGAGGGTGAATTGGATGCCATGGAAAAGGAATTCTTGGAAGGCGTCGAAATGCTGAAATCACTTACCATCGTGGATAGCGAACACTATGTACATCGTGCGCTGCTCGAAGGGAAAAAGCCTGCCCGAATTGGTGAAGTGATCGGCATCTTCAAGGCATACTGCACACGCGTTGGTGGCGGGCCTTTTCCAACTGAACTTCTGGATGAAACGGGTGAACACATGCGGCAAGTCGGCAATGAATTTGGTTCTACTACTGGTCGCGCAAGACGCTGTGGATGGCTTGATTTACCGCAGATGAAATATGCATGTATGATCAACGGTGTCACTCAACTCATCATGATGAAAGCCGATGTCCTGAGCGATTTTGATACCATCCGTGTTTGTACACATTATCAGACTGCAGAAGGTCTCATCGATTATCTGCCGTATGACATCGATCCTTCTAAAGTGCAGCCTGTTTATGCGGATCTGCCTGGTTGGAAAATGGATCTTACAGGTATGCGTCATGATCATGAACTTCCGGATGCACTTACAGGCTACATTGCTTATATCGAAGAAAAACTCGGGGTTCCGATTACTGTGGTAAGTGTTGGTCCTGATCGCACGCAGACTATTGTGCGCGAAAAGGCGTTGGCATAGTTTTCACAGTAGCGTGAACAACGTTGCGCATGAAGTTGATCCAACGACATATTTTATCTTTCCTGTTATTCTTCGCAGCCATGGCTTCGTGGCAAGGGGAATTGTTTTCTCAAAATACTGCCAGAAAAAAAGTTAAGCTGATTCATTCTGATGATTGGCAGTACGATCAAAGTCTGATCGATGCTCAACGTTTGATCGGTCATGTGCATCTGGAATACGAGGGCACACAGTTTTTTTGTGATAGTGCCTATTTGTATGCGAACGAAGATTTTGACGCGTTCAGCAATATCCGAATTCTGGAACCGGGCGGATACCAAGCCACTGGCGATCTCCTTCATTTCGACAAAGCATTGCAGCTTGCTACCATGCGCAACAATGTGAATATGCGCGACCGCGAAATGACATTGGTGACAGATTTTCTTACCTATGACCTCGAAACGGAAATTGCCAACTATTCTGGTGGAGGCAAAATCACTTCTGCCGCAAATAAAAACACACTCACAAGTCGCAAGGGAAGCTATCATTCCAAAACGGATATGTTTTATTTCCGTGATCAGGTGTTGCTGAAGAATCCGGATTACATAGTCAATTGCGATACCATGCAGTACCACGATGTATCGGAGGTCACTACTTTTTTTGGACCAACAACCATCACCGGTGACGGTACAAGTATTTATTGCGAAAATGGTTATTACAATACCAAAAAGGATCAGTCGCGGTTTGGGAAAAATGCGGTGATCACATCAGAATCCACTACACTGAAAGGTGATAGCATGTACTACGATGGCAAAACAGGTATTGGTGAAGTATTTCGCAACGTAGAAATCAGAGATACCACAGATGATTATATCATCTCAGGTGATTTTGGCAAACACTACGAAAAGACGAAGCAGAGTTTTGTTACTGGTCATGCACTCATGACACAAATTTTTGAAGATGATTCCTTGTTCATGCACGCGGATACGTTGCGTTCTGTGAGTGATACTTCCGGCAAAGACTATGTCTATGCTTATCACGGTGTGAAACTCTTTAAAGATGATTTACAGGGTAAATGTGATTCGCTGTATTATTCGTCGGTCGACTCCACACTTCAAATGTTTTATGATCCCGTTTTGTGGAGTGCACAAAATCAGATCACAGGTGATTCCATTACCATGAAAATGAAATCGGGTAAGTTGGATAAACTCTATGTGGTGGGAAATGCATTTATCATTTCGGATGCTGAAGCCAAAGGGGATAGTGTAGTGGTAGGAGAAAAATTCAATCAAATCAAAGGTCGAAAACTCACCGGAATATTTGTGGACAATGACTTACATGAAGTCTATGTAGAAGGAAACGGGCAGTTGATCTATTTCCCGACAGAAGATGAAAAGAAGAGACCTGTAGCCATGGGTTTGAATCAAGGTGAATGTTCCAACATTCACATTTCGGTAAAGGACAATGAACTGAAAAAAATCCGGATGGAAACAGAAACGAACTCTGTATTCACACCGATGAAAATGTCGGATCGCAGCAAATTTCGTCTTGAAAAATTTCGCTGGAGAATGGAAGAAAGGCCGAGGAAAATGGAAGACGTTTTTGTGAAGGAGATGAATTGAAAAGCGTTATTCTCCTTTTTCAGTTTTAGCCTTAAGCGCCTTGTCTATTTCTTCACGCATCACTTCGAGTTCTTTTTTGGAAAACTCTGATTTGTCTTCACTTTTTCCAAACATGGAGAAGCTCACATAACGTTTTGGATTGATGCGCATATCATTCAGCAACAAATCAAGGCTGCGTGATGCATTTACCACTTCCGTGTGAAGAGAATCTGTTTTGATGAGTTTGCCCAAACTGCCTGTTCCATTGTTGATTTCAGCAGTCATTTTGTTTATTCCCAACAATGCGTCATCAACTTTTTTCAATGTACCGGCCAGATTGAGCTTAGCCAACGAATCCGTAATCATCGCTGCATTTTTGATGGCCAATGACAACGACTCATTGTTGTTTTTCAGATTCGTGGTGATCGACTCAACGTTGGCAAATATTTTATCAAGACTGTGATTGTTCAATGATTTATTGATGGTCGAAGTTGTGTTTTCCAAATTCGACATGGTTTTTTTCAGGTCATCGAAAATGTTCGACAAGACCTTCGGATTGTGACCCACCCAAAACATTGTTGAGGTTGTTGATCACTGAATCCACTCCTGCAAAAAGTTTGGAAGTTTTTTCTTTCAACGGCTCAATTTCATTTTTAATCGTTTCGGTGAGTCCGAGAGAAATGCCTGAAGTAAGTGTGTCTTTATTTTCAGCCAACACGGTGCTTTTACCCAAAATGATCTGAATGGCTTTTCCACCAAAAAGATCGGCATCGTAAATTTCAAGTTTGGTGTCGTTCGGAATTTTCAGTTTGCTGTCGTTCAATACCACTTCCGCTACGATAGTTCCATTGCCCGATTCGTGCATGTGCACATCGCTCACGATACCGATTTTATATCCATTCAGAATAACCGGATTGGAAGCTGTAAGTCCGGCGGCATTCTCATAAATGGCATAATACTTCTGTTGTTTCAGAAATAGATTCACACCTTTGAGGTAGTTTACTCCAAGGTAGAGCAAGGCGATGGATACCACTACCAATACTCCGATGAGAAATTCCCTGCTGATTTTCATGATGTGTTTTTATTCTGATGTTTGTGCAATAGCCTTGCTCAATTCTATACGTATTCCGTTTTCAAAAGCAATGATGAATGCATCTTTAAATCCTTTGTTCTTCAAAAATTCCTGCATGCGTTTCGCTTCTTTATAGCTGCTTGTACTGCCCGCAAGATACTTATATACGTTGTTCTGTTTGAATTCATCCACACGGTCGAGACCTTTGAAATCGCTGCCTTTTTTGTCCAATGGTTTTGGCGAACTCAAAATCTGAACCTGGTATTTGATACCCGAAGGTAAATCTTTCCAGATGATGTCTTCAACTGGAGGCTTCACTTCAACTGGTTTTTCTTTGGGAGTTTCCACAACAGTGTTTGTTGTGCTTGCTTCTTCTGCGGCTTTGCGGCCTCTGCGTATATCTTCCTGTTCTTTGAATTCCTTGAAAGCACGGTAAATGGCAGAAGCCATATAGGTTTTACCATCTTCTGAATGCAGGAATACTTCCTCTTCGGAATTTGTTAGAAAACCGAGTTCAACCAAAATGCTGGGCATATTGGTGAAACTGATCACGTAATATCCGGCTTGCTTCACACCTCGGTCTTTGCGACCGACACGTGTGCGAAATTGTTCTTGAACATTTTTTGCCAGGCTGATGCTTTTATCGAGATACGCGTTTTCACGCATACTCAGGATGATGTAGGTATCCGGATTTTTTGGATCAAACCCATCATAGTGTTGGGCGTGATCCTGCTCGAGGTAGATGGATGCGTTTTCCCGCATTGCTTGCTTGAGACTCTCCTCTGATTTGTGCAAACCCATCACGAATGTCTCTACACCGTATGCGTTTTTGTTGTCGTTCGCATTACAATGAATGGAAATAAACATATCCGCTTTCGACTCATTGGCTATTTCTACCCTTTTGTACAATTCAGGATAGGTATCTCCCTTTCGGGTGTAAACCACTTTGACATCGGGATAATTTTCTGTGATGTATTGACCAACTTTCAGGGTGACATCCAAGGAAACGTCTTTTTCGGTCTTTTTCACTTTACCTGTCCCGAGATTGCCGGGATCCTTGCCGCCGTGGCCGGCGTCTAAGACGACGATGAAGGCGGATTCATCCGCTTTTTCTGGCATGGTAGCGGCCATTAAAAACAGGGCCGATACAAGAAAAAGCAGAATACGGCGTTTACTACGCCGATTTGCGGTATTCTGTACTGTGCTGCTGACTGGCTTAGTCATAGCTTTGAGGCCGGATAATTCGCGAGTTACAAAAATATTTTTCATCGTACGTGGAGTTTTGGAGGATCATCACTGTTTTCACCTGTCTGGTGTTGATAAGGGCCAATGGCGCTTTCAGCCAAAATTCCGATTCTACAAACGTCGTAGTTACTGATTCTATTGCGGAAGGCGATGACCTTGGCCTGGATTCACCCATCGACTACTATGGCAAAGACAGTACCGTGGTAGATGTGGTCAATGAAAGAATTCACCTCTATGGCGCCGCCTGGGTGAAATATGGCGAAATGGAAGTTCACGCCGATTACATTGTTTTTTCGTTTTCTGACTTTACAGCCAAGGCGATTGGCAAGCGGGATAGCACCGGTACTGTCGTTGAAAAGGCAAGCTTCTCGGAAGGAGAAAATAAATTCAGTGAAGATTCTCTTGCTTATAACTTTAAGTCAAAACGAGGGATCAGCTACGGCGTGAGAACACAGGAAGGTGATGCTTATCTGCTTTCTTCGGTATCGAAAAAGTCGGAGAACAACTGGATCTCCGTGGGAAAAGGAAAACTCACCACCTGCAACAAGGATAATCCGCATTATCATTTTCAATTGAAAAAGGCCATGGTCATTCCAAATGAAAAAGTGGTGGCCGGTCCGCTTTATCTGAAGTTCAGAAAAATACCTACTCCTTTGGCGCTGCCTTTTGGGTTTTTCCCCAATAAAAAAGAAAGTACTCAGGGAATTCTTCTGCCAGGCTATGGCAATGGTGATGAAAAGGGCTATTTCATCCAAAATCTTGGATACTATGTTCCGCTTGGAAAATATGCAGATACCCGTGTTTTGTTCGACCTCTATACCCGCGGCTCATGGAGTATCCGAAATATCACGAATTACAAAAAGCTCTATAAATACAACGGTAATTTCAATATCTCCAGAACGGTCAATAAGAGTGGTTTTCCGGAACTTCCTTCTTACAGCGAATCGGTGAATTTCAACGTGCAATGGACGCACAATCAGGACACAAAAGCGAGACCCAATTCTACATTTTCTTCCAATGTAAATCTGGGATCTCTGAATAATTTTAGAAATAACCTGAATACTTCGCAGCAAAACTTCCTCAGTAGCACTTTTAGCTCGCGCATTCAATGGACGAAACGTTGGCCTGATACGCCATTCAATATGGGTGTGACTGCAGGGCACTCTCAGAACACACAATCACGCAATGTTCAGGTTACCCTGCCTGGTGTCAATCTGAACATGTCGAGGATCACGCTTGGTCGTTTTGCCAAAAACTCTCCATCACTCAAGAAAGCATTGGACAATATTGGTGTCACTGCTTCGGCGGATTTCACAAACAACGTCAGCGAAAATGAAACGTTATTCCGTTTCGATGAAATTGAAAACCTCAACCGAAGGGCTACGAATGGATTACGTCTTCAGGGACAAGCTTCATCTTCTATGAAGGCTGGCGTGTTGGGAACACTCACGGGAAGTATTTCCGGTACGATGTTCAACACATTCAAATATGTAGAAAAGAGTTTTATCGAAAGTACACAGGAATTGAAATCGGATACACTCTATGGTTGGAGACAAGCGCTGAACTGGAGCGCCAGCGGTAATTTCAACACTCGTGTCTATGGTACTTTTGGTTTGGAAACAACAGCGCCATCAAGGCGGTGAGGCATGTGCTGCAATGGAATTTTGGTGCGAGTTATTCTCCATATGCGAATTTCAGCACGGGCATTTTTTCGCAGGATGGCGATTTTATTGGATATAGCCCTTTCGATATTGCTGCTTATCGTCCAGCCGATTCAAGAGAACAGTTGAATATGAATTGGAGCTCGACCAACAATTTCGAAGCGAAAATCAAAGATCGAAACAGCGCCAAACTGACTTACAATAAAGTCAAATTGATCGATAGTTGGAAAAAGTCTTTGAGCTACAATTGGCTGGCGGATTCTCTCAACCTGAGCAACCTCAACATGAGTGCATTCACCACCATCGCAAAAAATATCACACTGAACTATAGCTCTACATACAGTTTTTATGATCGCGACACCAATGGTCGTGAGATCAATCAATTTATGGTGAAAACACGCAACCAACTCATGCGTATGGAAGGAACCAATTTGGCTTTGGGTTTCCGTTTTCAGAGTAAAAACAAACAAGAACCAGCAAGAGCGGATAAAGAACTAACACCCGAGGAACAGGAATTGATCGATAAAAACAAAAGTGAAATGGTTGATTTCAGCATTCCATGGAACCTGACGCTGAACTACAATTTGCGCTTTGCGAAAAATTTTGATCGCGATACTCAAATGGATACACTTGCCATCAAACAAGCATTTACTTTCACGGGTGATATCACACTTTTCAAATATTGGAAAGTGAGTTTCAACAGTGGATACGATATGAGTCATCCACGGTATCAAACTTTGCAATTCAGCGATTTTGGATTGCGCGATTTTACCACCACCAACCTTGGACTACATTGGGATTTGCACTGTTGGGAATTCTCTGCCAGTTATGTTCCGTTCGGACAACGCAAAAGCTATATGGTGCAACTCAATATCAAATCAGCACTGCTTCAGGATCTCAAAATTCAGAGGAGGGGAAACCTGGGGGATCAGGGATACCTTTATTAATTATGAATTATTAATTATGAATTATTAATTATGAATTATGAATTATGAATTATGAATTATGAATTATGAATTATGAATTGACAATTCAGAGGATTGCTTTTAGAAAAAGTTTTGAGAGAACAATTATTATCTTTTGATTTCATCGTTTCATGACGGTTCAGATTGAATGAACAGTGACATATGATAAAACAAAACCCCCATCAGGTTACAAGACCTGATGGGGGTTTTGCGTACATAGACCTTTTTAATTTTAATCAACCCGAAAAACATGTTACGAAGGATGTCACGAATAGATGACGTTTGTGAACCTTGTATCAACCGCGTTTGATGGCTTTCAGTTTGTGTATACATCCATGGGATGCCAACAAATCAATCAGTGATCACGATTTTTTCCTTGGCTATGATTTTGGAGTCTTGTTTCAATTGAACAAAATAGATTCCTGCGGTTAGATGTTGTCGCTCCAAAACAGCCATTGGCCCATTGATATTTTCTTGATAGACTATTGCTCCATAGCAATTCTCAACTTGCAGGGTAATATTCGAATGGGTTGAACCAATCAAGAGTGTGGCTTGTTCAGAAAATGGATTAGGGTAAATATGCAAGATGTGTGTTGGACTATTTTCTATCAGATTTGATATGATGATGTTTTGACATTGCGATGTATCAGAACAAGCATCGAGGTTTATCTGAACGGCATAATCGCCGGATACTGTAGGAGTAAATGATTGTGAAGTGGCTCCAGGAATGATGGTGTAATTCGCGGCACAATCAAGCCATTGATAGCTGGCCTGTGTTGCATCAGCGGTGATGGTGTTTCCAGTAACACTAGTTGTGTTGTCAATGGATTGAATGGTGAGTTGTAATGTAATCAAACTATCGCATCCGTTTGCGGCAGCTCCTGGTAAGGTGTAGGTTGCAGTGTTGTTATTTTCAGTATAGGTAATTCCATCTATCCAAGTATACGCATTACACGCAGTGACGATGTCTGTGGCATTCGCGCTGTTGAGTATGGTGAGTTGCAATGTGATCAGACTATCACATCCATTAGCGGCAGCTCCCGGTATGGTGAAAGTGGCGGTGTTGTTGTTTTCCATATAGGTGTTGCCATCTATCCAGGTATAAGATTGACATGCATTGATAATGTCAGTGGATATTGCAGGGGAACAATGGGTAACAATTCTACCGATTCGATTTCGAGTCTCACCATTGTATGTGACGAAATTTCCTCCGAAAACAAGTTTGCCGTCAGGTTGAAGTGCAGAGGCAATAATCCACGAATCTGTTCCTGTGCCAGGGTTAAAGAAATTATCAATGGTGCCATCGGCATTCATTCGTGCGATACAGTTTCTTTCAATTGCATCCAATGAAGTGAATGCGCCAGTAATGATGATTTTCCCATCGGGCTGAATCACACTTGTATATACGCCATTGTTCGCGCCAGTCCCTGGATCGAAGCTTAAATCGATCATTCCATTTGCGTTGACACGGGTGACATAATTTCTGTCAATTCCATCATATGAAGTGAAATTTCCTCCGACAATCATTTTGCCATCTGGTTGTAGGGATATGGTTCGAATTCCTCCGGAAGCGCCGATTTCGGTGGTGAATGTTGCATCCACCGATCCATTGTCGTTTAGTCGCACAATTCTATTGGCGACTATCATGTTGAATGAAGTGAAATCTCCGCCAACAATAATTTTCCCATCAGGTTGCAATGTGGTTTCGTAGACCCAATTGTTGGCACCTAGTCCTATCATGAAATTGGCATCCAGTGTGCCGTCTTCGTTGAGTCTGGCAATGTAACTTGTCGAGGTACCATTGTATGAAGTGAAATAGCCTCCAATAATTATTCTTCCATCGGGTTGAATGGAAATTGTATTCACACGGTCATTGGCGCCTTGACCGGGAGTAAAGGTGTTATCCAATGAGCCATCCGCATTGAGACGTGCAATGCGATTCATGCCGACTCCGTTGTATTGGGTGAATTCACCACCGATGATAATTTTTCCATCTGGCTGCAAAGCAGAAGCGTAAACCACGTTGTTTGGGCCTGTCCCGGTTATGAATTCAGGATCGAGGGTGCCATCATTGAGGAGACGCGCAATGCGGTTGTTGCTCGATTCATTGTAATGAAGAAATGCTCCACCGATGATTATTTTCCCATCAGGTTGCAACATCGTCGTATATACTTCGAAGTCTGCACCTGTACCCATATTAAAATCGAGATCAAAAGAACCCGGTTGAGCGAGGTGGATGGCAATATTCCAGAAGAAGAAGGTAAGGGTTAATAGAAGTGGTGTTTTCATTTTGTCCAACTTAATGATTTTGATATTCCAATTGTGATGGAATAATACTTTATCACAAATTTAGGATTCAGGTGATCAAATTCTTGCTTGAGGTAAAAATTGATTTTGAGGTGAGCGGGATTAGATCAAAAAGGTTTTGACCATGATGTGTTTTAAGCCTAATATTCAAAATCAATTTTCTGTTTTTGATTCAGTTCATGCTTACATCAGTACCTCTTTATTTCGTCGCGCCCAAAAAAGTCAACCTTTTTTTTTTCCTATCCCCCGGTTTTTTACTATTATTATTAAGGTTATTTAACGGCTCGCGTGAATAAACATAATGTTGAAAGGAAACAATTTGATATCGACTCCTAATTCAAAGTGTTTGTCAGTTAAGCTCTTCACATTATATTCATTGCTTTAAAATTTTTGCCGTTTTATGTTTGAGTGTTTATTTGGTTTGAGATAATCATGTCTTAGTACATCATATAAGAATATTAATAAAAGAATCAGTTAAGACCATAATGAATACAGTTACTCATAAAACAAGCATATCCATATTTTACTGCTTGTTAATTCTCGGTTGTGCTGTTTTGTGATTGAAGCCGTAAGACTTGTAAAGAGGATGATTGTACCCAATGTAGTTATTCCACCATTGGATTTTATCTTGAAAATGACCAGCTAAATGATGAGTCAGACTCGACACTTATCACGGACAGCTGCAGCGTAATTGATTCTGTCCATATTTATTTTGAAAATGTATTTCTTGGTAAAATTGCTTCCGTGGAAAATTGAATTAACCAACGGCTATTCCGTTGGGCCTTTTACCCGGGGGGGAGGGGGGGTTTTTTCCTTTTTCGGGGGGGGCCCTCCCCGTTACGATCAACCTTGTCAAACCATTTCATTCTTAAGATATGAAACCAATTGAAATTTTGTTACAACAACTCCTAATCGACTTGCATTAAAAGAATCAAATTAAAAATAAGTTTATATTGATGGAGCTGTTTATCAACAAGGCGGATTTCCAGTTAGTATATTGGTTCCAATCGTTGGCAGTAACCCACCTCAAGGCAAAATTCCCAATGGCACAATTAATTATTCTGTAATGGATAACACAATTCACGATTGTTATGCTAAAATCTACTTTAAACCTGGAAATGCGGAAGAGACTTATTTCATAAAACCACTGCCGTTATTTGAATGCAGTAAAATTGGACCCAAACACCATATTCAAATTCACTAGAAAACATGAAAAGCATATTGATCCTTTTGCTGATGGCCTTCAGCAACACTATTTTGGCAACTGGTGCGGAACGCGAGAATAAAAGTTATCGATTTATCGGCTATGGTAAAATTTTTGAGTTCGATACCAATAAGAGCATTGATATTGTGAACAATGGTGATAAGATTACGGGAAGTATTGTTTATTTTGAAATGTCTGATCCGGGCGATTATGTTGAATATGTTGATACAAGAACTTTAGATAATCAAACATTTATTGTTTTTAGTTTTTGGAAATATGATGTTAAAGCAACAGCTGATTATCGGAAATATAACATAAATGACGATAATGAACAATTATTCTTTTTGATGAAAGAGGAGGATTTTGACCAAAAAACTATAGAGGTGCCATCTCATCTGCAATTTTCTCCAAGACACACCCACTTGAAAATACAAATTTCACCCTGATTTTCAGCCTCGAGCGAACCCCCCGGCCCCACGCTTGGGTACTAGTTTAACCAATGTTACATTAGACTCATTGAGCACTAGGGGTGATGTATTGGGCAGTAGTGTTGGCAGGGCATTTTCACTTTATGGTGGATTGATCTATAGCAAGGCTACCATTAACTTCAGTCTTTTGTTTGGAGCGGATTGGGTAGCGGGACTCAAGGGTGTGGTGGTCTTGTTGGGTGCTTTGACCAGCCACCCCATATTCATATTAGACATTTAATTCCCAACAAAATTTGTCCTCGCTCCTTGGAAAAGGCTATGTACAGCGAACTTCGCGACTTGGAAAAAGTATGCCCGGGGTCAGGGTTTTGTCTCAATCTTAAAATATAAGACTGATCCAGAGGAAGTGGAACACTTCAATCTAGTACATGAGAATCGCGGCAAAATTGAAGAGGAAAATCAGTTTTATTGAATTCGGAGACATTCAAAGATTTTGTACTATTTAAATATCCTATAATGAAGAACATTTCTGATACTGATTAAAAAAATGACACTCTTGAAACTTTAAATCAAGGGTTCGTTCCGGATTCCAACTCGTGCGAAAATCCGCGTCTTTTGCTGCGCGATAATCCGAAAAGGGGTCAGCCTTACCCCACTCCCCCCTAGCCCCAAAGTGCAGTTTTCTTTTTCCCCCCGCCGGGGGGGCGCGGCCCCTCATGGGAGAGAAGATGAAAATTAAAATAACCAGAAAATTTAAGGCTCTTGTCTTCGAAAATAAACAGCTGGATAACAAGTACATCCCAATATTTTATGGAATGCGACAGGCTATTAAATCGAGGTTCAATTAGAAAACTTAAACCTCGATCAACTCCAACAAACTTGCTGCAAAGAATGTCACGAGCAAAAGAAGTGTGAGTACAATGTACATTCCTCTTTGAAGTGAACCGGTAACAATGCGGCCTGCGTTTTCAATGGGGGTGAACATCGCTGCAATCAAACGCAAATAGTAGTAAGCTGCAACGGCTGAGGTAAGGATCATGATAATCACCAAGGCAATATGTCCACCGGATAAGATTTGTGTGATGGCGTAATACTTCGCCAAAAATCCGCTGAGTGGCGGAATACCAGCCATACTGAGCAAAGAAACAGTCATCGCTCCGGCCATTACAGGATTGCGTTTTACCAATCCTTTGAAAGCTTCTCTGCTATCGTCTCCGCCTTGTATCGATGATACATGTTGTAGTATCGAAAAGGATGTCATGCTGGCAATACCATAGGTGAGTGTATAGAACATCAGGTATTTCGCAGGTGCATTTCCTGCCATCATCACAAAACCGAGCATATATCCGGCATGTGACAAACTGGAATAGGCGAGGAGTCGTTTAGAACTGGTTTGTGTTACTGCAGTGATATTCGATAAAATCAGGGTGAGACCAATCATCACTGCCATGATGGTGGTGACCACTTCAGGCATATTTGAAAAACTGGTTGAGAACAACCTATACATTCCTGCAAATGCTGCAGCTTTTACGATCGTAGCCATGAATGCAGTGATGGTTGTTGGTGAGCCTTGGTAAACATCCGGTGCCCATAAGTGGAATGGTGCTACAGATACTTTAAAAGCAAATCCAACCAAAATCAACACACAACCTGTAAGCATCAATCCGGAGTAACTTCCAGTGCTCATCGCTGCACTGATGGTCTGTAGATCGAATGAACCAGTGGCGCCATAAATCATGGCTATACCAAACAACATCACGGCAGATGCCAATGAACCCAAAAAGAAATACTTGAATCCTGCTTCATTGCTCAGGATGTTTTTGCGATCACTTGCTGCAAGTACATAAAGTGGTATGGATAAAATTTCTACACCAAGAAACAACATCACCAGACTGCTATAACTCGCCATGACAACCGCTCCGCAAATGCTGAAAACACTCAATGCGTAGATGTCGGTTTTTTTAGAGGATGTGATTTCGTATTGATCACTGGTGATGAGAAACCAGAAGATGGCCAATACGGCAAAAACAATGGTGAAACCCAATGCATAATTATCGAACAACAACATGCCACCATATTGTGCGAATGGAATTTCATTGAGTCCCCAATCCATCACGCTGGTTACAATCAATGCCAGCAAACCAGTTATGGTCACAGGAAGCACAAGCTTGCGCATCTTGAGAAGATCTACAGCCAGTATAGCGATACCCAATAGGGATATGATCAAAATTTCTTTCATCAGTGAATGCCTTGTAAGAGTGTTTCAACAGAAGGGTTAGAGAGCGACAGGATTGGATCGGGATAAACTCCGAGCACTATAATCAATGCCACAATGATGTACAACAATGTTTTTTCGTGTTTGTTGAGTGCAGCAAAATGTTGGGTATGAACATTGGCTTTTCCAAGCATCATGGTCTGAAAGGCGCGCAACATATACACTGCTCCAAGTACAACAGTAAGCCCGGCAACAATAGTAAGTGCGGTGCTGTATTGGTTGAGTCCGAGCAAAAGCAAAACTCACCAACAAATCCGCTTGTCATCGGTAATGCGACAGAACCCATCACAATGACAAAAAACAAAAATGCAAATTGTGGATTCACATCGCGGATGCCACCCATTCTGCTCATTTCATCGTGACTCATACGGGATTCGATGATGTCGTACACGATGAAAAGTCCTACTGTGATGATACCGTGAGATAGCATTTCCATTACACCACCCTGAACACCTTGTGCATTGCCGGAAAGAATTCCCGCTGTGAGCACTCCTAAGTGTGCGATAGAAGAATAAGCGATCAGCAGTTTGAAATTCTTCTGGACGATGGCCATTCCCGATGCATACAAAACACTGATGGATGCGAGGACAAGTGCCCAGGTTCCATATTCAGCAACTCCTTCTGGTAACATGGGCAACACCAGCCTGATGAGACCATAGCTTGCCATTTTCAACATGATACCAGCAAGCAACATCGCACCAGCTGTTGGTGCCGCATTGTAGGTGGCAGGCTGCCAGGTGTGAAATGGAAATACTGGAATTTTTACAGCGAAAGCAATGAAGAATCCGGCAAATACCCAACCTTGCTCATAAGCACTGAGGGATTGACCCGCTGCGTATAAATCTGCCATTGCAAAGGAATGCGAATGCTGATATACGTATAACAACGCAATAAGCATGAACAAACTACCAAACAAAGTGTAGAGGAAAAATTTGAGCGTAATTCTCGCACGACCTTCTGCATGACTCCAGATGAGTATGATGAAGTAAATCGGGATCAACGCGAATTCATAGAAAATGTAGAACAGCAATCCGTCACTAGTGGTGAAGGCACCAATCATGGATGCGATCATCAACAACATGAGGCCATAGAATACATGTGGATTTTTAAACGTCTTATTGAATGACGCATACACAATCACCGGCAATAGCAGTGTTGTAAGCAACACCATCACTAGACTGATGCCATCGAGGGAAAATGCGTATGAAATTCCCAATGGTCCAATCCATTGTTGGTTGAATGAAAGTAGCTCGGGATGGGTGCCGCTTTTTTCAATCCAAATCGCGGCAAAGGTTACGAGCAGTTCTGCGATGCCTGTGAAGAGCGCCAATTGACGGGCAGATTTCGATCCCATCACGAATATGGCACCGGCCATCAAAAGAGGAATTGCTATGAGCAGGAGTGTCAGCATATTTTTCTCAGAGTGATAAAAGGATTGCGATGAGTCCTATGATGAATACGAAGATGTAAAGTGAAAGACTTCCCGACTGAAGCATGCGGAAAATACCTCCGGTGTTTTTTGTCAGTGAACCAGTTCCTTCAACTATGCCATCAATGATTTTGGGTTCGATGAATTTTCCTAAGAAATGACTGATGCGATCCACTGGTTTGCGAATCAGTGCATCATAGATTTCATCGATCCAATATTTGTTGTAAAGTAATTTTTGAGCAGATGATTCCATGTCTTTGTCTTCATCTGCAAGCACGCCACGTTTTTTATAAATGGTCCAGGCATAAGCGATAGAACCCAATGCAACTATTGTGGCTATTACCATCAGCAGCACTTCAGTGGAAAGACTCATGTGTATGGATGGCATCACAACTGCATCTTCGAGGAAATGATCTAGCCAATGCCAATGCATTCCCATTTGTTCACCCACTGCATGGGGCAATCCGATGAATCCACCTACAACTGATAACACCGCAAGTATCATCAGTGGCACCGTCATCGATTTGGGAGATTCATGCAAGTGATGTTCCTGATCATGTGTTCCTCTGAATTTGCCATGAAAGGTGAGGAAGTAAAGTCTGAACATATAAAAGGCTGTGCATGCACTAACCAACAAACTTAGGATGAAGACAATTTTATTTTCTTCAAAAGCAACGGCTACAATTTGATCTTTCGAAAAGAAACCAGCGAAAGGAAACACACCGGAAATCGCTATGGTTCCAATCAGGAACGTAAGGTGTGTTACTGGCATGAACTTTTTCAAGCCACCCATTCTGCGAATGTCTTGTTCACCACTCATACCGTGAATCACAGATCCACTGCCAAGGAATAAAAGCGCTTTGAAAAATGCGTGTGTGATCACGTGAAATACTGCAGTAGAATAAGCGCCCATTCCAAGCGCAACAAACATGAGTCCGAGTTGTGATACAGTAGAATAAGCCAATACTTTTTTGATGTCGTTTTGTGTGAGTGCAATGGTGGCTCCCAAAAGAGAGGTGAGTATTCCCGCCCACACAATCACGCTACTGGCTATTTCGTTGTATGCATAAAGTTCACTGCTGCGCGCTACCATGTAAATACCTGCGGTCACCATTGTTGCAGCGTGGATAAGCGCTGAAACTGGAGTAGGACCCGCCATGGCATCAGGCAACCAGGTGTGAAGTGGAATCTGTGCACTTTTACCCATAGCACCGATGAACAAACTAATTCCAATGGCTGTTCCAACACCACCAGGAATTCCCGAAGCGTCAGATCCACCAATGAATAAATCATCGAATTTTAATGTTCCGGTATATGCAAAAAGCAAACACATTCCGATGATGAGTCCAAGGTCACCGATGCGGTTAACGATGAATGCCTTTTTCGCCGCATCATTGTTTTTCATGTCTTTATACCAGAAGCCAATGAGCATGAAGGAACATACACCAACACCTTCCCATCCAACAAACATGGTGACGTAACTGTCGCCAAGTACAAGGATGAGCATAAAGAAAACAAATAAGTTCAGGTATGCCATGAATCGGTTGAAACCTTCATCATCGTGCATGTAACCGGTGGAATAAACATGAATGAGAAAACCAACGCCGGTGATAAACAACAAATAGATGGTTGAGAGTGGATCAACCAAAAAAGAGAAATCAATATCGAAAGAACCAGCAGTGATCCAGTCAAAAACTTTAACGATGGCTGGATGTGCGCCATGCATCTGAGTGGTAAAAACCAAAACAGAAACGATGAACGAGAGCAGAATGGTAGAAGAGGCCAGTGTGCCAATAAATCCTTTCGAAAATCCTTTCCCGAAGAATGTGATGTATAAAAATCCGGCTAAAGGAAAGAGCGGGACGAGCGTAACGAGTTTTTCCATATGGCAGGATCAGAATTTGAGTTTGTTCAATACCGTCGTATCGGTGGTGTGAAGGTTGCGGTACAACATCATAAGTATGGCAAGTCCGACAGCTACTTCAGCTGCTGCAACCACCATGATGAAGAACACAAAAACTTGTCCGTCGGTGTGATTCCACATTTTTGAGAATGCCACCAATGTGAGGTTCACTGCATTTAACATCAATTCTATGCACATGAACATGATGATGGCATTTCTGCGAAACAGAACGCCAAATGCTCCCAGTCCAAACAAAACTGAGGAGAGTACGAGGTAATGATTTACCGTGATGTTGTGAAATAATTGCATCAGGCCAATTCTTTTTTAGATAAATAAACTGCTCCAACCATGGCACTCAAGAAGAGTACACTGGCTAATTCAAATGGAACTAAAAATTCTTTGTAAAGTACTTTACCGAGATGTTGAGTGAGTCCCATATCTGCGTTGTAAACTGCAGGTTGAATGGTTTGTAGTTCTTCTGTTCTACGCACCACTGCAATCAACACCAGCATGAGCACGCCACCGGCGAAGAAACTCAGCGACTTGATGTACAGCGATTTTTTTTCTTCCTCCAGTTTGTTCAGATTGAGCATCATGATCACATAAAGGAATAGTACCATAATGGCTCCGGCATACACAATGATGTGGACCGCAGCGAGAAACTGTGCGCCGAGCAGGAAGTAATGTCCGGCAACGGCAAAGAATGTCACGATGAGTGAAAGCACACTGTAAACAGGATTTTTCGAAAAAATCATCCCGGCTGCGCTGAACACTGCAACAAATGACAAAAACCAAAAGATGTATTCAGATAACATATGTAGGTCTTGTTCTTTTGTGATTAATGATGTGCGGTTGTTTTTGGACGCGCATCCTGATAAGTAAGATTATGCAGATGTCGTTTGTCCTTTTTAAACTCAAGTACTTCCGGGCGCTGACGCTTGCTTACGTCAATGCGCTCATTCATGGCCTCCACCAATAGGTCTTTGCCAAAAATTTCTTCACCACGAGTGAATGAAGAAGGAACAATGCGATCGGTGAGGAAGATGGCTTCTTTCGGACAAGCTTCTTCGCAGAGTCCGCAGAAGATGCAACGCAACATATTGATCTCATAAATGCGTGCATATTTCTCTTCGCGATACAAATTTTCTTCGCCCTTTTTACGCTCCGCACTTTCCATGGTGATGGCTTCAGCTGGACAAGCTACTGCACAAAGTCCACATGCAGTGCAGCGTTCAGCTCCCGCTTCATCACGCTTGAGTACATGTTGTCCGCGGTACACTGGTGCCATTTCTCTGATCTGATCAGGATATTTCACCGTTGGCGTTCGCTTGAAAATATGACTCAATGTGATCATCATGCCTTTGATGATCGCTGGCAAATACAATCGCTCCATAAAGGTGAGCTCCCGCACTGCCACTTGTTTTGATCTGTTCGTTAATGCCATGTTTCTTTATATCGTGTGATCTCTTTCGAAGAGTCTATCAATTCAATTTTCCCATTGCCCACATCACAATACCTGTGATGAAAATATTCGCAATGGCAAGTGGTAACAATACTTTCCATCCAAGATTCATCAATTGATCGTAGCGGAAACGTGGCAATGTCCAACGCACCCACATGAATACAAAAATGAAAATCGCAATCTTGATGAAGAGTACTGAGGTTTGTATAATCGCAAGTGTATTTCCTTCCAGTCCGAGTTCATGCTGGAATGGGAAGTTGTATCCGCCGAAGTACAAGGTAGCCATCACCGCAGATGAAATGAACATATTGATGTATTCCGCGAAGAGGAAAAATCCAAGCTTCATGGATGAATACTCAGTATGATATCCACCTACAAGTTCACTTTCTGACTCCGGTAAATCGAATGGCGCACGGTTGGTTTCTGCAAATGCACAAATGATGAAAATGAGAAAACCAAGTGGTTGATACACCACATTCGCAAGGCCAGCATCTTGTTGTTTGGAAATTTCGCCAAGACTCAATGTTCCGGTAATCATCGTCAATGCGATGAGCGCAAGTCCCATGGCAACTTCATAAGAAATCATCTGTGAAGAAGCGCGCAATGCACCAAGCAAAGAGTATTTATTGTTGGATGACCATCCACCGATCATGATGCCATAAACGCCAATACTTACTACACCAAGCAAATAGAGAAGTCCTATGTTGATGTCTGTTACCTGAAGCGGATACACGACACCATCTACCGTAATTCCACTTCCCCACGGAATCACTGCTCCTGTCATACAAGCAGTGAGCATGAAAAAACTCGGTCCGAAAATGAAAAGCCACTTGTTTGCTTTTGTAGGAATCATCTCTTCCTTCATCAGCATTTTCACACCATCGGCAAGTGGTTGTAACAAACCAAATGGGCCGGCTCTATCAGGACCTACGCGATCCTGCAAAATGGCGGCAAGCTTTCTTTCGCCCCAAGTAAGGTATGCTGCAATGCCCAATGACACAGCAAATACACCGACGGTGAGCAGAGCTTTATATATCAACATGGAATCCATATACGCTTATAGGTTGTGTTGTCAATGTGTGTTGTTTGGATCAAGTGCTCCATGACCCAGGGTTGTTTTGTGTCCGTGTGGTAAACCTTTGCGCTGTCTGTCAATGGTAGCCTTGAGCGCTTTCAAACTTTCGTAATGGTTGGCAGAGATAACAGAATCACGCAGCACATGTGATGGACCTTCAATGACCCAGTCGCTGGTGTTTTTCTTTTCATATCTGCAATCATTACAAATCCAATCTTGTACTTCGCCATATTGATCTTTGCGACCTGTCACGCGCAATACTTCTTCACCTTTATACCACAAGCGAACTTTGCCAGAACACTTCGGACAATCGCGGTGTGCATCCACAGGTTTGGTGTACCATACGCGGCTTTTGAAGCGGAATGTTTTATCGGTAAGTGCACCAACAGGACAAACATCAATCATGTTTCCTGAAAAATCATTGTCGATGGCATTTTGAATGTAAGTTGAAATTTCACTTACATCACCGCGATTCAATACACCATGCACACGGCCATCAGTAATCTGATCTGCTGTTTTGACACAACGATAGCAAAGGATGCATCGTGTCATGTGCAATTGAATTTTATCTCCGATATCTATCTTTTCAAATTCACGTTTCTGAAATTCATAACGCGTAGCCACTTTGCCATTTTCATAAGCAAGATTTTGAAGGTCGCATTCGCCTGCCTGATCACAAACCGGACAATCCAAAGGGTGATTCGCAAGGAGGAACTCAACGACACCTGCACGGGCTTCCAAAATTTCAGGCGACAGAAGATTTTCAACTTCCATTCCGTCCATTACATTCGTTCTACATGAAGCCACTGGTTTCGGCATTGGACGTGGATCCTTTTCACTTCCTTTGGAAACTTTCACCAGACATGTCCGGCAATATCCTCCGCTTGTCTTTAGCTTGGAATGATAACACATGGTTGGTGGAACAATATCACCACCAATCATACGCGCTGCGTTCAGGATGGTAGTTCCATCCGGCACCTCAATGGTTATTCCATCTATGGTAACTTTTGCCATGACAACTTTTATGTTTTGGTCTCCAACAGTTATTCTGTTGTTGAACCGTTTGTTTTAACTGTTTCGTTTTTCTTCAGTGGTAATACAAAACCGAATATTCCATTGCGCTGTGCGAAATAGAAATGTTGTGACGCGCGATCTGTTATGCTTTCGCCGCGTGTTACGATATCCGGCATATTGATATAACCCGTTTTGTATTCAAAACGAATGAAGAAGTATTTGTAAAAAATCAACTCAACGCCAAACTTCGCCGACAAGCCATATCCTGCCAAGTGAAATTCATCATTGCGAGGATAACCCATCAGGGTCACGTTGCTTTTGGGCAACATTCCACCGAATCCAGCTCCTCCGAGCGTAGTTACACTAAATGGTTTGGAGTGAAATATTCCTTGATGATATTCCAATTCTGCATTGATGTAATTGAGTCCGTCGGTATGTTCGAATTTCAAAAACTCAGGATAAAGTTCAACTTCATCTCCCTGAACCATGGCGGCATATTTTGGATCGTCGATATGTCCTTCGATTTTGACGGTCTGATATTGCTGCATCACATATTTCATGTGATCCACACCACCAGTAATTGCAAAATGTTCATTCAAAAAATATCCGAATCGAAGATTGGTTTGCGGAATGGTCATGGTTTTCAAACCAAAGTAGGTATCTGCTTTGAAAGCTGTTTGCCTGTCTTTGGCAAAAACATCATACAAGGTAAAATCGTAACTGTCTCCTGTAAAATGAATGTCGCTTTTGGTATATGAAGCGCGATTCCATCCCCAGCCGCCATATAACTCTCCTTTGCTGTGAACAGCTTCAAACCATTGGGCAAATGTTGCCTGACTCATGGCGAGTAAACTGATCAGCAGAATATGACGGAGGATGTTTTTCATATTTCTACCAGATTATTCAAACGATAGTAATGTTTCACATCACGGATATTTTTTCCGTTTTTCACATACTCCTCAAATTCTTTTCTGAAGTGACGAATGGCGCTGGCAACAGGCCATGCCGCAGCATCACCGAGTGGGCAAATCGTTTTGCCTTCAATTTTCGATTGAATGTCCCACAGTAAATCAACATCGGCTAGCGTGCCATTTCCATCGAGAATTTTATGCAGGATTTTTTCCATCCATCCTGTGCCTTCGCGACAAGGTGAACATTGCCCGCAACTTTCGTGGTGATAGAATCTGCTGAAGTTCCAAAGATTTTTGACAATACTCGTATCTTCATCCATGGCGATAAAACCACCTGATCCCAACATGGTGCCTGATGCAAATCCGCCATCGGCAAGACTTTCATAAGACATCAATCTTGGTTCGCCATTGGCTGTTTTCAAAATCAATTCTGCTGGTAGAATCGGAACAGAAGATCCGCCCGCAACAACAGCTTTTAGTTTTTTGCCATTGCGAATTCCACCGCAGTATTCATCGGAATAAATAAATTCTTCTACAGGTACACCGAGTTCGATTTCATATACACCTGGTTTATTGAGGTGACCTGATGCAGAAATCAATTTTGTTCCGGTACTTTTTCCAATACCAATCGATGCATATGCTGCACCACCATCTCGGATGATTGGCACAACCGCGGCAATGGTTTCTACGTTGTTCACTACTGTAGGACAACCATAAAGACCTGCGACTGCTGGAAATGGTGGTTTAATGCGTGGATTACCACGCTTACCTTCGAGTGATTCCAGCAACGCCGTTTCTTCACCGCAGATGTATGCACCGGCACCTACCTGCACGTAACAGTCATGATCGAATCCGGAGTTGAGGATATTTTTTCCGAGAAGTCCAGCCTCATATGCTTCTGCAATGGCTTGTTCGAGAATACGGGCGACATAAAAATACTCACCGCGTATATAGATGTATGATGTACGTGCACCAAGAGCGAAACTCGATGCAATCATTCCTTCAATAAGAATATGCGGAATCCGCTCCATAAGGTAGCGGTCCTTGAACGTGCCAGGTTCAGATTCATCGGCATTACATACCAGATAACGCGCAACACCTTCGGGTTTCGCAAGGAAACTCCATTTCATACCGGTGGGGAAACCCGCGCCTCCACGGCCGCGAAGGCCACTGGCTTTCACCTCTTCGACAATCTGTTCCGGAGTCATTTGCTTCAGCGCTTTTTCCAGCGACTGATATCCTCCATGTTGCCTGTAAACGCGAAGTGAACGGATTCCTTCGATATGGTCGTTTGCGAGTAATAATTTTTTTCCTGCCATACTTCGTGATCCTTATAGTTCTACCATATCGTCTTTGGTGTACACCCTGCGACGGTCTTGTTCTTTCATTTTATCAAGCAACGCATCTACTTTTTCGAGGGTGAGATTTTCATAAAAATCTCCTCCACATTGTAACATCGGAGCGGTACCACATGAACCAAGACATTCTACTGTTTTCAAAGTGAACATGCCATCCTTGGTGGTTTCTCCGGCTTTGATGTGAAGCTTTTTTTCAATATGTCGCACAACATCTTCTGCGCCCATCAGCCAACATGAACTGGTACGACAAACTTCAATCACACATTTTCCTACTTCTTTCAGATTGAACATCGAATAAAAGGATGCAACTTCATAAACTTCGATTGGTTTGATGTTCAATAAAGAAGCAACGTAATCCATGGCACCCGGACTTAACCATCCTTCGAATTCTGCTTGTGCAAGGTGCAGAAGCGGAATGAGTGCGCTCTTTTGTTTTCCTTCCGGATAACGGCGCATGATCCGCTCAGCGGTCGCCATGGTTTCATCCGAAAAACGATATACTTTTTGATCTGACATGGTTCTGTTTCTTTTAATCAGGCATCAAGTTCACCTGCGATCACATTCATGCTACTCATGGTCAGGATCGCATCGCTGAGCATGCCGCCTTCTATCATCGAAGGATATGCCTGGTAATAAATAAAGCATGGTCTTCTCATGTGAAGTCTGTATGGTGTGCGTCCACCATCGCTGATGAGATAAAATCCTAACTCACCATTACCACCTTCTACTGCGTGATATACTTCACCTTTGGGAACATCTGTTTCACCCATCACGATTTTGAAGTGATAGATGAGCGCTTCCATTTTGCTGTACACATCTTCTTTATCTGGTAGATAAAATTCGGGAACATCCGCATGGATTTTTCCATCGGGAATATTCTTGATCGCTTGTTCGATGATGCGCATGCTCTGCCACATTTCTTCCATACGCACCATATAACGGTCGTATGTATCACCCTTGGTTCCTACAGGAATATCAAATTCGAAATCCTGATAAGATGAGTATGGTGTAGCAACGCGTACATCATAATCAACACCCGCTGCACGAAGATTTGGTCCAGTGAAACTAAATTCCAAAGCACGCTCAGCGGTGATTGGTCCGGCATTCACCGTTCTGTCGACAAATATTCTGTTGCGTGTTACAAGCTTATCGAATTCATGAAGTGCTTTTGGAAATTCTTTCATGAATGCACGAAGTTTATCCCAAGCCTTATCATTAAAATCGCGCTCCATTCCGCCGATTCGACCAATGTTGATGGTCAATCGTGCACCGCAGATTTCTTCAAAAATTTCGTAGATTTTTTCTCTCCATTGAAAAAGATAGAGGAAGCCTGTCATGGCTCCTGTATCCACTGCGATCACCGTATCACAAACAATGTGGTCGGCAATACGCGATAACTCCATGATGATGACGCGCAGGTATTGTGCACGTTTTGGCACATCGCAGCCAATCAACTTTTCTACCGTCATATGCCATCCCATATTGTTGATCGGTGATGAACAATAATTCAATCGATCTGTGATGGGAGTGATTTGATTGTATGGCCGGCGTTCTGCCAATTTTTCGAATGCCCTGTGAATGTAGCCGATGGTAGGTACTGCTTTCACAATGACCTCTCCATCCATCGTCAACACATTCTGGAAGATTCCGTGTGTCGCAGGGTGTGTCGGACCCAGATTGAGGATGGAATAATCCTTCTGATCTGTCACCTCTGTCGCTGTGCCGAAGGTCTGTCCGATATTTCCTGATGTACCTCTCATGTTATCGTCCGAAATATTTGTCTTGTTTATCATCGCGACTGGCATCTTCCAGTGCGTATTCTTTTCTGAGTGGATGGTAATTCATTTCATCCATGTTCAGAATTCTGCGCAAATCAGGATGACCTGCGAATTTGAATCCATAGAAATCGAAAGTTTCGCGTTCCATCCAATCGGCAGCGAGCCAGATATCAGTGATGGTTGGCATCACCAAATCTTTTTCACTCATAAACGTTTTGATGCGAATGCGGTGGTTCTTTTCGAGACTGTGCAACTGATACATCAGCGCAAATTCTTCACCCTTGTTATCTGGAAAATGAATTCCGCACATGGTGGTGAGAAATCCAAATTTCATGGATGGGTCGTTTTTCAGAAAGGATAGACCATCATGCACTTTGTTTTTATCCAAAATAAAAACCGGCATGTCATAGTCGATCTGCGAACGAACAAGACCCTCACCGATGGCTTTCGTCAAGGCTTCTTTTACTGCGTCATGCAGTTCTGTTGCGGCTGCTGAAGCATTGGGATGTATTTCGTGATGCATATTGTACCGGTTATTCCAATCCGTATTTCTGAAGCATTGCTTTGTATTCTGGAGATGTTCTTCTGCTGCGACCTTCATTTTTGGCCAACTCCTGAATTTTGAGAATTCCATCGAGAACCTGCTCGGGACGTGGGGGACAGCCAGGGATGTACACATCCACCGGAATGATTCTGTCTATTCCTTGCAATACAGAGTAAGTGTCGAATATTCCTCCGCTGCTTGCACAAGCACCCATACTCAGGACCCATTTTGGTTCTGCCATTTGTTCGTATACCTGACGAAGAATCGGCCCCATTTTTTTGGAAATGGTTCCCATCACCATCAGCAAATCGGCTTGGCGCGGTGAGAAACTCAAACGCTCCATGCCGAAACGCGAAAGATCGTAGTGAGAGGCCATGGTAGCCATGAACTCAATACCACAACATGATGTCGCGAAAGGCAATGGCCAGAGTGAGTTGGCGCGGGCAAGACCAACGACCTTATCGAGGCTGGTGGCCATAAATCCCGGTCCTTCGATGCCCGGTGGCTGATGCTCCGGACGAATATCTACGGTTGTACTCATTTTTTTAAAAACGGCAAAAATCAGTTGATGTTCTGTTATCAATCCCACTTCAATGCCCCGCGGCGGATGATGTATATCAGTCCGACAATCATGAGTCCCATGAAAGAGAACATTTCTATCAGACCAAACACACCCAATTCGCGAAAGTTCACTGCCCAGGGATACATAAAAATTACCTCGACATCGAACAATACAAACAGGATTGCAACAAGAAAATACTTCACGGAAAAGGGAGAACGGGCATTGCCCTTGACCTCAATACCGCACTCGAATGTGTCATCCTTCACCTTGGTCGGGCGTTTTGGACCAAAGGCATGCGTGAGAACCATCGTCGTCACGACGAACCCAATAGCCACTACAGCCATCAGGACGATCGGAAAATACTGGGAAAATAGAGTTGGTGCGGTTTCCATACAGGTCACAATGATTTTATGAAATCGGGGTAAAATTAGAGTCATGAACCCTATTCCACACTGTAAACTGTAATTTTTTCAACCACAAAAAACAACCAAAAGGAAGTTTGTGTAAGCAGTCATCCGAAACCCTTGTCTGTAAGGGGTTTAAGCATTTAAGAATGCTTCAGATTCAAAGAGTGAAAAGAAAGAGGTCGATGAATTACAACCCCAACAAGACTTCTTCTGCAGTTTTACCACTGAATAGCATGCGCTCAGGATTCTCCAACATGTCTTTCACTTTCACCAAGAAACTCACACTTTCGCGACCATCGATGATGCGGTGGTCGTAGCTCAAAGCCACATACATGATTGGGCGTATGACAACCTGACCATTTTCTGCTACCGGACGCTCCACGATGTTGTGCATACCCAGAATAGCACTTTGCGGAGGATTGATGATCGGTGTAGAAAGCATGGATCCAAATACGCCACCATTGGTAATGGTGAACGTGCCGCCTTGCATCTCATCTACAGTGATTTTTCCATCGCGTACTTTTTTGGCCAAACTGCCAATGTTGCTTTCAATATCGGCCAATCCCATCATTTCCACATTGCGTACAATCGGTACCATCAAGCCTTTCGGACTTGAAACAGCGATGCCGATATCGGTGTAGTCGTGGTAAACGATTTCGCCACCTTCTATGCGCGCATTCACTGCAGGAAATGCAAAAAGAGCTTCGCTACATGCCTTTGTGAAGAATGACATAAAACCTAAGCCCACCCCGTGTTTTTCCTTGAAAACATCTTTGTATTTCGTACGCAAATCCATGATCGGCTTCATGTTCACTTCATTGAATGTCGTGAGCATGGCCGTGTTGTTTTTGACACTGACCAGTCTTTCCGAAATTTTCTTGCGCAGATTGGTCATTTTTTCGCGACGTTCTGTGCGGGCTCCTGAATGACGACTTACCGATTCTGTAGGGAAGCCGCCATGGCACTCAAAACATCGCCTTTGGTAATGCGTCCACCCGGACCGGTGCCGTTGACTTGCGCCGAAGAGATGTTGTTTTCAGCCATGATTTTTGCTGCTGAAACAGATGGCGTACCTGCTGCATATCCTGCTTTCGCAGCTACTGGCATCGGATTCGGAGCTGCTTCTGCTTTGACTGGTTCTACCTTTTTCTCCTCTTTTTTCTCTGCAACTTTCGCAGGTGCTGCTGCCCCTTCTGGTTTTGCAGCCGAGGTGTCGATGACTGCCGCAATGGCACCCACCGCAACAGTATCACCTGCTGCTGCCTTGATTGAAATGGTTCCACTCGCTTCTGCTGCAAGCTCAAGTGTTGCTTTATCACTGTCGATTTCCGCGATCACTTGTCCGTTTTCAACGTAATCACCGTCTTTCACCAACCAATTGGCGATGATGACTTCACTGATGCTTTCTCCCGGTGAGGGAACTTTCATTTCAATTTTTGACATAGAAGTAGTATGAATTGCCTTTTGGCAAAATTACCGCTGCAAATCTGCATTGGATTTATGGTTTTTACACATAGCTGAGGTCATGTTTTTACGGGTTTGATGTGGAAAGCGATTTTTGGGTGTGAAAGCTCTGAAACTCCAAGGTCATTTCATCCTAACAACCAATTACTGTGCGGTCAATCGGATGAAATACGGGTTGCAGTTTTTCAAATTTTATAAGACGAATTCCAAAATCTATTTCCGGCGGGTTAGCTTTGGCGACTGCCATGTTGCAACCTTCAAATCTGATTTTACTGACCAAACAATTCCCGTTTCATCACAGGGAACAGTATGTGGCACATGAACTGGCTGTGTTGTCGAAACACTTTGAGCACATTTATATCTATCCGCACGATCATTTTGGAAAAGGGGATAAGCCGACATTTGAACTGCCATCCAATGTTGAAGTGATCGAGCTCAATCAAAGGATTGTGTCAGCATCAAAATGGGAAGTCGTCTGGAGTTTTATGAAGGCCATTCTT